>NZ_LHZU01000136.1 GCF_001580995.1 Acetobacter senegalensis
TTTTGCATTGGCATCCGAAATTCCACCAGCCACCGCATCTGTTGTTGCCTCTCCTTTAGATTTTGAATGGCATGATGAAGAATGGATGGCTCGCCGCTCCTCATTCCACGCAGAAAATGCTCCTCTCTCAATTTATGAATGCCATGTCGGCTCATGGCGACGCCCCGATAAAGATGGCACGCGTATTCTGACATGGGATGAACTTAAAGAAACTCTTATTCCCTACGTTGTTGACCTCGGTTTTACGCATATTGAGCTTATGCCCATCATGGCTCATCCTTTTGATGGCTCATGGGGTTATCAACCATTGGGACTGTTCGCTCCCATGCCGCGACAAGGTACCCCGCAGCAGTTGGCCTCTTTCATAGACGCATGTCACCAGGCCGGTTTGGGGGTCATTCTGGACTGGGTTCCGGCGCATTTTCCCAATGACCTTCATGGCATGGCGCGTTTTGATGGCACATGCCTGTTTGAACACCAGGACCCACGAGAGGGCCTGCATCCCGATTGGCATACCCTTATTTATAATGTGGGAAGAAATGAAGTCCGAGGTTTTCTTATTGCCAGTGCCTTGATGTGGCTTACTCAATATCATGTTGATGGGCTGCGTGTAGATGCCGTGGCATCCATGCTGTACCGGGACTACAGTCGCCCCCATAATGGCTGGCTGCCAAATTATTATGGCGGGCGGGAAAATCTTGAATCTGTGGAATTCCTGCGGGAACTGAACCACGCAGTCGCTGAATACGCGCCCACTGCGTTGATGATTGCGGAAGAATCAACCGCCTGGCCAGGTGTCACGCGCAGCGTAGACAGCGCTGGCCTTGGGTTTACTTACAAATGGAACATGGGGTGGATGCACGACACTTTATCCTACATCAGCCGTGATCCTCTCTGGCGCCGCTATCACCATGACAACATTCTTTTCGGTTTGCACTACGCTTTTTCCGAAAAATTTGTTCTTCCCCTTTCTCACGATGAAGTTGTGCATGGGAAAGGATCTCTTCTTTCTCGCATGCCAGGAGAAGGCGGCACGCGCTACGCAGGATTACGCGCTTATCTCGCTTTCATGTGGGGCCATCCTGGAAAAAAACTGCTGTTCATGGGGGCTGAGCTTGCCCAATGGGAAGAGTGGGATCCTCACGGGGAACTTGCCTGGAACATGCTTGATACCCCGTGGGGGCGGGGAATGCATGCGCTGGTCAGAGACCTGAACCGGCTGCACCGCACGGAGCCTGCTCTTCACCAACACGATACTCATTCTGATGGATTTGCGTGGATCATTGGCAATGACACAGAAAACAGCGTGTTTGCGTGGCTTCGATATGGAGATGACGGAAAACCGGTTCTGGTTGTGTGTAACATGACGCCCGTACCGCGCATCGATTATCGGATAGGTGTTCCTCTTCCCGGCTGGTGGGCAGAAAGACTGAACACAGACGCAGACGATTATGGGGGAGGGGGAACGGGCAACGCTGGCGGGCGCAGCACGGAGCAGATTGTGTCCCACGGTTATGAGCAATCGTGTGTTTTGTATCTCCCCCCTTTGAGTGTCTTGTATCTACAACATGAAGGAGGAGCCGGATGACATCATGGAGTGATGCCCTTCTGCCTGGACGACCTTATCCTCTGGGTGCCACGTGGGATGGAAACGGCGTTAATTTTGCTGTGTTTTCCGGCCACGCCCAACGTATTGAACTGTGCATATTTGATTCCTCGTCCCGCAAGGAATCTCACCGTTATAAATTACCGGAATACACAGATGAAATCTGGCATGGGTATCTTCCCGGTGCGCGTCCCGGCACCCTGTATGGTTTCCGCGCTTTTGGTAATTACGAGCCAATGCAAGGGCACCGCTTCAACCCTCACAAGCTTCTCCTTGATCCTTACGCACGAGGAATGGCAGGTCGCCTGACATGGACTGATGCCCTGTTCGGTTATCGCATTAACGCCGCACGAGCAGATTTAACTCAGGACAGAAGAGACAGTGCTCCTTATATGCCACGCAGCGTTGTCTGCCATCACGCTTTTGACTGGGGAGACGACAAACGCCCTCATGTGCCATGGGAAGACACCGTCATTATGGAAGCACATCCGCGCGGCCTTTCCATGCTACGTTCGGATATCCCATTCTCTAAACGGGGAACATTTGCAGCCCTATGTGAAAACTGGTTTGTGTCCTACCTTAAAAATCTGGGTATCACGACACTGGAACTGATGCCAGTTCAGGCTTTTCTGACGGATCGATATCTGCAAGACAAGGGCCTAGTAAACTACTGGGGCTACAACACTCTATCTTTTTTTGTGCCTCATACAGGCTACATTACCTCAGGCTCTCCCTCAGATCTCTGCACGTTGGTCCGAATTTTACATGCTGCGGGCATCGAAGTCATAATGGATGTGGTGTACAATCACACTGCGGAAGGGAACGAACTCGGCCCAACGCTCTGTTATCGCGGCCTGGACAACGCCAGTTATTATCGTCTGGCACCGGACAATCTGCGCTGCTGTATCAATGATACAGGATGTGGAAACACGCTTAATCTCTCTCATCCACGTGTTTTGCAAATGGTCATAGATTCACTGCGCTACTGGGCTGAGGCATTTCACATTGACGGTTTTCGCTTTGATTTATGCACCACATTAGGCCGTGAAGAGTATGGCTTTGATCCACGAAGTGGTTTTTTTGATATTTTAAGGCAAGACCCTCTTCTGTCTTCTCTTAAACTGATTGCAGAACCTTGGGATCCGGGACCGGGAGGGTACCAGATTGGCAACCATCCACCGGGTTTTGTGGAATGGAACGACAGTTATCGAGACACAAGCCGACGCTTCTGGAGAGGGGACGAAGGACAAAGAGGCCTACTGGCCGCCCGCCTGACCGGATCAGGCGACATTTTTGAACGCAAAGGCAGGCGCCCATGGAGTTCTGTGAATTTTTTGACAGCGCATGATGGTTTCACCCTCATGGATGTCGTCAGTTTCAATGAACGCCATAATGAGGCCAATGAAGAAAACAATCAGGACGGACATGGTGAGAACTATAGTACCAACTGGGGAGAGGAAGGGAAAAGCGAAGACCCGGGCATCCTTCATGTTCGCGATACAGTGCGCCGCGCCATGTTTGCAACTCTGCTTTTGTCACAAGGCACCCCCATGCTTCTGGCGGGCGACGAGTTTGGACAAACCCAGAATGGCAATAATAATGCCTATTGCCAGGACAGTATTTTAAGCTGGCTGAACTGGTCCCTTCTGGACATACCGTCAGAACTGGAAATGGCTAAATTTGTCAAACGCCTCCTGATGGCCAGACAAAATCATTTTTCCATAAAATACGGACGATATCTGCACGGTCATACCGAAATTAGCCCAGGAATTACTGACATCGGCTGGTTTTCCGCAGACGGAACGCCAATGAGCGTGGAAGAATGGGAACGGCCGGAAGGGCGGACCCTTGCCTTAAGGCGAGCGGCTTCCAGGCAGGGTAAGAAAGATATTACCCTTCTTCTATTAAACGCCAATGCTGATCCCCAACTTTTCACTCTTCCTCAACCGTTTGGTGAATGGCGCTTTATTCTGGAAAGTGCGCATCCTGAGAAGGAGGAAACTTTGGTTTTTTCCTCTCTCTCAGAGCTTCAAGTGAGTGGTCGGAGCTTGGCCATGCTGGCCTATCGGCCTTCATCCACCACGACAGAGGTGGGAGAGGTATCATGAGCCACCCCGTCAGTTTCTTGCCAAAATGGGGAGCCTGGTATCAGGCAGATGGAACAACACGTTTCCGCATATGGGCTCCTCACTACGAGGAGATTTCTGTGGTTTTGGAGGATGGTTCAGAAATGGCCATGTCCAAGGATGAGAAAGGCTGGCATGAAACCTGTTTTTCATGCCAGCCCGGCGTGCGCTATTCCTATAAACTGTCTCCCGAGACACTCATTCCAGACCCGGCCTCTCAGTTCCAGCCAGACGATGTGCACGGGAAGAGTGCAATTGTTGATCAGCACGCCTATCAATGGCGCACTCCTCAGTGGCTTGGACGCCCATGGGAAGAAACCGTTATCTATGAACTCCATGTGGGGACCTGTGGCGGGTATTCTGCTATCATCAAACAACTGGATGCGCTCTCTGATCTAGGGATAACCGCAATTGAACTGATGCCGCTCTCTGAGTTTCCAGGCAGCAGAAACTGGGGATATGACGGCGTTTTCCCGTATGCTCCGGAATCAAGTTACGGTTCACCAAATGATCTGAAAGCCCTGATTGATGCTGCGCATGAGCGGCATATCATGGTATTCTTGGATGTCGTGTATAATCATTTTGGACCTGAAGGGAATGTTCTTTCTCAATACATTCCCGAGTTTTTTTCTTCTGATCGACAAACGGCATGGGGGCAGGCCATAAATTTTACGCTTCCTGCCGTGCAGGATTTTTTCCTTGATAATGCACTATATTGGCTTAACGTCTATCATATTGATGGATTGAGGTTGGATGCCGTGCATGCCATTGCTCCTCAATCATGGCTTCAGGATCTTGTTCACCAGATACGTGCAAGATGTCATCCTGAAAGGCACATCCATTTTATTCTGGAAAATGAAAATAATGATGCCTCTCTTCTGCGAGCAGGGTACTCTGCCCAATGGAATGATGACGCGCATAACGCCTTGCATGTCCTGTTAACCGGAGAAACAGAGGGTTATTACGGAAACTTCGCCCAAAACCCAACTCAGGACCTTGTGCTCGCCCTACAGGAAGGTTTTGTTTATCAAGGACAGATCTCACCCGATACGCAAAAGCCCCGCGGACAGCCCTCGGCCGATTTATCACCAACCTCGTTCATTTTCTTTCTTCAAAATCATGATCAGATTGGCAACCGTGCGGTGGGTGATCGGTTATCGACACAGATAGACAGTGCAGTTTTGAGTGTTGCTCATGCCTTGCTGTTGTTATCTCCTCACATTCCTATGCTTTTCATGGGAGAAGAATGGGGGACGAAAACACCCTTTCTTTATTTTGTAAGTCATAGTGACGATTTGAACAGGCTTGTTCGCGAAGGGCGGCAAAAAGAAATGGCTGCGTTTTCTGCTTTTAATAGTCAGGAAAAAGCCCATCTTATTCCTGACCCTGCCTCTCCTGAGACATTCAGGCGTCCCTGTCTGGATTGGGCCGAGCGTAGCCAGCCCGAGCATGCACAAATCTATGAAACGGTAAAAAAGCTGATCGCTGTTCGGCAGGAACATATCGTCCCGCGCTTACGCAATGCACGTGCCGCTTCCAGCCATATATGGGCTCCTGGGGCCTTTGCCGTCAGTTGGCGCATGGGTGATGACAGACTTCTGGAGCTTTTTGTCAATTTTTCTGACACCGACATTACGATGCTTACAGGCTATGCGGGGGTTGTCCTCTACCGCTCGGACCATCAGGACCGTAAAATCAATCATACATTAAAATCTCATAGTTTTATAGCGACCTTGCGAGAAGGTTCTGAACGATGACCAAGCGCGATCTGCATCAAGCTGCCAAGCAGGCAGGGCTTGCCATCTCATGGCAGGATGCGTTCGGCAAAACACATCGCACGGACCCCGATGTGCTTCAGGCACTTCTCCATACCTTGCAGACACGCTCTTCTGGAGAAGAAAAAAATTACCCGTCCTTGCTGACTGTTAAAGTGGGCGAAACGACAAGTTTGCCCTTTCGGAAAGGAGGACCACAGTCCTTCTTATTAAAACACGAAGATGGTACGCAAACTGAAGGAAAGATTTCGCCAACTCAAAATGATATCTTTCAATTACCCCGTTGTTACAAACCCGGCTACCATACATTGGAACTTGGTGGGACAGAAATTACGCTCGCTGTTGCACCAGAAACCTGCGCTTCTCTAAAATTTCGTAATGAACAGTCACGCGGTTGGGGGCTAACTGTACAAATCCCCGCACTTCGGCAAAGCAATGATACCGGCATCGGGCATTTGGGCAGTGTGGCAAAGCTTGCCAAAATAGCAGGCCTCCAGGGAGCAGACGCTCTTATGATGAGTCCTTTGCACGCACTTTGCCCAATACATCCCGAACGATGCAGCCCGTATTCTCCCTCCAGCAGAAGATTTTTGAATCCGCTTCTTGCTGATTTACGGACGTGTTTTTCCAAGCAGCTTATCCATACAGTTTACCGGCAACATCCTGACTGGGCGGCCCAGATTACAGAAAGAACGGCAGAAAAGCTGATTAACTGGAAGGCTGCCGGTACATTGAGGCTTCAGGTTCTTCGTGTACTGTATGAAAAACATATTCGGCCGTGTCCTCCACAAGACATGCTGTCCTTCATTCAGGAGGGAGGAAGCGCGTTAAAAAACCATGCAGTTTTTGAAGCGCTACAGGCTTTTCTGAAAACGCGGGGGCCGCGGGGAGACAACTGGAGATTATGGGAAGCTCCCTTCAAAAAACCCGATACGCCAGAAGTTGCCCGCTTTGCCCATACTCACCAGGAAGAAGTCGGGTTTTGGCTTTTTTTGCAATGGCTTGCAGTAAAAAGCCTGAAATATGCCGCCAGGACAGCGCGAGAGGCGGGAATGCCCATCGGGTTGATTGCGGATATTGCTGTTGGGCTCGACCCATCCGGGGCGGAATGCTGGTCACAACAGGATAACTTTCTTATTGGAGCCTCGATTGGTGCCCCCCCGGATCAACTGGCACCGGCAGGGCAGAACTGGGGGTTAACCACCTTTTCTCCACAGGCATTACAGCAAAATGGATATGAAGCCTTTATTGCCATGCTCCGTGCGGGTTTTGCTGCAGGCGGCGGGATCAGATTTGATCACGTTATGGGCCTCGAACGGATATGGCTGATACCGGATGGAGGAAATTCCAATGAGGGAACATATCTCACCATGCCTCAGGCAGACCTGAAAAATCTTCTGGCGCTTGAATCTGTAAGAGCAGGAGGCATGGTCATAGGAGAAGACCTAGGAACTGTTCCCAAAGGCTTTCGAAGCCGTATGGCAGAAAAGAAAATATGGGGCATGAATGTGATGTGGTTTATGAAAACCCCGTCAAACCAGTTTATGGCACCTGCGGCGTGGCCTACAACGGGTGTTGCCATGACAACAACACATGATCTGCCTACGGTAGCCGGATGGTGGTTGGAAATGGATAACCCTGCCCAACATGCCAGAAATAAAGAACAAGCGCCAACAGCAGCACGGCAGAATGAGCGCAACACGTTATGGTCTATGTTGACCGCCGCCACGTCAAAGGAAGACCCTCTCCCTATGCCGCCCGTCAGTCCTGCGGGCGCTACAACAGTTGTTGACACATCAATTCAGGCCGTAGCCAGCACACCTTGCCCCCTTGTTCTTGTACCCATGGAAGATTTTCTGGGTATGACAGAACAACCAAATGTGCCCGGCGATCAGAAAGAACATCCAAACTGGCGCAACAGATATCCAATTATGGTAAAAGAAATTGTCCAAAATAAAGATATTGCGCGTCGTGTCGCCATTATAGAAAAAGCAAGAATCGTAAAATGAGGAATTTACGTGCGACATTAAGGCTACAAATCCACAACGAATTCACACTTTATGACGCATGTGAGCACATTGATTACTATCACTCTCTTGGAATCAGTCACCTTTACCTTTCTCCTCTTTTTGAATCTCGGCACGGCTCCACTCACGGTTATGACACCATTGACTACAATCGCATCAGTCAGGAAAGGGGAGGGGAGCCTGGGCTTCTAACGCTCAGTCACGCTGCCCATATACGCAATATGGGCCTGATACTGGACATTGTTCCAAATCATATGGCTGTTGGATCTGATAACAAATGGTGGGAAGACGTTCTGACGTGGGGACGATCTTCCGGTTACGCTTCTTTTTTCGATATCGACTGGGATTCAGCTCAACATCGGCCTAAAAATACTATCCTTCTTCCTTTTCTAGATCGTCCCTATGGGTTGGCATTAAAGGACGGGTTTCTCACGTTATTTTATAATGAAGAGAAAGAATATTTTTATATTCAGCACTATGAACATTGCTTCCCGATCTGCCCGGATCATCTTCCATTACCCAGTAAAAATGACGTGGGAACAGAAAAATGGTATAACTCTATTCAATACATTCTTGATTTTTATAACGACAATGCGACAGATCTCCATAATCTTCTCGAAAAACAGAATTATAGACTGGCATGGTGGCGTGTTGCTGACGAAACCATAAACTGGCGACGTTTTTTTAACATTACTGAGTTAGTTGCCCTGAATATTCAGAATGATTTCGTGTTTGATGCCGTTCATTCCTATGCTCTTACCCTCTATGAGCAAGGCGTTGTTGATGGTTTTCGTGTTGATCATATCGATGGCTTGGCGCAACCCGGCTATTACTGTCAGCGCCTCAGAGAAGAAATGGCCAAACGGAAAGCAGTTCGTCTGTCCTCGTCTCCTGAAGCCCCCATGCTTTACGTAGAAAAAATTCTGGCGCCAGAAGAAAAACTACCGCCCACTTGGCAGGTAACCGGCACGACAGGATATGATTTTCTGGAGGAAGTGAGCCTTTTACTGCATGACAATTCGGGAGAAAATGCGCTCGAGATTTTGTGGAAAGAGGTCGCGCCAAGCTGGTCTGATTATGCAACAGAAAGCCAGAATGCCCGCATTGAAGTCGCAGAGAGCTTGCTTTCGGGCGCAACCGATAACCTCATTGATCATCTTTATCGTCTTACGCGGCAGGATATTACTCTTCGCGATTTTACCAAGCGGGAAGTCCGCCTTATTGTCATCAAGCTTCTCTCGCTTATACGCATATATCGAACATATAATGCTGATGAAATTGGCAAAAACAGGTCTTTATCGGCACATTCTGGCAATCAGAACATATTTCTTGAGCAGGCGCATGAAGAACTCAAAACAAAAATTCCTTCCCGCCTTTCTCCCTTGTTGAATTGGTTAAATGAAAAACTGGCAGGAAAGGATGATGACTGGAAGAGAGTGCAAGCTTTCGAACATCTAAGTGCGCCACTTGCAGCCAAAGCCATTGAAGACACTGTGTTCTATCGTTACGGACGCTTGCTTTCACGCAACGATGTGGGAACGGACCCGGCCCAATTTTCCATATCCAGCACCCAATTCCATCAGGCAATGCAGTCTCGGAAAACGAATAGTCCTCAGAGCATGCTCACCACGGCCACTCATGACCATAAGCGGGGAGAGGACGCCAGGGCCCGACTGGCTGTGTTATCGTCTCTTTCCTCTGAATGGAGAGAAGCCGTATCCAGATGGTCAACACTGAATAAAGTCCACAGAGGGAAAAATGGGCCAGACAGCAGAGACGAACTGATTCTATATCAAACGCTTTTAGGGGCTTGGCCCTTGGAGCAGATTATTCCAGACACATCTTTTAAGAAGCGCATTATCGGATGGCAGATAAAAGCGATACGTGAAGCCAAACGGCATGGAAGCTGGGCAGATCCAGATAAAGATTACGAAACAGATTGTACGGCATTTATAGAAAAAATTCTTACGCACGAGCCTTTTCTTGCTGAGTTTACCCTCTTTTTTCAGAAAATAGCACCTGCGGGTGCCTTGAATAGTCTAGCCCAGACTGTGCTACGTTTTACTGTGCCCGGGGTGCCAGATACATACCAAGGCACAGAATGGTGGGACTTTAGCTTGGTAGATCCAGACAACCGTCAGGCGGTTGACTATAAATCCCGAAAAAAAGCTCTCCTTCGTCATGAAAGCTTCTCTCAGACTGCACAGCATTGGAAAGATGGAATTATCAAACAAATATTAATACAAAAAATACTTAAATTTCGTCAGAATTTTCCAGAACTTTTTTCAGAAGGAGATTATATTCCCATCACTTTAAAACCCATTTTTAACAATTCTCTTTTTTGCTTTTCTCGTCAGGAAGGGAACAATAAAACTCTCATTCTGGTTCCAAAGCATGGTTTTTTATTGGAACCAGACTCTATAGATCTGAGCGCCTCAGATTATGTGAAAACGAATGATGAAATTATTGAAAATACAGAGAATGAATGGGAATCTATATTATGGAACAATGTGAAAATAACCAAAAAGGGTACACTTAGCATTCCTGACTCATGCCGTTATTTCCCTATCGACATTCTAATACCAAGCACTCAAATATCTTGATTATCACATCATCAAAGGAAAGACATTCATATCTATGTTGACCCTACCAGAATATGATAAAGTGGCTATTTCTACATTTTTCTCATCGTCCGTTGTCTTTGTTTTTTATTTTCTGAATTGGATGTTTCTCAATAATTAAGAATAAGCAATCTATCTAAATAAGGGAAAATCAGTCCATCTGGCACGTTGGAGTGAAGAAGCTTCGCTACTCTTGGAAAGAGCGGATTAAACATCCTACTTTTATTAGTGCGGGCTCTCTCACTTTTATCAACAACATGAGGTTCTGCTATGACCGATAAAAAGAACAAAAACGGCAAAAAACAAGCTCAGGATGAGAAGCTGGACGAAACTTTGGATGACAGTTTCCCAGCCAGTGATCCACCATCTCACAGTGGTGTAACAGGCGATAGGGGCCCACCGGAGAAATCTCCCAAACCTGCCAAATCCACAAAAAAATGAGACCCTGTAAAGTCATTCTCTTCCAGAATAACGCTTTCCTGAAGGTTTACTTCTGAGAGCGTTATTTTTTACGGTAACAGCGGCAAGCTCAAGGCTCGAAGTCTGCTTCTCTTCTGGCTGTGTGCAGTATCCACTAACAGCCCGTCTCAAAAGGAGGCTTGACCATGGCCCAAATTCTCGCAGCGCTTACGAAGAACTCTTGTCTGACGAGAAACACCATTTTGGGCGAAAGGAAACATATTCCATAAAATCATGATTACAGAGTTTTTTCTCCTCTTGCGTTTATATCCGCAACGGCATATGAGGAAGCGCCAATGGTCAGGTGACCTGAGGCAATAGTTTGCTATCGGGTGACCCAGTCGCACTCTACTGAAGGGCCCCGTTGTATGACTTCCTCCCCTTACAGCCGTGTTAGCGAAGCCTTGGCGTTTGACGACGTTCTGGTTGTTCCCGCTGCATCTGAAGTCGTTCCGAGTCAAACCTCTGTTCGTACCCGTCTGACACGTTCCATTGAACTCAATATTCCGCTTGTTTCTGCCGCTATGGACACCGTAACGGAAGATCAAATGGCTATTGCCATGGCGCAGCAAGGTGGTTTGGGGGTCATTCATAAAAATCTGTCCCCCGAGGAACAGGCTGAACACGTGCGCCGCGTGAAGCGCTTTGAGTCTGGCATGGTTGTAAATCCCGTTACGGTGGGACCAGACCAGACGTTAGCTGAGGTGCGTGAAATCATGCACCGGAATGGCATCAGCGGCCTTCCTGTTGTAGAGCCCGATACGCAAAAACTGGTCGGAATCCTCACCAATCGCGATGTGCGCTTTGCCATAGATCCCACTCAACGCGTCTCTGAACTTATGACCCATGAGGGCCTGGTCACTGTTCGCGATGGGGCTGATGCCGACACGGCACGACAGCTTTTACACAAGCACCGGATTGAAAAACTGCTTGTTGTAGATGATGCGGATCGCTGCGTTGGCATTATTACCGTCAAGGACATGGACAAAGCCGTTGCCTACCCCCTCGCAATCAAGGACAGCATGGGACGGTTGCGCTGTGCCGCAGCAACCGGTGTGGGGGAAGACGGATTCAGCCGTGCTAAGCTCCTTGTTGAAGCTGGTGTTGACGTTCTAGTGGTCGATACTGCGCACGGCCATTCCTCTGGCGTGCTGCGCGCAGTAGAGCGTCTTAAAGCGCTTGATAACCAGATTCAGATTGTTGCTGGCAACGTAGCGACCCCGGAAGCAGCCGAAGCTCTGATCGAATCTGGAGCTGATTGTGTGAAAATCGGGATCGGGCCAGGCTCAATTTGTACGACGCGCATTGTTGCCGGTGTTGGTGTGCCTCAGTTTTCAGCAGTACTGGAAACGGCACAGGCATGCCACGCCAAGAATACGCCAGCGATTGCTGATGGCGGTATTCGCACTTCAGGAGATATCGTCAAAGCCGTGGGCGCCGGGGCTGACGTGGTTATGGTCGGTTCTCTGCTTGCTGGGACAGAGGAAGCTCCGGGAGAGGTCTTTTTATATCAAGGCCGTTCCTACAAATCTTATCGGGGCATGGGCAGCCTTGGCGCTATGGCCCGAGGATCTGCAGACCGCTACTTCCAGCAGGAAGTGAAAGATTCCTTGAAATTGGTTCCAGAAGGAATTGAAGGGCGTGTTCCATACAAGGGCACCATGTCTGCCGTTATTCATCAGCTTGTCGGTGGCCTCAAGGCCGGTATGGGCTACACAGGCTCCCGTGAAATCAAGGAACTTCAGGAGCGTGCCCGTTTCCGTCGCATTACAGGCGCGGGTCTCCGCGAAAGCCACGTTCATGATGTTTCCATCACACGTGAAGCGCCGAATTATCGCCGGGATTAAGACACGATCATGACGCCCTCCGCCCGACTTGCTGCCTCCATTGACCTTCTTACTGCTATGGAGGCAGCCCCCCGTAAGCCAGCCGATGCCGTTGCCAACAGCTTCTTCAGGGAGCGGCGTTACATTGGCGGCGGAGATCGTCGGGCTGTTTCCGGACTAGTTTGGGATGTCATGCGCGAGTGGCGCAGGCTAAGCTGGCATCTGGAGCAAAGTGGTGCAGAAACACCAACTCCCAGAACTTTGGCGGCGGCATGCCTTGCGTTCAAAGGGACGCCCATTAGGGACGTCGCCTCCCTTTTTTCTGATGGACGCTTTGCCGCTGGAGCGCTGACTTTCAAAGAGAAAAATGTTCTCTCAGCGCTGGCGGAAAAGTCTTTGGACGACCCGCGCATGCCGCGCGCCGTTAAGCTGGAACTGCCCGACTGGCTGCTCCCTAAATTAGAAGAGACATTCGGAGACACGCTGGAAGAAGAACTTGCAGCTCTTTCTGAGCCTGCCACCCTTGATCTACGGGTGAATATTCTTCGTAACTCACGACAGGAAGCTCAGAAGGCTCTGGCCCGCGAAGGCCTGCATGCGACTTTAACCCCACTTTCACCATGGGGTTTACGTCTGAATGGAAGGCAGCCTGTCACCTCCACCACGCCTTTTAAGGATGGTCGAGTAGAAATCCAGGATGAGGGCAGTCAGCTGGTCGCTGCCATTCTGGGCGCAGCACCTCAGATGCGCATTCTGGATTATTGTGCCGGAGCAGGGGGCAAGACCCTCGCATTAGCCATGATGATGGAAAACAAGGGGCATATTGCTGCATGTGACGTTGCCGAAAAACGCCTTGATGGTGCTGTCCGGCGTTTGCGGCGTGCGGGTGTACACAATGTAGAACAGCATCTTCTTCAAGCTGGCGATAAATGGGCCAAACGCCGTTCAGCTTCCTTTGACAGAGTGTTGGTCGATGCACCATGCAGTGGGACGGGCACGTGGCGCCGCAATCCTGATGCCCGTCTGCGTATGACTGAACAGGATTTGGAAGAGCTACTGACCAAGCAGGCAGAAATTCTGGACAAAGCCTCAACTCTTGTAAAACCCGGCGGCAGGTTGGTGTACGCGACATGTTCTGTTCTACGCGCAGAGAATGCAGATCAAGTGGAGGCGTTTCTTCGTCGCAAACCGGATTTCAAACTTGTTGCCTCAGATAGCTCGGCCCTGCCAGAAAAGCTGAAAGAAACGAGCATGTTTTCGCTTTCGCCCCGGCAAAATGGGACGGATGGTTTTTTTGCTGCGGTTCTGACGCGCGCAGAAGAAAAAACTGCTTCTGATGAGATAGACTTGCCTTTGTCAGCGGAATAAGGCTTCAAGGTTCTTCCTCTTGGGCAGCTAGAGTTCGAGGGGGCTGGGCGAGCATACTGACGGCTCTCAGGAAACAAAGAAGCATCTGTCTTCACGCACTTCCCACGCAGCTATCAGTCGTCAGAAGCATGAATATGAATGGCTGTAGCTCCCGAAGCTAACACTGCCCGCAAATCCTCTTCTGTCAGGGCAACGCATCCTTCGGTGGGAGCTTTATTCTCCCGCTGAAGATGCATAAATATAGCAGATCCTCGCCCGGGCTGAATTGTTTCGTCATTATAGCCAATAACAACAATCAGATCATAAACATTGTCTTCTCGCCAAAGAGCCTCATGCCGTGCAGAATGAGGAAGCGATATTTTTTGATTGTAAGCGGAATGGGTAGGATCATCACACCATCCATCCCGAATGGTCAGGGCCTCTATGGGCAATACAGTATCGGGTTTTTGAATGCGGTCTGCTCGATAAAAAACCTGCCTGAGGGAGAATATTCCTATTGGCGTTGCATGATCACCTTCCTGCTTATCCCGTGTAACGCCGTTTTTCCCGATTATCGCCCTCATGACTTTGTGTTCGCAATGCAGTTGTGCATCACTACGACTGCATGAGCGTGGTTTAATGTGTATCATCATCGCAATAAGAGTCCTGGCTGTAGATTTTTCTATGATGTCAGTGAGATCATGCTTATGGCTATTGGTTTGAGCCCAAAATCGTGACAAACTTGTCAGAGTGGATGGTTTAGGCAGCCATTAGTTACAGGCTGACACAAGGAGAAGAAAACCCCATGACGGGTGCACGTCCAATATTGGTTGTTGATGATGACCGGATACTGCGTCAAACGCTGGTAGAGCAACTGCAACTTGAAGGTGAGTTCACTGTACAGGAAGCCGCGTCGCTCGCTGAAGCCCGCGAGAAACTCAAGGCTCCTGACGCCAGATGTGACGCTATTCTGCTTGATGTCACGCTACCTGACGGAGATGGGCGTGATTTTTGTGCCGAGCTGAGAAAAGAAGGGCTTCGTATGCCCATTATTATGCTCACTGGCTCAGACGATGAAGCGGATATTGTTCGCGGTCTGGATGCAGGGGCAAATGATTATGTTGCCAAACCATTTAGAATTGCTGAATTGCTTGCGCGTTTGCGTGCGCAGCTTAGGCTTTTCGAAAACAGTGAAGATGCCGTCTTTACCATCGGTCCTTACACGTTCCGTCCCTCAGGAAAACTCCTACAGGATCCCCAGAAAAATCGCCGTATCCGCCTGACGGAAAAAGAAACGGCTATTCTTAAGTTCCTCTACAGGGCAGGGACCCGGCCTGTTCCACGCCAAGTTCTCTTGAACGAAGTGTGGGGCTATAACGCAGCGGTGACAACCCATACTTTGGAAACTCATATCTATCGACTGCGGCAGAAAATTGAGCCAGACCCGGCAAATGCCTCCCTTCTTATTACAGAAGGTGGTGGCTACCGTCTGAACCCAGAAACTGTTGCTGTTACATCAGAATAATTTTTTAATTGCCCACATCGAATAAAGGATTTTTGTGCAAATACAAACATTCTTTATTCGACACCTACAGAAATGTAATATTTATATAGAATAGTAATTTTCGACACAACAAAGATATTTTATATTCATTCTCAGATATAATATAATTCTAATTTTAAGAAAATTTCTCATTTTATTATTACCAAATAAATTTCACTGAAAACTATTCTTAAAATGAAACAAACACACAAGAAGATATTCCATTTTTATATGATAGCAATTACGTCTCATCATCCTCTCAAACCAACATAATAGAGAAGGAGCATAACTACTTGTGCCCGCCATAACGCGAACAAGAAACGCTTACTTATTTATATGTCGTGATTTGGAAGACAATACCGGAAACCACATAAAACCCGCAGAAAACTGGGGAAATCGTGGTGGGTGCGACAGGGATTGAACCTGTGACCCCCGCCGTGTGAAGGCGATGCTCTACCGCTGAGCTACGCACCCGGTTTGTGTGGTTGGTATTAGCGGAGCCTCTTGCTCTTGGCAAGCTGGTTTGGGAAATTAATTTGGGTCCACCGTCAGATTTTCTCGTTTCATTTCAAGCTCCAACCATTTTTCCTCTGCCGCGGCGAGAGCTGTCTCGGTCTTCACTAAATCAGTGCTATATTTTTCAAACGCCTTCGGATCTTTTGCATAGAGATCAGCATCAGCCAATTTGGTCCGGATTATTTCCGCCTGTTTTTCAAGCTTAGCGATCTCCTTGGGCAAGCTATCCAGAGCAAACTGGTCTTTATAACTTAACTTTCGGGACGACGGTTTTCCGGATGATACATTAGCTTCTGATGAACCCTGCACCCTGACAACAGGCGGTGCAGCCATAACATTCTCTTCTATGCCACCCTTTTTCTGGGCAAGCATATCACTATACCCTCCAGCATATTCCACCCAGTTACCTTGGCCTTCTGAAGCTAAAACAGAAGTCGCAACGCGATCCAGAAAATCTCGGTCATGGCTTACCAGAAGCACTGTCCCAGAATAGCTCGCCAGCATTTCCTGCAACAAATCAAGCGTCTCAAGATCAAGGTCGTTTGTTGGTTCGTCCAGCACCAAAAGGTTGGAAGGTTGAGCAAGAGCGCATGCCAACATCAAGCGGCCTCTCTCACCACCTGATAGCACACCAACTGGTGTCCTAGCCTGTTCGGGCTTAAACAGAAAATCTTTCATATAGCCGATAACATGGCGTTTTTCCGCACCAACCTGAACCATATCTCCACCGCCACCCGTAAGAGTGTCAGCCAAACTTTTCTGAGGGTCCAGCGTCCGGCGTTGCTGGTCAAGCGTTACCATGGAAAGGGAGGGGCCAAGAGAAACCGTGCCACTATCGGGTTGATCCTGACCAACCAGAAGACGAAGAAGTGTCGTCTTCCCTGCGCCATTTGCTCCCACAAGAGCGAGCCTGTCTCCACGCAGTAGGCGCAGATCCAGATCACGCACGATAACGCGATCTCCCCAGGATTTACTAACGTTCTCAGCTACAGCAACCAGCTTGCTAGAGACGCCCGATGACTGTGCCGCTAACGTAACCGAACCCGGTGCCCTTACGGCCTCACGCTTAGCGGCTCGCAACGCAGCCAATTCACCCACACGCCGAACATTCCGTTTGCGCCGTGCGGTAACACCGTAGCGCATCCAATCTTCTTCGCGCGCGATTTTGCGATCAAGTTTATGCGCATCACGCTCTTCCTGTTCGATGACCTCTTCACGCCACTCTTCAAAGCGGCTGAAACCCTGATCCAGACGGCGCGTAATCCCTCGATCCAACCATACGACGGAGCGGGAGAGGGTAGATAGAAGACGCCTGTCATGGCTGATCATGAGCATTGCTGAATTGAGGCTTAGCAGTTCACGCTCAAGCCACTCGATCGTAGGCATATCCAGATGGTTTGTGGGCTCATCCAGCAAAAGAATATCAGGAGCAGCCGCCAGCGCGCCAGCTATTGCACAACGCCGTGCTTCCCCGCCGGAAAGATGAGAGGTGCTTTCCTGACCCGTTAGGCCAAGAGCATCGAGCATTGCCGCAGCACGCCACGAATTTTCGGGTTCGGCAATCTGTGCCAGCACATAATCTGACGTCGTAAGATGCGTCGAAAGCTCGGGTTCCTGCGGCAAATAACGCAAAGTGGCTCCCGGCTGCAAAAACACGACGCCTGAATCGGGCTGCAAAGCACCCGCTGCAATTTTAAGTAAAGTGGATTTTCCTGAACCATTCCGGCCCACGAGGCAGACACGTTCACCCCGCGCTACAGCGAAGCCTGCCTTATCAAGCAAAGGCCTGCCACCAAGAGTGAGAGAAATATCTTGAAGGTGGAGAAGGGGAGGGAGAGCCATTCTCCGTTTCTGTGCCAGAGCCCTCAGTGACGCAAGAGGATATTTCCAGATATCGCCCTTTGGTCAGGAAGAACCGCTAGACGATCATCACGAACTTGCAAGATCAAAACTGCTGACAGCCTGATAGGTCGCGACCGCCAAAGTCAAAGGTTCAAACGGCTTGGTGATGACGAAGCTGGGCTCCGATGTTTCACCGGTCAGGAGACGTTCCGGATAGGCCGTAACATAAATTATCGGCGCATCATGCGTTTTGGTGATTTCCGCCACGGCACGCATGCCATCACCGCCACTACCTAGATTAATATCCGCCAGAATAAGACCGGGGCGCGTTTCCTGAGCAATACGAATGGCGTCTTCTTGCGTATGCGCTATTCCTGCCACTTTGTGCCCGCATTGTAGAACGAGTTCTTCAATGTCCATGGCGATAATGGGTTCGTCTTCAATAATAAGAACAGACGTTTGAATGCCGGTTTTAAGGAAAGAGTATGCGCGTTCAGTTTCCCGCTCGGCTTCTGCGTCTGACAGGTCAAGAATTCGCGCTGCCATTGGAGGAGAAACTTCTTCCAGTGTTAATAGAAGGAGTAACTGGCGCTGAAGGATGGAGAGAGAACCTTCTGGATGGTGGTGATCCGCCTGAGCAGAAAAATGGCGTGATATTTCTTGATACAGACGACATAAAGCAGGCAGATCATCAGCAGGACGGCTGGTTGTCAAAGTCCGCAAACTTTCGGCCACCAGAAGATCACCTCGCGGCTGGCTACGCGTTAATGCGCGTGCGTAGCGTCTGCCATAGGGAAGTGCCTGGATTAAGGCCGCGCGTTGTGACTCTGGCATGACAAATCTCCTTCGCGTGGAGTAATGACGATAGACACGCAGGATCGCAACGATGACATGACCGATCGTCTGCAGGAAGGGGTAAGTGTTCTGACACGCGATAAACTGGAGCACCGTAGCGCAACTGCATCATTTTCTCGCACAGATTTATTGAAGCAGGTTCCAGCACTTCGCGCTTTTGCACGCCTGCTGGCGCGTGATGCGACACTTGCGGATGATCTGGTGCAGGAAACCATTCTCCGCGCGTTGGCAAAGGCAGGACAATTCACTCAGGGCACCAATCTGAAAGCATGGACATTTTCCATACTGCGCAATTTGTTTCTTGAACAGGCACGGCGCAAGCAGAAAGAAAAGGAAGTGCTGGATCACTATGCATCTGATGCCCAGACGCAACCAGCAAACCGACAGAACGGCCCCGACAGGGAAACGATTCGGGATCTCGATTATTATCTCTGGCAGCTTTCTCCTCTTTTAAGGGAAGCTCTTATTCTGATTGGCGCACAGGAAATGACTTATGAAGAGGCCGCCTGCATCTGCGAGGTTTCAGTTGGGACCATGAAAACCCGTGTCTCGCGCGCCAGAGCAGAACTTCAGGCTCTGACGCAGGACCACTGAACCTTCCCCAAAAGCGTTATTCACTTTTTCGTGATAATTTTTTGAGGCTTTTTTTGTAACCTTTGCCTCCTCCCGTTCATTCAGTTTTCAAGAATGAATAAAGGCGAAGGAAAAATCCGATGACGAAGTCATTCCACGATCAGGTTATTGCTATCCTGCCCAAGCTGCGTGTTCAGGCACTGGCGCTAACCCGTAACCGCGCTGCGGCCGAAGACTTGGTACAGGATGCCGTTTGCAACGCCCTTTCGGCGCAGGATAGCTTTGCCCCAGGCACAAATTTCCCTGCCTGGATGCATCGTATTTTGCGCAATCGTTTTATTTCCGACCTGCGGAAAAAACGTGAAACGACCGACATTGATGATATGCCGCCGTCCTTCCTGTCCACCAATGCTCCGCATGAAGATCGGATTGTGCTCAAGGATCTGGATGCAGCGCTTGCACGTCTGCCAGACGATCAGCGGGAAGCTCTGGTGTTAGGCGTTCTGGAAGGGATGAGCTATCAGGAACTGGCAGAAGTTGCAGGATGTGCGGTTGGCACGGCAAAAAGCCGCGTTTTCCGGGCACGCCGTCAGCTTGAAGCCTGGATGATAGGTGAAGAACATGTGGGCGCAGATCGTCTGAAAGCGCAGGCCGCAGCATTGCAGCGGAAGGTAGAGCGGAATACACAGGAAAAAACCGCATCAAGCCGCGTGTAACGTGAAGACAGAAAGTGGGCTTGAAGGCCCACATATGTAAGGTAGGCTAACGAGCTTGAGTATGTCAGATGTTTGCTATTCAGACAGACAACATGGCATTTCCGTCGGGCGGCGTAAGGGTGCACCACCGGATGGAAAAATTCATGGGTGACGATCCACCAAAAGAATCCAAGAAAACGTCTGATCAGGCGTTTGATCTCTGGCTCAAACGCGGACTTCACCAGCTTTTTGATGATGTAGCGAACGAACCTATTCCAGAAGAACTGCTAAAGCTCATTGAAGAAGATCGTCGAGACTAAGCAGGGACAGGAGAGAGGGAGTCTTATACGCAGCCTGCGTAAAATTCTCGCTTCCCTGCTTTCCGGCATCGGGCATATCTTCAGCACAACCAGCGCCCGAATGCGGCTTTTGATCTGCCTTTCCGCCATACCTGTGGTGGCGATCGGATCGGTCCTTGCTGTTCACAACTACAACGAACTGATGGTGGGCAGTGCCCAGCGTGCTGCTACAGCCATTACACGGCTGGACCTCCAGTTTCGACACGACACGGACCGCCTGCGGAGCGCGTTGGAAACCATCGGTGGTATGGGACTGACGCCTGAGCAGATTGGTCATGCTCTGAAGCTGGCTGAAACCATGAGCGGGCAACGTTACTGCTATCTGGGTGTGCTCAGTGCTGAAGGCAACGTCATCCAGTCGATTTCCACGCCAGGAAGTGGGTGTCAGAATATTGAGGAAGGAGAAACTTTTCCTTCTTTTCAGGGAACCTTACTGGAAGCGATTCAGAGCAATAGCTCCTCGGAAGGAAGCGGCTCCTTCCTGAGAATCACGGTTCCTGCCGTTTTTCTTTCCATTCCGGAAACGCATGGATATCTTGTTGGTATCCTTCAACTCTCCCGGAAGGCAGCCTATCTTTCCAACAGCATTGGCTGGCAGGCGTTTTCGGATGAAAACAATCCCCTGAAGGCATGGCTCATCAATCAGGATGGAACCTTGAGTTCTGTCTGCACGGATTGCCGATGGACGCCGCCCCCCAGCTTCATCGTAGGAGCCCTCCAGCAGCGGCTTGAAGCCAGCGCAGGGTCTGTCGTGTCACTTCCCACGCCTGAAGGTGGATATGCCTTGGGAGCTATTGCTGGAGGGGCTGATATTCTGGTCTCCGCGCAGCGAACGGCCCGGGAATCAGGGGCATTGCGGACCATGATTCTGGAAATATCGGGGTTAGTGCTTTTGTTGGCGGCCGGACTGATTGGGGTCACCTTGGCTGCCAACATTGTGCTGGTATGGCCACTACGGCGATTAACCTACTCTGTTCAGAAATGGCAGATAGAAGGCGTTTTTGATACACGCATCACGCGCTCAATGCCTTTGGAACTTCAAAGACTTGGTCAAGCCTTCACACGGGCGACCCGCCGACTTTCTCGCCATGAAGCGCGTCTAAAAAAAGCCATGGCGCATCAGGAGCTGCTGATGCGTGAAATCCATCATCGGGTCAAAAACAACCTGCAGATTGTTGCTTCCCTTTTGAACCTCCAGGCTAGTCGCATCTCCAACCCTGACGTACGCGCTGAGTTTGCGTTAGCCCGAGACAGGGTAAGGGCTCTCGCAACCCTCCATCGGACGCTCTACGCAGAAGATCGTCTGGACAGCCTCAACATGGCGGGTTTTCTTAAAGAACTCTGCGACCAGACATTGCACATTGCGGGCGAAGAAAGCGCCGCACGTATTACGCTGGATGTCGTCGCAGACAATTTTTCCATGAACCCTGATCAGGCTGTACCGCTCGCCCTTATCGTAACGGAAATTGTGACCAACTCTATCAAATATGCCTTCCCTGATGGACGGCATGGAACCATTGCTGTTCGCTTGAGCCTTCAGGGACCAAATGTGAATCTTTCCGTCAGTGATGATGGGATAGGGTGCGATATTGAGACCGCCACCTCCCCGGATCAACATGGCATCGGTTTGAAGTTAATCCGTGGCTTTGCCCGGCAGTTAAATGCCACGTTTGACAAAAACTGCGAACATGGCACCCGTTACACCTTTGTTTTTCCACTGGACGGTTCCTAGAAACGGCTTCTTTTCCCCCTAATCCCTTAGGATTCGGCCAGAAAAAAGTGGCGGTATGCCCTGTTTGCAGCCGGGGCTGGCGTGCTTAATGGTTTGCGTCCCTTCCTGTCCGGTATAAACGCCTACGTCATGAGCGGTAAAAAACAAGCGATACGCGGGTGGACGCGGACACAAACCCGTCTGGGACGCAAAGCAGCCGGACCTGTAATGGTCCTTGGCATCCTGTCTTCTCTTGTTGGCGTGGCGCAGGCATGGTGCATAGCCGTTGTGCTCGGCCATGCGCTGATAAGCCTGCATTCAGGGCTCTCTCCTCAGACTTTTCCTGTCTGGCCGATTGTGTCCTTTTTGGTTCTGGCTCTTGCACGGGCTTGTGTGGTGGCGGGGGCCGATGTGGCGGCTGCAAATGCAGGCGTCGAAGCACGTCGACGGCTGCGTGGAAAGGTCCTTGGCTCTATTTTGGCCGGTGGGCCTGCACTTCTTCGTCAAACACATAGCGGCGCTCTGACGTCAACAGCTGTTGACAGGATCGAAGCGCTGGATGGCTTTTTTGGTCGGTGGATTCCCGCCTCAGTCACGTGGATTGCTGCCCCCGCTCTTGTTCTTATTCCTATCTGCATTATTCAACCTCGGGCAGGGCTCGTTTTAGGGCTTTGCGGTTTGGCTGTTCCGTTCGGGCAGGCAATCTTTGGCATTGGCGCTGCCGTTGCATCCCGCAATCAATTCCTTGCCATGACCCGCCTGCAAGCGCGCTTTCTGGACCGTGTAAAAGGCATCGCCACCATTGTGCTGGCTGGCCGGACAGAAGACGAGACCCAGCGTCTGGCTGACGCAGCCGACGAGTTGCGGCAGCGGACCATGAAAGTTCTGCGCGTTGCCTTCCTTTCTTCAGCGTCCATTGATGCCGCCATGGTGATCGCTTTGATCGTGGTTGCCATCATGGACGGAAAGGTGGCCTTGGCCTTGCAGGCCGAGAATGCGAGCCCGCAGTTGGAGCATGTTCTGACAAGTAGCCTGTTTGTCCTGTTGGTTATTCCAGAATTTTTTGCCCCTCTGCGCGCTTTGGCTCTTGCCTATCAGGATCGCGCTCATGCGCAGGGCGCCGCTACAGCCGTACTGGATTTGCCCGCAGTGCAATCGCACCCGGCGCTTGAAGAGCAACAGCTTGCTTCTGAGCGGGCCATCTCTATCACGCTGGATCAGGTTTGCTTCACATGGGATCCCGCACGCGGGCAGGCTCTTGATAAAATCAGTTTTAGAGTGCCTGCGGGCGAAACCGTTATTTTGACGGGCGCATCGGGGTCCGGGAAATCCACATTGATGGAGCTTCTGCTAGGGTTCATCAAACCTGAGAGCGGACAGATACGCCTGAATGACACGCCGCTCGAAACCATTTCATCAGATGCCCTTTCCCGCATTATCTCCTGGATAGGACAAAAACCTACCCTGTTTGCTGGCACACTACGTGACAATATCCTGTTTGCGCATCCTGATGCCGATGAGCAAACACTTATGGCTGCAGTGAAAGCCGCGGCCGTGGACCAATTCCTCCCCTCGCTGCCGGAAGGACTGGAAACACGTATTGGGGAAGGGGGGTTTGGTCTTTCTGGCGGACAAGCTCAACGTATTGCCATTGCGCGCGCCTATTTGAAAAATGCACCTGTGCTACTGCTGGATGAGCCCACGGCCCACCTTGATCCGGAGACAGAAAAAAGCATTTTTGAAAGCCTGCAGCAGCTTGCGCTAAACAAAACCGTCATTTTGGCAACGCACTCTGCGGCTGCCCATATGTTCAACGGTCAGCAGATTGGCCTCCAGAGTGGAAAGATCATTTTTCAGCAGGGAGCAGCCTGAGATGCCTGACGTGACCCAGAACTCCTCCGCTCCTGCAACCTCTTCCGCCGGGCAGCCAAACACGCCTGCCGTTACCGACAGACAGGCTATTTTTCGCATTCTGAAGCTGTGGCAGAGACAGGCTCCCCGTCTTGCAATCGGTTTGATGCTCGCATTACTGGCTTTATGCACCGGGCTTCTACTCATGCAGGTTTCAGGCCTCCGACTGGCTGGCGCCGTGCTTGGTGAGGTGATCATTACAACGGCTCTCCTGCGCTGGGTCGGTGTAGGCCGTGTTTTTCTCCGCTATTCTGAGCGCCTGTTTGCCCACGATGCCATGTTTCGGGCGCTGGCAGATTTGCGAGTATGGTTTTTCCATTCCCTCGCGCAGGGCGCTGCAGCAGGACTGGGCTTTCGTCGGGCAGGGGATATGCTCTCCCGTCTGGTCTCAGACATTGGCACGCTGGACGGCCTGTATCTGCGTATTCTCTTGCCGTTCATGTGCGCATGTCTGACCCTTCCTATTCTGCTGGTTCAGCTTTGCAGCCAAAACATCATTCTTGGATGCCTGACTGGCCTTCTCTTTGCCTGCTCTGCATTTCTGTTTCCTTACCTGATTGCCCGCTCTGGTCGGCAGGACTCAGAACGCCTGACGCAAAACCTCTCCGCGTTGCGCATCAGCGTTCTTGATCTGGTCAGTGGCCTGCGTGAGATCCGCGCTTTCGGAGCAGAAGACCGGATGCTGGCCCGTGTGCAAGCCGATGACAGGGCATTACTGGATGGCCAGAAACATCTTGCGCGCCGCGCAGCTATCGCTAACGCCACGGCTTATCTGTGCGGACAGATCGCTATTCTTTTCGTTCTACTGGCCATTTCAGGCATAGTGTTCTCAAAAGTTGCCCCCCTTTCTGGCGTGGGTATCCTGTTCCTGACAGTGGCTGCCTTTGAAAGCGCTGGGGCTCTTACCCGGGCTGGAGTACAAGCGGGCGCAATGGGCGCTGCTGCCCGGCGAGTTGTAGAAATTGCACAGGTTGGTCCGGTATCCGCTCAAACAGAGCAGGAAGTGGATGCTCCAGCAGGCACTGACATTCAGGTCACCAATGTGAAATTCAGATGGGCCTCAAGTCGCCCCTATGTGTTTGATGGACTAACTCTTGATATTCCAGCGGGCTCCCGCGTTGCCATTCTGGGCCCCTCCGGCGTGGGAAAATCGAGCCTCGCAGCGCTTCTGCTGAAAGCTGCCGCACCTGAATCCGGGAGTATCACGCTTGGCGGGGTGAATATCTCCCACATCCGAGCAACCTCTTTGCGCCGTCAGATCGCGTGGCTTTCTCAGGCAACCCATCTGTTTGACGATACAATCCGCTCCAACCTGCTTCTTGGCAAACCAGAAGCAACCGAAGAGGATTTATGGCGCGCCCTTGAGGAAGCAGCGGTAGCAGGCGTCGTACGCAACTTGCCGGAAGGGCTGGATACCTGGCTTGGTGAAGGCGGTGTCAATCTTTCTGGCGGGCAGGGACGACGAATAGCTCTCGCACGTACCTTGCTGACAAATGCACCCATCATGATTTTGGATGAGCCTGCCACAGGACTGGATGCTCAAACGGAACAGGATTTTCTGCGTACACTCAATACTGTTACAGCGGGACGTACAGTTATTCTGATTGCACATCGCCTTACAGGGGTAGAAAAACTGGACCAGATCTGGCGTCTTTCACATGGTCAGGCAACAACCGTTGCTGTCTCATAAATACAGCAGTTGACGAGATGGACACCAAAGGGCACCAGATGGTGTTCTGCCTGGTTTTAATTCCTGGGCAGATCTGTATTTGAACAAGACGTTACGTCTTCGCCACTCTAGCCGGGATTAAACTCATGCGTCGCCTGCTGCCAGTTCTGGGCCTTTCTCTTCTTGCCGGTTGTGCCACACAACCTGCGCGCAAGTATGTGGTGTTTTTTGCGAACAACTCCGTTGAACTCGACAGCTCTTCCCGTGCTGTGATCTCGGAAATTTCCGCAAAGGCACAGCGGCATCCTTCTCGTGTTGTGCAGATAGAGGGCTACGCTGGCGCAGGGCAGGATCTTTCCGCAGACTCCCTTCTGGCAGTACAACGTGCCAAACTTGTGGCAGAACAGTTGCATCAGGATGGCGTATCTGGAGACCGAATCCGTCAGACGCCACGTGCGCCTTCTACAACCGAGGCCTCAGCCGTTGGGTCTCGCCGTGTCGAAATCGAACTGGTGAACCCCTGATTTATCTATGACGGAATCGCAGATCGGTCTTGGTTCTCTTCCCGTCCTTCCTGAGAGCGTGAAGGGAAGGGACCGGTTTGTGGGCAACACCCCGCAAGAGGTGTTGCAGTCTGTCTTCGGTTATCCCGACTTCCGCAGCCTACAGGCGCAGGCTGTCAAAGGCATCATGGATGGCGAAGATACGCTTGTTCTGATGCCAACAGGTGGCGGCAAAAGTATCTGTTACCAGATACCAGCTTTGTGCCGTGCAGGCATGGGCCTTGTCGTTTCACCTCTTATTGCCCTGATGGATGATCAGGTTGCCGGGTTAAGGCAACTCGGTATCAACGCAGCTGCCCTTCATTCCGAACTGGAAAATGAAGAGGCCGCTAAAATCCGTTCAGATCTGGCCAATGGCAGAATAGACCTCCTTTACGTGTCTCCCGAACGCCTTCTGGCACCGGGAACGTTAGAGCGCCTAACTCGCCAGACCATTTCAGTTATCGCGATTGATGAAGCCCACTGCATTTCCGCATGGGGCCATGAATTCAGACCGGAATATAGAGAACTAGCCGCTCTTCCGCGCCATTTCCCCGGCGTGCCGCGTATTGCGCTGACGGCAACAGCTGATCAGCGAACGCGCGCTGACATCCTTTCTGCTCTGGATATGCCTCATGCCAGAGTTCTCATTTCCAGCTTCCACAGACCTAACCTGAATATCGCAGCCTTACCCAAAGCGTCGGAACTGCGGCAGCTTACAACGGTTCTAGAACGCCATAAGGAAGAGGCCTGTATTGTCTATTGTGGCAGCCGCGCCAGAACAGAGCGGATAGCCGCGTCCCTGAGGGAGCGTGGATGGACGGCTCTGGCCTTTCATGCGGGCCTTTCTCCAATAGAAAAACGGGCTGCACTCCTGCGCTTTCGGTCCGGAGAGCCCATTGTAATCGTGGCGACCGTTGCCTTCGGCATGGGGATAGATCGACCTGATGTACGGGCTGTGATCCATCTGGACATGCCGGCCTCACCAGAAGCCTATTATCAGCAGATCGGTCGCGCCGGCCGAGATGGTTTACCGTCTGACACAGTACTTCTCTACGGTGGAGAAGATATGGCCCGCGCACGTTACTGGCTGGATCAGTCAAACGCACCAGAGACTGAAAAACGGGTCATGCGGGCTCGTCTGGAAGCCATGATCGCTCTGACGGAAACAACCGGCTGCCGGACCCAGGCTCTTCTCCATTGCTTTGGAGAAACATTAAACGAACCTTGCGGCCATTGTGATACCTGCCAGCATCCTGTCATCACTTTTGACGGCACAGAGGCCGCACGCAAATTCCTCTCCGCTGTATATCGCACTGGGCAGCATTATGGTGCCCTGCACGTTATTGCGGTTTTGCGGGGCAAACTTACGGAAGCGGTGGAACGTAACAGGCATAATGCTCTGTCCGTTTGGGGTATCGGCAAAGATAAGCCCGAGCCTTTCTGGCGCAGCGTTGTCCGACAGCTGATTGCCCGAGGCGCCTTACGCTCAGAAGGCCAGTATGGCGGCTTGGCCCTGAATAATGAAATTGCTCGCCCCATCCTGCGGGGCGAAGAAAGCATTGAACTGCGTGCAGATGCCACTGCGGAGCTTGAAAAAGGAAGCGCCTCCCGCAGCAGGCAAAGCTCTCCAGCAGTAGAACTGCCCGAAGACAAGCAACCGCTGTTTGCGGCGCTTAGAAAATGGCGGCTGGATGAAGCGCGAGAGCAGGAAATTCCCCCCTACGTGATTTTTCATGACGCTGCTTTGAGAGACATCGCCTTGCAGGAGCCCTCCACTCTGCAAGAACTTGGTGAGATCAAAGGGGTAGGGAGATCAAAACTGGAACGCTACGGAACGAACGTGCTCGACGTGCTTACGGCGGCCCGAAAAGAGCAAGACACGTGACCGCCGGAGTAAAGGAGCGTCGGGCACGCATTCTGCAGTTTGTGCAGCAGCACGGTTATGCTGCCAATGAAGACCTGGCCAAGGTTCTCAACGTTACCGTCCAGACGGTAAGGCGCGACGTAAACAGTATGGCCGCGGACGGAATTGTCACACGCCATCATGGCGGGGCTTCGGCCATTTCCCCTACGGAAAACATAGCGTATTCGGACCGCCAGATTCTGAACCTGAAACAGAAAGAAGCCATCGGACAAAAGGCCGCATTGGCCATACCGAATGGTGCATCGTTGTTTATCAATATCGGCACCACGACAGAAGCATTTGCGCGCTGCCTGCGGGGACATCACGGCCTGCGTGTAATTACAAACAATATCCACGTAGCCACTCTTTTGGCCCCCGCACCTGAATGCAATCTCATCATTGCGGGCGGCACTGTACGATTACGGGATGGAGGAATCGTCGGACCTGCCGCGGCTGCGATGATCGAACAATACCGTGCCGATTTCGGTGTTATCGGCATAAGCGGCATTGATGACGACGGAACACTCCTTGATTTTGATGCCGATGAGATCAGCGCTGCTCAGGCAATTATCCGGAATGCCCGCACTGTGTTCCTGCTGGCAGATCATACCAAATTCAAACGTAGGCCCATGGCGCGCGTAGGGCACATTTCGGAAATCAGCGCATTCTATACGGATCAGCCCCCTCCACCTGCGCTGGAAACTATCCTACGCAAGGCCGGAGTTGTTCTGCATGTCGTCAATGATGCAGAATTTTCGGAAAGGAAAACACGAAAGCCCATATAAGGGCCAAACAGTCATATTAAGGCCATTGTTTTCCGCTCTTGTTTTCGGATACGAAGATCAAAGATCGTTTTCATTTGTTGGTATCGGAAGAGAAAATGCTAGAGACTGCATCTGCAACAGACCGTCCTTATGATCTGCTGATTGTAGGCGGAGGCGTGAACGGAGCTGGGATTGCCCGCGATGCAGTCGGGCGCGGCGCTTCTGTCCTGCTGGTGGAGCAGGATGATCTGGCCAGCTATACCTCTTCCGCCAGCACAAAACTGATCCACGGTGGCCTGCGCTATCTGGAATACTATGAATTCCGGCTGGTGCGTGAAGCCCTGACAGAACGTGAGCGTCTGCTGAAAATGGCCCCGCACATCATGTGGCCCATGCGTTTCGTTCTGCCCCATTCCAAACTTGTTCGTCCTGCGTGGATGCTACGTGCCGGGCTGTTCCTTTACGATCACCTTGCCTCGAACATGACGCTGCCCAAATCCCGCGCCATTGATTTTCGTACCCATTCCTCTGGGCGTCCACTGAAAGCAGATTACACTAAGGGCTTTGTCTATTCGGACGGTTGGGTTCAGGACAGCCGCCTGGTTGTTCTGAATGCGATGGATGCAGGCGAACGAGGAGCAGATATCCGCACCCGCACCCGGCTTGTTCACGCTGAACGGGTAAATGGCCTGTGGCAAGCAACGTTGGAAGACCGCACGACCGGAACCACCCAGGTGGTGCAGGCCCGCGCGCTTGTAAACGCAGCAGGACCATGGGTTGCCCGGCTTCTTGCTGACACCCTGAAGATCCCTAATTCCAAATCAGTGCGTCTGGTTAAGGGCAGCCATATCATTGTTCCGCGTGTGTTTGATGGGCCTCAGGCTTACATCTTCCAGAACCCAGACAAACGTATTGTGTTTGCCATTCCCTATGAACAGAAGTTCACGCTCATCGGCACGACGGATATTCCGTGGAAGGATGCACCAGGACGCGTAGGGATTGCGCCCGATGAAATCACCTATCTCTGTGAAAGCGTAAATCGCTACTTCAAGACGCAGGTGAAGGAGAGCGATGTCGTGTGGAGCTATGCTGGTCTCCGCCCACTTTATGATGACGCATCTGCCAATGCCTCTGCGGTAACACGAGACTATGTTCTGGATCTTGATACCCAGAACGGTGCACCGCTTCTCTCCATCTTTGGCGGCAAAATTACCACTTACCGGAAGCTTGCCGAACACGCTCTTGAAAAACTGGCACCAGTTCTACCCGCTGTGGCGGGCGCTAGCTGGACGGCAAACGAGGTTCTGCCAGGGGGAGACATGGGTGAGGGTGGGTTTGACGCCGCCCTTGGACGCCTGCGGCGTGCAGCCCCTTGGCTGGTTCCGTCACTTGCATGGCGTTTGCTGCGTAATTACGGTAGCCGGGCCTACGAAATTATTGGAGAAGCAAACTCCATGAAAGAGCTCGGCGATGTTCTCGGGGGGGATCTGACCACTCGCGAAGTTGACTATCTGATTGATCGTGAATGGGCACGCACTGCAGAAGACGTTCTTTGGCGTCGCAGCAAGTTGGGCCTGCACCTGAACGAGGCAGAAAAAACCAAGGTTGCCGATTACGTGAAGCAGAAAACTGCTTGACCTGATAGGCAATCCCCTTTCTTTCCCAAGAAAAACAAGAAGACGAGGAAAGTATGACAGGTATGAGCAAGGCTTTCATCGGTGAATTGATTGCCGAATGTGTAGCCGTTTTCATTATTATTGTGTTTGGGGATTCCGTAGCGGCGATGTATTCGCTCTACGACCCCAGTCCTTACAAACTCGCCTACTGGGGAGTGTGTATTGTCTGGGGACTGGGGGTCACGATTGCCATTTATGTGACCGGCGCTGTTTCAGGCACCCACGCCAATCCGGCAGTCACGTTAGCTCTTGCCTGTTTCCGGGGCTTCTCATGGAAAAAAGTTCTGCCTTATTGGGCAGCCCAGGTCTTGGGTGGTTTTCTGGGAGCCGTTATTGTTTACACCCTCTTTTCCCCGGTTATTGACCACTATGCTGCTCTTCATCAGATAGACCGCCTCCATGATGGAGCAGGGGCAGGGGTGTTTTTTACGCATCCCGGTGATTTCATCACGCCTATGCATGCTTTTGTGGATGAAATCATCCTGACCGCCATGCTGCTTCTCGGCATTTTCGCCGTCACCTGCGAGTACAATACGCAGGCGCCACAGGCAAATTCTGGCGCCTTGATCATTGGCTTTCTGGTTGCGGCCATTGGTGCCTCAGCAGGGTATCTGGAAGCGTGGGCTATCAACCCGGCCCGTGATTTCGGTCCGCGCCTGTTCTGTTATTTTGCCGGATGGGGCGGTTCCGCACTCCCATCACCTGGAAACTACTGGTGGGTGCCAATTGCTGGCCCATTGATAGGCGGCGTTATCGGGGGAGCTTTCTATCAGGGGCTTCTCAAACCTTTCATGCCCTCTTTAAACAAAACCCGTGATTCCAACACGGCTCACGACTAACAAACTCCGATCAAAGAAGGATAATCTCGATGAGCGCGCAAGACTACGTATTGGCAATTGATCAAGGCACGACCTCAACACGTTCGATCGTATTTGATCGGCATGCTCACGAGATTTCCAGAGCGCGGCAGGAATTCGCTCAGCATTACCCCAATGCTGGATGGGTGGAGCATTGCCCTGAAGATATCTGGAACGATGTGCTGACCACCTCCAAGACAGCCGTGGAACAGGCTGGCGGCGCAGCCCGCATTGCGGGCATCGGCATAACAAACCAGCGTGAGACCATTGTTGTCTGGGATCGCGCAACGGGGAAGCCAATCCACCGCGCCATTGTGTGGCAGGACCGCAGGACGGCTGCAACGTGCCAGAAGCTGAAAGAAGAAGGGGCCGAAACGCTTGTACGTGAGCGGACGGGCCTGCTGATCGACCCTTATTTCTCAGCCACCAAACTGGCCTGGATATTGGACAATGTCTCCGGGGCTCGGGCACAGGCCGAGAAAGGAGAACTTGCGTTCGGCACGATTGATTCTTTCATCCTTTGGCGCCTGACCGGCGGCAAGGTGCATGCCACAGACATCACAAACGCTGCGCGCACATTGCTGTTCAATATTTATACCCAACAGTGGGATGACGATCTGCTCCGCCTGTTCCACATTCCAGCCGCCCTTCTGCCGGAAGTAAAAGACAACAGCACTCTCTTCGGCGAAACTGATCCTTCTCTTTACGGGCGCGCCATTCCTATTGCCGGTATGGCGGGAGACCAGCAAGCTGCGGTTGTCGGGCAGGCGTGCTTCACTCCTGGCATGGCAAAAGCAACCTATGGCACCGGCTGTTTCGTTCTGCTGAACACGGGCGAAAAGCCAGTTGTGTCCAAGCACCGGATGCTTACAACCATTGCCTACCGCATTGGCGGCAAAACGACTTACGCTCTCGAAGGGTCCATTTTTGTAGCCGGTGCCGCTATCAAATGGCTCCGCGATGGGTTGCATCTCATCACGCACGCATCCCAGACAGACGACATGGCCACCCGTATCCCCCATAGCCACGGCGTTTATATGGTCCCGGGTTTTGTTGGCCTTGGTGCTCCCCACTGGGACCCAGATGCGCGTGGCCTGATCTGTGGGCTGACATTGGATGCAACGGCCGCCCACATTGCCCGGGCAGCACTGGAATCCGTAGCCTACCAAACGCTCGATCTAGTGACGGCAATGATGCAGGACGGAGGCGGCACGACAGACGCCCTGCGTGTGGATGGCGGTATGTCCGCCAATGACTGGTTCTGTCAGTTTCTGGCAGATATGCTTCAGGTGAAAGTTGAACGCCCTCACAACGTGGAAACCACGGCACTCGGCGCTGGTTTCCTCGCTGGTCTTGCTACCGGCGTATGGGAAAATGAAGCAACCCTCGCTTCCGAATGGAAACGCGGCCAACTCTTTGAGCCCTCAATGAACAATGAGCAACGCCGCACAATGATTGCCGGATGGCATCAAGCTGTAAAACGTACTCTCACAACTCCTTCACTCGGCTGAACGCCAGCGCTTTTTTCCTCCTCAGAACAAGGGGAGGAAAAAACACTGCTGCCTTTCACTCCGTAGCTTTTCCTTGATCGACCGCCACCGTTACGTCCTTGGATGACCCTCCAAGGAAAGAAAAGGTGAACGTCGCGTTCTGTCCCGCCTTGAGAGCGGGGTCTGGATCAAGGCATAAAAGATGATAGCCACCATGAGGAAACACGAGCGTCGTATTGGCAGGCAGGGAAAGGTGAGTGAAAAGAGAAAGTGTGCCCGAGGTACTTTCCTGATCAGAATGATGGCCTACCAGCGTCCGGCATGAAGCGGATGAGACGTTCGTAACCAGATGCGCATTTTCACCTTTGTTTGTAAGCGTGAAATACAGCGCATAAACATGCCCGGCAGGCCGGACAAGTTGCATACTGACGTTTGTAATCTCAATATCTTTCTGGGCATTTTCCTGCCCCGGAATTGACTTACCCGGATCCCTGTCCTCAGCATGAGCTGGGGTATGAACCAGCAGTCCGGCGAGTAACGCAGGCAAGATGCCGAGATGGGCGTGAAGTTTCATCGTGACTCCGGTGTTTTTAGCCTCGTATCAGTATATACTGCCAAGGCAGATCGAGCATGTTGCGAACACTATACCGCAATCCTGTTGGTCTGTAAGAAGGTTCTGCTACGGGAGCCAGCCAGTTTGAGAGGCCAGATTACCAATGCGTTGCCCATTTTGCGGGAACCCGGACAGCCAGGTCAAAGATAGCCGCCCGAATGAAGAGGGTTCTGCCATACGCCGCCGCAGAGCCTGCCTTTCGTGCGGCCAACGCTTTACAACCGTTGAACGTGTGCAATTGCGAGATCTGGTTGTGGTTAAAGCAAACGGAAGGCGTGCCCCGTTTGAAAGAGAAAAGCTGGCACGGTCCATCCGCATTGCTCTACGCAAACGACCTCTACCTGAAACAAGAATCGAACAGATTGTCAGCGGGCTGGTCAGACAGCTTGAAGCCTCGGGTGAAACTGAAGTGCCTTCCTCGCGTATAGGTAAGCTTGCCATGGAGGTGCTCAAGGAAGTGGATACGGTCGGCTATGTCCGTTTTGCCAGCGTGTACAGAGATTTCACGGAAGCAAAGGATTTCTCCGAAATTCTGACGTCAATGGACGTTTCCGATGCTGACAATCAGGAAAAAGACTAGACCTTGAGCCATAAAGGCGTCATGAAACCCCGCTCCCTCAACAGGGCACGCAGGAGACAGGGATGACAGAGCTGCAAGACCAACCAGAACTTAAGGGAGCGCAACGACCGCGTACGGCGGCTCGGGTGGCGGCTGTTCAAGCACTTTTCCAGATTGAACAGAACGAAGATCGCGCGGAAAGTGTCGTTCAGCAGTTCATGGTACATCGCTTCGGCACAACGCTGAACAACGATTCCTACGAGGAAGGCTATGTGCCAGAGCCTGATACACGCCTCTTTGTCTCTGTGGTGAAAGAAGCGGTCTCCCACCGGAGCCTTATTCTGGACCAACTGGCCGCAACCTTGCCTGCAACATGGCCAGTTACCCGTCTTGACCCAGTTTTACGCGCGCTCTTCATGGCCGCTCTTGGCGAAGCGCTGGCAGGGGAGGTTCCTGCGAGTGTGATCATCAATGAGTATATGGATATCGCCCACGGCTTTTTTTCCGGCGATGAACCCAAACTGGTGAACGGCGTGCTGGACACCGCTATAAAACAGCTCACTTCGACCGAAAAGAACCAGCGTCCGTCTGAAGCTGAGGACAACAAAGCTGACTAATCTTCCGCCGGAATTTACGTTTATCCGTCGACATTTCTCCGATCTGGCAGGCCCCGGCGCACTTGGCCTGACAGATGATGCCGCCGTTTTTACGCCACCACCCGGTCGTGACCTCGTGATAGCGGCCGATGCAATGGTCGAAAATGTACATTTTCTGCCGGATGATCCGGCAGAAACCATTGGCCGCAAGCTTCTCCGTTGCAATCTGTCTGATCTCGCAGCAATGGGCGCTCGCCCTGAAGGCTGGCTTCTCACCGTCGCGCGTCCACCCTCCATAGAAGACAAATGGTTTGAAGGATTCTGCCGAGGGATCAAAGAGGACCAGACCCTTTTCAACCTAAGTCTGCTTGGAGGAGACACAACATCCACCTCTGGGCCGTTGGTTCTCTCCCTCACCATTCTGGGGTCCGTCCCCCCCAGACATGCCATAAAGCGTCAGGGTATTCGGGCTGGAGATGGTCTCTGGGTTACCGGCACCATAGGAGACGGCGCTTTGGGGTTGCGAGCCTTGCAAGGCATTATTGACGATCCTTCAGGCTATCTTGCTTACCGTTACCGCATGCCCCAACCAAGAGTGGGAGCTCCACTCTATGGTCTGGCCTCAGGAGCGATGGATGTCTCAGATGGTCTGCTACAGGATGCAGGCCACCTTGCTAGAGAAAATGCTCTTGGGGTCACGGTCTATGCGGCTGATGTCCCATTCTCTCGTGCCGCCCTTGAGTGCGGGCCAGAATGGCTGGAAACATGCCTGACTGGTGGCGATGACTACGAACTTCTTTTCGCTGTGCCTCCAGATAAGGAAAAAGCTCTTTTACAGTCTCCCTTCTTAGAGACCGTGGAGGGGGCCATTCCTGTCACACGCATTGGAGTTTTTCATAATAAAAGTGATGGCGTCACTGTAATTGACAAGAATGAAAAAATACTCTCATTCAAAAAATTCGGCTGGAGCCATTTCTAGAAATAATAAATTCAAACAATCACAATATATTAATTTTTATAGTGTAAAAAAGTTTCCCACAACATATATCATGATCGGAAAAACTTTTTATACACACGGCGCTAGACTAAAATATTCAGGATAACTTGATCCCCCCACCATTCAGGAAATATTTTTTTCATACATACGATGTTTTTTGTAGGGCGTTGGCACAATACGCTCAATCAGATTGCGTATCCCGACGTTTGTTTCCAGAACCCATCCCAACTCAATTAATCGGTAAGGCAATACACGCCCCCGCTGCATCAACTCATCAATCAATAGGGCAGGGATAATGGCGCTTAATGCCGTTCCGGCAAGTTTCTTTTTCACCCCCAGCAGAATGACCCGCGCTGAATGAAAATCATGCGCTAAGATACGTGAGCCCAGCTTGACCCATCCCAGCGGGGAGGGGGCTCCGTTCAGATCTCCACTGATGTCAAAAATATTGGGAACAACCAGAGCTATGGCAACAGGTTCACCCTCAAACTCAACCAGAACATATTGCTCCGGTTTCAGTACCGGTTTGAGTGATGCCAAAAGAGCTTGCACTTCATCACGGGTAATCGGCACATTTCCCCATGTTCCGGCCCATGCATCGTTATAGATATCTCTAAGGATATCTGCATCTTCAATAATATGATCCTTGCGTAACCCGCGCACTGTTACCGCACCCAGCCGGGCACGTAGATTGGCAGGAACACGGTTGGCACGCTCTGCCACGGGGCTAACCTCCATCCGATAGGACAGAAGATCCATCGCCTTGGCAAAGCCCGCGCGCTCGATAGCAGGACCAAGTGTTTCCGGATGCCACCCAGTGCCAACCATAGGGGGTTCCATTTGTCCCTCGATCATGGTGCCAGACTCACCATGATAGTTCAGCGTCCACGGCCCCCGAATGCGCTCTATGCCTTGCAGGCGCAACCAGTCCGTTGCGGCATCCAACAATGGTTTGACGCATTCCGTTTCCACGGCGTCCAAGGCGCCGAAGAAACCGGTCCGGGGCCCATCCTGCTCCAACGCCAAACGGTCAATCTGAGCCGAAATACGTCCAATCGGCTTTCCGTTACGCCAAGCCAAAAAGTAACATGCGGTGCCATGCTCAAAAAAACGTGAGCGTTTGGGATGAAGCATTCCTTTCTGCTCCATATCCAAAGGCGGCACATAACTTGGCAAGCCGCTATACAAAAGGCGGGGCAGCCGGATAAATAGCGCAAGCTGACGCGTACCCGAAACGGGGGATACGACAATCTGGTCAGAATTAGTCATCGGTGCTCCATCAACTGCGCCTTCAAACCGAAAGGTGATGCCTCATTCCGACCGAATGGAAAAGGGGGAAGTGTGAACCAGGTTCATACCAAGCACTCTGAATTGCGCTCGATTCTGATTACCGGCGCTACTGGTGGCATAGGAATAGAACTCGCCAGACGCTACGCAAGACCTGGCCGAACGCTGATTTTATGGGGCCGAAACGCAGAACGCCTCCAGCGATTGGCCACACTCTGCTGTGCGCGAGGAGCTGCCGTTGTTACAAGACAGATCGACTTGGTTGACGGCAAGGCAGCCTTAGCTGCATTACGGGAAGACGATACCAAACACCCACTAGACCTTGTTGTTTTGGGCGCAGGCCTGTCAGACATCCAACCTGCGGGCCAACTGACAGAAGATCCTGAAAAGGTTTTGGACCTCTGCCTGGTCAATTTTACCATTCCAGCAACGCTGGCCACTGCTGCTGCTGAACGCATGATAGCAAGGGGAGGAGGGAAAATCGCTCTGATCGGCTCTGTCGCAGGGTTCTACGAACTTCCTTTTGCTGCGTCCTACAGCAGTTCAAAAGCCGGGCTCGCTCAATTTGCCGAAGCCGCCAACTTAGGGTGGTCCAGACATAACGTCCGCATCACGCTCATTGTGCCGGGATTTGTCGATACGCCGATGAGTCAGCGCCTTGAGGGAGAACGTCCCTTTCTTGTCTCTGCCGGTAGTGCAGCCCGCCGCATCATGCGCGCCATCAAAATGGGAAAAAAAGAGTATATTTTCCCGTGGCAGTTCCGCGTATTACGTGTCGTGGAACGCCTCGTGCCGCATTTTCTTCGGGCACGTATCTTGCTTAGTCTGAAAGCTGGACAAAAACCGGCAAAAAACTCCTAAGAAGAAATACCTTTCTTCCTTCTGAAGAAGGGTATTTTGCCAATTTTCAAGGAGAACCACCGCACTCTTTTTCTCAAAAAGAGTGGTCTCCAGTTAGAAACTGGAGGTCCGGGCGGGAATCGAACCCACGTACGCGGATTTGCAGTCCGCTGCATCACCATTCTGCCACCGGACCAGTGACGTGAGAGCCTTATGTCCTCTCAAAGCAGATCGGTCAAGCCGTTGTGTTGTGCGATTTTACCCACCTTGTGCCACACATGCCTGTGTGCAGTGATTTTTGCAGCACAAACGACGCGGAAGAGAGCAATTGAAACACATGAATGCTGATTACTCGACCACCAGCCTCCGTGAAAATCAGTCCAGACAAACGGACGAATTTGCACAGGCACGCAATCTCATGGTTGATGACCAGCTACGGCCCTCCGAAATCACAGACCCACAACTTTTGAAAGTTATGCGCTCATTACCGCGAGAAGAATGTGTGTCTGCCACACAAAAAACAATTGCCTATGCGGATGTGAATGTGCCCCTAGGGGCCAGTCGCGTTCTTGCCCAACCGCTCACCACCGCACGGCTGGTACAATCCTGCTTCACCACTAATTCACCCAAAAATGCTCTTATTGTTGGTGCTGCGACTGGTTATACGGCTGCAATTTTTGCGCACTTAGGCGCGCAGGTAACAGCGCTGGAAGCTGATCCTGATCTAGCAGAAATCGGACAGAAGTTTTGCCGCCTTCATGCACCGTCAGTCACGTGGACGGTTGGTCGTCTGGATGGTGGATACCCACCCAATGCACCATATGACCTGATTTATTTTGAAGGGACGATTTCTGACATCCCAGACTTTTGCGAGAATCAGCTGAATGACGATGGATCTGTTGTTGGTATGTTGACTACATCAAGCGGCATGGCATCAGGTTTTCAGGCCTATCGCGACTCTAATTCTTCCAAGATTTTCACCAAGACCTTTTTATTTGACGGCTTTCTGCCCCCATTGCAGGGACTTCCTCAAACCTCTCCGTTCAAGTTTTAAAATTGAGATGTACCTCCGGGAAAATAGAGGGAGTGTGTTTTTCGCTTTTAAGTGATAGAAATTCGTCCTGCATCGTGCCATGTAATGGCAGCATGAATATTTGGTCATTTAAGTGGGAGAAGCACATGAGGCGTATTTGCGGAGTGGGCATCGGCTTAACAGCCGCGCTTTGCAGTTCCACCGCGTGGGCTCAGAAATATGATGGAAGCGGCTCCCCGACCTTTGTGCCGCACACACTGCAGGAAGCGCTTGCTTCTGCTTATCTGACCAACCCGACCTTGCAACAGGCCCGCGCAACGTTACGCGCAACTGACGAACAGGTACCTACAGCCTTGGCTGGCTGGAGGCCAACCGTAACCGGCAACGTCGGTTTAAGTTATTATAAAGGCCAAAACGACTATCAGGGTAGCGCCGATCAACCAGGCTATTTACGGATATATGACACACCTGGCTACACCGCAGGTCTAACTATCCAGCAGCCCATTTACAGTGGCGGTAAGACGACAGCAGCTACCCATCAGGCTGTTAACAAAGTGATGGCCGCTCGGGCCAATCTGATTTCCGTGGAACAGCAAGTCTTCAAAAATGTTGTAAACGCCTACGTCAGCGTTATTGAAGACGAACAACTGCTCCAGCTCAACATCAACAATGAGCGGGTTTTGCAGCAGCAGTTACGCGCAACCAACGAACGCTTCCGGGTGGGCGAAATCACCCGTACAGACGTGGCACAGGCGGAATCAGCTTACGCCACCGCCAAAGCTGCGCGCCAGCAATCTGAGGGAACACTGCAGACAGCCCAAGCAACCTATATGCAAATTGTAGGAATGGCTCCTCCACCTAACCTTGTGCCGCCTCAGCCGCTTGTTCTGCCGGTAAAAAATGAACAGACAGCCGCAGCGATGGCCGTGCGAAATAACCCAGACGTTATTAACGCTCTTTTCACCGAGTCTTCACAGAAAGACGCCGTTTCTGTCGCAATCGCGGCAATTATGCCGAAAATCTCAGCGACCGCAGCGTATTCCCGACAAGTCAACCAGCAGCTGAATCATCAGATTGATGAAAACAAGTACGCCATGCTGAACTTCAACATTCCAGTCTATCAAGGCGGGTCGGAATACGCTGCCGTTCGGCAGGCCAAACAGCAGGTGCAGGCCGCTCATCGGGAGGTCGATATTCAGCGCCGTACGGCAGCGCAGGATGCTGTTTCCAACTGGCAGAAGCTAGTCTCTTACCAAGCTGCCATTTCCAGTAATCGGGCCGCTATCCGGGCAGGGACCGTTGCTCTTGACGGCGTGGAGCGTCAGGCCATTGTTGGAACCAGCACTACTCTGGAAGTTCTTCAGCAACAAGAAACCCTTTTGCAGGCTCAGGTTGCACTGGTGCAGAGCCTCAGCAATATGGTTCTGTCCTCCTATAATGTGGCAGCGGCTATCGGGCGTCTTACTGCTGCAGACCTGAAACTGAATGTGCCCCTTTATGATGACAAAGCCTATTATCAGGCTGTAAAAGACCGGCTATGGGGAATAAACGACTACGCAGTCAATCAGCCAGGTCGTTAATCGCTGAGAACAGTTGTTCAGCAGGAATTTTTTGATGACATCATCTCATGAGTCGGAAGAAGCAGGCCAGTCTGTTGCGGATGTGTTGTCATCCATAAGACAGGTGCTGCATAATGAGCACCTTGCTGCTCAAAACGCCTCAACATCTTCGATCGCTCCGGAGGACGAAGATGACGATATTCTTGTGCTTTCTCCTGCCATGATGACTGAAGACCCCACTGTTCCTTCGTCTGGGGGCGTAAAGTCTGCAACAGATGATGAAACTGACACTGGACAGCCCGTTAGTTCAGAGGCAATAAAACAAAAGCATGACAGTCATGCAGATGGACTGGATAAGAACACGCAGGTTGTGACGCATGGGGGACCATCAAGTATCTCTCCGTCAGAACATGCGGACGGTAACGAGGTTCTGTCTGTTACTGATCTCAGACAAATTGAACTGATTGATAAGGCTCAAAATATGTCCGGTTCCCTGCCGATTCCGCTGAATGACGAAACCATTTCCGATACGGGAAGTTCGTTTTCCGTTCTGCAAAAAACCCTTCAGGAAAAATACCTGAGAGAGCATGAGGAGAGAAAAGTGGCTATCACGCATGAAGGTTCTCTGACGGTCGAAGATATCGTGCGTCAGGAAGTACGTGTTTTCCTCAAGAAATGGCTGGATGCCCATCTGGCAGGAATCGTGCAGGCGGCTGTCCGCAAGGAAGTGGAACGTCTGACCCAGCGCGGCCTGTAAGCCATGTGCCTGTTCCTCTTTCCTGCCTGAGTTCAGGAGAGAGGACTACGTGGTCTCTTCTTGATATGCAGGATTTTTCGATTCTGCTTGAGGCGGGGGTATAATATACCTTCCGCCTTTTTTACGTTTTCTGGTTGGATATGATGCTGAACAAAACGTTTGAGCCTGCTGAAACTGAAAAGCGCCTTTACACTCTGTGGGAAAGTCAGAGAGCCTTTTCTGCTCAGCCCGCGAGCACCAAAAAACCCTTCACCATCATGATCCCGCCGCCGAACGTAACAGGCACCCTGCATATGGGACATGCGCTCACGATGACATTGCAGGACACGCTGGTTCGTTGGAAACGGATGCAAGGCTTCGACACTCTATGGCAGCCAGGTACAGATCATGCCGGCATCGCCACACAGATGGTCGTCGAACGTGCATTGGCAGCAGAAAACACCACACGCAAAGAGTTGGGCAGAGAGGCATTCACCCAGCGTGTCTGGCAATGGAAAGAAGAATCCGGCGGCGGAATTACGCGGCAGCTTCGTCGGTTAGGGGCTTCTCTCGATTGGCCGCGTGAACGCTTCACAATGGATGAAGGGCTATCCCGTGCCGTCAAGGAAGTTTTTGTTACGCTATATCAGGAAGGCCTGATCTATCGCGACCGCCGACTTGTGAACTGGGACCCGGTCTTCCGCTCCGCCATCTCTGATCTGGAAGTTGAAAGCAAAGATGTTGCTGGCAAGCTCTGGTACATCCGTTATCCGGTAGAAGGGCTGACCGATACCAGCATTACGGTTGCCACTACGCGCCCGGAAACCATGTTAGGCGATGTGGCTGTCGCCGTGCACCCTGAAGACGAACGCTACACCGGCCTGATTGGCCGCTCCGTACGCCTCCCTCTCACGGGACGTCTGATTCCTATCGTGGCTGACCGTCACTCGGACCCGGAAAAGGGAACGGGGGCTGTTAAAATTACGCCGGCCCACGACTTCAACGACTTTGAAGTGGGGCGTCGACACAACCTTCCCATGCTCTCCGTTCTGGATGAAGAAGCGCGCATAACGCTCGACGAGTTAGAAAACGAGCTTGAACCGGTCTCTGGGCTGGCTGACCCTTATTTTGTCAAAACATTGAACGGTCTTTCACGCGAAGAAGCTCGGAAGACTATCGTTGCCGAACTGGAAGCTCTGGGCTGGCTGGAAAAAATAGAACCGCATCGCCATCAGGTGCCTCATGCAGAACGTGGCGGGGCAGTGATCGAACCTCGCCTGACAACACAATGGTACTGTGATGCCGGGAAACTGGCTGGCCCGGCTATCGAAGCCGTAACAAGTGGCAAAATCACATTTATTCCCAAGCAGTGGGAAAACACGTTCTTTGCATGGATGCGGGATATCCAGCCATGGTGTATTTCCCGCCAGTTGTGGTGGGGGCACCGTATCCCGGCCTGGTATGGTCCGGACGGGCACGTATTTGTCGCGCATGATGAAGCTGGAGCCAACACTCAGGCACTCGCACATTATGGTAAAGCCGAACCGCTTACGCAGGACGAAGATGTTCTTGATACCTGGTTCTCGTCTGGGCTTTGGCCGTTTTCCACATTGGGCTGGCCGGATAAAACCCCTGAACTTGCCCGTTATTACCCGACCGATGTTCTGGTAACAGGTTTTGACATCATTTTCTTCTGGGTCGCCCGTATGATCATGATGGGACAGCACTTCATGAAAGATGTGCCGTTCCGACATGTCTTCATTCATGGGTTGGTCCGCGACGAACGCGGACAGAAGATGTCTAAAAGCAAAGGGAACGGGATTGATCCCCTTGATCTGATTGACGATTTTGGCGCTGATGCGATGCGTTTCACGATCTGTGCGCTGACCGGCATTGGCCGCGATGTCAAACTGGGTCGGAAAAAAGTTGAAGATTATCGTGCCTTTGTCACCAAAATATGGAACGCCGCGCGCTTCTGCGAAATGAATGGCGTAAAGGCGCAAGCGGATTTTGATCCGACGACGGTAAAATCACCGCTCGGCCGCTGGATAATCACGGAAGCTTCCACCGCCATTCAGGACGCCACCAAGGCGCTGGAAGTCTATCGTTTTGATGAATATGCGCTCACCTGTTACCGCTTTGTATGGAACCGCTTCTGCGATTGGTTCCTCGAATTTGCCAAACCTGTGTTTGCCTCAGCCAATGCAGCAGAAGCCGCCGAAATTCGTGGGGTAGCGGCTTATGTGCTGAACATTATCTTACGCCTCCTTCAGCCCGTAATGCCATTTGTTACAGATGACCTGTGGCATGCGTTTGGTTTCGGTGCTGAAGGAAGTCTGATTTCGGCATCTTGGCCCGAACCAGTCGCATTAACAGGCGCCGAAAGTGCGCTCGCTGAATGCGACCAGATTATCCGCCTGATTTCAGAAATACGGACGGTACGCTCAGAAATGAACGTTCCTCCCTCTCAAAAGGCGCCCGTCTTTCTGAAAGATGCCAAGCCGGAAACTATTGCTCGCGCAGAGCGCTGGAAAGAGGCCATCGGCCGTATGGCGCGCGTTTCTGACATCGCCGCCTTGGAGGGGGACGTTCCGCGCGGATCGGCTCAAGCCGTTGTCGATGAAACAACGCTGGTTATTCCTCTGGAAGGATTGATCGATATCACAGCCGAACAGGACCGGCTTAAGAAAGAACTGGCAAAAGCTGAGGATGAAATTCAGAAAACCGAGAAAAAACTCGGCAACGAAAATTTTGTGACCCGCGCAAAGCCCGAAATTGTAGAAGAAATGCGGGAGCGTCTGGAAAGCCAGCAAGGTGAAAAGGTTCGCCTGCAAGCAGCCTTAGCGCGGATTGGCTGATCCAGACCGTAATAAAAAGGCTGGTTAGCGCCTGAAAAGCGCGCTGATCAGTCTGTTCCACACGTTTTATTTTGTCATGTTAGCGCTTCATCGGAGAACGAAATGTCTGATACAGCAATTCTTGGTGGTGGATGTTTCTGGTGTGTCGAGGCCGTTTTACGGGACATGCGCGGCATTTTATCCCTGACACCTGGCTATGCGGGCGGCTCCACGGATCACCCAACATACAAGCAAGTATGCAGCGGAAATACAGGGCACGCTGAAGTTGTTAAGGTCGAGTTTGATCCTCACACCATCAGCTATGACGATTTACTAAGAATTTTCTTTACCCTGCATGATCCGACAACGCTCAATCGACAGGGCAATGATATCGGCACCCAGTATCGGTCCATCATCTTTTATAAAGATGAGCAGCAGAAAGAGGTGGCTCTGGCGGTCAGATCTGAAATTGAAAAGCAAAACCTGTGGGAAGCTCCCTTGGTTACCGCGATAGAACCACTCACAACCTTCTGGCCCGCCGAGGAAATGCACCATGATTACTATGAGCGGAACCCCGGAACTGGCTATTGTGCAGCGGTAATTGCTCCGAAGGTTGCAAAAATGCGGAAAGTGTTTGCCGCTCGTTATTCCGCATAGGCGGAATAACTACTCCACACCATCATCTTCCAGAAAAAATCGGTCGCCTTCCTCGTCAAAATCGAACAGTTCGGCAAACCGCGCCCAGCCCACTACAGTCTGGAGCGTTTGCCGGGCGTAATCGGGGGACATGGAAACTTCCAGTTCATCCCGAAAACGTTCCGCATTGGCGGTATGCGTTGGCCGTTCGTCCAACACACTGCGAATCGTTTTGACCAAGGGAACGTAGTGGATGAGCGCATGACCCATGATGGCTTTACGTTCATCGAGATCACTCAGAACAAAATGAACACCTTCGTTCGTCAGAAGGATGTCGCCGTCTTCAAGCTCAGCAAGACCGAGAAGCTCCAACGATTCTCCCAGCGGAAACAGATCATCAAGTTCAAGCTGCAATTTTTCGGCTAACATGGGCAGATCTGCCCGACCATTGAGGGGAGGGGCAGCCAGTGCCTCCATCATGCCGATCATCATGGTGATGGAAACCTGTGGAAGAGCCTTGAATATGGGCTCAGGTTGTGCGGCCTGACCTTGCCCAGACGTGATATCCGCCTCCGAAACAATCGGTGCACGCTGTGTCATGAGAGCATAAATATGATCGACAAACTGCCGAAACGCTGAATCTTCCCTGTTCCGAGGATGAGCAAAAGGCACAGACAGAATATGTGCGATCCGCCCGGGATTTGAGGAAAAAATCATGATCCTGTCGCAGATCAGAACAGCTTCCTCAATATTGTGCGTCACTACCAACATGCCCTGCACGGGTAGTTTATTTTCTGACCAGAGTTCCACCAGATCGGTACGCAGATTTTCCGCCGTTAGAACATCCAGAGCCGAAAAAGGCTCATCCATCAGGAGAAGGTCAGGCTGCACAACGAGGGCTCTGGCTAACCCAACGCGCTGCTGCATCCCGCCAGACAGTTCTTTGGGCCACGCGTTCTCGTATCCGCCAAGTCCAATCAGATCTATGGCGTTTTCCACTCGGCGATCACGCTCAGCGCCGTGTATCCCCTTCGCTTCCAAACCAAGCGCTACATTTTCCTCCACAGTCATCCATGGGAAAAGTGCGAACGACTGAAAGACCATGGCAATGCCTGGATCGGGTCCTTCCAGAGGTTTCCCCTGCCACAGCACGTCTCCAGAAGTGGGTGTCAAAAGTCCTGCCAAGATACGCAAAAGCGTGGACTTTCCAGACCCGGAACGCCCTAGTAGCCCAACAATTTCTCCTGAATGAAGAGAAAGACTCACATCATCCAGAACCTGGAGATCAACAGCACTATCTTTGTGATAGGCTTGGGAAATGTGCCGCGCCTCTATCAGGATAGCGCTTTTTGCACCTTCCTGAGCATCAGGAAGAGGGGAGATCATATACCTAATTCCCGTCAGCTAAATTTGAGCCTGCGATAAGCGTATTCTGAAAGTGGACGCCAGACCACCCAGTTCATGGCCATCACAAAAAGAGACATGATGACAACGCCAAGCGCCACCCGACTGGTAGAGCCTTCAACCGTAGCCTGAGCAATATAGCTACCAATTCCGTGCGCTTTGAGAGTTATATCGCCCCACTGCGCCATTTCTGAAGCAACGGCCGCATTCCACGCCCCACCGGAAGCTGCCATCACACCAGTAAGATAATAAGGGATGATGCCTGGTAGCATAATCTTACGCCACCATAACATGCCGGAAACATTAAAATTGCGCCCTACTTCCAGCAATGCGCCGGGAAAGGAAGATGTGCCGCCAATAACATTGAACAGAATGTACCACTGAGCCCCCAGGATCATAAGCGGCGTCAACCAGATATCCGGCACGAGACCAAAGCGGATAATTCCAACCACAAAAATTGGGAAAAACAGATTGGCGGGAAAGGCAGCGCAATATTGCACAACAAGTTGAGCGCGTCGCGCTCGTGCAGAATCAAGCCCAAGCCAGACGCCCATAGGCACCCAGATAATCGAGGCCAGACAGACCATGCTCACCACACGCAACAGGGTGATGCATCCCAACATAAAAACATGAAGAATTTGCCTCGATGTGTAGAATGCCGAGGCATAAGTGCCTGCCTGCTCTAATGCAGCAAGCAAGATAACAGCCCACACGCTCCACCATAACCAGCGAGCAGCCACCGGCTGCCCTTGCTGTGAGGACGGCCTGAATCGCCCCCCCAACGGCAAGGTTCCCAGTTTTCTGGCCACACCCAAAATCATATCCCCAAGTAAACTCAAAAGCCGCGTATGACGCAGCGTTCTGAGTATCCACGGTTCTGGGACGCTCGCTGTCGATGGGCCGGCTTCCAGACGGAAGCGCGTCGCCCAAGAAGCCAAAGGTCGGAATACGATCTGATCATAGGCAAGGATAACCAGAAGCATTGCTACGATCGCGGCAAGAACCGCCCAAATATTACGCTGGGTGATAGCCACCCCCACGTAAGAGCCGATCCCCGGCAGCACAATGTGGGTATTTCCCACAGTAATGGTCTCTGAATAGACAACCATAAACCACCCGCCAGCCATGGACATCATGGAGTTCCACACCAGCGACGGAACAGCACATGGCACTTCCAACCGCCAGAATTTTTGCCAGCTTGTCAGCCCAAAACAGCGTGCGGCTTCCTCCAGTTCATCAGGCACATTCTTGAGAGACTGATACATGCCCAAAGCCAAATTCCAGGCCTGGCTGGTGAAAATGGTGAAAATGGCGGCAAATTCAGCCCCAAGCACCCGTCCCGGAAACAGTCCAAGGAAAAAGGTCACGGTGAAAGTCAGAAAGCCAAGAATAGGGACAGACTGCAAGACATCCAGCAAAGGGATGAGCACCTGCTCCGCCCGACGGTTCTTGGCGGCCAGTGTGGCGTAAGAAAATGTAAAAACAAGGGAAAGCGCTAAGGCCGCAAACATCCGCAACGTTGTACGAAGCGCATAGCCCGGCAGATAAGCAACATTCAGATGGAGGGGCGCCATGGTGGGAGAAGAAAGGGGCGCAAGCATGTGTCGCACCGAATTCCCAACCAGGATGGCAACCCCAACCACACACACCAGCAAGAGCGCATCAAGGCTATTCAGATGGCGGACGGAAAGGGAAGAAAAAGATGCTTGGGGTCTAAAAGAAGTCTCGGGTTTGGTCGCCGTCATGGCAAACCTGTTCCTGTACTGCCAAAGCCACCGCTACCGCGTTCTGTTTCATCCAATTCAGCGCATTCAGCCCATGACACACGCTCCACGGGGGCAATGACGGCCTGGGCAATACGCATACCGCGTTCAACCGTAAAAGCCCGCTCGCCCGCATTGAGCATGATCACCCCGACTTCTCCGCGATAATCCTCATCTATGGTGCCAGGAGAATTGGGAAGAATAATTCCGTGCTTGAGCGCCAAACCGGAGCGGGGACGAACCTGTAATTCGTAACCAGGAGGGAGAGCAATACGCAGCCCGGTCGGCACCAGAGCACGCCCCCCAGGCGGTAGTGTGACAGGCTCTTCAACCGCTGCCACAAGATCCATACCTGCAGCCCCGGCTGTCGCGTAGGAAGGAAGAGGAAGATCCTGAGCATGCGCAAGGCGCTGAACCCGCACTGTAAGGCCGGTATTCCGGGAATCAGGTGCGGGCATTTATGTACTCCATCTGTGGTTTAGAAATCAGATTTACTACAAAACCAATCTGAAATGGAGAGGGCAAGCCTGCACGCCACCTCTTCTTTTGTCATGCGTGGCCAGTATTCAACACCATCTTGCGTTATGAGCAGAATCTGGTTTTCGAGGCCACCCATCACATTGGCAGCCGGACTGACGTCGTTCGCAACAATCCAGTCACACCCTTTGCGTGCCCGTTTGGCGATAGCATAGGATTCCACGTTTTCCGTCTCGGCCGCGAACCCTACAACGAGACGCGGCCGAGAGGCGGATGGCATGGAAAGATCAGCAAGAATGTCTGGATTGGCCACCAGAGAAAGCGGCGCAGGCACATCGCTACGGTCTTTCTTTTTCATCTTCTGGTTCGCTTCGGAAGCAGGCCGCCAGTCAGCCACTGCCGCCGTGCAAACAGCAATGTCCTGAGGTGGAAGCCCCATGACGGTCGCCTGCATATCGCGGGCAGTTTCACAGGGAATCACCTCAACCCCTGCCGGAGCCCGTAATTCCGTTGGTCCACTGACTAATGTGACATCCGCACCCAAATCAGCCAAGGCATCCGCTATGGCGTAACCTTGCCGACCCGACGAGCGATTTGCCAGATAACGGACGGGATCAAGCGGTTCATGCGTTGGTCCTGCCGTGACCACCACTTTCTTTCCCGCCAGAGGAGTTTCCTCTTGCCGCGCACGCTGCCGGAAAAAACCGATTACCGCATCCATTACATCGTTCGGCTCAGCCATACGTCCGGGCCCAAATTCTCCACAGGCCATCGGCCCTTCTACAGGAGGGACCATGATTACGCCTCGCTGGGCCAACACTGTCAGATTTGCTTGTGTCGCAGCATGGCTCCACATACGCACGTTCATGGCGGGAGCGATCATGACAGGCGCATCTGTTGCCAGAAGAACCGTACTGGCCAGATCATCCGCCAAACCATGAGCCATTTTTGCCAGCAGATTAGCTGAGGCAGGACATACCACGATAAGATCAGAGGAGCGGGAGAGGGCAATGTGCCCCATTTCCTGCTCGGCTGTCAGCGAAAATAGGGCGGTATGTACAGGTTGCCCCGTCAGGGCCTGAAGGGTGAGGGGAGTAACAAACTGGCTCCCCCCGTCGGTAAGCACACAACGCACCTGCACATTCGCCAACATGAGCAGCCGTATCAATTCCGGCACCTTGAATGCCGCAATGCTTCCGCTCACAACCAGCAAGACGGAACGACGAGGCTGCTCGGTCATGCTGCTTACAGACGCCAACCAGAATGGATGGCGGCAATACCTCCCGAGAGCGACTGGTAGCGAACATGGGAGAGGCCAGCTTCGCGGAACATATCCGCCAATGTTTCCTGATCAGGGAACATACGGATGCTCTCTGCCAAATACTGATAGCTTTCACGGTCCTTGGCTACCAAATTCCCCATAGCGGGAAGAACCTTGAAGGACCACGCATCATAAATAGGAGAGAGCGCAGCCACCTGAACGCGCGAGAACTCAAGGCACATAAAACGCCCACCGGGCCGCAGAACGCGCCGCGCCTCACGAATAACAGCCAGCTTATCTGTGCAGTTCCGGAGCCCGAACGCAATTGAAACGCGGTCCACAGACATATCCTTGAGCGGTATCGCCTCCGCATCAACCACACAAAAGGACAAATCGGACACGAACCCGCGGCTCACCGCACGATCCCGCCCAACTGCCAGCATACTGGCGTTGATGTCCGTCATAATAGCTGGGCCGCCGCCGCCTTTGAGCCAGCCGAAAGTGATGTCGCCTGTGCCGCCAGCCAGATCCAGCAGGGACAGCCCCGGCTGAGGGCCAAGTTCCGTCACGAATATCCGTTTCCAGACACGATGGATGCCCAGGGACATCAAATCGTTCATCACATCGTATTTCCCCGCCACGCTATCAAATACGGCGCGAACGAGGGGCTTTTTTTCTTCCTTGCGAACAGAACGGAAACCAAAATCAGTTTCTTCAGCATGCACGGCGGAAGACTCAGGGGAGGGCGCAAAGCTATTGTCGGTCATGGCCATACCCTATACCCTGCTTTTTACTCATGCCGGAACTCCCTGAAGTCGAAACCGTGATGCGTGGTATGCAGATTGCTCTGCAAGGCCGCGTCATTCAAACCGCCATCATTCGCAGATATGATCTGCGATGGCGGATTTCCGCCGATTTTTCTCAACGTATATCTGGACGCAAGGTTATAGGCTTTCGCCGTCGCGGAAAATATATTCTCATGCGGCTGGCGGGAGATCTGTCCGTTATCCTGCATTTGGGTATGTCCGGACGCATAGTTCTCGATTCTGATAAGGCACCAGTGCCTCACGAGCATGTGGTGCTTGTTACTGATGACGGAAAAAGATGCGCCTTTGTTGATCCAAGGCGTTTTGGGATGATCGACGTTCTGCCGACGCCTATGGAGGACACATACCGCCTGCTCGCAGGAATGGGACCCGAACCGCTAGACGCCGACTTTTCCTCTTCAACGCTGGAAAATGGCCTCGCGCGCAAAAACGCCTCCATAAAAACGGTTTTGCTTGACCAGAAGATCGTTGCCGGACTGGGAAATATTTATGTGTGTGAAGCACTGTTCCGCGCTGGCATTCACCCTGAAACACCTGCTGGCACGCTTAAGAAGAAGCAGATCAGACTTCTACATGGAGCCATCCAGAGTGTCCTGACAGAAGCCATTGCCGCAGGCGGTTCCAGCCTGAAGGACTATGTCAGGCCCGAAGGTGGTCTGGGCTATTTTCAGCACGCATGGAAGGTTTATGCCCGTAAGGGACAGGCATGCCCGGACTGCCCGGGACTTCCTGAATGTGAAGGCGTGCAGCATATGACCCAGGCAGGACGCTCCACCTTTTTCTGCCCCCTTCATCAGGGAAAAAGGTAATTTCCACAGCACTTCCCTGCGAAGATACTTGACTGCGCCTACCTCTCTGGATTACAGCACCGCTACTCTTTTGGCCGACGTGGTTTTGCCGCGACGGCGCTCATTTTTTGTGCTGGACAGAATAGAACACATGGCGAATATCGCTTCAGCGCGTAAGCGCATCCGGCAGACCGCTAAGCGGACTGCCCGCAACACTGCTCGCAAGTCTCGTATGCGTACCTTCATCAAGAAGGTGGAAACTGCAATTGCGGCTGGCAATCAGGAAGAAGCTCGCGAAGCTCTGCGCCTGGCCCAGCCGGAAATCCAGCGCGCAGCAACCAAGGGTGTTGTTCATCACAACACTGTGGCCCGCAAGATTTCCCGCCTCTCCGCCCGCGTTAAAGCTCTGGCCTCTGCCTAAGCTTTAACGGGCCATTGCGGCCTTATTTCTTGCGCTTTGACAAAGCCGAATCATCGTTAGGTGGTTCGGCTTTGTCTTTGTACACCACGCAGTCCAGCATGGCTGAAATGATCGGGCAAAAAGGTAGATTTTCGTTGCCCGAGCGTGAGCCTTACATTAGTTTCGGCAGATAGTCTCAACGCAGGAACAGCGTGCTGTCTGCCTGTCTGGCCGCCTTGTTTCAAAGCGGCATGAGATTTGCCGGAAAAGGCTGCCTGGTTGTCGCGCAAGCGGCACCCTTATCGTAAATCATGCGCGGCCAACCGCGTTTTATGACCGCTCGGGAGCATAGATGACAATCGGAGTGGACGATGATGAAAGCGCCTTCTCACGCATGGATGACAGCAAGGCTGTTGAGGAGTCATGGCTTCGCATCTGCTCAAAGCTGAAAGGGGAGGTCGGCGAGGTTGAATATCGCACCTGGTTGACCAAGATTGCGCTCGGCCCGATTGATGGCGACGAAATCACTCTGCTTCTGCCTACCCGCTTCCTGCGTGACTGGGTTCGCAGCCAATACGGTGACCGGCTAAGCGAGTTATGGAATCAGGAAATCTCCTCCATCCGCCGTGTCGAGCTTCAGGTCGCTCGCCCCGGAGATCCGGTCGCGCCCCCCATCATGCTGGATGAACAGGTCTCATCAACAGCACCTACGATGGCTGCTGGCAATGACACGGAAGAAGCGCCGCGCAACCCACCAGAAGTCAAGAGCGACATTGTCGCATCGCTGGATACACGCTTTACGTTTGATACGTTCGTCGTCGGCAAGCCGAATGAATTTGCCTATGCTTGCGCACGGCGTGTTGCAGAAAAACCATCCAGTGTCGGGTTCAATCCGCTGTTTCTTTACGGCGGTGTGGGCTTGGGCAAAACGCACCTGATGCACGCCATAGGTGCCGAACTGCTTCAGCGCGGAAACGTTTCTGTTGCCTATATGTCGGCAGAAAAGTTCATGTACCGCTTTATTGCCGCCATCCGTTCGCAATCCACCATGGAATTCAAGGAGCAACTCCGCTCTGTGGATGTCCTGATGATTGACGATCTGCAGTTTCTGATCGGCAAGGACAACACGCAGGAAGAGTTCTTCCACACATTTAACGCCTTGGTGGATGCGGGCCGCCAGATTGTGGTCTCAGCAGATAAATCCCCCTCTGATCTGTCCGGCCTTGAAGACCGGCTGCGCACCCGGCTTGGCTGCGGTATGGTGGCCGATATTCACGCCACAACCTTTGAATTGCGTATTTCCATTCTGGAAGCCAAGGCCGCAGCATCCGGTGTTGTTGTGCCAGCAAAAGTCCTGGAATTTCTGGCACATAAAATTACGTCTAACGTGCGGGAACTGGAAGGCGCTCTTAACCGCCTGATTGCCCATGCCAATCTGTTTGGACGGCCCGTAACGCTGGAAGCGACGCAGGATGTGCTCCATGACATCCTCAAGGCACATGATCGTCGGGTTACAATTGAAGAAATTCAGAAGAAAGTGGCGGAGCACTGGAACATCCGCCTGACGGACATGTCCTCCGCTCGTCGCGCCCGCGCCGTAGCACGGCCGCGACAGGTGGCGATGTACCTTGCCAAGCAATTAACCAGCCGGTCATTGCCTGAAATCGGCCGTAAGTTCGGTAATCGCGATCATACAACGGTCATGCACGCCGTCTCACGCGTTGCCGAACTCATGGAGCGGGATGCGGCATTCGCTGAAGATGTGGAGTTGATGCGGCGCATGTTGGAGAGCTGATTTTTCAGATTTTTCCGGTGGTTGCAGCTTTATTTGCAGTCCACGAGGATTGACTGATTTGAGCCGGCTGATAGGTTTTGGCGGAATGATTTTCAGGCTCCCATGAATTCCCGCCGGGGGCTGGCACGCAGGGAAGAGGCATAGATGAAGTTTTCGGCTGAGCGCGCAACACTGCTCAAGGCTTTGGCGCATATCCAGAGTGTAGCGGAAAAGCGCAATACCATTCCGATCCTTGCCAATGTCCTCATTCATGCGGTAGATGGCCAGCTGAGCCTGAAGGCAACCGACATGGAAATCGAGGTGGTGGAGGTCATTCCCGCCACCATCAAACGGGAAGGGGCGACAACAGCCCCCGCTGCAGTGCTTTACGAAATTGTCCGCAAATTGCCGGATAACGTGCTGGTTGAACTTGATCAGGCAGACGGCGACACGCCTTTGCAATTGCGGGCGGATCGCTACGCAACCCGACTGAACGTTCTGAGCGTGGACGATTTCCCTTCCATGGGGGCCGGGGAGCTGCCGTGTCGGTTCAAGCTGAACGCTGGCGTTCTCCGTTCTCTGATCGATAGGACGCGTTTCGCCATTTCCACGGAAGAAACACGCTATTATCTGAACGGTATCTTTTTCCATGCAGCAGATGCGGATGGCGTTCCGCTGCTTCGTGCTGTGGCGACAGATGGACATCGCCTTGCCCGCGTTGAAACCGATTTGCCGGAAGGCGCAGCGGAGATGCCGGGCGTTATCATCCCGCGTAAAACGGTTGCCGAACTGCGCAAGTTGATTGATGAGGCGCCAGAAGAGATTGAAGTCGCTCTTTCTGAAACGCGCGTTCAATTCACAGCCGGTTCCATCATGCTGACATCCAAGCTGATTGACGGCACATTTCCGGAATATGATCGCGTTATCCCCCGCAACAACAACCGTATCCTGCGCGTAGGGAAAAAGGATTTCTCTGATGCTGTAGCCCGTGTGGCTGCCATCAGTCAGGAACGGTCTCGTCCCGTTAAGCTCACGCTTGAGCCTGGCCTTTTGACACTTTCCGCCAGCAGCCCGGAGCAGGGTGTCGCCAAGGAAGAACTGGACGATAACCGCATTTCCTACGATGCTGAATCCTTGGAAATCGGTTTTCAGGCACGCTACCTGAACGACATAACTGATCAGGTAGAAAAAGAAGTAGAATTTGCCTTTTCGGATAGTGCTGCCCCGACCATTGTCCGGGATGTTGATAGCCCTTCAGCACTCTATGTGCTGATGCCCATGCGCGTCTGATTATCCGCGTTACACCGCGCCATTGCATGATCCTTCACAAAAGGGAAAAACGGCATTTGGCGCGGATACCTTGCAAGCGGATCCTCCTCCAGCATTCTGCTTTCTAGCTGGATCCGCCTATGCCACGACTTCTTAAGCTCACTCTCACCCATTTTCGGAACTATGACCGTCTGGTGTGGGAGCCAGATTGCCCGCTTGTTGTCCTGACAGGGGAAAACGGCAGCGGCAAAACCAACCTGCTAGAAGCTCTTTCCCTTCTTGCTCCCGGACGCGGCCTACGCAGGGCTCCCTTAACGGACCTTGGGCAGACTGGAACCTCAGAATGGGGTATTTCTGCCCGCGTCACCCAAGGTGAAGAAATCCTTGAATTGGGCACGGGAGTAACAGCCGGAAGTAACACCGCGAAACGCACCTATCTGCTTAACGGGCGGCCCGCCCGCACTCGGGGTATTATAGAAGATACCCTCTCGGCTGTTTGGATAACGCCTCAGATGGACCGCCTGTTCAGTGAAGGCGCATCAGGTCGGCGTCGTTTCCTGGACAGATTGGTCATGGGTGTCACACCAGATCACGCCAAACAGTTGCTAGCGTACGACCGCGCCATGACTCAACGTAACAAATTGCTCCAGACACGCTATTCCGAACAAAGCTGGTTAGCGGGCCTGGAAGCCTCCATGGCACGGCATGCCATAGCTGTGGCGGCAGCCCGCACTGATCTGGTGCAGCAGTTAAACCAGTTTTCTCAAACCAGCCTTGGGGCCTTTCCTGCATCGCGTCTGGTTCTGGAATGTGAACTGACACAGCAATTAGACCAACATCCTGCCTTATGGGTGGAAGACTGGTTCAAGGAGCAACTCTCTTTAAGCCGGGAAGAAGACCGTGAACGAGGACGCACTGGCAGAGGAGCACATCGAAGCGATTTTTCGCTTTCAGATTTTGCAACAGGCCAACCAGCAGCCACAGCCAGCACAGGTCAGCAGAAATCCATGCTGCTCGGCATTGTTCTGGCTCATGCGCACCTGGTAACAGACCACCGGGGCGCGCCGCCGCTACTTTTATTAGACGAACCTCTTGTCCATCTGGATGAAAAGCGACGCAACGCCTTGATGGAAAATCTCCGCTCTTTTGACACGACCACCATCCTGACCGGAACGGACACAGCGCCCTTTGCCCCGTTACGTGATGCAGCGCAGTTTATTTCTCTGAAAAATGGTGATTTTCTGCCATAAAGAGAGAAATGCCTCCTTACAATCTGGCCTCAGTTGAATGGGCGGAGTATAAGAATTCAAACAGGTTTTATTCTTTCTTCGCCGGAGTACCCTTCGCTTATGACTGACCTTTCTCAGCCCACGCCATCTACCGGTATGGAAGAAGAATATGATGCCGCCTCCATCTCTGTTCTGAAAGGTCTGGACGCCGTACGTAAACGGCCTGGTATGTATATCGGTGACACGGATGATGGCTCTGGCCTGCACCACATGGCCTTTGAAATTATTGATAACGCCGTGGATGAAGCACAGGCAGGCTACGCAACCGAATGCGTCGTTACTCTCAATGCTGATGGGAGCGTAACCGTTCGGGATAACGGGCGCGGTATTCCTACCGACATTCATGCAGAAGAAGGAATCAGTGCGGCCGAAGTCGTGCTGACACGCCTTCATGCAGGCGGTAAGTTCAACCAGAATTCCTATAAGGTCTCCGGTGGTCTGCACGGGGTGGGGGCTGCCGTTGTCAACGCTCTTTCAGAAAAGATGGAAGTGCGTATATGGCGTGGCGGAATGGAACACGTTATCCGCTTCCAGCACGGCGAGCGGGAAGGGCCACTGGAAGTTGTCGGTCCCTCAGAACATGAGCGCGGGACCCAAGTTACCTTCAAGCCAAGCAATCAGACTTTCCCCAAAACAGAATTTGATTTTGTCATTCTGGAACGCCGCCTGCGCGAACTGGCTTTCCTTAACTCAGGCATGAAGATCGTTCTGCGTGATCAGAGGACTGAGGAAAAGAAAGAAGAAACTTTTTATTATGAAGGCGGGCTTGAAGCCTTTGTGGAATGGCTTGACCGGGCACGCACGCCGCTGGTCACGCCCCCCATCACTGGCAGCCTCGAAAATTCGGAAAACGGCATCAAGGTTGAATTTGCCCTCACATGGAACGACAGCTTCCATGAAACAATGCTGTGCTTCACCAACAACATTCCCCAGCGGGACGGGGGAGCACATCTGGCTGGTTTCCGGCAGGCACTGACCCGCATTGTCGGCAAATATGCTGAAAGCATTGCCAAGAAGGATGCTCACTCCCTGGTTGGGGAAGACATGCGCGAAGGACTGACGGCAGTTCTTTCTGTAAAAGTCCCTGACCCCAAATTTTCCTCCCAGACCAAGGACAAGCTGGTTTCCTCTGAAGTGCAGCCCGTTGTGCATGCCGCGGCTGCCGACATGATTGGTCACTGGTTTGAAACTCACCCCAAGGAAGCCAAAATTGTGGTTTCCAAAGTACTGGATGCCGCTTCCGCTCGTGAAGCCGCCCGCAAGGCACGCGAACTGACGCGCCGCAAAGGGGTGCTGGATATTTCCTCTCTTCCGGGCAAACTGGCTGACTGTCAGGAACGGTCTCCTGAAAAAGCTGAAATCTTCATAGTCGAGGGTGATTCTGCAGGCGGGACGGCTAAACAGGGCAGGGACCGGCGTTTTCAGGCGATCCTGCCTCTCAAAGGTAAAATTCTGAATGTTGAGCGGGCTCGTTTTGATCGGATGCTCGGCTCAGCTGAAATTGGCACTCTGATCACCGCACTGGGCACCGGTATCGGCCGAGGCGAGGCTGATCAGGGCGGTTTTTCCATTGAAAAGCTCCGCTATCACCGCATCGTCATCATGACAGACGCCGACGTGGATGGTTCTCACATCCGCACCTTGCTGCTGACCTTTTTCTTCCGTCAGATGCCGGAACTGATTGAGCGCGGCTATCTCTACATTGCCCAGCCACCACTCTACCGGGCCAAACGCGGAAATGAAGAACGGTACCTGAAAGATGACGCCGCTCTGGAACAGTATCTGCTCGATAAGGCACTGAATAATGCCCTCTTTGTTTACAGCGACGGACGCGAAGTAAAAGGGGAACCGCTTGAAGCTGATCTGCCGTTTATCCGGCAGGCCACCCAGGCCATTGCACGTCTTGCGAACAAAACACCCACCTGGATTATTGAGCAGGCGGCTCTGGCTGGCGCCCTCACATCTGATCTGGCTACGCTTCAAAGTCGCGTACCCGACCTGCAAAAACGTCTTGATGCAGCTTCTGCCGAGACAGAACGCGGGTGGAAAGCGGTCGCCAGCGATGATGGTCTGGAACTGGCACGCAACGTGCGTGGGGTGGGGGAAGTCTACCGGATTGAGCCGACCGCGCTGGCAAGCAATGACGCACGCTGGCTCACAAGTCAGCTTGAACGGCTGCAGAAGGATTTCGGGACTGGCGTTGTTCTGCGTCACGAAACAACTGAAGTCTCTCTGGCCGGGCCGTCAGGATTATATACCCGTCTTCTCGCTCAGGGCCGCCGTGGCCTTGCCATTAACCGCTTTAAAGGCTTGGGCGAAATGAATGACGAACAGTTGTGGGAAACCACTCTGGACCCCGCCATGAGAACCCTTCTTCAAGTCAAGATTGGGGATGTGGAAGAAGCAGGGCAGGTATTTACCACCCTTATGGGCGATGTAGTGGAACCACGCCGTGACTTCATTGTTGGCAATGCGCTAAAAGTTGCCAATCTGGATGTCTAAAAGACTTACGGCATACTAAGCACAACAAAAAAGGAGGCCTTTCAGCCTCCTTTTTTAGTTATGATCTCTTATTTTTGACTTAACACCGCACACCATTATAAATGCATGCGACGAAACAAAATCAGTCCAGATTTTTGATAAGCCCATCAATTTTTTTAAACTGAGCCAAAAGGGTCGGCAGAGCCCTGATGGGCAACATATTCGGGCCATCACTAGGCGCACGATCCGGGTCTTCATGGGTTTCGATAAAGAGCGAAGCAACCCCTACTGCAAGAGCCGCACGGGACAGAATAGGGGCGAATTCCCTTTGCCCCCCAGAACTCCCCCCCAAGCCACCAGGTTGCTGTACGGAATGCGTAGCATCATACACAACCGGATAGCCAGTTTGCGCCATAATCGGCAAACCGCGCATATCGTTAACCAGCGTATTATAACCAAAGCTGGTACCACGTTCGCACAGCATTATCCGCTGATTACCTGTCGAAGCAATTTTGGCCGCCACGTGCTTCATGTCCCATGGCGCCAGAAACTGCCCCTTTTTTACATTGACCACAGCACCTGTCTGGCCAGCAGCCAGAAGCAGATCAGTCTGCCGGCATAAAAACGCCGGAATTTGCAACACATCTACGGTTTCTGCCACTGGCGCACATTGCTCTGCCGCGTGCACATCTGTCAGGACCGGTAAATTCAGGGTTTCACGAATGTCAGCGAGAATACGGAGGCCCTGCTGCATACCAACGCCCCGCGCGCTGGAGAGGCTGGTACGGTTTGCCTTGTCATATGAGCTTTTATAAATCAGCCCAATTCCCGCTCCCTCACAGATTTCTTTCAGCGCCGTTGCCGTTTCCATGGCGTGCGCTGCTGACTCAATCTGGCAAGGGCCTGCAATCAGCACAAAAGGCTGGTCATTGCCGACCGTAAGGGAATTGATCTGAAAATTATGCCCTACGTTGCTCATACCAGCCGGGCTTTTTCTAGAGCAGCACCAACAAATCCGGAAAAGAGAGGATGCGGCGCAAAAGGACGGGACTTCAGTTCAGGATGGTACTGTACAGCCACAAACCATGGATGATCAGGATATTCGACCACTTCAGGCAGAATACCATCAGGAGAGAGACCGGAAAACTTCAGGCCTGCCTTTTCCAGTTGATCACGATAGTGAATGTTCACCTCGTAACGATGCCGATGCCGTTCCCGAATAGACGTCGCGTTATAGATTTTTGCAACGCGAGATCCATCCACCAAGGAAGCCGGATAAGCCCCAAGGCGCATGGTTCCGCCAAGCTCACCCCCTTCACTCCGACGCAGGCGCTCGGCACCACGGGCCCATTCGGTCATAAGACCAACCAAAGGCTCTTTGGTATAACCAAACTCGGTTGAGGAGGCATCGGACAAGCCTGCCAGATTACGAGCGCATTCAATAACCGCCATCTGCATGCCAAAGCAGATTCCCATGAAGGGAATTCCATTCTCACGCGCATAACGAATGGCGGCAATTTTGCCTTCTGAACCACGCTCGCCAAATCCACCGGGAACAAGAATGCCATGAGCTCCCGACAGGCGCTCCAACGCTCCGTCTGATTTTTCAAGAGCCTCAGCTTCAACCCAATCAAGCGTGACCTTCACCCGATGGGCAATACCGCCATGCAGCAGGGCTTCGTTGAGGGATTTATAGCTATCCAGCAGAGCGGTATATTTGCCCACCACGGCAATACGGACTTCACCGTCTGGATGGCGGATGGCATCAACAATTTTGCCCCATCCTGTCAGATCCGGTTCTTCCTCAAATGGCAGACCGAAATATCTCAGAACCTCGTTATCCATGCCTTCAGCATGATAGGAGAGGGGGCAGGAATAGATCGTATCCACATCCCGGGCGGCAATAACAGCTTCCGGCCGCACGTTACAGAAGTTGGCAATCTTGCGGCGCTCCGTATCCGGAATAGCGCGGTCACACCGGCACAACAGAATTTGCGGCTGAATACCCACATTCTGAAGTTCTTTCACAGAATGCTGGGTAGGCTTTGTTTTCAGTTCACCTGCGGACGGGATCCACGGAAGAAGCGTGAGGTGCACCACCATGGTCTGGTCCTGTCCCAGATCATTCCGAAGCTGCCGAATGGCTTCCAGAAAGGGCAGGCTCTCGATATCCCCCACGGTACCGCCGATTTCGACCAAAACGAAATCAACGTCATCCGTGTTGGCGACAACAATATCCTTAATGGCATCGGTAATGTGCGGGATAACCTGAACGGTCCCGCCCAGATAATCACCACGCCGTTCCCGTGCAATCACATCGGAATAGATCTTGCCGGTGGTTGTGTTGTCTTCCTTGGTGGCGTTGACACCCGTAAAGCGCTCATAGTGGCCCAGATCGAGATCCGTTTCAGCGCCATCATCTGTCACAAATACCTCACCATGCTGGTAAGGGCTCATGGTGCCGGGATCAACGTTCAGATAAGGGTCCAGCTTGCGCAGGCGAACTTTGTAGCCCCGCGCCTGCAGGAGAGCTGCAAGAGCTGCGGATGCAATGCCCTTTCCGAGAGAGGACACCACACCACCGGTGATAAATACAAAACGGGTCATGGACAGACTTCCTACACGGACAGGACCGGGTGGGTAAAGGTGGACACACGAATTCCTCCGCAGCTTTCAGCAAGCGCAGAGGAATAGAGACAATTCATCCCTCCACTCCTTGTGGGAATGGAGGGAAGGGTTTCATTTTATGGCTTGGCGGGCTCGGCAGCCTGCGGGGCAGGCTGAGCCGGAGCAGGGGGAGCTGACGGAGCTACCGCCGGGGCGGACGTTGTTGCTGCAGGCGGCTGCGCCAGAATATCATGCCCATCTCCACTTACAGCGCCCCGATTAAGAACCGCCAAGATGAGCGAAAGCAGCATGAACAAACCGGCAAGAACAGCGGTCGTCCGTGTCAGCAGGTTGGCCGTACCACGACCGGACATGAACGCCCCCATACCCTGACTGCTGCCAATTCCAAGCCCACCACCTTCACTGCGCTGGATAAGCACAGTACCGATCAGGGCGATGGTGACACAAAAATGCAGAATCAGCAGGGCAGTGGTCATGGTGTATTCCAGGTAAAATGCTGAAATCAGGCAGCCGAAGCCGCGCCGACAATGGAAAGAAACGCCTCGGCCTTCAGGCTGGCACCCCCAACAAGCGCTCCTGCTACATCCGTAATGGACAGAATGGAAGCCGCATTCTTATCATTAACCGAGCCGCCATACAAAATTCTTATTGTTTTGCCGGATTCACCAAACTGACGAACCAGTTCCTCACGTAGGAATTTCATGGTTTCGGCAATTTCATCAGTTGTTGCGGCACGGCCCGTCCCGATCGCCCAGATCGGCTCGTAAGCAAGAATACCTGAAAATCCATCGGGCAGGGAGCCTTTGATCTGCCAACCCAGCGTATCAAAATGCTCACCGCTGTCACGCTGATCTTCTGTCTCGCCAATACACACGATAGGTGTCAGGCCAGCCTTGCCTGCGGCCACCGCTTTTTCCCTAACGGTTTCATCCAGTTCGCCATGTTCCTGCCGCCGCTCGGAATGACCGAGAATAACGTAGGACACGCCCAGATCCGTCAACATGGGGGCTGAGATATCGCCCGTATGCGCGCCAGAGACATCCTTGTGACAGTCCTGAGCCCCAAGAGCCACAGATGTCGTCTTCAGGGCATCTGTCAGCAACGCCAACTGGGTAAAGGGAGGGCAGATCACCACATCAGGAACGGACGCTGGCAACCCTGCAAGCAGAGCCTGCACAAGCGCCTGCGAGTCACGGCTGGTCCCGTTCATCTTCCAGTTGCCGACGATAATCTGTCTGCTCATGTCTGTTTCCTTACCCTGTTGCACATCCCCGCCGAGACGGACCCATATGCTTGCACCCACACGCTAAACCATACAGTACCCCTTGGGGGCAAGATGCGAACAGCGCCTTTCCTCATCAGACCCGCTGTTACGTCTAGTCAAGTGCGCGTCAGACGCTTATGGTGCCGCGTTTGCGGCATGCTTGTGGCATGGCCTCCTGTTTTTTCAACGGATCCTTGGGTTCATGATTTCCTATTTGCGTCGTGTTTTTGTTGAATCCTGGCTGGGACGTGTATCGGCCATCATCATTTTCCTGGCCTTTATTGGCTGGGGCGTGGGCGACGTTCTGGGCTATATGGGCACTGAAACCGACGTTGTTGCCAAAGTCGGGCAAAACCGCATCAGTTCCGCTGATCTGGGCCAGGCTTTGCAGGCAGAGATGCCAGCCATAACCAAGCAGATGGGCGTATCGGATCCTTCTCAGGTGCCTCCGGCCATGCGTCGGCAAGTGGCACACCAGATCCTGCAGCGTCTGATTGGGCAGGCCGAACTTATGGAAGCTGCTCGCCGTTTGAATGTGGCTGTTCCAGACAGCGCTGTGCGGGATGAAGTTTTCGCCCAACCTTACTTCAAGGGAACAAACGGGCAGTTTGATCGGAACATCTTCAACGCGCGCTTGCGGGAACATAACCTGAATGAGCAGCGCTTCCTCACCATGATCCGGGATGATCTGACAACGCGGACCATTCTCCAGCCCGTAGCCCAGGCAGCCAGTCCATCCACAACCATGGCAACACGGCTGTCTGCTTTTGGTTTGCAAACCCATGTGGTGGATATGCTGCGCATTCCTTTTGCGGATCAGCCCACACCACCAACCCCTGACGATGCCACATTGCAGCGCTTTTATGCCAACCATCCGTGGCTTTTCCGTTCACCGGAACTGCGCCATGCCCGTGTTGTCGTTCTTTCACCCTCTACAGTGGCAGACACCATCACTGTGGACGACAAAGATCTGAAGCGCGTCTATGAGGAGCAGATTACACGCTATCACGTGCCTGAAACCCGGGACGTTCAGGTTGTCACTCTCTCTGATGAAAAGCAGGCACAGGCCGTAGCTGATCTTTGGTCAAAAGGGACCGACTGGAACTCTGTGCAGTTGGCGGCCAAAGGCGGTGCCTCTGTTGACATGCCCGGAGCGCGGCCCTCCACCATTCCATCAGAAACACTTAGCAAAGCCATTTTTGCTGCCCCGCTTTCTCAGGTGCAGGGGCCGCTTAAAACAGAAGCAGGGTGGGTTGTATTCCGCGTCAATAAGGTGATCGCACCGCAGGATACTCCTTTTGAAAAAGCCAAGCAGGATATTCTGGGGCAGTTCCGCAAAGCTCAGGCACCAGCCGTTGTCAGCGCCCGCAGCCGCCAATTGCAGGACGCCATTGCAGGCGGGGGGCTGGATGCCATTCCAAGCGACATTGGCGCCGCCGCCGCCGCCGGCACATTGGATGCTCAGGGCAATACTGCAGAGAAAGAACCTGCACCTCTTCCTGCGTCTGGCAAACTGCGCGACGCCATTTTACAGAAAATCTTTTCTCTCCCCAAAGGTAATCAGCCCAACCTGATAGAGGGACCAGACAACAGTTGGTACGCCGTTCAGGTTGACACCATCACACCGGACTCTCCCCGGACGTTTGAACAGGCAAAAGCTGATGTTCTTGCCGCATGGCAGGCCGAGGCACGGAAACATGCCGCAGACGAACATGCCACCACGCTTTACACGGCAGCCAGGGAAAGAGGCGGGATTGTGACCGTAGCTGGCGGCGCACCCATCCAGAAGAACCTCTCCTTTTCCCGTGCGGCGCCCAATGCATCCATTCCATCTGAACTGATGGCTTACTTGCCACAGATGAAAGCCGGGCAATCCATCATGGGGGAAGATTCCTCCGGTTTTCTGGTTGCAACCGTGACAAAGGTATTCACTCCCGACCCCAAGGCCGATCCCGTTGCTTTCCAGCGTGTAAAGGATGCCCTTGGTCAGTCAGAGGGAGATGACCTCGTGGCGTCCTATGTGGATGCACTGGCAAAACACACGCCCCCTAAAATTGATGAACGCGCTGTCAGCGCCACACTTTCCTCTCTTGGTTTTGATGGAACGGTCGAGCAATGAGCGTAACCGCACGAATTGCAGCATCTCCCTCCCGGCATGAGGTTGAGGCAAAGTGGCGTGAGGGTAAGGCTTCAGTTGTTTTTTCAGTGGAGCCAGCAGATCTGCTGACCCCGGTTTCCGCCTATATGCGTCTGGCGAATTTCAAAAACGGGACAGGGCGCTACACTCTGCTTCTGGAAAGCGTGGAGGGAGGTGTCTCCCGCGGTCGCTATTCCGTCATCGCTCTCAAGCCTGATCTGGTATGGGCTTGTCACGACGGTACCGTCACACTTGACATGGCGCCCGAGGATAATGACACGTCCGCCGTCACCTGCAACAAGCCTGCATTGGAAAGCCTGAGAACTCTCATTCACGAAACCCGGCTGGAACTTCCTGATGGCCTTCCGCCCATGATCGCTGGGCTGTTCGGATATCTGGGTTACGATATGGTGCGGCAGATGGAGCGCTTACCTAACGCTCCTACTGATGATCTGGAACTCCCTGAAGCGGTCCTGATGCGCCCTGGTCTGTTTGCTGTCTTTGATACAGTAAGCGATGAACTCATTCTGGCGGCCCCCGTCCGCCCGCAAAGCGGCCAGACAGCAGGAGAGGCATGGGACAACGCTCATACCCTGCTGGCAGAAGCGCGCACCTGCTTGAATGGCGCGCTGCCAGTCGCTAAGGCAGCTCCCCACACAGCACCCTTTGAAGCGCCGACGTCTACATTCACAAAAGCGGAGTTCTGCACCGCCGTCGAACGCATTCAGGACTATATCGCGGCAGGCGATGCTTTTCAGGTCGTGCCAAGCCAGCGCTTTTCATCACCATTCCCGCTGCCCGCACTGGCATTGTATCGGTCATTACGTCGTATCAATCCAGCGCCGTTCCTGTTTCACCTGGATTTTGGCACGTTTTCTCTCGTGGGGTCTTCGCCAGAGATCCTCGTGCGTCTGCGCGATGGCGTCATGACAGTCCGGCCTCTGGCTGGCACACGCCCACGCGGAAAAGATGCCGAAGAAGACCTGCGTCTGGAACAGGATCTGCTGGCGGACCAGAAAGAACTGGCTGAGCATCTGATGCTTATAGATCTGGGCCGCAATGATGTGGGGCGTGTCTGCCTGCCAGGTTCTGTTAAAGTCACAGAACGGTTTGTGATTGAGCGTTTCAGTCACGTCATGCACATCTCGTCCAATGTGGAAGGATGTATCCAGCCTGATCTGGAAGCGCTGGATGCGCTGGTTGCCGCGTTCCCCGCCGGAACGCTGACAGGCGCACCCAAAATCCGCGCCATGGAAATTATTGATGAAATAGAACCAACACGCCGGGCGACATATGCCGGCTGTATTGGTTATTTTGGTGCTGGTGGAGATATGGATACCTGCATTGGCCTAAGAATGGCCGTTGTCAAAGATGGCACCATGCATGTTCAAGCCGGGTGCGGTGTCGTGGCCGACAGCGTGCCAGAGGCCGAATACGAAGAAACACGCCAGAAAGCCCGAGCCGTTTTCCGCGCAGCGGAAGAAGCCGTCCGTTATGCAGCCCAAAGAAGAGACTGACATCTCCCTGCGTACCATTTGACCCGCAGGCAGCATAAGGCCATCATACCGCCATGATCCTTCTGATCGACAATTATGACAGCTTTACGTTCAACCTGGTTCACTATCTTGGTGAACTAGGAGAGCAATGTAATGTGCAGCGAAATGATGCCATCAGCGTAGAAGATGCGCTCGCGCTTCAGCCTGATGCAATCGTCCTGTCTCCCGGTCCATGTTCCCCTAATGAAGCTGGCATATGTTGTGAGTTGATCAAACAGGCCGGCAACATTGTTCCCATTTTCGGCGTGTGCCTCGGTCATCAGGCCATCGGGCAGGTATTTGGGGCAAGTGTCGTTCGGGCGCCTGTTCCCATGCACGGCAAAATAAGCCCGGTCTTTCACAATGGAACAGATGTTTTCACAGGCCTGCCCAACCCGTTTAATGCCACCCGCTACCACAGCCTGACTCTGGAACCTGCGAGCATTCCGGATTCACTGGAGGTTACAGCCTGGACGGAAGACGGCATCATCATGGGTGTCCGACACAAGCAATACCCTATCTCGGGTGTTCAGTTTCATCCCGAAAGCATTGCCTCTGACTGCGGGCATGATCTTTTGCGCAACTTTCTGAAGCTCGCCCGGACATGGGCTACGAACAAAGCCGCTGCTTGATACATGTCAGAAACCAGTTTCTCCCGCGGAGATAACCAACAGGACGCTTTTTTCTCTGCCATTCTCGTCAAGCTGAGCAACGGCTTGAAGTTGACGGCCAAGGAAGCAGAAGAAGCCTTTGGCGCAATTGTTGATGGCAGTGTTTCTGCTGAGCGTATTGCCGCTTTTCTGATGGCCCTGCGTGTGCGCGGTGAAAGCGGGGACGAGTTACTGGGGGCCGTTACTGCTCTACGTGACAGAATGTTGCCAGTGCCCCATGTGCCCGCAGGAACAATTGATGTCTGCGGCACGGGAGGCGACAATTACGGGACATTGAATGTTTCGACAGCAACGGCTTTTGTTCTGGCCGCATTGGGTATTCCCGTCGCAAAACACGGTAACCGGGCTGTCTCTTCCCAATCTGGCGCATCCGATGTGTTAGGCGCTTTGGGGGTTCCCCTGTCCGCGGACCCTCAATTTCTCTCCGCGCAGTTGAATGCGCATCATCTTGTTTTTCTAGCGGCTCCCCACCACCACCCAGCCATGCGGCACGCGGCTCCTACTCGTAAGGCATTGGGCGTTAGGACTCTTTTCAATCTCATTGGTCCATTGGTGAATCCTGCAGGCGTCAAAAATCAGCTTGTGGGTGTGTTTTCCGTTGCTTGGCTTTCGGTCATCGTTGATGTGCTGGCCCAGCTTGGCTCCGAACGGGTATGGGCTGTTTGCGGAAAACCTGCAGAAGGAGGGCAGGGGATTGATGAAGTCACGCTTGCTGGCCCAACCCAGATTGTCGCTCTTGAAAATGGACAGAAAAAATCCCTAATCCTTGAACCTGAGATGGCTGGTTTTGCTGTTACGCCTGTTGCTGCCATCCAAGGAGGAAGTGCGGCAGAAAATGCAGCCGCGTTGGAAGAGCTTCTCCGTGGCGCAACGGGGCCTTACCGTGATACTGTTTTGCTGAATGCTGCCTGCGCGCTCCATGTAGCAGGGCACACGACAATTCTGCGGGGATCAGAAATTGACACCCAGGCGCTCAGGGAGTGCATTGCGGAAGTCAGTCGCCCGCTTACCGATGGCACAGCGCTGGCTGTGCTGAATGGTTTGCGTACGTCATCTTCCAAGACGCATGCTGAAAACATGACAGGATGATTATGAACGAAGTACCCAATTCGGCCGCAAATGCAGTGACAGACGCAGAAGCGTGCATCAAGGCGGAAGAACTGCCTGATGTGCTTTCCCGCATTGTCGCGCGGACAAGAGTTGAGGTTGAGCACCGTTCAACCCTTCTGCCCCTTAAGGACGTCATTGCCAAAGCGCAGGAAAGCAAAGACTCCCCACGTGGTTTTGGACGTGCCCTTAAAGAAAAAGCTGCCGATCGCACTATTGGTCTGATCGCCGAAATCAAGAAGGCGTCTCCCTCGGCCGGTATTTTGCGCGAAGAGTATGACCCCGCGCGCATTGCCGCCAGTTATGAGCAGGCCGGTGCCGCTTGCCTTTCCGTGCTGACCGAAAGTTCCTGTTTTCATGGTCAGAACGAAGATTTGCAGATTGCACGTGCAGCTTGCTCCCTTCCTGTGTTGCGCAAGGATTTCATTCTTGATCCCTGGCAGGTTTATGAGAGTCGGATGCTGGGGGCAGACTGCATCCTGCTGATCATGAGCATTCTGAAGGATGAAGAAGCACTCGCACTTGTCGATCATGCCAAAGGGCTTGATATGGACGTGCTGGTCGAAGTGCATGACGAAGAAGAACTCAACCGCGCTTTGGCACTTGATACGTTTCTGATTGGGATAAACAACCGCAATCTCAAGACATTAGAAACCAATATTCAGACAACGTGTGACCTGGCACCCTTAGTGCCCCCAGACAGAATCATCGTTTCTGAAAGCGGCATCAAAACGCATGCGGACATCATGAAGCTGGCCGAAATCGGCGCTACCGGCTTTCTGGTTGGAGAGTCACTTTTGCGTGACGCCGATCCGGGTAAGGCGGCGCGGGCTCTTCTCGGGTTTGCCTGACGTGGTATCCACTGGCCACCTTACGCACCTGAATGAAGCAGGGCAGGCGCATATGGTGGATGTTTCCGCCAAAAGCGCCACAAAACGAAAAGCCGTTGCCAGCGGCGTCGTACAGATGAAAAGCACGACGCTGGATCTCATTGTGTCAGGCACAGCCCCAAAAGGGGATGTGTTAGCCACAGCGCGTATTGCGGGCATTATGGCCGCAAAAAAGACGTCCGACATCATTCCCCTCTGTCATCCGCTGGCGCTAAGCAGCGTAACCATTGATCTGGTTCCGACAGATAACAAGATTGAGATCACGGCCACTGTTGTTACAACAGGGGCAACTGGCGTAGAGATGGAGGCGTTGACAGCGGTATCTGCCGCAGCGCTGACCCTCTACGATATGTGCAAGGCCGTTGATCGGGGAATGCTTATTACCGATATCCGCCTTCTTCATAAAAGTGGCGGTCAATCTGGAGACTATCACGCCCAGTAAGTCTATCAGGAAATAAGACATTAAGATGCTTCGCAGATAAGCAGTCCGGCCTCTTGACGAAATACGACCTTGTTCAAAAGAGACCAGCCTGAAGATCTTTGAGAACACTCAAAACATAAAAGGAAAAGCCCATGGAGGCGGGTAAGACGATCGCTCAGAAAACCGGTGGGAACGGGCCGTCCCTCACGCGGGAACAATTCACGCAAGCGTTTCACGATATGCTGCTTATTCGCCGATTTGAGGAAAAAGCCGGGCAGCTTTATGGCATGGGCCTTATTGGTGGTTTCTGCCATTTATATATCGGCCAGGAAGCTGTTGTTGTCGGTATTCAGATGGCGCTCAAGGATGGTGATAAAATCATCACCTCTTATCGTGATCACGGACAGATGCTGGCTGCAGGCATGACCGCACGTGGCGTGATGGCGGAACTGACCGGGCGCGCAACAGGATATTCGCATGGCAAGGGTGGCTCCATGCACATGTTCTCTCGTGAAAAGAATTTTTACGGTGGACACGGCATTGTGGGCGCGCAGGTTGCGCTCGGAATTGGCTTGGCTTTCGCCAACAAATACCGCGGTACGGATGAGGTTTCCATTGCCTACTTTGGAGACGGCGCCGCCAATCAGGGACAGGTCTACGAAAGTTTCAACCTGGCAGCCTTACACAAGCTTCCCTGCATTTTTGTTATAGAAAACAATCTTTATGGCATGGGGACAAGTATAGAGCGCGCCTCTGCTTCCCATGAACTCTGGCGCAACGGCGAACCGTGGGGCATCCCCGGCCGGCGCGTGGACGGAATGGATATCGCCACCGTGCATGAAGCAGCAGTCGAAGCGGTTGCGCACTGCCGTGCCGGCAAAGGCCCGTATCTACTGGAAATGATGACCTATCGTTATCGTGGTCATTCGATGTCTGACCCCGCAAAATACCGTAAACGCGAAGAAGTGGATACGGTGCGCAAGACACGTGACCCAATTGATCACGTTCGCCAGATTTTGCTGGATGCAGGCGTGGAAGACGCGACCCTGCGGTCCATCGAAAATGATGTCAAAGCCGTTGTTAATGATTGTGCTGAATTCGCGCAGACAAGCCCAGAGCCTGACCCTGCCGAACTTTATACAGATGTTCTGCTAGAGGCTTGATGGATTATGGCTATTGAAGTTCTGATGCCGGCTCTCTCTCCCACAATGACAGAGGGCACGTTGGCCCGTTGGCTCAAAAAGGAAGGGGACGCTGTTTCCAGCGGGGATGTTCTTGCTGAAATCGAAACCGACAAGGCGACGATGGAAGTAGAAGCCGTTGATGAAGGAATTCTGGGCCGCACCTTGGTGGCCGAGGGTACGCAAGGCGTAGCCGTCAACACGCCCATCGCAATTCTTGTTGCTGAGGGGGAGGACGTTCCCGAAAATCTGCAGCAGGCGCAATCTTCGTCCTCTGCTGAAACCAGCGCGCCAGAAGAAAATACTGCTCCTGAAGCAGCCGTGGCCAAGAAAACGGTGGCCCCTGCTTCTGTCTCCCTGCCGAATGCAGAACCTGAAAAGGACTGGGGTGAAACGGCCGAGATCACTGTTCGTGAAGCCCTGAATCAGGCGATGGCCGCTGAACTGCGCCGTGATCCTGATGTTTTCCTGCTGGGTGAAGAAGTTGCCCAATATCAGGGCGCTTACAAGATCTCCCAGGGTCTTCTGGCTGAATTTGGTGAGAAGCGTATTATTGATATGCCTATCACCGAACATGGCTTTACCGGCATGGCGGTAGGTGCCGCATTAACCGGACTGAAACCCATTGTCGAGTTCATGACTATGAACTTCTCAATGCAAGCTATTGATCATATTATAAATTCTGCCGCAAAAACTTTGTATATGTCAGGCGGCCAGATGGGGTGCCCCATTGTTTTCCGTGGCCCCAATGGTGCTGCCGCCCGTGTGGGAGCCCAGCATTCCCAGTGTTACGGCAGTTGGTATGCTCATGTGCCAGGGTTGAAGGTGATTGCCCCGTGGTCTGCCGCCGATGCCAAAGGACTGCTGCGCGCTGCCATCAGAGATCCCAACCCAGTTGTTTTTCTGGAAAATGAAATTCTTTACGGACGCAAGTTTGAGTGTCCGACAGATGAAGATTTCATTCTGCCCATAGGCAAGGCAAAAATTGAACGCGTGGGCACGGATGTGACCATCGTGGCCTTCTCCATCATGGTCGGTACGGCACTGCAGGCAGCCGAGCAATTGGCTGAACAGGGCATTCAGGCTGAGGTCATCAATCTGCGGACCCTTCGCCCGCTTGATACAGCAACGATTGTTGAGAGCGTGAAGAAAACCAGCCGTCTGGTCACCGTGGAAGAAGGCTGGCCTTTCGCTGGAATTGGAGCCGAGGTGGCCATGCAGATTATTGAGCACGCTTTTGACTGGCTTGATGCGCCACCTGTGCGCATAGCTGGCGAAGACGTTCCCATGCCGTTTGCCGCCAATCTGGAAAAGCTTGCGCTTCCGCAGCCCCAGCACATCATCGATGCCGTTAAGGGCTTGGTCTGAGGAAAACACAATGGCTATTGAAGTTCTGATGCCGGCTCTCTCTCCGACAATGACAGAGGGCACGTTGGCCCGCTGGCTCAAGAAGGAAGGAGATACTGTTTCCAGCGGGGATGTTCTTGCGGAAATCGAAACCGACAAGGCGACGATGGAAGTGGAGGCCGTGGACGAAGGGATTCTGGGAAAAATCCTGATTTCAGAAGGCACACAAGGCGTGCCGGTCAACGCTCCTATCGCTATTCTGGTGGAGGAAGGGGAAGCAGTGCCGGAGACTGCTACCGCTCCTCAGAAAGATGCTTCTACGCCTTCAAAAACGGATGCAGTTGCTCCGGCACAAACGGCTCCCAAAGTAGCAACACCATCCGTTCAGAAGTCGCCTGTGACCTCCCCAGCCGCCTCTGCCGCCCTCAAGGTTTTTGCATCTCCTCTGGCGAAACGGATCGCCAAAGAGAAGGGGCTTGATCTCGCCCAGATAAAAGGCACTGGCCCCAATGGCCGCATCGTGCGTCGGGATGTGGAAAACGCGTCAGCAAAGCCGCTCTCTGCGTCCTCCGCTGCAACGGCGCCAGCTATCGCTGCGGCTGGCGGCAGTACCAGCGTGCCGCACTCCACGATGCGCAAGGTCATTGCCCGGCGCCTCAGTGAAGCCAAAAGCACCATTCCGCACTTCTATGTGTCGGTTGATATTGAACTGGATGCGCTTATGGCCCTGCGCGCCCAGCTAAACGCGACCTCGCCAGAAGAAGGGCCTGATTCATTCAAGCTTTCTGTGAATGACATGTTGGTCAAGGCTGCGGCCGTTGCTCTCAAACGCATCCCGACAGTGAATGCATCCTTCACTGAAGACGCGATGATCCTGCATGATGACGTGGACATTTCCATCGCCGTCTCCATTCCTGACGGATTGATCACACCCATTGTCCGGCAGGCAGACAAGAAGAGCCTGAAACAGATCAGTCAGGAAACCAAGGATCTGGTGAAGCGGGCAAGGGCAGGGAAGCTGAAGCCGGAAGAATTCCAAGGTGGAACGTTCTCCATCTCCAATATGGGGATGTATGGCGTGAAAGACTTCTCGGCCATCATTAACCCACCGCAGGCTGCCATTCTGGCCATTGCCGCAGGCCGCAAACAGCCCGTGGTAAAGGGAAGTGAACTGGCTATTGCGACAGTCATGACCGTCACGCTTTCGGTTGATCATCGGGTAGTAGATGGTTCCGTGGCCGCTGAATGGCTTTCCGCTTTCCGGTCAGTGGTGGAATCTCCCCTGACACTGGTCATTTGATACAAGGGGACGATCATGAGCCAGACCGATTTTGATATTCTCGTTGTTGGCGGTGGCCCCGGCGGCTATGTGGCAGCGCTTCGCGCCTCTCAGCTTGGGCTCTCTGTGGCGGTGGTTGAAGCACAGCATTTGGGGGGAATTTGCCTGAACTGGGGATGTATCCCCACCAAAGCACTTCTCCGGGCTTCTGAAATCAACCATCTTCTGCATGATCTTGGGCCTTATGGGTTCAAGGCTGATAATATCAGTTTTGACTTTGCCAAGGTCGTGGCGCGTTCCCGGGCTGTCTCCAAGCAGCTTTCCTCTGGTGTGGCGCATCTGCTCAAAAAAGCAAAAGTGCCCGTGTTCGATGGATTCGGCAAGCTGGATGGCGTAACCAAAGAGGGCAAACGCAAGCTTCTTGTAACCAAGGAGAAGGCTGCTCCTGTCAACCTGACTGCAAAACACGTCATTCTGGCTACGGGCGCCCGCGCGCGCGTTCTTCCTGGCATTGAACCTGATGGCAAGCTGATCTGGTCTTATAGGGAAGCCCTTGTGCCCGATGCGATGCCTGGCAAACTCTTGGTAATCGGGTCCGGGGCCATCGGCACGGAATTTGCCTCTTTCTACCGGAATATGGGCGCGGACGTCACGCTGGTTGAAGTTGCCCCCCGTATTCTGCCAGTTGAAGATGAAGAGATTAGCGCGCTGGCCCAGAAAGCGTTTGAAAAACAGGGCATGAAAGTGCTGACAAACGCTAAAATTGGGACCCTTAAGAAATCGGAAAAGGACGTCACGGTTCCGGTGGAAGTTAACGGTAAAACCGAAAACTTCACCGTTGACCGGGTTATTTCTGCCGTCGGCATCGTTGGCAATGTCGAAAATCTTGGCCTCGAAGGCACGAAGATCAAGGTAGACCGGACCCATGTGGTTACGGACGCTTTTTGCCGCACGGGTGAACCTGGTGTCTATGCTATTGGAGATCTGGCCGGTGCCCCATGGCTTGCACACAAAGCCAGCCATGAAGCTGTGATGTGCGTGGAGGCTATTGCCGGGAAAACCGTCCATCCCATTGATATTACAAAAATTCCGGGCTGTACGTATTGCCGGCCACAGGTAGCGTCCGTTGGTTACACGGAAGCGCGCGCCAAAGAGGCAGGTTATAAAGTGCGGGTGGGTAAATTCCCGCTGATTGCCAACGGCAAAGCGCTGGCCATGGGAGAAACTGAAGGGTTCATTAAAACGGTCTTTGATGAAAAAACCGGTGAACTCCTTGGGGCCCATATGATCGGCGCGGAAGTGACGGAAATGATTCAGGGCTATGTTATTGCCCGCACCGGAGAGCTGACAGAAGCTGAACTGGCAGAGACCATCTTCCCACATCCGACCATTTCTGAATCGATGCATGAAGCAGTTCTGGCAGCATATGGTGGAGCGCTGCATTTCTAGACAACAAAGAGTGACTTGCTCTCTCATCTCGTGGGTGTGATGGCACGATAAGCAGAGTTGGAATGTTCTTGCCTTGACGCTCGGGCAAGGGCGTTCCAGTTCTGATATAATGTAAGGGTGTTAGCGGGTAATATCATGTCTACACGTGTGTTGATTGATCATCGGAAAGGGGGAGCCAGCAAAACCCGGCACCCTGAAAAAGCACACCGGCCCGATAACCCTATTGCCCGCAAGCCAGAATGGATCCGCGTCAAGGCACCGTCTCATCCAGTGTATCATGAGACGCGGAAGCTGATGCGGGACAATCGGCTTGTCACGGTATGTGAAGAAGCAGCCTGCCCGAATATTGGGGAATGCTGGTCACAACGCCACGCTACCATGATGATCATGGGGGAGATCTGCACGCGGGCCTGTTCATTCTGCAATGTCACCACGGGTCTGCCCAATGCTCTGGATGCCGATGAACCAGAACGGGTTGCTGAAGCCGTTGCCAAACTCGGCCTCCGTCATGTGGTCATCACCTCAGTGGATAGAGATGATCTGGCAGATGGCGGCGCACACCATTTTGCCCGTGTCATCAACGCGATCCGTTCTGTTTCTCCTGAAACGACAATTGAAATTCTGACGCCTGATTTTTTACGAAAAAACAACGCACTGGAAGTTGTTGTTGAAGCGCGTCCGGATGTCTTCAACCACAATCTGGAAACTGTGCCGCGGCTTTATCCCACCATCCGGCCGGGGGCACGTTATTACCAGTCCCTGCGCTTGCTGGACCGCGTGAAACAGCTTGATCCCTCCATTTTCACCAAATCTGGCCTGATGCTGGGGCTGGGGGAAGAGAAAATGGAGCTCGCGCAAGTCATGGATGATTTGCGTATTGCAGATGTGGATTTTATTACCATGGGCCAGTATCTCCAACCTACGGTCAAACACGCGGCGGTCGCCCGGTTTGTTACCCCGGCAGAGTTTGAGGAGTATGGTACCATGGCGCGTGTAAAAGGGTTTCTTCAGGTGAGTTCCAGTCCGCTCACACGCTCTTCCTATCATGCTGATGCAGACTTTGCAGAACTGCGGGCAGCACGGTCTGCACGACTGAAAGGGAGCGTCTGATGCCTAAACACGCAGAAAAGCGTGTTCTCGCGTATCGTCCTGAACAGATTTTTGATCTTGTCGCCGATGTGGGGCGTTATCCGGAATTTCTGCCATGGTGTGTCGCGGCCCGTGTCAGGTCCCGCACTGCCACTCAACTCGTCGCGGATTTGACGGTTGGATTTGGGCCGTTTCGGGAAAGTTTCACCTCTCGCGTTACGCTGGATAGACCCACCTATATTACCGTCCAGTACGAACGCGGCCCTTTTCGTTACCTTAAAAACATCTGGAAATTCACGCCGGACGAAAAAGGGTGTCTGGTTGAATTTTTTGTCGATTTTGAATTTCGCTCCAAAATTCTTCAGGCTGCCATTGGCGTGGTTTTTGGTGAAGCCGTGCGCCTGATGGTGTCAGCGTTTCTCCGGCGCGCCAAAGATGTCTATGGGCCACCACTGAGTGCATCGCCCGCTGTACGCGAAGAAAGATCTGTTACTTAACAGAAAACTGTTTTTTGCCGGTTACATTTTGCCAGATGCTACGTTGTTGTTGAAAGAACGAAAGTTCGATACATTACAAAAATGTTGGAAAACGGCTTTCTAACCTGAAAAGCATTTCAACATCTGGGATAAGGATAAACCGATATGAAGAAACTCTTTGCCGTTGCTGCACTCGCCTCTGCCACAGTGGTCGCTCATCCGGTTTTTGCAGCTCCTCACCATGGCCACAAATATGAGCATGCACATAAAGGTGCCAAGGCGGACAACGGAAGCGCATCCACAGATGATCTGAACAGTAAAAGTCTGGCGGCGGCTCAGAGCGGGCAGGCAGCTCCGACAAATGGAGTAGCCTCTGCACCCGGCACCCTCCCGGAAGCACCGACCGTGAAGGCTCCTGATGTCACCGCACCGGTTCCGGCTGCTGGCACCGGTGTTACTGTTCCACCAGCACCGTCTGCACCAACCATGCCGTCCACCACAGAGCCTTCCAATGCTCCTACAGGCGGCCAGTAATCCTGCTCATTTCATTGAAAATTTAATGCTTATTTGACTTGCGAAAACCTCCGAAAGAGAACTTTTCGGGGGTTTTTTCTTATTCTGTTTCCAGCCGTTTTGCTGCAAGTTCCAAGGCATGCAAGGCTGCGAGAGTCCTTATTTGAGTGCGGTCTCCAGCAAAATTCTGCGCATCTGAAATTGTTGCTCCATTCCGAACGGCTGTAGCAAACCAGACCAAGCCAACAGGTTGGGCCTCAGATCCGCCAGAAGGCCCCGCAATACCCGAAACAGAGACAGCAAGCGTTGCATCAGGAGACATATGCAACGCCCCCTCTGCCATCTCTTCAACAGTTTCTGCGCTGACAGCACCAAACTGTAACAGGGTAGCGTCCCTTACTCCCAGAACAACCTGCTTCATGCGGTTGGAGTAAGTAACAAAGCCTCCTTCAGTCACATCAGATGATCCGGCATGATGTGTAAGGGCTGTCGCCACTAAACCACCAGTGCAACTTTCTGCCGTTACAATTTTTGCGTGATGATGCCGCAACATATTCAACATGGCAGAAGACTGTACCAGCAGCTTGTCCTGCAAGGCAGACGTAACAAGAAGGTGGACGTTATGCATGGCATTTATCCTTTGGCTGGCTTCAACGCCCGCCCAAGCCACCTGAACGTTTTGATACATCCGGCAGCCATAATCCCCGCCACAATATCATCCCCCATAATGCCGAGTGCATCATGACGCCGGTCCAGCACACCAACAGGGCCAGGTTTCCTGATATCGAACAACCGGAAAAGCGCAAACGCAACCAAAGACCAGATGAAAGGGTTTTCCTGACTTGAGGTGTCTTCTGTGGGTTTAGAGGCTGTGCAGGCCAGAAGGCTGATCCACATACCAGCAACTTCATCAATCACGATCCAGCCATGGTCTTCACCATCACCTGCTTGATCCGCCGCCCACCAACCGGCAACACTGGCCACTACAGCCCCCGTTGCCAAAACACGTTTACGCCGCATGAATGGCAACGCCACCAACAACGCAGCAAGGGATCCGACAGTTCCTGGCGCTTTTGGCGATAGTCCACAGCCGCCAAAGGTGGCAATCACACGCGAAATTTTCATGTCTTTTGTCCCAGAGCCGCATAAACGGTCATGTTTTCCCACACACGCTCCACGTAATTCCGTGTTTCAGAAAAGGGAATGCTCTCTATCCAGTCGATCATATCCACTTGCGAAGCACCAGTACGGCCCGGATCTCCTGCGGTTGAAAGCCACCGCGCAAGCCGGGTAGGGCCGCCATTGTAAGCGGCCGCGATGTAAGGAACCACGCCGCCAAACCGATCCTGAAGGTGTGTCAGATAGGCAATTCCCAGTCGCATGTTATTATCAGGATCATGCAGACCCGTTACCGTGGCGGCTGAAGAGGAAAGTCCTGCAGCGTGGACCATGTCGCCAGCGGTAGAAGGTTTGAGTTGCATCAAGCCAATAGCATTTGACGAGCTGATGGCGTCAGAATTGAAATTGCTCTCCTGACGCATGAGCCCCAACACCAGCCCGGGTGGAAGGGAACTGGGTGGTGGCGTGTAGGGCTGCGGCCATCCTGACTGCAAAAGAAAAATCCCATCTCGTCCAACGTCCCGCGCAACGGCCACCGAAATATCAGGCAGGTTAAGTTGAAGTGCCAGGCTAGAAAGCGCCATCTTGTCCGGCAGCGTGACAAGCTGCTGCCTGAGCAATGTCAGAAAATCTCTCGCATGGGGGCGGTCTCCCCATGAGACAAGGATTTGCGCAGCCTGAGCCAGATCACTCCCGGAAAGACGAACGGATTCCGCCGTCGCCACTGAAGGATCATGACTTGCCTTCAAACGACGAACCACCTCATCGGGAATCTCAGTCGGTGCAAGAAGCGTCGCTTTGTTACCAGCCAGTTCTGCTGCCGCCATCTGACCATAAAATGTGCCGGGATAAGACGCTGCCTGCAAGAAATCAGCCCGTGCCGTAGCTTCATCATGCGCAGCAAGGTGGGCACGCCCCAGCCAGTAAAGCCCACGGCTTTTGGTGATAAGGGAAGAAGAAGCCGCAAGCTGCCGGAAAAAAGGCTCTGCGGCGGCAGGAGTATTCTGTTTTTGCAAAGCAATCCAGCCGCTTAGAAAAGCTGCGTCCAGATGGTTCGTGCCGTTGGCTACTGTGTCATTGGCCAGAAAAAAAGCCTGCTCGTTCTGTCCGCTTAACAGAAACTCTCTGGCCAACGCATCACGCTCCCGCCAGAATACCGCCTGATGGGTTGTTGCTTCGGCTTGCAGGCCCTTGCTTTTCCACAAAGCAAGGGCGTCGTCATACCGTTTCTGAAGGCGTAGCCAGCGGGCATAATCAATCACCAGAAACGGATTAGCAGAATCAGCAGAATTTAATCCGGCAAGTGTGCCTTCCGCAGCAACATCTCCCCCATGCAAGGCCAGTCGAGCTTGCGCCAGAGGCTGACGCGCACTGCTTAGATACGGTATCGTCTGGCGTGCGGCAGATAGCAGACCTGCTTTTTCCTCCCGATCAAAACGCAACCAGGATGCCTCAGGCGTAATAGCCTGGGAGAATGATGCGGTTAAAGCGTTTGCGCCTTTGGGCGTATCATTCCCGTTCATCCAGGCCTGCCGGGCTTCTGCGACGAGTTTTTGGGAAAGTGTAGGCTGTGACGACCCTACCTGCCCCTGACATTGAGCAAGGGCTGGCCCATAAGTAAGAGGCTGCTCCGCGCAGAGTCGGGCCAAAACTTCGGGATCATGCTCTTCGGCCAACGCCTGCTGCATACGCAGCTTCAGCAATTGCCATCGGGGCCACACCGGTCGCGTATTCAGAAAGTCAGCATATTCCTGCGCGCTGCCATGGGATGAACCGACAAGGCTGAGCCAGACAGTCAAACGACTGGCGACTGGATCAACCGGCGCGTTACCAGCGGCCGCCTGCTGAGGAGAAGGCCATGCAGGCTGAGCGGGGAAGGAAGGGGGCTGATCAGTCTGCGCCGAGCATCCGCTAAGGAGCAGAGCAACCAAAGGCAGAGCGACGCAGATACGCGACGGAGAAGAAAAAAAGACCATGCCGGAAAGATGAGTCATCCCGGCGTGGCTGGCAAGCCGTTCTGTTACCTGATGTGCGGTCAAACACATCAGGCATACATGTCAGTGGGGAATATGCCCCCAGACTTCGCCACCACCTTTCACAATAAGCTCAATGGCAACGCCCAGCACTATCAGCAGCCCCACCCAGGAAATCCATTTGTACCGGTCCAGCAGGCGGGCGATATAAGAAGCCGCAATACCCATCAGCAGCACAGAGAGAACCAGCCCCATAACAAGAATGCCCGGATGCTCGGCTGCTGCGCCTGCAACGGCAAGCACGTTATCCAGACTCATGGAAAGGTCTGCTATCAGAATACGGAAGATCGCCTTACCCAGACTGCCCGGGGCAGGAGCAGTTCCGTTCTGGGTGTGAGTTTGGTCGGATTTCATTTCGCGGTACATGCGCCAGCAGACCCAGAGCAGCAGAAAGCCACCGGCCAGTGTCAGTCCCACTATGGCCAGAAGTTTAACCGCCACCAACGCCATAAGAATGCGAATAAGCGCCGCGGCCCCAATACCTGCAAAAATAGCCTTCTTTCGGTCGTCTGGCGCGAGGGAGCGGACAACCAGACCGATAACAACCGCATTATCGCCAGCCAGTGTCACGTCAATCAACACAACCTGCAAAAAGGCGATCACTGCTTTCAGGCTGAAAGCATCAAGAAAACCGTGCACAGAAACTCCGATTCGTCTGAGTAAGGGCTGATAAACACCACCCTGCGGCCTGAAACTCCTTAAAGCGTCCCCTCGAGTCAAAGTTTTATTCATTACGGGAAGACGGGACGACCGAAATCGGTTAGAGAAGCGCGCATTATCCCGTTCTCAGGAGGAACACCGCGTTATGGTGCCGCGCTACACCCGCCCTGTCATGGCCGCTATCTGGTCACCTGAAAATCGCTACCGTATCTGGTTTGAGATTGAAGCACTGGCCTGTGAAGCCATGGCGGAATACGGCGCTGTTCCGAAGGAAGCCGCAAAAGTGGTGCGCGAGAAAGGCGATGCGGCCCTCGCTGCCTTCTCTGATGCCGATCTGGCCCGCATTGATGAGATTGAAGCCGAAACCCGGCACGATGTGATTGCCTTCCTGACATGGCTTGCTGAAAAAGTTGGTCCGGAAAGCCGCTTCGTGCATCTGGGCATGACATCTTCGGACGTGCTGGATACCTGTCTGGCAGTTCAGCTGGTTCAGGCCACAGACTTGCTCCTGAAGGATCTGGATGACGTTCTGGCCGCGCTGAAAGCACGGGCGTTCGAACATAAATATACTCTGACCATCGGTCGCAGCCATGGCATCCACGCTGAACCCACATCCTTCGGGCTCAAGCTGGCAGGGCATTATGCCGAATTCGTACGCAACAAAGCTCGCCTTGAAAGTGCCCGTGCGGAAATTGCAACCTGCGCCATTTCCGGTGCTGTTGGCACTTATGCCCACCTGGACCCGCGTGTTGAAAGCTATGTTGCCGAACGCCTTGGTCTGAAACCAGAACCTGTTTCTACCCAGGTTATTCCGCGTGACCGCCACGCTGCCTATTTCTGCACTCTGGCCGTGATCGCCAGCGGCATTGAACGCCTGGCAACAGAAGTCAGACATTTACAGCGCTCAGAAGTACGCGAGGCGGAAGAGTTCTTCCATCCAGGGCAGAAAGGCTCTTCTGCCATGCCGCACAAGCGGAATCCTGTCCTGACCGAAAACCTGACGGGGCTGGCCCGCCTTGTCCGGTCTGCCGCCATCCCGGCACTTGAAAACGTGGCGCTATGGCATGAACGCGACATCAGTCACTCATCGGTTGAGCGGAACATCTGTCCGGATGCCACCATTGGGCTAGACTTTGCGCTGGCCCGCCTGTCTGGTCTGATCAGTAAACTGTTGATTTACCCAGACCGCATGGCTGCCAATATTGAGAGCCTTGGTGGCGTTGTGCACTCTGGTGAAGTGTTGCTGGCACTGGCCCGTGCAGGCCTCTCTCGGGAGGACGCATATCGCATCGTGCAACGTAATGCCATGGCGACCTGGACCAAGCTCGGGACGCCAGAATGCCGGACATTCCGCGAAAATCTGGATGCTGACCCTGAAATTTCCGGTCGGATTGCACCAGATGTACTGGATGCCGCAATGGATAGTCGTCAGCACCTCAAAGCGATCGATGCCCTTTATGAAAAAGTGTTCGGTGAGCCGGGCCCCGCTCAGTAAGGCTGGGTGCGCGACTATATCTTCAATTTCCGAAGCCTGCTATGACGGCGTCTGAACAGGGAAGGGCATGGATCAGCCCTTCCGCCAGACCGGTTATCAGGGATCGGTTTCTAGTGACATACAGGTAAGGATGACCATGGCCCGTCGCCGCCAGCTTTACGAAGGTAAAGCCAAAATCCTTTTTGAAGGGCCCGAGCCCGGCACCGTTGTGCAGTATTTCAAGGATGACGCCACTGCCGGCAACGGGGCCAAAAGTGGAATCATTACCGGGAAAGGCGTGCTCAACAACCGTATCAGCGAACATCTGATGCTTCGGTTGCAGGAAATTGGTATTCCCACTCACTTCATCCGTCGCATCAACATGCGCGAACAATTGGTGAAGGAAGTTGAGATCATTCCTCTGGAAGTGGTTGTTCGCAATATCGCAGCAGGCAGCATAGCGAAGCGGTTTGGTATTGAGGAAGGCACACGTCTGCCGCGCAGCATCATAGAATTCTATTTCAAGAATGATGCGCTGGGCGACCCTATGGCGTCAGAAGATCACATTATCGCCTTTGGATGGGCGGCTCCGCATGAGCTGGAAGAAATGACCGGCATGGCCATGCGGGTGAATGACTTCCTATGCGGTTTGTTCAATGGGATCGGCATTCAGTTGGTGGACTTCAAACTTGAGTTTGGACGCCACTGGGAAGGCGATGACATGAGCATTGTTCTGGCAGATGAAATTTCGCCCGACAATTGCCGCCTATGGGATATCCAGACCAGCGAGAAACTCGACAAAGACCGTTTCCGTCGTGACCTCGGCAGCGTTAAGGAAGCTTATCAGGAAGTTGCCCGCCGTCTGGGTATTCTGCCCGAAGCTGGCAATAACGGTGATCTGAAGGGCACGGAGACACTGCAATAATCATGCCGACAGGAACAGGGGCTCTATCAATGAAAGTGCGTGTAACCGTCATGCTGAAGGAAGGTGTGCTGGACCCTCAGGGAAAAGCCATCAGCCATGCCTTGCAGACACTTGGCTTTCCCGGCGTGACAGACGTTCACGTAGGCAAGATTATTGACCTGGATGTGGCTGGCACAGATCGCGCAGCCGTCCAGAAGCAGGCGGAAGACATGGCGCGTGATCTGCTGGCCAATCTGGTGATTGAAGATTTCACGGTGGAGGTGCTTGGATGAAACGCCTTGTTCTGATTGCACTTGCCGGGGCCTGTCTCGCTCCTGTTACGGGACACGCCCAGCGTATTTCCCCCATGCAGGCTGGCAATTTTGCCCGCGTGTGCGCCAAACCCGCTGGTGCCAGCGTGTGCGATGCCTACATCACAGGCATGGCGGACGCAGGCGCTCTCTCCAAGATCAATGACCGTAATGAAGGAGATGCCTCGGCTCCGGCAGGCTTCTGTATCCCTCCTTCAGAAAACGCGGCTTCCATGCGGTCCAAGGTTATGGGCTGGCTGAAAGCTCATTCTGACAGCCTGTCCAAGCCTGTGGGGGAAAGTGTCTTCCGCGCCCTGCATGACTCCTATCCGTGTAGCGTAAAAAAATGAAATCTGCGATTGTCGTTTTTCCCGGCACCAACCGTGAGCGCGATATGGCAATCGCGCTCAAGCGTGTAACCGGCAAAGCCCCCACTATGCTGTGGCATCGGGACACCGCGTTGCCTGATGTTGATCTGGTGGTTCTACCCGGTGGCTTTAGCTACGGTGATTACCTGCGCTGTGGGGCCATGGCCGCACATTCCCCCATCATGACTGAAATCCGGGCCTTCGCTGAAAAGGGCGGACACATTCTAGGCGTCTGCAATGGTTTCCAGATTCTAACGGAAACGGGCCTGCTTCCCGGTGCTTTGCTGCGTAACGCCAATTTGCGTTTCCTGTCTCAGGACTGCCATCTTCGCGTTGAACGTGCCGATACACCCTTCACCCACAAATGGGAAAAGGGGGATGTTTTCCGCACGCCTCTGGCGCATGGTGATGGAAACTACACCGCTGACAGCCAGACGCTGGAACGGCTGGAAGGTGAAGGGCTAGTTGCATTCCGGTATGCCGGAGCCAATGGTTCGGTACAAGCCAGTGATACTGAAACCAACCCGAATGGTAGCGTGAACAGCATTGCCGGTATCCTGAGCACGAATACACGCATCTGCGGCATGATGCCTCATCCGGAAGACCTTGTTGATCCCCTTATGGGTGGAGAAGATGGTCTGCCGCTGTTTGAAGGTCTGGTGGAGGCTTTTGTCCGGTGAAAAAGACCGTCGATCTTTCTCTGGCTCAGGAATTTGGGCTGACACCTGAAGAATATGACCGTGTTCTCAAGATTATGGGCCGCACGCCCAGCCTGACAGAACTGGGCGTGTTCTCCGTCATGTGGTCCGAACACTGCTCTTACAAATCATCACGTAAGTGGCTCCGGACCCTGCCGACAACAGCCCCTTGGGTCATCCATGGCCCAGGTGAAAATGCTGGTGTGGTCGATATTGGAGAAGGCTATGCCGCCATCTTCAAAATGGAAAGCCACAACCATCCCTCTTTCATTGAGCCTTATCAGGGGGCTGCAACAGGGGTTGGGGGCATTCTGCGAGATGTCTTCACCATGGGCGCACGTCCAGTCGCCAATCTGAACGCGCTGCGCTTTGGTAGTCCGGAAACGCCAAGAACCCGCCAGATTATTGATGGTGTGGTACGGGGTATTGGCGGATACGGTAACTGCGTGGGTGTCCCGACTGTAGGGGGGGAAATCAACTTTCATCCCGCCTATGATGGCAACCCGCTTGTAAACGCCATGACCGTGGGCATTGCCCGCAAGGATCGCATTTTCCTCTCTGCTGCAGCAGGTGTTGGAAATCCGGTTGTGTATGTCGGCTCCCGCACCGGACGAGACGGCATTCATGGCGCCACCATGTCTTCCGCAGAATTTGATGAAAATGCACTCGCCAAACGCCCCACAGTGCAGGTGGGTGACCCTTTCATTGAAAAGCTGCTGATTGAAGCCTGCCTGGAACTGATGGCGACTGACGCCATTGTGGCCATTCAGGACATGGGCGCGGCAGGGCTGACGTCTTCTTCCGTCGAAATGGCAGGAAAGGGCGGTGTCGGCATTGAACTGGACCTTGATGCCGTACCTCAGCGTGAACCGGGCATGACAGCCTATGAAATGATGCTGTCTGAAAGCCAGGAACGTATGCTGATTGTCCTGCGTCCTGACCGCACGGAAATTGCGCGCAAAATCTTTGAAAAATGGGAACTGGATTTTGCCGTCATCGGTCATTTGACTGATACCGGCCATATTGTCGTCAAGCATAAAGGTGCGGTGGAAGCTGACATCCCGCTTGATCCATTGGCCGAGCAAGCGCCGATCTATGATCGCCCTGCCACGACACCCGTAGCACCGGCTCCTCTTGAAGGCGTTCATGCGCCGCTCTCTCTGGATGCCATGTTGCTACGGCTGGTCGGCTCACCTGATCTCGCTTCCCGTGCGTGGGTATGGAACCAGTATGACAGCACCGTTGGGGGACAAACGGTCCGCCGCCCCGGCGCCGCTGATGCAGCGATTGTCAAGATAGAAGACACCACACTCGGGCTCGCACTGACAACGGACTGCACGCCCCGGTATTGTCAGGCTGATCCCAAAACGGGTGGGGCACAGGCTGTGGCAGAAGCGTGGCGCAACATTACTGCCACCGGCGCTCGTCCTCTGGCAGTCACGGACAACCTGAATTTTGGCAATCCGGAAAAACCGGAAATCATGGGCCAGTTTGTTGCGGCTATCGAAGGAATGGGGGAGGCCTGTCGGGCACTTGATTTCCCGGTCGTCAGCGGCAACGTCTCCCTTTATAATGAGACCCGTCAGCCTGATGGTTCAACCATGTCCATTCTTCCAACGCCGGCAATCGGAGCGCTGGGCGTGCTGGAGGATGTCTCCAAGGCCATTGGCCTAGGCATGACAGACGGAGCCGCAGTGGTTCTGGTGGGGGAAACACGGGGCGAACTGGGGCAATCCATTTGGCTGCGTGAAATTCTGGGCCGTGAGGAAGGACCACCTCCTCGGGTCGATCTGGCGGCAGAAAAACGTAACGGCGATTTTGTCCGTGCGGAAATCCTGAATGGCACGATCTCAGCCTGCCATGACCTTGCTGATGGCGGTATCCTGGTTGGCGTAGCTGAAATGGTTATGGCCAGCCGCATTGGGTGTGAGCTGGAAAGCCCTGTCTCTGGCATCCGGCCTGAAGCCTTCTGGTTTGGTGAAGACCAGGCACGTTATCTGGTTTGCGTTAGTGACGCCGAAGATTTCTGCGCCCGAGCTGAAAAAGCTGGCGTGCCAGCCAGGCTGATCGGCCGGGCAGGTGGAAGTGATTTGATTTTACCGAGTGGCGTCACAATATCTGCTGCTCGCCTTGCCGTTGCGCATGAAGCCTTTTTTCCGGCTCTGATGGAACGCTGAAGAGACTGCTTAGGAGTGTTACCAATGGCAATGTCTGCCACAGAACTTGAAACTTACATCCGTCAGGCTTTTCCGGATGCCCAGATCAAGATTGATGATCTGGCAGGAGACGGTGATCACTATGCCTGCTCCGTTATCAGTGAAGCGTTCAAGGGGCTCTCCCGCGTAAAGCAGCACCAACTTGTCTATCAGGCGTTGCAAGGTCACATGGGGGGCAAACTGCATGCGCTGGCCCTTCAGACCTCTGCACCCTGACACAACGGTATCTTTTTTCTCATCCAAGGACGTCAATCATGTCTGAAACAGTCAAACAGCATATTCAGAACGAAATCGACACCAATCCGGTCGTACTGTTCATGAAAGGGGACGCCGATTTCCCGCAGTGCGGGTTCTCTGCGCGTGTTGTACAGATCCTTTCTCACCTGGGTGTGCCCTTCAAGGCCATCAATGTGCTGGCTGACCCGGCCATTCGTCAGGGCATCAAGGATTTCTCCAACTGGCCGACCATTCCCCAGCTTTATGTCAAAGGGGAATTTATCGGCGGGTGCGATATCGTTATGGAAATGTTCCAGTCTGGTGAGCTTCAGGCTCTCCTCAAGGAAAAAAATATCGCCTGTAACGCTGAATCCTGATTTTTAAGTTGTCAGCTCTTTGGGTAGCTGTGTAGTCTGCCCAAGAGTTTGATGAGGTGAGGAAGCTTTTTTGATGATGCGTCTTCCGTTTGTGCGTTGTGCCTTTGCGTTTGTTGGCCTGAGTGCTGGCTTTGCTGCTGTCAGTTCTTCTGCACATGCAGAACGTATTATTTCAGATCTTGAAGCAAGCAAGCTGACTTTTGCTTCCCTGACAGCCCCGCCGCCTGTGGTTCACGTGCGCCATACGAGCCACACTGTACATCAGGTTGCCAGCAACCATCACGCTTCCAGCCACAACATGGTTCGTCTGGTGTCCTATCATCCCAAACATGCTGCTGCGCACGCTGCTCGTCGGCATCGCACCTGAAACAGTCATCAAGAAGTCTTTTCTCTTTTATGACGCATAAAAAAGAAAAGACTTCCTTACGACATTCTATTCTAAAACGCGCATAAGGCAGATTGCTTCTACATCTGCCGGATAATATCTTTTATCCAGACTACCTCATTTTTCTCGTCCACGGTAATGAGGTCAAATCTCAATTCCTCATAATGCCATTCCGGATGATAAGAGAGCAGGCATTCTGCCGCGCGAAACAGTCTTCTCTGTTGTGCCGGAAGAAGACATTCGGCTGCGTCTCTCTGTGTTTTACGTTTCTTTACTTCCACAAAACAGATCATCGCCCCTTTGCGCATGACGATATCTATTTCGCCACGTGGCGTTTTTGCTCTTTGCCCTAAAATGATCCATCCTTGCTGAATGCAAAAGACCTTGACAGTTTTTTCAGCAGAAAGACCATCATTATAAGCCACATAGCCTCGCACCTTGCGAACAGATGAAGCCTGCCCCTGTTGTGGGGGCTTTTTGTAAGTTACTGTGCGCACCGCATCATCCTTTGCAAGGATTTACCCCAGATCATGCCGTTTGATATTCTGCCGCATTTACCTTTGCTGACAGTAACAGTCATACGTTTTGTTCTGGTTACCTCGGTTTCCCTCCATATTCTGCTTACAAAACGGAATACATCTTCTGCAATAGGCTGGATTGGCACCTGTGTCATGATGCCTGCGCTCGGTACTATTTTATACCTCATGTTCGGTATCAACCGCGTGCGCAGACTGGCTAAAAAACTGGTAAGCGGCCGCTCTACCCATCGCTTTCAGGCCATTCAGAACTCGTCATGGAATAGAGAACTGGACGGGCAGTTTGCACCTCTGGCGCTCATGGTGAGCAAACTGACCAGCCGCCCGCTTGTGGGTGGAAATTGCATTTCCTGCCTGCATGATGGAGATGGCGCTTACCCGCACATGCTTGCTGCCATTGATGGCGCAGAAAAAAGCATCTTACTCTGCTCATATATTTTTCGAAACGATACAATTGGTGGCCAATTTATTGAAAAACTGGCTGCAGCTCAAAAACGCGGCGTGCAGGTACGCGTCCTCGTAGATGGGATTGGAAGTGGCTATTTTATTTCGGGGGTTTATCGCCACCTGAAAAAATTGGGCATACCCTGTGCACGGTTCATGCACTCCATGCTGCCTTGGCGCATGCCGTTCCTCAACCTGCGCAACCATCGTAAAATTCTGGTTGTGGACTGTAAAATCGGGTTCATGGGCGGTTTGAATATTGCCGATGAAAACCTCATTTTACGAAAACCCAAAAATCCCGTTTCCGACACTCACTTCAAGCTTGAAGGACCAGTTGTCCGCCAATTGGCTGAAGCCATGGCCTGGGACTGGTATTTTGCCACGCAGGAAGAACTGGAAGGCGATATCTATTTTTTAGAGCACGAAGGGGAAGGGGAATCCATAGCACGTATTGTCACCGCCGGGCCGGATACGGACCTTGAGAAAATAGAATATACCATGTTGCAAGCCATCACGCTCGCCCGCAAACAGGTAAGAGTTATGACCCCCTATTTTTTGCCTGGGTCACGCCTCCTGTCAGAACTGGCACTGGCCGCACTACGGGGTGTGCAGGTGGATGTCATTATTCCACGCAAAAGTAACCACCCTCCGCTGGACTGGGCGTGCTCAGCAAACATCTCCCCACTTCTGGATGCAGGTGTTCGGGTCTGGCTTGTTAATCCGCCCTTCAATCACTCCAAACTGATGGTGGTAGACCGCGCGTGGTCTTGCGTTGGCAGTTCAAACCTGGATATCCGGAGCCTGCGGCTCAATTTTGAAATCAATATGGAAACATATGATGTCACGCTGGCAGGCATACTGGACGATTTCATGATCCGGCACCGCAATCAGCGCCTGACTCACCATGATCTGGATAAACGTCACAAGCTGACCAAGATCAGAGATGCTGCCGCTAGGCTGTTTATGCCTTACCTGTGAGAGGCCTTGGCAAGAGCGCTTATAAGCGGCTTCAGCCGCACAGCTATTGGCCGATGATCTGAGGCGAAGACGGGCAGAACACGGGCGTTAAGGCACGTCATCCCGTCCACCAGACAACGATCAATACGAATTGGTAGCAGATCAACCATTTTATGTGTTGGGGCTTTTGGCCCTACATCGTGAAATCCGGGCACCAAAGTTGGGCCAAGCAGGTTGAAGTCTCCCAAAATAGCGCAGGGCGGCGGCATAAGCGCCGCAATCCGTCGCAACTGCCGCCGGTTCAACATCTGGCCATGAGAGAGATGAACGTTAGCCAGAGAAAAGGGACCGTAATCGATAATCTGAGCATGACGCTTCACCACGGCCCCTGAGGGAATGGTGCAAGCACGAGGGGGCCTGGCAAACGGTTTGCTGCTCCAGCATGCCACCCCGTGAATTCGGCCCGGTAAAGGGGCGCGTGCGTAATATCCGCCCATGATATCAGGAAGCATATCAATCTCATCCGTTGCTTCCTGCATCAGCAGAATGTCTGGCTGCTCTGTTTCTATCAAAGCCACCACATCATGCACTGTTGCCCCGGTTCTGCGGAGCAGATTCCAACTGATGATCTTTGTGCTCTCACCATCGACAAAATTAAGGGCAGAACGGACTTGCTGGCGAGGTCTGCCCTCAATGAGACGAAGAAATTGACGCCTCATAAAGGCATGCTCCTTTTATCATCAGACGGCAGGAGCGGGGTCTGCTCCCGCCCTGCAAATTCGACAGTAAGAGTGAAACCGACAGCCAGCAGAATAGGGCCAAGAAATATCCCCAACCCGCCAAAAGCCAGAACCCCGCCTATTACACCCAGCACAGTAAGGAGATAAGGAAGCTTGGTGCCCCGTGCAATAAAGAGGGGGCGGATAATGTGATCCGCGCCAGAAATAAAAATGACGCCATACAGAAGCAGCAGAATCCCGCGCCATAAATGGTGATCCGCCATAAGCCACAAGCCTGCAGGCACCCATACCAATGGTGCCCCGACAGGCAATACAGCCAGAAAAGACGCTATCACCCCGAACATGACGGGCTCGGAAAGATGAGCGAACCAGAACCCCAAACCGGTCAACAACCCCTGAATAATGGCGGTTCCTAAAATACCATAAACAGTACCACGAACAGTCCCGC
>NZ_LHZU01000145.1 GCF_001580995.1 Acetobacter senegalensis
GGTGTTGCCAATGGCACAATTTCCCTTATCGAATCAAACGCGAAAAATTCCGACAAATTCATTGGAAGTGAGTTGACGATCTGGCGCAGTAGCCCGACCGAAGGGTTGATGGCGTTTGATTCGATAAGGGAAATTGTGCCATTGGCAACACCACAGCGCCTTGCCAGTTCACGCTGAGACAATCCCCTTTGCATGCGCAAGGCATAGAGCGTACCCCCAACATCCATGTTTCCCGCCTTTCCTGTCGTGTATATTTTTTAATCGTAATGAAAGACTCTGCCTGATGGCAAGGTGGCGGATGTGTGCAGATTTGCATCAAGGCTGACAAAATTCTGTTTGAAGTGTTTTTTATATTGAACACTCTGGAGCCCAATGGATGAGGGCTGCGGGGTGTAAAAAAGACAACAAAACTGTTGCGATTCAGCATTGTTATTTATATTATCATGAAAATGAAACGTTTTCTGGGAGTGATAAGGGGTAAGTTAAAGCGTCCAGCCTGTTTGGTATGTGTGTAATAGCATGCATGACGGGCGCTTTTGTGAGGAACTCGTGTGAGTTTCTTTCTTCATGACCTCGACTCTTTTGAACGCAAGTAGCGTTTTTAACCTTTGCCGCATCTGATATTCAAAGTGGAAGAAACACACGTGAGCAGAAAAACAAAATCAGCGGCTTTCACCGTTGCCTGCCGCAAACTGCCGTTGCGATGCGCTTTGTCATTCTCAACGTTGATACTTCCTGCACTGCTCTCTCCAGAGTCGGCAAAGGCTGCGCCAGATGATGTGGCTTCTCCCAAAACTCCCGTTAACCACCATGCGCCGCGTCCTACGCAAAGCCTGCATGTGGCTCCCGGTTCCCGGCATGCGGGCACACGGGCGCCAGCGCGTTCTCCGGCCAGAACCGTTCCTGCTGCGCGGCGCCATCAGGGCCCGGTGCAAGGGGGGAGTGAAGCCGTTGAAGTCAGTTCTCATCGCAGTGTTTCGCGTGGGGCGGATAACGTTGTTTCCAAAGCTGTCATGGAACAGTTTACGCCCGGCACTTCGGTGTTGAAATCGGCTGATCGTCTGCCGGGTGTCAGTTTCAGTTCTACAGACCCTCTTGGTATCGATTTGTGGGGGTCCAGCATTTATGTGCGTGGCTTCTTTATGGATCAGCTAGGCGTAACGCTGGATGGTATTCCGCTGAATGATCAGACTTATGAAAGCAATAACGGCCTGAATATCATCCAGGCTGCCATTTCTGATGATATTGACCGCAGCATTATCTCCGAAGGGCCGGGCGGTGTGGCTGTGCCCTCCACGTCCACGCTGGGCGGAACAATGCAGTTCGAGACCGGAGATCCCAAAGATCAACTGGGGGGTAAGGTTTCTCAGGGTTTTGGTAGCTATAGCTCCTTCCGTACCTATGCTCGCTTGGATAGTGGGAAGCTGAACAGCACGGGCACCAAGTTCATGACTGCCTATTCACGCTCGGATGAGGGGATGTGGGCCGGAGGCGGTTCTCAGTTCCAGCAGCAGGTGGATGCCAAGCTGGTGCAGCCCATTGGGCATGAAAGTGTCATGAAGGCTTTCTTCAACTGGAGTGATCTGGCGGAGTGGGGCTACTGGGATACTTCTTTGGCTATGTTGAATGGGCTTGGCTGGCGTACCCCGCACCTTTATCCCAATTACGCCAAAGCCTATAATTATGCGGCTGGAAATATTTCCCTGCCGACCACTGATGCCATTGAGGAGAATGGGGACGAACCGTACCTGTATGACGGTGGTCAGCATGAAACCAATTACACCGGGGGCCTGAATTTCGATCTTGCCCTGACAGACAGACTACGTTGGCGGTCCACTCTCTACGGTACCAGCCAGACAGGGTATTATACTTATGCCGATACCTCTACGCCTTCTGCTGATACAGAAGCACCATTTTCTGAGGAAGTCTGGCAGAACAGGCAGGAGCGTTATGGCTTTACCACGAGCTTCTTGTACAAAATCGCTAACCACAATATTGATGCTGGCGTATGGTATGAAAACAACAACCAGGAAGCAGGGTTGTTCTGGTACAATGAACCAACTCTAGGGGAAGGTTCTCCTCTTAAAACGGTTGGTCCGTACAACACATATGGTAAAGCGTTCCAGCAGGGCTACGGCTTTAACTGGAGAACAAACAATTTTGCCTTCCATCTACAGGATACGTGGCGTCCTATCGAAAATCTGCGCGTAACAGCGGGCTTTAAATCTGTTCTGGCAACCACAGCCGGAGGGGCGACTTACAACAATCCTGACTATACGGGGGTGGATGCTCTTCCCAACGGCAGCATGACAGCATCAAGTGCTTTTTTGCCGCATGTGGGGGCCAGCTATCATTTCCTCCAGCATCATGAATTCTATTTTGATCTGGCGGAAAACATGCGGACTTATCAGGTTCTACCAAATGGCGTAGGGAACTCCCCCTGGTCTGTGCAGGATCAGGATGCTTTCAGAAAACTTCAGCATAGCGTCTCGCCAGAAAAAGACTGGGTCTATGCTGTAGGGTATCGCTATACAGATAAACTGGTGCAAGCCAGCCTGGCCGGATACCATGCAGATGCCCGAAACCGGCTTCAGGCCGCAACGGAAGGCACTATTCTTGCTCCCGTTTCCACGGTTGTTCCCACAACAGTGCATACAAACGGGGTTGATGCCGCTGTTACGCTTACTCCTATCAAGGGATTGGCGATCTATAATAGTGTCAGCTACAACCATTCAACATATGGCGGAAATATTACAACTTCTGATGGTATATACTATACCAAGGGAAAGAAGATCGTAAACTTCCCGCAGTTTATGTATAAAGCCAATCTGTCTTACCGGTGGAAGGGGCTGGAAACACACTTTGACGTTCATTACTACTCAAAGCGTTACTACAGCTACGTGAATGATACCTCGGTGCCTGGTTACTGGCTGGCAAGCACTGGCGCACGCTACAATTTTGGGAAGGTTGGGTTTGCCAAAAACCTTTCTGTAGATTTCAATGTCTATAACCTGTTCAACTCGAAATATATTTCCATGATGGGGCAGAACGGTAACCCGATGTCCGGAGATTATCAGTCGCTTGAACGAGGGGCCGTTCGTGAATTCTTTGGGACGGTAAGCGCAGAATTCTAAACCGATTGTGAAGCCATCCCATCAGCAGAATAATGATAGGTCTGATATGCAGCACCGCATTACACGTCGCGATTTTGTTGGAGGGATGCTGGTTTCGACCACCCTGAGTGCTTTTGCCACTCTGCCATCAGCTTCCGCTCAGGCTTCTTCTTCTGATCACTTTGTGTCCCCGCCGTTACGTACAGGCATGCGGGGCAGTCATCCTGGCGCATTTGAAGCGGCCCACGCCCTGAGAGACGGCACTCTTCAGGAAAAAGAGATCAAAGACACGGGGGAAGTGTATGATCTTATTGTTGTCGGGGGAGGGCTCAGTGGGCTTTCAGCGGCACATTTTTTTCGGAAATATGCAGGTGCAGACAAAACTGTTCTGATTATAGAAAATCATGATGATTTTGGCGGGCACGCAAAAAGAAATCAGTTTTCCGTTAACGGACATGATCTGGTTCTGAATGGTGGAACGCTGGAAATAGAATCACCACAGCGATACAACCAGTGGGCATCCATGATCCTGTCTGACATAGGCGTGGATATAGAAGCCTATAAAAAAGAAAATACAAAGACAGGAAAAACGTACGAAGATATGGGCCTGCAAGCGGGCCTGTTTTTTAATCAGGAAGGCTGGCAACGCGATTATCTTATGCGCAAAAGCCAGAATCAGGCGGAAGATCACTGGCGTTTTGTGTCTGCCTCTGCCTTGAAAGCGGCACCACTTACGGACAAGGCGCGTGAAGATCTGATCAGGCTTGTGAACTCCAAACAGCCTGATTATCTGGCAGGAAAAAGCTTTTCTGAAAAAAAGAAGCTGCTCGCGACCAAATCTTACAAAGAGTATTTGCTGAATGTTGCCAACATAGATCCTGCGGCTGCTGCCATATTTCAGAAGGCCGCAGCCGGGGTGTTTTGCGTGGGTGCCGATGCATTGCCTGCTCTTTTTGCATGGGCAATGGGGTATCCTGGGTTTTCGGGGCTGGGGTTGGGCGAACTGCCTGAAGGTCTGCTGTCAGATTTACAGGGTGGCCAGCATGGCCGACAGAAAGATTCTGAAGAAACAGTGCATTTTCCGGATGGCAATGCAACGCTTGCACGTCTTTTGGTGGCGCATCTCGTGCCAGAGTCAACAAAGGCTCGCTCTCAGGATGATATGGGTCTTGCCAGCTTTGATTACACAAAGCTCGATCAACCGGGAAAACCTGTTCGCATCAGGTTAGGCACGCTAGCACTAAATGTTGCGCATGATGGTACGCCAGAAACTGCCGAGACAGTCTCGGTATTGTGTGCACCTGCAGGAGAAGAAGCGCCACGGCAAATCAGCAAGGTTCGGGGCAAGCAGGTTGTGCTGGCCTGCTGGAATATGATCATCCCTTATATGGTGCCCACTCTTCCTGCTGCGCAGAAAGAAGCTCTTGCGTGTGCAGTCAAAGGGCCGATCGCTTATGTTAATGTCGCGTTGAAAAATTGGCGGGCTTTCAAGAAACTGGGAGTTTCAGAAATTTCCTGTCCGGGGATGTTTTTTGAGGACGTGCAGCTTGCCGAGCCAGCCTCTCTGGGTGGGCTGAAAGCTCCCACGGACCCGGAAAAACCCATTGTGGTCCGTATGATCAAAACATTTGGCATGCCGGGCCTGTCTAAACGGGATCAGCATCGGGCTGGACGCAGTGTTTTGCTGGGTCTGACTTTTGAACAGTTTGAACATGAAATACGCCAGCAGTTGCAGCGTATTCTCGGCCCCGGTGGTTTTGATGCCGACCGCGATATTGCGGCCATTACGGTTAATCGCTGGCCGCATGGTTATGCCTACACCTATAATAGCCTGTATGATCCTCTGGACTGGGTTTTCACGGAAACGTCTGATCGGCCCTGCGTAAAAGCCCGGCAACCCTTTGGCCGTATTGCCATTGCAAATTCGGATGCCGGGGCCAGCCCTCATACAGATGCGGCATTTGAGCAGGCTCACCGTGCTGTTGTGGAACTGCTGGAGCGGCAGACTTTCCCGTTCGTCTCTGCTGCGCCGGGAGCGAGTACTCTGTGACCATGTTTGTTCCAGAGACTTCTCGCCACAAGGCGCATCGTTCTGAAAACCTCCCTGGCGCACCTCATGCGCCAGCACCCGCACTGGCCAAGAGTTTGCGTCCGCGGCACATCACCATGATTTCTCTTGGTGGTGTTATTGGGGCTGGGCTTTTCATCGGGTCTTCAGGTGCTATTCTGACGGCAGGGTCCAGTGTCCTGATCTCTTACGTTTTATCCGGGCTGATTGTTTTTCTGGTGAACATCATGCTGCGGGATATTGCGCTGCATGCACCCGGCCATGGATCTTTTGTAAACCAGATTCACTTTGCCTTGGGTCCTTTATCCGGATTTGTAGCCGGGTGGGTTTACTGGATTGTGTGGGTGACCACTCTTGGTGTGGAGGTCATTGCCTCAGCATCCCTTCTGGCACCGTATGTTCCGTTGCCTTACGCTTTGATCGAGATACTCATTCTTGCGGTGATGACAGCCATTAATCTGCTCTCTGTCAAAAACTATGGAGAGTTTGAATACTGGTTTGCCATGATCAAGGTTGCGGCAATTTGTTCCTTTGTTGTCATCGGCTGCCTGTTGCTGGGAAATCGCCCCGTACCCGTGGCACAGAATGTGTTCGGGCATGGCGGTTTGATGCCCATGGGTGTTTTTGCCTTTCTGGCAGCCATTCCAACAGTCCTGTTTTCCATGACAGGCAGTGAAATTGCGACCATAGCGGCCTTGGAATCTGATAATCCGGACCGAAATATCGCGCGTATCACCCGTACGGTAGCTCTGCGGCTTCTGGCATTTTATCTGACATCCATCGTGTTAATTCTGTGTTTGATACCATGGTCGGATAACATTCGGGGCTTTTCGCCTTTTTTGATGGTTTTGACCCGTTTTCATGTTCCTTATGCCAGCATGATCATGACCGGTGTGATCTTGTCGGCAACGCTTTCCACCCTGAATTCCGGGTTATACGCCACCTCTCGCGTTGTCTATGAGATGGCGTGCAAGGGGGACGCTCCCCGCGTTCTGCAAGCCATGTCTCCTCAGGCGCACCTTCCGCGCCGTGCTGTGCTTGCCAGTTCTGCTGTCGCACTTCTGATCTCTGCAACAGCCATATTCTCTCCGGGCGTCATGTTTGCTTTTCTGGTTGCCACAACCGGAACTTTCATTATGTTCTATAATGTAATGATTGTCTGCGCCCGTCTGCGTTTATACCGGTTGTCTGCCTGGAAAGGCTGGCTGGCCATCACTCTGCTGCTTGGGGTTCTGCTGTCCATGCTGATGACGCCGGAAACGCGGCATGAGCTGGCTGCCGGGTCAATCGCGCTGATTCTGATTACCGTCGGGGGCTGGATAAAACTTTATCGGAGTATCCATGCATCCGATGGTGGAGCATGACGTTTTTATTTTACCTGCGCAGCCTTGCTGTGTCTTCATCTGGCCTATCAGGCAAGGAGTTTGACTTTATGCACTGTTTCCCCGCTCTTCGCTCCGGTACTGCGGCTCTTGTGCTGGGCATGATGGCACTTGGTGCGTTCTCGGTCACTTCAGTCAAGGCATGGGCGGATGAACCTGTGGTGCAGGAGGAAGAAAGCGATATCATCAAGCTTTCTCCCGTTACCCCACATCGCATTCTTGTGCAGGACACCGTAGGCACCCATGCCAAGGATGGCCGGGTTTATGTTGTGGATGCGGATCAGGGCAAATTGCTGGGCATGGTCCAGGCCGCCTATAATGGCAACGTTGTGCAGGACCCCAAGGGTCGCGCATTTTACGTGGCGGAAACAGTATGGTCACGGGGTAACCGCGGAGACCGCCTTGATCTGCTGCCCGCTTATGACCCCCAGACACTCACCATCACCAATGATGAAGTTCTGCCGGGTAGAGCATTGGTTACGCCCAAAAAGAATAATCTTGCAATCAGTCAGGATGGCAGCCGCGTTTATATTTTTTCAATGGTGCCGACAAATGCGGTGCACGTCATTGACACAGCAGCCCACAAGGTAAGCCAGACGGTCGATTTGCCCGGGTGTGCTCTGGCCTACCCGTGGGGGAATGATGGGTTTACGTCTATCTGTGCCGATGGTGGTCTTGCCAATGTCAGCCTGAAGGATGGCAAGGCGAGCGTCACGCACACCAAACCATTCTTTGACCCTGAAAAAGATGCCGTTTTTGAACATAGCCCCACTCGTCGTTCAGATGGCAAAACGTGGTTTATCTCCTATAGCGGGCTGGTCTACCCCACGGCTCTTTCGACAGACAGCACGGTTGAGCCTGCCTGGTCCATTCAGGAAGCTGCGGGCATGAAAAAAGCCCCGGCTGCCGAAGCGCCTTTTGCCAAAACGTGGCGTCCCGGCGGCTGGCAGCTTTCTGCTCTGCATTATGCTAGCGGACATCTGTTTGTGCTGATGCATCAGGGAACATTCTGGACCCACAAAAAAGCGGGAACGGAAGTATGGGAGCTGGATACAGCCACGCATAAACTTGTCCGGCGTATTCCTCTGCATGCCCCGGCCACCATGGTAGGGGTGACACAGGATGATAAACCGCTTCTGTTTACCAATGATGATGAAGGTGACCTGTTTATCTGGGATATGAAAACCGGCAAGCAGATGAAAAAAATGCCGCATCTGGGTGATGATCTGTACTTTACGGTCGCGCTGGGTGAATGAGGATGCAAAGCCTTCCTTTACAGGTTCTGGGCGCGGTAGGGAGTGGCGCTTTTGGTGCGTTGTTCCTGTTCACCGGCATTGGAAAGGCTACGGATATTTCCCGTTTTGCGTCAGATATTGCCGCCTATCGTCTGCTACCGCTTGATGCTGCTTTTCCTGCGGCCTATGGCATTATTACTGTGGAAACAGCGTTGGGTGTCTGGCTTTTTTCAGGCTTTGCCGCGCTTCTTGCCGGTGTGATATCCGCGCTTCTTCTGCTGGTGTTCGCTACAGCCATGGGCATTAACGTTTGGCGCGGTCGTACACATCTTGCCTGTGGATGTATTCCCGGTATTGATGCCCGTCTTTCGTGGAACTCTGTTTTCCGCAATGCTGCTCTGGCGTTTCTGGTTTTTCTTGTTGGCCTTTGTGGCCAGCCGGGTTCTTTTTTCCTGTGCGTGGAAGGGCTGCTTGTTGGCGTTACCATGCTGCTTCTTTCAGTTGCCACGGTGTCTCTCCTGAAGCGTGAGGCGCGGATCTGATGATGACTGTTCTCATCGTTTCCACTGTGCTGTTAACGGTCTGTGTGCTTGCATTGGGTGTAGGGGTGTTTGTGCTGGCGCGTCAGATCGGGGTGTTGCATGAACGGCTGGCACCTATTGGCGTGCAGCCTGTTCTTGCCGGTTTGCAGGCCGGTCAGGCATTGCCTCAGATTACGGCGCGTACGCTGGACGGTACGGCTGTTTCTGTTGGCGGCCTCAATCCTTCCGGCCGCGCCATGGTGTTGATGTTTGCTTCGGCAGACTGCCCGGTTTGCAAGCGAACACTGCCTACCGCCCGGTCTGTGGCGAAGGAACACGATCTTGATCTGGTCCTGATAGGCGAGGGGGATGTTGCTGCTCTTTCCGCCATGGCCAGTCGTACTTCTCTGGATGGTGTGCCTTTGCTGCTCAGCACCGAGTTGCTGCTGCTCATGCAGATTGAACGTTTGCCCACATTGGTGGCGTTGGATGCCCGAGGCGTGATAACCGCGCGGGAAATTGCCAGCAGTCGCCGCGAAATTGAAGCTTTGGTTGCCACGCTGCCCCCGGTGCGTCAGGCCCTAACGGAGGAGTCTCTTCATGTCGCAGTCTGATGCATTTTCGCGCCACAAGGCGCGTTCAGAAAAAGAAGATACGGGCCGCAGTCTGCTTGACCGTGCGGTAGAGCGTCTGACGCGCCATGTTGCCAGCCGGAGTTCGCGCCGTAGTCTGCTTGGGCGGGCGGGAGCCTGGGTGACATTTGGCGCGCTGGTACCAACCTTGCCGGTTGAACGTGCTTCTGCCGCGACACCAGCCAAGCCTCAGCCAGCAAAGTTCAAGGCCCCCACACCGTTTGCAGCCAATGCGCAGACGAAAGACCCCACTGCCTGTAATTATTGGCGCTATTGCGCGATTGATGGGTTCCTGTGTGCGTCTTGCGGCGGCGGGGTTCATAGTTGTCCACCGGGCACAAGCCCGTCTCCAACCTCATGGATTGGCACCTGCTTCAACCCGGGAGATGGGCAGTCCTATCTGGTTGCTTATCGGGATTGCTGTGGGCAGGACGCGTGTAGCCAGCCCATGTGTCTTGGCAGTGAGGGAGATCAGCCCAGTTATCGCCCTCAGGCCAATAACGATATCATCTGGTGTTTCGGAACAGGTGCGTTAATTTACAACTGTTCCACGTCAGTCATTGTTGGGAACGCATCATGATAAAAAAAGGCTTATTTCTCTTTGCTGGTGCAGCCGCCTCCGTTCTGGGGGTAATGGCAGGATCAGCCCATGCAGCGTCTGACGGCGCTGCGGTCTATAATACTAATTGTTCAGTCTGCCATCAGGCGGCCGGAGCAGGGATGCCTGGCCAGTTTCCTGTTCTCAAAAACCGGATTGATAAAATTGCTTCCAGCCCGGAAGGGAAAACCTATCTGGCAGATGTGGTGTTGAATGGTCTTCATGGCCCCATTCAGGCGGGCGGTGTCACCTATGCGGGTTTCATGCCGTCCCTGAAAGCCTTGTCAGATGACGATATTGCTGCGGTGCTGACCTATGTGGCTTCCTTGAGCGACAGCAAACCCAGCCCGACCATTACGGCTGACGAGGTAAAAGCCGCCCGGGCGACCCCCAAGAAGAGTTCAGATATCCAGGCTGAACGGAACGCCTTGAATGCCGCGCATCCCATTCCATAAGATGGCAGCCGCTTGCAGATTTCTACCTGCAAAGGGAACAAAATGGCTGGCAGGGGCCGCGTTTGCGGCTCTGATGTGGGGGGGAAGTCCCTGTGTATCAGACGCTGCCCTGTTGGATCACGCGACCACAAACTATCTGACCCATTGCGGAGGGTGTCACGGAATTGAAGGGGCCTCTCCGCGCACCTTTGTCCCGCTATTGCGGGACCATGTCGGCACATTTGACTGCTCTGCTGAAGGCAGAGCCTATCTTGTGCGGGTGCCTGGTGTGTCCATGTCCCTTATTCGGGATGATCAGGAACTGGCGGATGTCATGAACTTTGTGCTGTTCCGGTTGGGGAGAAGCAGTACACCCGCAGCAGCCAAACCGTTTACTGCGCAAGAGGTTCATACGTTGCGGGCACAGCCCCTGACCACCACAGACCTGTTGAAGCTACGGGCAGAAGTTCTTTCTCGCGCTGCTGCGCAGTGCCCGCGTTAAGAGGGCGATAGCGCATGCGGGTTGGCTTCCAGAAAAGACTGAATGGAGGCATGGCCTGTTTCCGTTACGGCCAGCAAGCTTTCCAGATGCTCCCGGTTGTTGACCAGCCCCCGGGCTTCCACCGTGCCATCCGGGCCAAGCAGGACGGCAAATGGCACACGGTCTACACCCAGCAACCGGCCTACCGTTGCGCTATTGACCATCTGGTGCGCTGCAATGTGCAGGGTGTGCAAAGCCGCTTCCTGAGCCTGGGGCGTATCGTCACCCACAAAAAGCAGATCCAGATTTTCCCGGTAGCAGAAATCCTGCGTGATAGGAGCCATTTTCCGGGAAACGGGACAGTCGCCCGAAACAAACAGCAGAAGCTGTTTTTTGCCGTTCGTTCTTGGTCCGCCAATTACGCTCGTTTGGCCGCCCAATGTTGTCAGATGCTGCGCATCAAGCCTGTTTACGGCAGGCTGCGTGGGAGCCAGCGCGCCCAGAGGAGCGATTTTGCGATAAAGGGCTTTTATGCGTTCCAGCAACAGCAGGGTTACCGCCGTTGTCAGCAAAATCGCAATCCAGAGCATTCCCTGCGCGAGCATCAGAGCCGTCATGATCTGTCAGTCCTTGTCATTTATATGACTATCGCAACAAATTACCTGATGGTCGATACCAATCTTGTATAATAAGGAAAATTAACAATCATGTCCCATGCTTTGCAGTTTTATTATGATGGTCAATGGGTTGCGCCCCGCGGCATCCGCACTCTTGATGTTATTAACCCGGCTACTGAAAAAGCCTGCGCCACCATTGCCATGGGAAATGCGCAGGATGTGGACCGTGCAGTGGCTTCCGCGCGCAAAGCCTTTCCCGCATGGTCCGTCAGCACGCGGGAAGAGCGACTGGCCGTTCTGGAACGTATTCTGGTTGTTTATAAAAAACGCTCTGAGGATATGGCGCAGGCTATTTCTCAGGAAATGGGATCTCCCATCGCACGGGCGCGTGACAGTCAGACATGGGCCGGGATGGCTCATCTGGAGGAAATGATTTCCGCGCTCAAAACGTATGTGTTTGATGAACAGCGCGGCAATATGCTCATCACGCGGGAGCCAGTTGGGGTTGCTGGCCTGATTACACCCTGGAACTGGCCCATGAACCAGATCATGTGCAAGGTGGCGCCTGCGCTGGCGGCCGGCTGCACCCTGGTCATGAAGCCCAGCGAAGTTGCACCGCTCAGTGCACTGGTTTTTAGTGAAATCATAGAGGAAGCCGGTCTGCCCCCCGGTGTATACAACATGATTAACGGTGATGGGCCTGAAGTTGGTGAGGCCATTGCGCGCCATCCAGATGTCGATATGGTTTCTATTACCGGGTCAACGCGTGCGGGTGCTGCTGTTGCAAAACTGGCAGCCGATACAGTCAAACGTGTGCATCAGGAGCTTGGGGGGAAATCTCCCAACATCATTCTTCTGGATGCTGACTTTGAAGATGCTGTAAGACGAGGTGTTAAAGGTTGCTTTAGCAATTCCGGACAGTCCTGCGATGCCCCCACGCGGATGCTTGTACCGCGTGCCAAAATGGATCGTGCCATGGCCATTGCGAAAGAAACGGCAGACTCTTTCAAAATGGGGGATCCGGCAGATGAAACCACACAGCTTGGGCCGGTTGTCAGTGATGTCCAGTTTGGCCGCATTCAGGCGTTGATCGCAAAGGGCATCGAAGAAGGCGCTACTCTTGTCACTGGTGGTCTGGGCAAGCCGGAAGGTCTTGAAACAGGATATTACGTCAAGCCCACTGTCTTCGGAAATGTAGAGCCGGATATGACAATTTCACGAGAAGAGATCTTCGGCCCGGTTCTGTCTATTCTGGCATATGATGATGAAGAGCATGCCATTCAGATTGCCAATGATACGCCATATGGACTGGCCGCTTATGTTCAGTCGGGTGATCTGAAACATGCTCGGGCGGTTGCGCGTCGGTTAAGGGCCGGGAACGTAAATATCAATGGCGCAGACTGGACTGTTGCGGCTCCGTTTGGCGGTTACGGTCAGTCCGGCAATGGGCGCGAATGCAGTGAGTTTGGTCTGACAGACTTCCTGGAAATCAAAGCCATTCTTGGATACGGTGAAACAGCATGAAAACCGTGGCCAGTCTCTATGCCGCAGATGGCGGGGCTGGCCTCGCTTATCCTCCTCTTGATGGGCCAGTGCGTGCTGATGTTGCTATTGTTGGGGCAGGTCTGACAGGACTTTCCACAGCGCTTCATCTTGCTGAACAGGGCGCATCCGTCATTGTGCTGGAAGCGGAACAGCCCGGCTGGGGGGCTTCCGGACGGAACGGAGGGCAGGTTAACCCCGGTCTTAAGCCGCTTCCTGATGAGGTTGAGAAAGAGTTCGGCCCGGTTCATGGTCCAGCACTGGTTGACGCCGCGTGGAATGCGCCGAACCGCGTGTTTGAGCTTATTGAGCGCCATGCCATAGACTGCGCTGCGCAGCGTGGAGGGACACTCCGTGCGGCAACTGCTCCGGTGCAGATTGCCCCCTTGCGTGAACTGACACGACAATGTCTGGAACGTGGCTGGCCCGTGAAGTGGCTTGAGCCGGAAGAAATGCAAGCCCGAACAGGAACCTCTCTTTATTGTGGAGGGATGCTGGATATGCGGGGCGGTCAACTGGACCCGTTGGCTTATACTCGCGGATTGGCACGTGCAGCGACTCAAGTAGGCGCTACCATTTACGGTGCAACGCGCGTGGTCTCCTTTGCCCGGAAAGAAGGGGCATGGCATGTGCAGATAGGGGCAGGTAGCGTGGTTGCGCAACGGCTGGTATTCGCAACCAATGGCTATACGGACAAGGCATGGGATAAGCTTCGGCGGTCCGTGGTCCCTGTATTTAGCGGTATTGTCGCCAGTTCCCCGCTTTCGGATGCACTGGCCGAGCGTATTCTGTCTCAACATGAAGTTCTGTATGAACTGGGACAAATTACCACCTATTATCGGGTGGATGCTCATAAAAGACTGTTGATGGGCGGCCGGTCATATTCACATGATCTACAGGGAGCCTTGGCTTTTCCGTATCTGGTGCAACGTGCATTGTTTCTCTGGCCAGAGTTGCAGGATGTCGGCTGGACCCATGGCTGGAACGGGCAACTTGGTATAACGCTTGACCACTACCCCCATTGGCATGAGCCGGATGCGGGATTACTGGCATGCCTCGGTTACAATGGGCGGGGCGTTGCAATGGCGACCGTCATGGGGCAGCACCTCGCGAATTATCTTAGTGGAGCAGGCGTACCCCTTTTTCCTCCGTCTCCTATCAAACCAATAGCTGGCCATTTTGCATGGAAAGCAGGGGTTGCCGGACGTATTCTATGGGGCCGTCTTTCTGATCGGCTTGGTTTGCCTTTCTGAGTAAAATGCGGTGCTCTTTTGTCAGTTAAATGAGGAGGGATCGCAAAAATAGGAATAACTGGCAGGACGGTGTTGGTGCCGTGTGGCCATATTCTGTGCATAATGAAAATATAGCCCCTTAGATTGCCGGACGATCGGGGGCTGTTTCCTCTATTTTTTGTCTTTGCATCATGTTTTAGAAACAGATGCAGTAAATTCTGCATGGAAGTAAATACAAAAAAGAGGGCCACTTTCGCACCGGTAGCACTTAAATTGTGTTCCCTCAGCACCCTGCCTAAGGGACAGCATATTGTGGCTTGCGATGAATGAAAGTATCGAAGGAGCGTGTCAGTTAGGCAGATTGGCTTTCATCCTCTGATGGAAATGTTACACTGATCAAAACTGGGTTTTCTCTGGCAGTTATTTGTTCAGGTTTCAGATGATTTTGCAGATAAGGTTGCAATAGAAATCATCTGTATGGCTTCAAGCAAGGAGGCGAAGGGTTATGAGAACTGGTTATGCGATCCCTTCGTTCGTGATAATGGGGCTGTCCGTATCTTCTGCCTACGCTGCCAAGGATCAGACAAGTATGGTTTTTCGCATAACGCCTCTTAAGCCTGTGGATGAGCTTATGCAGCAAGCGCGTCGTGCTACGCCTCCCGCTTCAGGTATGGGGCTGCGTAAACCGGAATTGGTTGATCTGGCACACCTCTCTCCATTGTTCAAATTTGATGTGCGTTACGCCACAGATAGGAATTTTCTGGGAACACCTGTTTATTCGTCATCACATGCTTTTTTGGAAAAACCAGCGGCCGATGCGCTACTGCGTGTAGCAGAATTTCTGAAAACAAAAGGGTATGGACTTCTGATTTTTGATGCGTATCGCCCATGGTATATCACAAAAGTGTTCTGGGATGCGACACCAGCCGATAAACATCAATTTGTAGCAGATCCGGCCACAGGCTCACGCCATAATCGCGGGTGCGCAGTGGATTTGACATTATATGATCTGAAAACGGGACAGCAGGTGCCTATGCCCAGCGGCTTTGATGAAATGACACCCCGAGCTTATTCAGATTATACAGAGGCTCCTGAAGAACAGAAGACAGCCCGTGCTTTGCTGAAAGATGCCATGCAGCATGAAGGGTTTGAACAACTTCCTGAAGAGTGGTGGCATTTCGATTATAAAGACTGGAGCCTGTATCCCGTTCAGAATATTCCATTTGAAGAGATCAAAAATTAAAGGGCAGTTGAAAGGGTATTGGGAAGGTTATCCCCAAAATGCCACTATACCATCCCAGTAATCGGTTTCGGTCACTTTTTCTGCCATGAAAAGGCTCTGTCAGGCACATACCTGATTTTTTGAAATAGCCGCAAGAATTTTTGCACATTCTCACGCAGAAGGCTCATGCCATAAAATATTGTCGCTTTCTGCGTGAGTGTTTTCTTGATCAGGCTTGTGGTTGTCTTACGTGTTCTCTGCTCAGGTTATGCTCCAGACTTTAAGTTGTGCTTCTTGAAGGTGCCCGTGTAAGGGTTCAGTGCACCTGAACCCAGCTTTCGGCGGTATCGATACTGATTGTCGCAGGCTTGTAGCTGTCCGGTGCCGCATTAAAAATATTATCGACATAGGTTTGTGGATTACGATCATAAAGCGGAAACCAGCTAGACTGGATCTGTACCATAATCCTGTGACCTGGTAGAAAAGTGTGGGCCGCAACAGGAAGTTTCATGTGATAGACTTGGGGAACGTTGGCAGGGATGGGCTCCGGATGGTCAAAGCTGTTCCTGTAACGGCCCCGCAGAATATCTGCACTGATCATGAGCTGGTAGCCGCCCATTTCTCGCTGCGCGGGCACTTCATCCGGATAAACATCAATCAGTTTCACAACAAAATCGCCATCGGTACCCGTGGTTGTGGCGGTAAGATGCACCAGAGGCTGGCCTGAAATGGAAACTGCTTTTGTCAAAACCGGAGAGGTGAAGGAGGCAACATCTGGTCGAGAGGTTGCGTTCCGTTGATCAGTCGTCAACCACCATTGCCATTCCGAGTTAGGAAGATTTTTGGAGAGAACAGGCCGCTGAACATACGGAACAGGATGTTCAGGGTCTGATACATATTGCACCGTCTCTCCTTTTTGCGTGCTGGCGTCGAACGTCAAACCATGCTGAGGCGCAAGATGCAGTGTCGTGCATGTGGAATTGCAGTCTTGTGACGGCAAAGCGGGCATCGTCTCCCACTCATTGATGCCTGTGCGAAAAGTTGTAACGCGAGCAGGGAGGGGCACAGTGCTGTCTTTGAGATAATGCGCCAGAAAGGGCTCCAGTATTTTCTTACGGAAATATAGCCCTGTATCAGAATGCAGATCTATGGCGCCGAGCATGCTGGCGTCTTTTATTTCTCTGCCATGGTTCCACGGCCCCATGGCCAGCCATAAATCAGATTTTGCAGATGGCGTTTTTTGCAGGGCATAATACAGCGCGATTGCACCATAATTATCTTCCTGATCCCACAAACTATGAACAAGAAGCGTTGGAACAGTAAGACCTTCTTTTGGGAGAAGACGATCCAGCGCCTGAGACTGCCACCAGCTATCATAAGCAGGGTGTGCTAAAATCTGCCGGAAAAACCCGATCTGTTCCATACCATATGCTTTGCCAATAGCACCAGCAGAGACACCATTCAGGAAAAGCTGGTAATTGTCATACTGGTTGCTCCACCATTTGACTGTATTTTTTGGGGTCGCTTCCTGATTGTAGATGTAGGAAAGCATTTCTTCCCGAAATGCGCCGTTATGGAACCAGTCATCACCCATCCATCCGTCAACCATGGGGTTCATGGGCACAGAGACTTTAAGGGCGGGGTGAGGATGAAACAGGGCTGTGATGGCGGTGTAACCATCATAGGATACACCAAGAATGCCAACCTTGCCGTTGCTTTCAGGAACGTTGTGCACCAACCATTCAATGGTATCCCAGGTGTCCGTGCTGTGATCTACTTCCGTGGCATTTAATGGCCCCCGCATGGGGCGGTTCATTATATAATGCCCCTCGGAGCCATATTTGCCCCGCACATCCTGAACAACCCGAATATACCCGCCATCGGCTATAACGTCGGGCATATTGTCATAACCTTGCAGAACAGAGGCCATGGTGCCGCTGTCTGCCTGAGATGTCATGTGGTCGGCATTATAAGGGGTGCGTGTTAGCAGAATGGGCGCATTGTGTGCGTTTTTGGGCACCAGAATAACGGTATGTAATTTTACTCCGTCCCGCATCGGAATCATGATTTCCTTGCGGATAAAATCAAAGTCCTGAGTGCTGACTGTAAAATGGTCTGGCATGTCCGGGCTGATGCCGCCAGATGGCTGCGCGACGGCGGGCAGGCTTGTCGTGAGAAGACATGCCATGAGTAGAGAGCTTGTTTTCATGATAACCTTGAATGTCTTTGTGCGCACTGGACGTAATTTACACGTCCAGTGTGGTTAACGAATCTTTTAAAATTCAGCGGCAATTGTGCCAAAGAACTGCCGGGGAGCAGCAACAAACAGGTTGGCGTTATCGTCTCCTGATACGGAGGCTGCGCCATATACCCCACCAATATAGTTGGAGTTGAACAGATTGGTGATTCCAAAGGTGGTTTTCAGGTTTTGGGTAAAGCCAATTTTGCCAAAGTTATAGGCAAGATTAAGATTGGCGACCCAGTAAGCCGGAATTTTTTCATCATTCAAATATGTCATCGGGCGTGAGCCAATATAGTTCACGTTAAAGTTGAACATGGCACGTTTGTAGGTGTAGTTCAGGTTCGCTTTATACATGAACTTTGGATAGTAGACCTGATGCTTGCCCTTGATGTTGTATGATGTTCCCCCGTAATTGATGGAACGGCTTTGATATTCGGCATCGTTCCAGCTAAAACTATTGGTGATTTCAAGCCCTTCCACCGGGCGGATTGTGCCCATCACATCCGCGCCATTCATGGTTTCCCGACCGACGTTCAGGTAAGCGCTGTTCGCTGTATTTGCGCTGCCTTCCGTGATGGACGCAAGGCGGTTGTAATAGTCGGTATGGTAAAAATCGACGGATGCTGAAAAAAGATGCGTGTCATATCGGTATCCGACAACGTAGTTCCATGTCCGTTCTGGGCGAAGAACTTTCTTGTTGGCATCAAATACCTGCTGGGCGGTATAGGTGGAATTGCCTAGGCCACCCCATGCAGTGCTGCTTGCTGTCTGGGAATAGTAGTCATATGCGCGCATATTTTCCGCGATATCCCAGTAAAATTCATGATGATTAAGAAAGTGGTAGTCAAAATTGAAATGCGGCAGGAAGGCCGCCGATGCGGTTAAGGTGCCGTTTGCTGCGTGGCGATAATAAGTGTTCCATCCCTCAGCAGCCAACTGCTGGGTGTAGTCATCTTTGGTGCCACCATGCGTTGTTTGTGTGAGAGATTTGAACCCAGCCAGAAGATTCATGCCGGGAATAATGGTCCAGCGGTCCTGAAGGAAAAACTGGAAAGTATTGGTATTATAGGAGTTATTGAACCAGGTATGCCCCGTGCCCTGTTTGAAGTCAGATAGCCAGTTGTGCGCAGAGTTCAAACCGTCTTCGTAGAGCCTTTGGTTATAAATCCAATGGTTGTTTTCATACCATACGCCCGTTTCAATACGGTTGTGATGAGGGGCTTCAATGGTAAATTTCTGTGTGCCGCCCAGACGGCGCATGAAGGCATGCGCCATTGAGAGCGCCATGGGAACACCAGATACCGTGCCATCAGCCAGAAGTTCCGGCGTGCCATAAGAGGGAGACGTGACAAAGTTGTTCGTGCCACCATGCACCGCACTGCTGACGTTACCGTAAATAATGGTATCTGATTTTACATTTTTGAATAAATCGTAGTGGGTATTGATGGAGGATAGGTAGGTCCGCTGGATCTGCGAGGCATCCCAAGCATAATCACCAATTTCGTCATTAGACAGAAGACCTTCGTATCCCGGGGGGACGTCAGATGTATATTGGGCGTAATATGCCCAAAGTTTTGCTTTATCGTAGTCTGGTTTCAGATATGTGGAATTCCGCCCCATTGTTTTCCACATGTTTTTGGTCATTGTCAGGTAATTGCCCTGCGTAAAGTTACCATAGCCAAAAAAGGCCGTCACTTTGCCGCGGTCACCAAGGGGCTGAACAACCTTTGCATCGGCTTGCAGTTCGCTTTGGTAACCTTGCCCTTTCCACATATTTGTTTTGGTGCGCGCAAAAGATGCGTAGAATTTTGTTCCTGTGGAGTTCAGAACACCACTATCCACCCGGCCGTAAGTGCGAAAAGCGTTGTAACTGCCAAAAGTCTGGCTGATCTTGCCGCCAGCCTTGTCCTTGGGATCAGAGGTGACGTATGTCATTGCTCCGCCAAGGTTCTGGGCAGAGAAGGTGTCCAGAGAGCCTGCGCCCTGAGACATCGTCATGCCGCCGATGTCATCCTGAATCATTGCCTGGGTGATGGACACGCCGTTGTAGTTGGCAAAACCCTGGGTTCCCATCGGAATACCATCCAGCGTTGCGCCAATCTGCATTTGCGTAAATCCGCGCATGTAGAAAGTGTTGCCGTAGGTATCAAGGCCAAAGGCATCTGTTGATGTAAAGTTGGCTCCTGGTGTGGTTTGGGCAAGGATCTGCATCGGGTTAGTGCCCTCTACAAAGCGATCCATCACCTTACGCGTTACAGCAACTTCAGCACCGCGGCTGGCAACGCGGCGCGTGCTCACGTTTATTTCTTCATTGTCTTTGCTATGCAGCGGGCCGGATCGGCGATGTCGCGGCGGCGCAGAGCGCACTGCACTTGCGGGAGTGGAAGAAAGAGATTTATGCGGCTTGGTATGAAGGGGAGCTTTTTTGATCCCTGCCGTTGTGTGAACAGGGGTTGCCGCTGATGCTGCGGGAATAGTGAAAAGAGTAGCAAGAGCCGTGCCAAACAGCAGAAATGGCCTGCTATATCGTTCATAGAGCGTTTGACACCGGTATCCCATCTTAAACCCTTTTCAGATCGTAATGATATGCGTTGCTCAAACATCATGGCTGGCTGAATTGACCATAAAAGATCAGGTCAACCGCGAACCATAGGCTCTATGTTGTTGAACCGAAACGTATTCTGTCAATGCCCAAAAAATGATGGGTATGTGATAACTTTAGGTTAAGTTGTGGGACGGTGAGATCAAAGCAGAATGGAATGATCAGGTTCTTATTGTTGATGTAAGTACAACAATGGCTTCCTGCACTATAAACAGGAAGCCATTGGAACTGAAAATTTTATGTGTCTGTTTGTTTATAGTCTGTTTTTGGAAAAGTGCTTATTTGATTTCTGATTGATAAGTGGTGAGTTTGGTTTTGGTATCGGTTGCGAGTTTAACCAGATCTGTGTTCTTGGAGGTGGTGATTTGAGCCTCAAGCACTGATTTCATTTTGGTTGTGCTGGTCATGAAATAGCGGGTGTAGCTTCGGTCAAATGCCGAGCCATGCAAATGTTGCAACTGGTCAATGACTTTTTGGCTTTGCGCAGAAGGTTTGGCCGGCAGAGTCAATGTGTGGGTTGTGGCCAGCTTGGTTAGCGTATCGTGGTTTTCTGTCAGTTCTTTTACAATGGTTGTGCTGAGCAGAGCGATATCGTTACGAGCCGCGTGGGTTTTGGCGATGTTTGCCAACGCAATGTGGGTAAGATCCATATCATTGAGTTTTTGAACAAAGTCCGCGTCAGCTGACGTGAATGGCGCAGCTTTTTCCAGGGCAGGCAAGGGAGGAGCTGGCGGTTGGCCGGGGCTGATGCAGGCGCTCAGCGCAAAAAGGGTCACGAGAAGAGGGGAGCAGGCAAGCGCCTTACGACGGGACAGGACCAACATGATCAGCAAATTCTCCTTTGGCCACACGGGCCGTTTTGTCTGGCTGTCTTTAGGTGGTAGACGGCGCTTGGAAAAGCCCATGATGCTAGGGAGTGATAGGGATGGCAAGATAAGAGAGGCAGTCTGTTTTGATAAAAAGGACGAAATCAAGCGAGAATTAAGAGCGATATATTGGTCTGATGGTGACATATTTTGTCAGAAAAGAAATATTCCACACTTTATTTGACCTCTTGCATTGTATGGAAAGAGCACAGTAACTTAGAAGTGCTGCGCTTCATAGTGTGAGTGTTTGGGAAACGGGTGAGGATAGTCGAAGAAATGAAGTGTCGGATTGCGGGTTTGGTCGCGGTTGCCTCACTCTCTGTGAGTGTAAGTGGGTGCGGGTATTTTGATTCACGGGCTGCTCATAAAGCGCAGATCACAATGATCGGGATGACCTCTTATGATCTGCAGGCCTGTGCAGGCCTGCCGACGGCCACCAAACAGATCAATGATACAACTCAGATCTTTGTTTACACAGGAACGCAGCCACAGCCGAGTTATGGCGGTTCCACCCTTATTCCGATTGGTGATATTGCCACAACAATTGCACAGCTTGGCGGTGGGGGCGGAACAACTTGCTCTGCCGTGATCCGTCTGGATCATGACCGTGTCTCTGACGTGCATTACACAGGCAATAACGATGAAATGGTCGGAACAGATGGTATCTGTTCCATTATTACACGCGGTTGTGCCCGCCAGCCTGAAGGCACGATGCAGAAATCTGCTGGCGGCGTGTTTGGTCCGGTTTCAGCGTTCCATCCTCCCAGAACACCGCAGCAATCCACAACCGCAACTTACTCCACGCAATCAGGTGGGGCTGTGCTTAATTCTGATAAAAAATCTTCAGATCCTATTATTGTGCCCAGAACACAGTAAAATTCTGGGTTGAAAGAGCATTCAGTTATATTGTTTTAGAGGAAGCATTGCTCCGGTCATGTTTCCTCTTCTGCTGTTATTTGCGTAATCCCTGAGTTTTGGGTTGCTCTGGGGGTGATGCGTGTTGGGAAGCCTGATAATAGGCTTTCCTTGTTACCCAATGGAGGGCTGTTTCCCCTTCCGCTACGGTCAGAGCTCCTGAATCAATATCCAGTCCTACACGCAAGGATGCTTGGTCTATCTGCTGAAGAAGGGCGGCGTGAGTGCCCATTGCATCAGGTCCGTATTGTGAGTGTGCCTGATAGATGCAGCTAAAGCGTTTATATGCAGTGCCTTTTGCCAGCGGATATTTTGAGAAACAGCGTGAGGTAGCAGCGTGCATCGCACCTTTGCCATGATCATCCACGCATCCTGATAAAAGCACACAGATAGAAACAGGAGCCAGAAAATGCTTCCAGAAGGGAAGGGGCGGCTTTCGTATGTGATGGGTGGTTTGGGGGGCGTTATGCCGCCTTGTTTTTACAAAAATTTTCATGTTCCAGATAAAGCTTTGGTCAGCGACGATACGTGCAGATGGCCTCAGTAACTACATGGAATATATCATAAAAACCCAGAAATGTTATGTGTCAATCAAGTGGCAGACGGTTGGATGTTCAATGTTTGGCCCATTATCCGAACAGCTTCCGGCAAGACATGCCAACCCAGTATTGCCGAAGAGGGGTAAATCGAGTGCCCGGACACCGGGCGTCCTGCTGTGAGTATGGTTTTTCTGCCGAGCAGGCTGAAGAAAGCAGAGCGATCACAGATTTTTTTATGACATCGTGTATATTTTTTATGTTCTATAACGTAAAGTAAGAAATACATTTCTCGCAATTATGGTATATGTAATTCTCTGTTATGGCTGTTGAAAATAAACACGATCTTGCAAAGAAACGAATAATAGAAGCCGCTCGTCCTTTGATTGGAAAGCGGGGTTTTTCCGGTGTGGGAATTTCTCAAATATTGGAAGTGGCACAGGTTCCTAAAGGATCATTTTATCACTATTTTGAATCGAAAGAAAAATTCGGGGAAGATCTTCTTAGGCTATATATCCATGACTACCTTGCAGATATGGAACATTTGAGTTCCAAGAAGACTCAGACAGGGTACGAGCTGGTTTCATCTTATTTTGAACGCTGGCGTATCACCCATGTTGGGGGGCGGGTGGGCGATAAATGTCTTATTGTGAAACTGGCCGCCGAGATATCTGATCTTTCTGAAGATATGCGCGTTGTTATGGATAATGGTGTGGCTGCCGTTATCAAACGTTTGGCTGCCATGATCAAAGCAGGGCAAAAAGATAGATCAATTTCATCTCCTCTCTCCGCACATCAGTTGGCGACGTCTCTGTATCAATTATGGCTTGGGGCAACGCTGATGGCCAAGATCACCCACGCTCCCCATCCTTTTGATGAAGCTTGGCAGACGTCAATCATGCTTTTGAATGCGTCAAAGTAAGAAGCCGATTGAAGCGTTCGATAACGCGAGGCTTGCGTAGAGCAAGGGTGCCAAAAGGCAGTTGGTAGCAGATTTGGCAGCACGCAGCCTCTTGGAAACATGTGTTGTGAACAAGAGGCTGCCTGAGTATTTTTTTAAGCTGTGAAAAACTGGCTTAAACCGATGGACCGGAGTGCGCGGCGGTAAGCAATTGAACTTCGATCTGCCATCACATGAACCTCAAGCGAAGGGTCAAGGGGCAGGTTTTCCGGCTTTTGCGCTTCTACCAAAGCACGGTCTTCCTCAAAAACCTTGAGATTGAAGTCGTATACATCCTGCACGGGAAGGTCCGTATCAAAATTGCGGCAGATGGGGGCAAACATGCGTGTCTTGCGCGCAGAAACAGGAGAGGCTGCATTCATGATCACAAGCCGTTTCTCGTCGGGAAAATGAATTTCCAGGGTTGCGGTAAATGGCACATGCACCCGGAAATGCCTCAGCCATTCAAAGCCGGGCCGTCCTTTTTCAGAATGACCAATCGGATAATTGCCAACACTGCTCCGGTATTCTGCTTCAAACCCATAAGGGGTTATTTTGGGCATGTAGGCTGGCACAACAGGGTTTTCCGGGTCAGCAAAGGTCGCGGTATGGACGAAGGCGAAGTGAGCTACATCGATAAAGCCTTCAACCTGCCGGCCAGCAAAGCCGTTAATATCAATCCAGGGACAATTGATCTGTTGAAATTCAGGATCATTCCAGTGGGGCATGGAAGGAAGAGAAGCTTCTCCTTCCTGCGGGCGAAGGCAGGTCCAGATCAGGCCATAGCGCTCCATAACAGGATAGGTGCGCAGAGTAAGCCGTTTGGGAATGGCGTTATCCGGATGGGCTGGTACTTTCACACAGCGTCCTTCGGAGCCGAAGCGAAAGCCGTGATAGGCACAGGCTATGCTTTGCCCGTCTCCTCTACCCATGCTGAGAGGGACGCCCCGATGGGGGCATAGATCATCTGCCACCACAATCTCCTCCCCTGAACGGTAAAGGACAAGCGGCGCATCCAATAGCGTGACGCCGAGTGGCTTGTCTTCAAGTTCGCGCACAAGGGCGACTGGATACCAGTATGAAGCCAGAATAAGCCAATCATCCGGCTCAAACGTGTTGTCGCGGGGGAGCTTGGCTTCGGTGGTGCGGGCAGCGAGGGGGGGCGTGGTCACGGCAGGCGCTCCTGAAACAATGAAGGAGGAGGCAAAAGCCATCCAGTCATAGGAAGGAGTATTTCATTGATTGTATATTATCGGATATATCTGTTTCATGCAGTATGCATTCTCAAATTGAGAACAGTCGAATGAATCCGTTTTCTCGCTTCCTCATCTATTTTCTGGCTGTGGCGCGCCATGGGTCGATCCGCAAGGCATCGGAAGATCTGCGCATCGCCCCTTCCGCTATCGACCGGCATATTCTGTTGGGTGAACAGGCACTTCAAACGCCTCTGTTTGAACGTCTTGCGTCCGGCATGCGTCTTACTGCGGTGGGAGAACTGTTTCACGCTCATGCGAGCCGGTGGGTAAAGGATTTTGAGAGCCTGAACCGCCAGATTGATGAGTTGAAGGGGATGCGGCGGGGGCAGATTGATATTTTGGCCCCCCAGGCGCTGGCAAGCGCTTTTCTGCCGGATATAGCCGTGCGTCTGAAGGAGCATTATCCGGGTATTATTCTGAATATTCACATTCATGATAATGCCGAGTTAAATACCCGGCTTTTTGCCGGAGATGGGGATCTGGCCTTTCTGCTGGACCCTGTAGATGTGCGGGATTTACAGGTGAGGTCCGTTCTTTCTTTTCCGTTGGGAATTGTCAGTCCAGTGGGTCATCCCGTGACCGCACAGGCGCAGGCTCACTTTTCGGTTTGTGCGGAATATCCGGTTATTGTGCCAGAAGAACCTTTGGCGCTGGCTTCAGTATTCAGAAAACTGGAAGCTGATTGTCGGCTTAACGCTTATAGGGTTGCCAGTGGTAACAACGTGCAAATGATCAAATCCCTTGTCAGAACGGGATTGGGCATCACGCTTCTCAGTTATCTTGATGTTATGGAAGAAGTGCAGACAGGTGATCTTGCATTTACGCCCTTGGCAGGAGCAATGACGCCTCGCCTCACTTTGGCGTTGGCGCATGATCGTACGCGCCCTTTGTCTGGCGTGGCGCGACGTGTTGCCGATAGGGTCGAAGCAGAATGGACGCAATTACGACAGAAACTGGCGTAATTGCAGATCTCAATAAGAGAAAATTTTGGAAGGTTTCTCCAACTCTGCGTTGAGTTAGCATGCAGAAATTTTTATCAGCCTTCCATGTAGATTTTAGTCCAGACGAACGGAAGGGCGGATAATGGCTTCTATCCAGTCTGCAACGATGGAGGCCATGCCCCGGAAATAACCGAACAGTTCGATCTGATGCTTACGATAGAGCATGATGTGCCCAAGGCGCGCTGAAAGCCCGTGCATGATGCCACCACCTAAAACAGTGCCCCCCGGCAGCGCTGCCCATCCATTGTAATTGCCTAAAGCAACAATGGCCCCTTTATTGTGGAAAATGCAGGATGGGACTTCTTTACCGTGCTCCAGCCATGCAGGGAGATGTTGGGCAAGGTGGTGGGCCTGCTGCCGCGCCACCTGTGCTGTTGCGGGTAACGGTTCATCTGCAATGAAGGAGCAATCTCCCATTGCAAAAATCCTGTCATCATCAACTGAACTCAGATTAGGCTTAACCATAATCTGGCCGGACCGGTTGAGAGAAAGGCCCCCATAAGCTTTGGTGACTTCCGGTGCTTTGACGCCAGCCGCCCATACACGCAGGGTTGCGGCAATATGAGAGCCATCTTTCAAAATAAAGCCAGTGGCATCTGCTGCAGCAACACGAGAGGACGTGCGTACGGTAACACCCAACCGCTCAAGTTCTTTCTGCGCTGCGATGGAGACAGATTCCGGAAAAGCAGGCAGAATACGTGGGCCGGATTGAAGGAGTGTCACACTAAGTTTTGGAGGAGCCTTACCAAAGGCGTGCAAGCTGAGAGGATCGACAATCTCAAGCGATTTATGAAGTTCCGCGGCAAGCTGTGTGCCGGTTGCGCCCCCACCCACTATGGCAATGTCCAGTTTGGAACTATTGGCAAAAGATTTCAGGATTTCCATCCTGAATTTCTCATTGAAAGAATTGGCTTCAATTAGATTATCAATAAAAAGGCAATGTTCGGCCACGCCGGGGGTACCAAAATCATTGGCACAGCTTCCAACAGCCAGAATGATGGCATCATATTTCAGAGTGCGGCTTTCCAGAACCTTTGTGCCATCTGATGCATGAAGCGGGCTTAAAACAACTTCCCGTTTAGTGCGGTCAACTGAAATGACTTCTCCAGGCCAGAATTCAAAATGGTGGCTGCTGGCTTGAGAGATAAAGCTGATCCGATCATTTTCATTCAGTACAGTGCCGGCTGCAAAGCAATGCAGCATGGGTTTCCATACATGTGAAAAGCTTTTGTCAATCAGGGTAATACGCGCTTTCCCCTGCCTTCCGATCGTTTTTCCCAAACGGGTTGCAAGGGCCAGTCCTGCCACACCACCACCGACGATAAGAATTTCAGATTTGGATGCCATCAGTTTTACAAGCCTCTTTCAGAGAGTAAGCAGGGGAAGGTCCATTTTTTGGAATGTTGTTTGGGATGTGTATTTATAAAATATCTGTAAATAGAGTATATTTTAACGTTTATTTGTATTTTGTATGATCGGGAGAGAGGTGCCAGCAGAAGTCGGTCAAGACAACTGCTGGCGGTTTGATCAGAACGGTGCGTCGATATCAACCGTGTTGATCAGTTTGTGGTTCACAAATTCCTTGATCCCCAGGCCGATCAGTTCACGGCCATAACCGGAGCGTGCAATGCCCCCGAACGGCAGATCTGCCTTCGGCACCAGCGGATGGTTGATGAACACCATGCCGGTACGGATCTTTGCTGCCACGCGGGCACCACGCGCTTCATCTTTGGTGAAGACTGCACCACCAAGACCATAAGGAGAGTCATTGGCAATACGAACGGCGTCGTCTTCATCTTTGGCGCGGTAAAGCTGTGTTACCGGACCAAAAAATTCCCAATGGCGTGCTTCGTTATCGCCATGCAGGTTGGTCATCAGCAGTGGGCGGAAGAAAGCGCCTTTTCCAGGAACTTCCGGCCCAATGACTTCAACCTTGGCACCGTGCTTGATCGCGGCGGTTACCTGATTGTGCAGGTCATCTACCGCACCCTGAGAGCACAGGGGAGCCAGCGTGGTGGTCGGGTCCATCGGGTCGCCGGCTTTCAGTTCGGCAACGCCTTTTTTGTAAAGTTCCAGGAAGCGATCATAAACCGCGTCAGCCACAATCAGGCGCTTGGCTGATACACAAACCTGCCCAGCGTTCCAATGGCGGCCGACAACGGCCCATTTGGCTGCTTTTTCAACGTCTGCATCGTCCAGAACAATAAAGGCGTCTGCACCCCCCAGTTCCATGGTGGCTTTTTTCAGCGCTTTACCAGCAACACCAGCAATAATTGTGCCAGCGCCTTCTGAACCCGTAAGAGCGACACCACATACGCGCGGGTCATTCAGGATCAGTGCTGTATGAGACCGGGCAGCGTACAGATTGCGGAACAGCCCTTTGGGCAGTCCTGCTTCGTTCATCAGGTCTTCACAGGCTGCAGCACATTGCGGCAGGTTGGAAGCATGCTTCAGCAGAACAGCGTTCCCGGCAGAAAGCTGCGGAGCAATAATGCGGACAACCTGATAAAAAGGGAAGTTCCACGGTTCGATGGCGAACACAATACCAAGCGGTTCATGCACCAGAACAGCTTTTCCTTCGGCAGGATCAGCAACCGGCAGGCTTTCCGGCTTCAGAAGTTCTTCTGCATATTTCGCATAATATTCGAAAATTTCTGCAGAAAGAATGACTTCTTTCTTGGATTCTTCAAAAGTCTTGCCCATTTCAAGCGTGCCGAGGCCGGCATACTTGTCAACATCCCGCCGCAGAATGGCACCAGCAGCATTCATGATGCGGGCACGTTCGGCAAAAGGCGTATCACGCCATTTTTCAAAAGCTGAATAGGCGTCAGAAAGCGCTGTCTGAACCTCTTGATCTGTGGCTTCAGGGAAAGTGGCAAGAACTTCCCCTGTGTAGGGGTTGGTTGTCGCGTACGCCATTTTTACCTCGTAAACAATGGAAGACAGGCAAAAGGGACCCGCAACCGCATATGCGGCATACATCTGGAAGCGCAAAACAGGATATTCTGCATCACCATTGTCCCTTTGACCGACAAAAAATAGACCGGTCAACTTCTAACAGAAGGGAAAGACCCCTTTACAAAAAGCCCTCGGCTGGAAACAAAAAATCTTTTACCTCCTGCCATAGCTCACTGTTCTGTCTGCAGGTGTCTATATATAAACGGATATAGACACGGTCAACGCATAAATAGATTATTCAAATTAATAACTCTTATCAGGTTCCTCAGGTAAGAACGATGAAAGGGGGTAAAGGGGCGACACGCTTCAATGGAGCGAAGAGTATGGCCTGTGGGTGGCCAGCCAGAGTCGTGTCATCACGAAAAAGAGGGTATCTCTCCTCTCTCCGAAACAATGGCGCAGCCGTCGGCAGAACTCTCTTTTTGAAAATATTCGTTAATGTTCGTCTAGTGACGGAAAATACAGATGATCTGGAGGGATTAAAGAATTGTTGAGTGAGGCCCCAGTATCCTGATTTTGGACTCAATGAGCAGGTGTTGATGGTTCAGGGTTATGACTTTCACTCTGCGTTTGAGGCAAAAGGGGAAGCACTATCCTCTGGTTTTCTAAGCGGCGATACTGATCCGATCCAGGAACAGAAAGCGGTGCATGTTGTAGATGATGTTGGCCAGCCCGATCCTCGTGGTGGCACGAGTGATACCCACTGTCCGGATAAACAGTCCCGTCTGTGCTTTCTGATCAGCAAAGACATGCTCGACACGAGATTGGATGACGGACTTGCCTACATTAGACCGTTGGATATGCCGTGGCATGAGCTCGAGATGCAATTTTTTCCAGTGAATCTTCCGATTTCATTCTTTTAAAGGGTATCATGGAAATGTACCGGAACCCGTATCATGAAATGGAAACCTGAATAAAAACAAGAAGTATGGTGGTGCGAACTGCGGGACTCGAACCCGCTCTCTTTGGTCGTAATCAATCAGATAACCCATTGAAAAAGAACGATAGTTTCAGAAGAAATCATCCTTCGCATGGTGACTGCGGGTTCACTCTGCGAGCAAACCCATGGAGCAGTCAACAGATACATAATGATAAATTTATGATTCCCTACCCAACTCTTAATAGAAATACTGATCTTATAAATGAAAATTAATAATCAATATTTATACGTTGAAATTCTGATAATTTACTATCTATTTCGTCAGATATTATTTCCATAGATTTGCTAAAATCTTTAACGGCAACAATGGGAAATGGATAAGAATTTTGCCATTCTTGAATTTTACCATTTTGATCTCTTCTTTTAGACCTTTCAAATATCATTTTATATAAGCTAGGAGAAATTCCATAGAAATGAACAAATTTGACGCCATTTAAACCATCGCTATCTGTAATGGCATGTCTATATAACTTAGATGCCCGACTTTTTGGATACGGTTCAATATAAACAACTCTAGAGATACCAGAAGATACGATGTGTTTTGCACAATTATGACAGGGGTAAGTAGTAACATACATATTTGTATCTTTTAGAGGTCTCCCTAATCGAGCTGCATCAGTTATGGCGTTCATTTCAGCGTGAACCATTCTTCCATATTCTGTAATCTCACCAATCATAGATTTAGAAATTGTTTCTTTAATTTTTTGATCTGATAGTAAGCTTTCTGTTGTTCTTAATATTATTTTTTCATTTTCAAGAGTTTTAAGGAAACTGTATATTATTCTACTTGTCTCTTCTTTGTTTGCTTCTGAGCCTATGTCTATATCGCGATTTTTTTCTTGATCTTCTTCCCAAAATAGACCGCCTCCAGCTTTAGCTACATCATTACAGCCAGTAATAACAATTTCACCATTTTGGGTGAAAATGGCGGCTCCCACCTGCCGACTAGTATCAACACTCTTTAAGCTAGATGCGTTTGCAAAGTAACTTCCGTATTCATCTTTTGTGGGAGATATTAAATTACTTCCAAATATTCCTTTTATAAAGCGTTTAACTGAAACATCTACGGCTTCTCTACTTTTACAATTAACAAAAAAATCGGCAGTATAAAATGTTTTTGATATTCTTTGCCCATATTTTTCTCTTAATTCGTCAGCATCATCGCTTATTATTTTTCTACAAAAATTATCAACTTCTGTTGGATCTTTTTCTGGATATTCTTTAAATATTATATCCTTAAGAACTCTTGATCGGATGGACTCATCATTATTGGCAGAAATTTGTATAAACTGCTCACCAAAGCATTTTTTCAAACATTTTATTTCTTCTGGTCTTTTTAATTGTCTAATTATAAAGCATAATGGATTTTTTTCTTTTGGTATTATAGTGTCTTCTTCTTTTACGTTATTTGATTTTATTATATTATTTATTTTTTTTATAGTGGCTTTTGCAAGATAGTCTTTTTCTTTTGTTATCGAACATATTTTATTTCCAAGTTTAATTTTATCATCTATTCGTAAAGGCTTTGCTATATTTTCTATTATTCTAAATTTATCTGATATTTTTTCTATAATATTTGAAACATTAATGATGTGCACATCGTAACCGTATGATCTTATTTCAGTTTCTAACGACGTTTGGAGTAAATCGATTTTTGATCCAATTGGGGCTGTAAGACCAAATATCAGTATTGGTCTATTATCTGGATTATATTTTAGAGACATTATACAGGATCCAAAAAATTAAGTTTCAAACAATTAACTTAATTTAAAAAGGTTGCCCATTCATTACATATTGTCAACACCATGCGGCTTACAAATAATGGCATCAAAGTTGTTTGAAAGGCTCCTTCTTCAGGAATGTTTTAAATTATCAGGTTTTTAGGGGGAAGAGCGTAGGAGCCAGCCATGTAAACCAGCGGACACGTTGTGTCCGCTGGTTTACAATCTGGTCAGAGGGAGAGCATGGCTCTCCCCCTGTGAACCTCCTCATTTTCACGTTTGGGTTGCTCCAGTCTCAAAACAGCAGTTTTTGTGCTTTAGGGGGTCAACGGGGGAAAGGTATTCCCCCTTGCCAGATGCTCAATGGGTAGCCATTCGGCACTGCTGGCTCCCTTTTTAAATCGTTCCCTTTTTGAAGACTGTTGCCGGGTAGCTTATTGCCTCTATGGTTTGCAGCAGATTGGCTGTTGAGATGCTGGTGAGATAGGTTGTGGTGCCCTGACTTTTATGGGTGGCTTCATGACCCAGCAGGCGGTCAATCCACACCTCTCGGATATTGGCATCCGCGTTTCTGAGTTGTGTGGAGACGGTGTGCCGGAATGAGTGGAACGTAATTTCAGCGGGCAGGCCAATACGGGTCTTGAGCAATGAGAAGGCTCTGCCAAGGGCTGCTCCTCTGACACCCTGTTTTGAGGTTTCAAGACCGGGAATGAGGTAGGGGCCTTCAGTGGTATCCTTAAGGGCAAGAACTCCTGCTTCAATCAGTTTTGGATGGACAGGCACCACGCGGGTGCTTGCTTCTGTCTTTGGTGACCAGCCATCGTCGGAATGTGGTCTGACCATAAAGCAAGGGATGCCATCAATGTTTTGGAGGTCTTCTTTGCGCAAGGCGCAAATCTCGCCCAATCGCATTCCGCTGTAAGCTGCAACAAGAGTGACCAGTCGGAAGGTCTGTTCTGGCACCGAAGTGCTATGCCATGAAGCAGAGGCCAAGAGTGCTAATTCGCTAGCTGTCCAGCTTCTCCTGACGGTCTTTTGCCCATTCTCGAAATTCCAGCCTGTCCACGGGTTGCGTATGACCAGTTCCCGCTGGTGTAACTGGTTCCAGAGGGCAGAGAGGCGCATCATATGGTTTTTAACGCTCTTGCCACTCAAAATTGGTAAACCTTCCTCTCTGGCCCTCTGTGCTTCTTCTTCAAGGGTAAGGCTGCTCTTGCGTTTGCCCAATGATGCTGGAAGGGAAAATAGGAGGTCTCGGAATGCCCCAGCCTTCTCGCCACCAATAATGGACACAGGGGCATCTCCAAAGGCTTGCAGGAAAAGGTCTACGGCCCGTTGTGTGGCTTTTTTGGTGTCAGCACTGGCATGGGGACTGTCCAAGACAAAGCGTTTCAGAGCACCGGAGAGCATCAAGGGAGCCGCTTTGGGTGCTTTGGCCGTTTTCTTCATCGTTCGGGGTTTGGGTATCGGCGCTGAAACTGGCACAGTCCCCGTTTCATGAGCAGATGAAGGCAGGTTCACGCTCTGCAAATCCCGCAGTGAAACCCGCAGTCCTTCAAGCCTGCTTAAAGCGTCTGGTTCCAAGAGGACCAGATGGGCCTGTATGAACAGTTCTGTGGTTCTGGCATGAAGAATGGATGCCCGTTTACGGGCTTCGTTCTGGTAGCCGGTTTTCAGGGAAACCCAGATTTCCCGCCGGTTTAAGGCTGCTCGCAGGGCAGGGGGAACAATACGGCGGAAGTGGTAAGTGGTGCCTCTAACTCGGAGCATAGAATCTTCCCTCGGTGGGGAAGGACGATGGAGCAAAGACAGCCTTTGCCCCTCATTCAGCCGAAAAATCGTGCTATTTCAGGTGTCTGTGGTGCGAACTGCGGGACTCGAACCCGGAGAACAGGGTGAGGTGCGTTCGAAACCTTCATGATTTCATCAAAAAAAACGCTAAAAGACGTCCTTCTTGGTAACGATTTACGAGAAACACTTTGGAGAAGAAGTGAGTTCTCGTCAAGAGACTTTCCAAAGTCTTTAAAACGGTGAAGGTGTGCCAGGGGTTGGGTGTCGGGTCTGCGGGTTCGGTGCGGGAAAAGATGCGGGACTGCGGGAACGAGACGGGCTGATAAGCGCCTGATGTTTCACTTTATGGGTTTTCGTGTTGAGCAAATCAGAAAGTCGTTTGATTTCACGCTGAGCAGCATCTTTCTTGTCTCTGTGCGCTCTGTTCCAATCCATAATGCGCTTTTGGCGCGCTTGCACGATACGGTCAAAACGCTGGTTAAGCCATGGGTCCAGCATCTGTATGTCGGCCATGGCTGAAAATTCGGCATCATAGGTTTTCCTGAAGTGTTCCAGAGCCGGTTTGTTCTTTTCACTCAGGATGGAGCGGATCGGATTGGGCGGCTCTGCACGTAGCCCTACGATATGCAGCAAGGCTTGCACGACAAAGCGCAAGACTTCCAGAAATTCTAAAAAGAGCTGATCCGCTCTTCTTTCAAGTCTTGTGGCTTTCCCAGTGAGACGCTGCCAGCGACTTTTCTCAGCGTCCTGCCACTCTCGTTTTGCGACGCTATAATGGTCAAAGCTTTTTCTGAGCTGCTTCTGGTAAGGGGTAAGCTGCTTGCGCCATGTCGCTATCATCTTGTCTCGATCAAGAGGTTTCCAGCTTGTCTCTGGTGCCTGCTGGGCAAGAATAGCGTGTTGTTGTGCAATGGCTTGCCTGATCTCTTTCCGAAAATATGCTTCCTCTGCACTTATGATGTGCACGGAAGAGGAGGAGGGGAGTGGTTCTGTCGTGAGAGCGTCAACGTCAGCCATTTTTTTGAGCCAGAGTTCTTTTCGCCATGTAGGAATTTTCAGGAGCTTTATAACGGGCGTTTTTCGGAGCACTGGCTGAGTGTCAGATGGTTTGGGGATGGGGTATTCATTATAAAAATCTGCGGTCGTCCGGCGGATCGACAAGCGTGTGCTCTGGATTTTGACGTCTCGTTCATGCTCCGTTTGATTCTGCTCTTCGGAAAGCAGTTTTCGAAAGTCTGCGGCTTTGACTTTTGCCAGACGGGTAAAGCTTCCCACAAGAAGGCCATCACTTGTTTCGATAATATGAGCGCCCGGTCGTGTCTCTTTTCGGTCGCCTTCACGCAGTGTCAGAGAGTGGTCTTTCAAGGCTGCCCGGAAAGCTTTTAACCCGTCTGATTGCGACCAGAGGGACGTGACCAGCTTTTTCAGGGCTGGAAGATCAAGTCCTTGCCGTTCGGTGATACGTCGCGCCTCTGATGTATAGGCAGCGCGGGGTTTTGCACCATCAGCAACAGGAATGAGCGCATCGACCTGTTTCGCTTCACTGTGACGACCTTCCTTGCGCAAGGCTTGGGCAATCGCCCTGTCATGCCGACCGGCTACAAGTTTGTGCCCCAGCCGGATTTCTTCAAGACGCGCGACTTTTTCCATGCGCATCCATGTGAACCGGCTTTCCAGAACATGATCCTGTTGCCACTCTGGCAGGATGAGATGGCCGTGTGTGCTTCCGTCTTTCTGATGAACAACAAGAGTGAGGTGTTCAGAGTCTGCATGGAGTTCGTCACACAGACGACGAGCAAAGGCTGAAAGCTGTTCATCGGTCATCGCTTCATCTGGATTGAAGGCGATATGACGGAGACCGTATTTCAGCCCTTCGCGGTGGGCTTCACGCATATGGTCGTGCAGGAGCCATTCAGACCCGGACATAACCCTGATGGCTTCATTCTTCGCACCATGCAGCACATGGCTGGCAATGGCACCCGCTCCGCTCTTTGTTGTGATCCTGCTTTCCTTGACGATCATGGGTCATGCTCTCACAGGACTTTCAATGACGCGTCATATGAGCTTCGTCGCACCGGCGAGAGGCTGGCCGAATGGAAGGGCTCTTGCGAGCTCGGGACAGTATCTGGTCAAGCTGACAGATTAGCATGTCAAGATCATCGAGCACACACCCGCACCGGACAGCATCCTCGCAATTTGCAGAACGGGCTAATTGATTGAGGTTGTTGCCAACGCGGGAAAGCTGATGGCGTATGCCACGCAGTTCTTCGGGAACGGGACGGCCATCATGACCAGACAGTTCTGCACGGGTGAGTAGCGAACGTATCCAGTCGGCTGTTGTGGCATGGCTCTGAGCACGAGCGATATGGTTCCAGCGCATCAGCTCGTCTGGGGATGCCCTAACAGAAAGGCGGGAAGTGCGAGATATAGGCATGACTGGTTTCTCCTTGCTTAAGAGGGGGTCAACGGGGGAGATTTCTCCCCCCTTGCCAGCTGTCAAATGTACCCGGAACGGGTAGCCATTTGACACTGCTGGCTCCTCTTAAAGGTAACCCATCAGAACCTGCGATTTCCTGTTTTTATTTCTATGCAAGGAACGAAAAAAGAACAAAATATTAAAGCTTAAAATGGAGGAGGCTTCTGGAGAGATTTTTACTTCCGGAAAGCTAACATGATCGTGTGATATACAAGTGTAGGATTCCTGCGATCCGGAAATGGTTCAGAGCAGATCTAATGGCCATACGCAGAGGTAAGCCGTGGCTGAAGCTCTGCCTATGGTTCCTAAAACCGGGGCACGTTGGTAAGCGTGACCGGATACTGTGGGCACCCCTCTGGACCGCATCTCAAGGAACATGTAACTTACCAAAATTAAATTCTATCAATCTAGAATGCAGTTTACGCGGAGCTTTCTCATGAGGAAAAAAGTATACTCTCTGTCCATTCAATTTACTTAAAAACCTCGCAAAAACCCTGAAGGAAATTCAGGGTGCGTTCCATATGTTAGACTAGGAGGGAGACTAAAATTGGAATGCGGAGATACAACGCAGCCCTTGGATATAACGCCACCTAGTGACGCGCCGCTTCCCTTTGATGCGACGCTTCTAGTCAAGGCACTCCAATACCAGTTTTTGGTGGCCGTCGAATATTGCTATGACTTGGAAGAGAGTGAAAGCCTGTGGCTTGAAGTATTTGGCGACGTCACGGTGCCAGGGAAAATGCAAACCGAGGTCAAGAACTATTCTGACAGTCTCACAGATGGCCATTCAAATTTCTGGAACACCCTTAAAAACTGGCTCCATGAGGAATTTGATCACACCTCCTTTAAAAACCTTGTGCTGTTGACGACGCAGGAGTTCGGGAACCGGAGCCAACTCAAAGGCTGGAACAAGCTCACTGCCTCTGAACGCCTCGCGATCATGGAGCAAATCTCCACAGCTTCTTCCTCCCGTGCGAAGAAGAAGAAAAATGCGGATCAATCCGAGATCAAAAGCGAAACCTCTAAACCCTCGAAATCCCAGTCACTCCAACAGTACGTGATGGCTCCTGAACGCCGTACTGCGCTGATGGAAGTCTTGGAACGGATGCAGATCATAACGGGAGCGGACTCGCTGGAACAACGTATCCAGAAGTACAAGACGCGCCATCTCAAGACCATTCGTGCTTCTAAATATCAGCAATTCATAGATGATCTTCTAGGCTTCATGTGCAGCACCAAACTCGTGAGTGAAGGCTGGCAAATCACCCACGAAGCCTTTTCTGCAAAATTAACAGAACTTACAAAACAGTATACGAAATCTCCAACAGTCTTCCCCCAAGTAGATACAGCGGCGCTCGAGAAGCATATCAATATTCAAGAAATTCGACCCATGCCGTTCGCTCAAAAAATTATTGAAATCGGTGGTGAACAACGGCTGAAACGAGCGGCACTGCACCGCCTAATTGCTCAGACTACGATTTCCGATTTCTACAAAGATGGCGTTCTCTTTAAATCTTCTGTGGATCTATACCTACGTAATCATCTAATGCGGCATCTAGATGGACGAGAGCTCGCAATGCTCGATTGCACGGGTATTACATGTCGAACGGAACTGAAAACCCGATCTATGAAGTTCTATCTGGAATGCCACTCCCGGACAGTTGAGCCATTTTGCAGTCTGGAGCATACGATGACCGAATTTCGTAATGGCATCTATCACATGCTAGCAGGAGATAAGCCTAAGGACAAAGATGAAGAATTTTTCTGGAGGCTATGGTAATTGACTACTCAAGCCTCTGACTATCTGTATACCCTTCACAGAACTCCCTTCGCATTGGCTCCGGTTGTCCACAGCTTTTACCGAAACTGGGAGCCGGTCGAGAAGGATATTCTACTAAGCTATTTAATTCTTCCCATTGTAACCTACACCCCAATGCAGAGTTTTTTGAAAAATGCTCGACGAAACAGTTCTGTCCGAACGATGACCTCGAATTCTAAAAGACTGATCGGATTGGCCATGCGTGTCGAAGAGTTTAAACCCATAACAAATGCAGCCTTGCTAATCCTTGCCGCTGAAAAACGTCTCGAAATTACACCTGAGCTATCAGTGCGATCAAGAAGGACACCTCATGCAATCAACTCAGACAAAGACCTGCTGAGATACAGCCAGAAATTAGCGATGGTTTTTTCTAACGAAAATGTCGTTTCAATTTACAGGATGTTGGGACTCAAATCGCTATGAAATGTTATGTAAGATACATAGGTATCGTTGATAACAAGCATAAAGTCCACGAGGTCGCCTTTGAGCCTGGCCTCAATATTGTTACTGGAAATTCATCCAAAGGAAAGAGTGCAATACTCGATATTTTCGATTACTGTCTGGGGAGTTCCGAAGACACGATCCCGGAGGGAGTTATCACTGAGCGTGCAAAGTTGTTTTTTACAGTACTACGCTTCCCAACAATGGCTCTGGTCATCGGTCGTCTTCCAGGTAGCAATGATTGTTTTCTACGAGAGATTTCAGGGCCTGAAACGGACAGCATAATTCAATTCATTAAGGAGTTCGAAACCTTTTTTTCTGCGCATTTTTTTCATCCCCGGGATGAATTCATCAAGAGTCTAGGACGATATTTTGCGGTTACGCTTAAAAATATAGATGTTGATCCAATGCGCAAACAGATTACTGGTAAGTGGAGTCCAACGCCCTCTGTGCGGAGCTTTACGTCGTTCATGCTGCAACACCAAAATCTCGTAGCAAACCGGCACGCAATTTTCTACCGCTTTGAAGAAAAACGCAAACGTGATCAGGCTATAGATCATTTCAAGATTTTCATGGATATTGTTGGAGAGGATTATTTCGACCTCGCCAAGCTTCACACAGAAGCCATGTATGAGCTGAAACGAGCTCAAGCGCAAATACCGAAGCAAGACAAGATCAAAGCAGATTACCTCATAGAGTTTTCAACTCTCCTGAACGAGTATGAGGCTCTGGCCGGCCTTCCGTTGACCGGACTCACACCTGAAGATATTTGGCAGAAGCCTAAGTCTGTATTGAGTAGCCTTACTGGCATATCGGTCAAGGTTGATGGGCTTTCCAGCGCATTTGAAACCAAGCGTGCCGAGTTGCAGGGCAGAAAAGCCTTACTGATGTCCAGCATCCAGAAGGCACTAAACTCACGCTATCTTCTTACAGTGTCTGCCGGTCAAGCATCCGGATTTGCTGAGTCGTTGATATCGCTTCCCATCCCTAAAACCACTGACCTAGAGGATGGGGTTTGTCCCGTTTGTGCGTCTCAATCGGACGTAGCCGAGGATGAAGCCAATAAGTTGTCCGCAGCGATCCACTGGCTGAACGATGAGCTCAAAGTGTCAACCTACGCACGAGAAGGTTTTGGTGAAGAACGTAGGGCGATCGACAACGAGCTTAAAGATCTGCGCAAGAAGCTCGCAATTGTAGAGAAAGCACTAAAACCTCTTGATGATGAAGCCGATCGGCTTGATAAATCGAGGTCTGTCGATGCAGCAGCGCAGAAGGCCAAGATCAAGCTGGAGCTCGCCATTGAGCGCTGCATCGAAAACCCTCCATGCGAGGCCACGGGAATGGTGGAATATTGGCAAAAGAGAGTGAAAGATCTCGCCGAGAAAATGTCAAAATACGACGTCGATTATAAGTTGTCGGCGTTGCAAAATGGCATCAATAGTAAAATGAAGGCCATTGGAGAAAATTTTGACTTCGAAGATACCTACAAAAATGGCTCGTTAAAATTTAATGTCGGGACGTTTGACCTATGGCATGAGAGATCAGCTACTGGTGGCAACACCAAAAAGGTTTTCCTGCGCTCAATGGGTAGTGGTGCAAACTGGCTTTACTCTCATCTAACTTTGTTCCTTGCTCTACAGTATCAGTTTGCAAAAAATGAGACCTGTAAGATACCCCCTATTCTTTTCCTAGATCAGCCGACACAGGTTTATTTTCCGTCGACAGATGATGCTGACACATTCAAAGCAGATGATCTGCGCGGAGATAGGAAGACCGATAAGACTGTTGATGAAGATGTAGACGCAGTGTCGAAGATGTTCACCACCTTGGCCAGATTCTGCGATGATACGTTTAAAGAGACGGGTGTTATGCCGCAAATTATCGTTTGCGATCACGCTGATAAATTACCACTCCAAGAAGGCTATATCTTTGAGAACTTTGTTCGTGCCCGCTGGAGAAAGCATGGACTAATCGCCGACTGATGGAAGGTTGCCAAAAAAGCAGCGTTGCTCCCCATTTTTCGAGAAGGGTGATAAGCTATAAATCTGTAACTTCATTCCCGAATGCACCTTCAGTTTTGACTTGGAGCTTGTAGGGCAATGTGTGTCACCTATTGGCCAATGGGAACGAAATCAACCCAACCTAGACCGGGATTGGGGGCTCGAATGCAGGAAGCGGCTAGACGTCCATGACCTTCCTTGCAGATGTCTCACTGCATTAAGTGGTGCGCGCTCACCAACTTTGCGAAGCTAAACGGGGCGCAAAGTCGTCGCGAAGGCGGTTCGCGTGAATGTCCTGTTTTCTGATCATACGCCCGATAGCCGCCCCCCCCCCTAAGTCGTCATAGATTTTGTCTTAAATAGAGCGTCGGATACCTAACAGATTCCGTGGTTTGCTTGAGGTTGTCGGTCGTAATACCTGAAAGATAGGTCGTGGCCCCCTGACTCTTGTGGCTAGATTCATGACCCAATAGGGCATCAATCCAGAGTTCTCTGAGGTCTCCTGCCTGATTACGAAGACGGGTGGATACCGTGTGCCGAAAACTGTGGAAGGTAATGGCGGCAGGAAGCCCTATAGTCGTTTTGAACTTCGAGAAATTCCGGCCAAAGTCTGTGCCACGCGGGCCGGTTTTGGGTGTTTTCAGTTCCGAGAACAGGAATTTCTTGCCGTCTTTCCTGAAGTCCAGAATGCCCCATTCCAGCAAAGTACTATGGATCGGCACATTACGGGTGCCTGCCTCTGTTTTCGGTGTCCATTTATCGTCCTTGTGAGGGCGAACAAGGAAACAAGGGATACCATCGACCTCCTGAATATCCTCATTCCGCAGGTTACAGATTTCTCCCAGCCTCATACCGCTATACGCGGCGACCAGTGTAATCCCTGCAAAGGTGGCCTGTGAGATTGTGCTGCATGTCCATGCTGAAGACGAAAGAAGGGCGAGTTCATCGTCTGTCCATGCCCTGCGGGGGTTCCGCTTGGTCAGGTCAAAGTCCCAGTTGCTCCACGGGTTCTTTTCGGCAATCTCGCGGCGGATAAGCTGGTTCCACAAGGCCGAAAGACGCATGAAGTGGTTCTTCACGCTCTTGCCGCTCAATGTCGGGAGGTCAAATTCCTGCGCCCGCTCGACCTCAGCGTTTAAATCCAACTCCTGCTTGCCTTTGGCGTAGTAGGAGGGGAGAGAGAAAAGCAGGTCTCGAAATTCCCCGGCAATCCGACCAGTAATCTCTTGAACAGGTTTATCGCCAAAAGCCTGAACAAAGAGTGCTACCGTGCGGGCGGTTTCTTTCTTGGTGGCGTCACTCTTCTGCCTATCTGCCAACAGGGCAAGGTCAAGAGCTTTCGTCAGGCGAGGAGAGGTCGGGGCAGTGGGAGTAGGGGAAGGCGATGCTAACTGGTGAGACGGCGGCACCGCGCCGGGAGCCTGAGACAAGGCTGGGCCAGTCTGAAACAGTTTGACCAGTGTGTCATGCAATCGTTCGATTTCTTCGGTCTTACTGGCAAGACTGGCTTTGTCCTGCGTTTTGCCGGTGATCATGTCCTGACGCAGCGTGATGATATGCTGATTGAGCCGTTCCAAAGCGTCTGTGGAGTAAGTCAGGAAGGCTCTGGTTTTGAGCAGGTCTTCATAACGGGTCATGCTGGCTGTGTAACGCTCAATCTTGAGCTGTTCTGCGGCATTCCGTTCGGTGGTCTCGATGACCTCTTCCTGTCTTTTGATGATGTCTTCATACAGCGTCAGAAGGTCGTCCTTGGTGATGGGCTTGTTCTGGGCTGGGTCAGTCATGGTGCGGGCCGTCCTAAAAAGCGCGCTGGTCCGGGCATGGAGGGCCATGGCCGAGAGGCGGGCTTCTGATTTGTTCCCCGTTTTGAGGGAAATCCAGAATTCAGTTTTGCCGAAGAGGGGGCGCAAGGCAACGGGGACGACACGGCGGAAATGGTAGTGGGTGCCTACGAGAGCCAGCATTGAGAACTTCTCCAGTTTGGAGAAGGACTATGGAGAAGCGGGTTTACACTTCACCACTTTCAGTGTTTCCCAATAAAATCAATACCTTAAGGTATGCGAACTGCGGGACTCGAACCCGCACGCCCTTGCGGGCTGGAGATTTTAAGTCTCCTGCGTCTACCATTCCGCCAAGTTCGCTTAGAGGGCTGGGGCCGTTAGAAGTGTGTCGTGCCTGCCCGCCATGAGGCGTTGTTGAGTTGGGTTTTTAGCATGATGCGGCGCGGCGGCAAGGGGTGGTTTTCAGCGGGCGCTCAACAACTGGTTGCCGTGTTGTTTCAGCCACGCTTCGGCCTGCCGTCGGTGGGGGGTTAAGGCGTCTACCAAAGCCCAGAAGGCAGGACTATGGTTCATGTGCTTCAGGTGCGCGAGTTCATGGGCAATGAGATAATGCTGAATGGGATAAGCGGCCATAATCAGCCGCCAGGAAAGCATGATACGCCCTGAACTGCTGCAACTGCCCCAGCGACTGGATGTGTCTCTTATATCCAGTCGGGAAGGGAAAAGTTCAGCACTTCGCGCCAAAGCGCGTAGCTCCTGCCCCAAAATGGTTTGAGCGTGCTTTTTCAAAAAGTCGGCAACGCGGCGGCTAATGAAGTCTTCCTCACCAGTGACGACGAGCCTTGTGCCCTCCAGCCAGGCGCCCCCGCGTGCGTTGGGCTGGTGAACAATGGTGTGAGGCACGCCGCAAATGGGAATAATACTGTTGGGGGCAAAAAGGGGCGCGCGGGTAAGAAGCGTGAGCCGTGAGGTGATCCAGTGGGACTGGTTCCGTAAAAACAGGAGAGCCCTCTGCCTGGGAAAAGCAGGTGGATAGCTGACAATCACTGCCTGCTGTTTGGGATCAATGCGGACAGAAAGGCGGCGAGCTCGCACGGAGGGCCGCCAGATTATGGGGACAGCCGCATCTCCCAGTAGAACAGTTTCTGTGTGGGGAGAGGTTGTGCGGGGGGCCGTCATGTCAGAAGCAGGCCCCGTAAGTGAGATCGTGAGGGAAAGAAGCTAGCCTTTACGGGTGTGCACATGGCGTACGGCAGGCCGCTGCTGCGGGTGTCCCGTAACAGGCTCGGCCGGTTCGCCCGGCCATGTAACCAGATAATCTTCCAGATCTCCGGCTTTGCGTTCACTGATGCACCGCCCCGCTGCTGATGCGCCAGATTCTAGCACAGTTTCCGCCGTGCCGGTGAGTAGCGGATGCCACAAAGGGAGCGAGCGCCCTTCAGACAGGCGACGGTACGCGCAATCAGGGGGGAGCCAATCCAGCCCAGCCACCATCTCTGGGGTCAGGGTGATGCAGTCCTGTACTTTGCGGTGCCGTTGGACGTAGTCCGTGCATCGGCAGGTTGAAACATCCAGCAGGCGGCAGGCAACGGACGTATAATGAATTTCGTCCGTCTCTTCATCGCGCAGTTTGTGCAGGCAGCACCGTCCACATCCATCGCACAGAGATTCCCACTGTGCTGTGGTCATGTCTTGTAAAGGAGTAGTTTCCCAAAATGGCGCGGGGGCGGAAGACTGTGTCATGACGTTAGAATAAACCGCCTTGTGTGCTCAGGGAAGAAGAAGCCTGTAACAGGCAGACTGAGCCCGCTATCCCCAAGATCACGGCAAGAAGCAGACTAAGCATTAGAGGGCGCCGGATAAGAGGCAGCCAGAGGTAGCGAAGGCGCATCTGGCTGCTTGCCCCCAGCTCCTGCGCGGTCAGGGTCCATGTGGACGGAATGTTTCGCAGGCGGCTGAGAAGCACGAGAGAAAGAAGGGGGCTGATAAGGGCACCTTGCAGGATGGAGAGAGAGAAGGTCGATCCGGTAAGCAGAAAGGGCAGCATTAGTGCGGAGGCTGTGGCAGGGAGCACAATCAGCAGCAAGAGCACAAATATGCGTTGTCCTTGCTTTATCATCAGCGCCACGCAGGAGATGAGGGCCGCCAGACACAGGCCAACCAGTGCCACCCAAAGCGTATGGACAAACAGGGAGGGGAATGACGACAAACGGAGAAACTTTATGGTTAGGGTTCTTCTGCCCAATGTTCAAAACGGGCGGAGATGCTGGCCAGATGGGTGCTCCAGAACGTGTCGTCAACCGGGATGGCCGTGGGGAGGTGCTGTAACTCGGGCAAGCCGGAGGAGATTTCTTTAAGGGACGGGAGCGATGGCCACGCATTGGCGAAAGCCTGCTTCTGGGTCGGGTGCTCCAGCCAGGACGCGAAAGCCAGAGCTGTGTTGTCCTGCCCGGAGCTTTTGGGAACACCCCATGCGTAATTGACCTGGAGCCGCTGTGACCAGAACACCCCAAAGCGCAGGCGTTCACTGGGAGATTCGCTGAGAATCTCGCCCGTGGGTACGCAGCCCATCAGTGCACCGCCGCTTTTCAGGATATGGGCGGCTTCCGCTGGGGTAGACCACCACACAATATAAGGCCGGATCTGTTCCAGTTTGTGGAAGGCGCGGTCCAGTCCCTCATCACTATTGAGGACCCGGTAAAGGGCCTCTGGTGGAACACCGTCGGCCAGCAGGGCAATTTCCAACGTAGTACGCGGGTCCCGGCGCAGGCTGCGGCGCCCGGGGTGTCTGGCAACATCCCAGAAATCGGCCCACGTGGGAGCAGTGTCAAAGCGAGAGCGATCCCACGCCATGGCGAAATCAATGGCGGCGGAGGGTTGCCCGCAACTGCTATTGGAATTGTCGGCAGGGTCGCGCGCCAATAGGCCAAGGGAGCAACTGATTTGCAGACTGCTGTCTTCCATCATCACCGCTGCCCAGCGGTGAGGGGAAACGGTTTCCTGTTTGCGTAAAGCGTCGATTTCTCCATCCCACGGGGTGCTGGTTATGGAGCGTTTGAGAAGCTGGGCATAAGGTTTGAACAGAATTTTCTGCTGGGTGGTCGCAATCATCCCCCCAAATGTCAGAACCCGCAGAGGCGCTGCCGCCGGACGGATGCTGCGACGAGTGGTATGCGTACTGGCCTGTGCGCCGCCGTGTAATAACAGCATCCCCATGGCAAACGCCCCTATGCTGCGCCGCAGAAGGCGGGCAGGGGCTACTGGGGAAGGATGGTCCAGAACAGAAGATGGACGATGTCTGGGGCGGCGGAAAGAAAAAAACAGGGCAACCTCACACAGTTACGGCTTGGCTCTAAGTTACTTTAGCCTGATTTCTGGTCCATCGGGAAGGCGGTTGCGTTTGCTGTTTGCCACGCCAGCAACGCCAGCCGCCCAGGCTCAAGATCCTTGAGGGTATGGACGGGCGGCCGGTGCGCAATAAGTTCCCCTCCATCCTGCATGCGGAAGCGGATATGAATGACGGTGCCAAGGTGACGGGCAGAGACCAATGTGCCGACGACCATGCCCTCGGTTTCCTCTTTTGCAAGGGTGGCGGAGCGTGGAAACATGACGGAAAGCTTGTCTGGCGGGACGCAAATAGCGGCCAGATCATGCTCTTCCAACCCGTGTGAGGCCATGGCCTCCACGGTCTCACCAGAGGGCAGGCGCAGCTCGGCGCAGTCATCATCAGTATAAAGCACTTTGCCTGTCAGGACATTGGCCTCCCCAAACGCAACGGCAACGCTTTCGCTCGCTGGTCTTTGCAGCAGAGTGGGCGCGTTGCCGAGCTGAAGGAGATGACCGTTCTCCATCACGCCGATGACATCACCCAGCAACAGGGCTTCCGTGCGGTTGTGGGTGAGGAGAAGCAGGCTCAGACCAATGGCGCGCTGGAGCTTTTCAAGCAGCGCTATCTGGCGAAGCACACTTGCATGATCCAGACCGGTGAACGGATGATCCAGAACTATGGCTTCGGGCCTGAGAATAAGGGCGCGTGCAAGTTGGGCGCGAAAAGTCTGCTCTGCGGTCAGCTTGCCGGGCAGCACAGACCGCACGGCGTCCAACCCTGTCAGCGCCAGTGTTTCCGAGACCCGATGGTGCATGGCGCTTTCGGAGAGCTGGCTTCTGGCTTTGAGAGGGAAGAGACAGTTCTCGGCAACGGAAAGATGCGGAAATAGAGGGGTGTGCGGGCCGATGGTGGCCAGCTTCCGGTGTCCGGCGGGTTGGGATGTGACATTCTCTCCGCTCACCTGCAGACTCCCGGCACGGACCGGGATGTGTCCTGCCAGCGCAAGGGAAAGGGATGCAAAATCCTGTGATCGGTCTCCGATTCCCAAAAGAGCCACACAGCGCCCCGTATGGACGGAAAAGCTGAGCCCTGGCGCGGTTGGGTGATACGTAAAGTTCAAAAGCGCCATTGGCGGTGGCGAGCCATGCGTTGTATGCATGCAACGATGTCCTTACCGATCCGTTAAAAGGGTATCTTCAATAATTATAGAACGAATAGGGTTTTCCATGTCTTCTGATAAGCTCAAGGATGTAAAGGCTGCGGGTGAAAATGCAGCAGAAACGGCCCGCGATGAAATTGAAGCGGTAAAAGCCCACGTTGAACGCCTGATCACCAAACATATCGTGCCTGCATTGACGAACGCTGGTGGCAAAGCCGAGAATTTGACCGAGCAGGCGGTTGCCAATGCGCGTGAACTGGCCAATCATGCGCGCAATGATATTTCCAAGCAGACGCGTGGTCCGTCCTCTCTGGTCTCTATCGCTATTTCTGGCGTTGTGGGCTTTATCCTCGGTCGGTTGTCACGCTGAAGCGTAACGTCATCTGAACGAAGGTAGTCTCGGAGTCCATGCGTATCTTTGAACTTGGCAGGTCAGCCCTGCATGCCCAATCAAGCCTCATGCAGCAGATGGCCATTCGCCTTGGTCGTCAGGCTGCGTTCCTGGTGGTTGCCGCTGTGTTTGGCTTTTTTGCGCTGGTCTCGGGGCATGGACTCCTGTGGGCCCTTTTCCTGTTTACATTCCATTGGGGGCCGGTGAGCGCTGCATTTGCGGTGTTCGCGCTTGATCTGCTGGTTGCCCTGATCTGCGTGCTGTTTGGCCGTCGTTCCTATCTGACAACGGCGGAAGTGGATGCACGCATTGCCCGTAACCGCTGCATGACCCAGATGAAGGAATCTGTGACCATGGCGGCTGTTACCGCCACAGTGGCTAGTTCTCTGGGCCGCCACGGCACCCGCAAGGTGTGGGATGTGGTGCGCCGCAAGAAAAACTAAGCGTTTTTCTTTTTCTCTCCGCCTTTGCCCATAGGTTCCATTCCAATTTTGCATTGGCGGGGAAGTATATTTTCTGTGAATGATGAGCCCAGCATTTTGTAAGTGTGCAAACAGTTTGTATACTTGCTAGTATGGGCACCTTATGGAACCTGACCACGATTCCGCTAACAGTCATGAGATCCGCCGGTCCTTCGGGTACCGGCTGGCTCGTCTTGCGTCCGTATGGCGGCGTGAGATTGATGCAGATCTGCGGGAATTCGGGCTGACGGACGCAACGTGGCGGCCCATCTATTATCTCAATTTTTCATCAGCTCCGGTCAGGCAGACTGATCTGGCCCGCTCCCTCTCTCTGGAAGCGCCTTCGCTTGTGAGGCTTCTGGACGTGCTGGAGAAGCGCGGCTTTATTGTGCGTGAAATTGATGAGGATGACCGCCGTTCCAAACTTGTCAGTATTACGGAAGAAGGGCGGGATGTTGCTGCTCTGGTCAGCCGCGCGGCTGATGAGGTGACAAACCGTCTGACAGCGGATGTCTCTTCCGCCGAACTGGAGCAATGCTGTCATATTTTTGACCGTGTGGAACAGGCTGCCGTTGGACAGAAAGACCAGCCGGCAGGTGAGAGAGAACCCGCACGGTGATGGTTGGAACGAGAATGGCGTCATGCTGACGGAATTCAATCTTTTCGGTGTCTTTATGGCGCCGGTTGTTGTCTATGCGCTGGCGGCTTTGCCGCTCACGATGTTTGTACGGTTCGCCTTGTGGTGGAGCGGCCTGCTGGGCTGGTTCTGGCATATCGCGCTGTTCGAAGTCTCTCTTTACGTGTGTATTTTCTGCTTGCTGATCCTGTACGTCTGATCCCCCGATAAAGGCTTTTGAGTCCCCGCAATGCCCCTTCTGCGCACCCTGATACGAGTTATTCTGACCCTGGCGGTCGTCTCACTGGCCATTGTTCTGGGGATAACCCTCTGGAACGTTTACATGATTGCGCCCTGGACCCGTGATGGCCGCGTGCGTGTGTATGTGGTTGACGTTGCCCCTGAAGTTGCGGGAACGGTGGTTCAGATTCCGGTGGTGGACAACCAGTTTGTTCATAAGGGCGATCCCTTGTTCGTGCTGGACCCGGTGCGGTTCCGTCTGGCGATTCGGGAAGCACAGGCCCGGCTGGATGGTGCGTTGGAAGACCTGAAGCTCAAGCGTAATGATGCACGCCGCCGCATGGGGCTGGGTGGCATTGTGTCAGCGGAAGAGCAGGAAGTCTTCAACTCCAATGTTGCAACCCAGATTGCCTCTGTGGATGCCGCCCGCGCTGCGCTGGATCTGGCAAAGCTGAACCTCCAGCGTTCCGTGCTGTATTCACCCGTTAATGGCTATGTGACCAACCTGAACGTACGGGTGGGGGATTACGCATCTGCCGGGCAGGCCCGGATGGCCGTGATCGATTCTGATTCCTACTGGGTTTACGGGTATTTTGAGGAAACAAAGATGTGGGGCGTGCATGTGGGGGATGAAGCCCGCGTGAAGCTGATGGGGTATAAACCTATCCTGACAGGCCATGTTGTCAGTATCGCCCGTGGTATCAATGACACCAACGGCACCCCCGACAAGCTGGGCCTTCAGGACGTGAACCCCATCTTTACATGGGTGCGTCTGGCCCAGCGTATTCCGGTTCGTATCCATCTGGACCATGTGCCGGACAGCGTGACGCTGGCAGCGGGCATGACGGCGACTGTCAGTGTTGGACCAGAGCCACGTGGGCGTCGGGGTAAGCTGACGACCTGGCTGCAAGATCATCTCTGAGCGCGACGGGAAACGGAAAATGAAGGTTCGTCGTCGCCTCGGCCTGTTCATGGCGTCTTCCATGCTGCTTTCGGCCTGCACAGTTGGGCCGAACTATCAGCCTGATCGCATGAAAGTGCCTGCGCAGTTCAAGGAAGCGGCGGAAGAACACCCCGCAACTCCGGAAGAAATTGCACACACCACTCAGGAAATGACCGAGTGGTGGGCTTCCTTCAATGATCCCATGCTGACCAGTCTGGTGAAGCAGGCGATTGAAGGGAACTTTGATCTCCAGATCGCTGGTCAGCGTATTCTGGCGGAACGGGCTATTCGTGATCGGTCAGCTTCCCAATGGTATCCTCAGATGGACGCCAATATGGGCGGGGGGGATGTTCGGTACTCTCTGAACATTGATAACTGGCCCATTCGTCCGGGTAATCCGCAAAACCGGCCAGAAGCGTCCATGCTGACATATGGTGCCATGGCCACATGGGAAATGGACGTATTCGGCCGTATCCGCCGTGATGTGGAAGCGCACGAGCGTGCGGTGGAAGCGTCCATTGAAGGCCGCCGCGCCCTGTTGATGACGCTGCTTTCCGAACTGGCGTCTGATTACATGCTGCTGCGGGTAACGCAGTTGCAGATCCATATCGCCACGGACAATATCCGGGTGGCCAAGGATGCGGTGGACCTGACCAACAAGCTGTATCTGGAAGGTGTGGGCAACACCTTGCAGATTGCACAGGCGCAGGCGGAACTGGATTCCCAGATTGCGGCCCGTGAACCGTTGAAAACCCGTGTCTCCCAGATCACGCATGCCATTGCTGTGCTGCTGGGGAAAATGCCGGGCGAGTTGGAAGATCAGCTCAAGGTGGTGCGGCCGCTGCCGACGGTTCCCGCATTCCCCGCGACTATGCCGTCTATTGTGATGGCGAACCGCCCGGATATCCGTATGGCGGAACGTAAATATGCATTGGCAACGGCGCAGATTGGTGTGGCAGTGGCCAACCTGTATCCGCACTTTGTTATTCCGCTAACGTTCAACCCCAACGCGTCAGCCATGTACCAGCTCTTTCAGGTGAACGCCATGAGCTGGCAGTTCCTGATGATGGCCAGCCTGCCCTTGATGCATGGCGGCAAGATGACGGCGGAAGTCCGGGCAGCACAGGCATCAGCCGAGGCTGCGCGGTTGGAGTATAGGCAGACGGTGTTGACCGGCTTCAAGGAAGTTGAAGACGCCATGGCCGCCTGGCATGATGACATTGAATATGCCGAGCAACTGCATAAGGCTGCGGAAGACAGCGCGACTGCCAGCGAGCGGGCACGCAAGCTGTACGGTGCTGGTCTGGTTGGCTTTCTGGAAGTGCTGACCACGGAACGCACAACCCTGAATGCCCAGAACCAGGAAGCACTGGCCAAGCTGGAACGTTTGCGTGATGCCGTGAACCTTTACACGGCTTTGGGCGCTGGGTGGAAAGGCGTGCCGCTTACCAACACCACACTTCCTGTTTCTCTTGAAACGCAGAATGTGTTAGCGCGGGCCTTCAAACAGTAATTGCAGGGGGCCGCCATGCGCAGCCAGTCCTCATCTTATGTGCGTCGGCTTTTGCTGATTTCCTTCTGTTTTCTGGGAGGATTTGCGCTTCTGTGTATCAGCGGCTGGGTCATGGTGGTCAGGAGCAGCCCGCAGGATACGACACTGGTTACAGTGTTTCGCTGGGTGCCTGTCATTCTGGGGGCGTTGACCGTTCTGTTCGGGTTCTATCTGCTTAATCTGCCCGTGCCAGAAGATCCGGAAGATTTTTTTCTGGGTGACGATGCAGATGGAACGGTTGAACGGATGGATGGAAAGTAACCGGCTGTTTGAGACACTTCTCCGGCCAGTTTAGCAGGATTTTTGACTCAGATTGCCTTGGCTGCTTCCGTTGCGTCGGTATTACGAGAGCAAGAGAATAAAAAACTATCCCCCGCTTTTTATGAGCGGGGGATTTTTTCTTGAAAGACCTCGAACCTTAAAGTCTGAGGTCTTTTTCAAGCGACTGCCTTATTTTTTGGGCGCGCGTACAGCCGTCACTTCAATTTCGATCAGCCAGCCGGGGTTGGCGAGTTGTGCCACGGCAAAAGCAGAGCGAACCGGCAGATTGGGCTGTTTCGCTGTGCCGAAATACTGGGTGTAGGCTTTCATCATGCCCGCAAAATCAAGCTGTTTTGTGCGAGGGTCGGCCACCATGTAGATATGCATCTGCACAACGTCCCCCATGGTCAGGTTCAGCTTTTTCAGCTCGGCTTCAATGCGCTGAAGAGAGGCAAGCGTCTGGGTCTGCGTGTCACCATAGGCTTCAAGGCTTTTGGGCGGAGCAGTTTTATCCTGCACCGGGGCCCCCATGCCGCTCAGGTAGATTGTGCTTGCCCCAGCCGGAACCTCAATGGAGGTCGAGATCGGAAAATCGCCTTCGGCATGACGCACAATGCCCGTTTCAGCCTTGGCCACCAGCGGCATGGCCGTTGTGGCGGCAACCAGCGCCAGCGTACCAGCGGAAAGAAGAGTTTTGGAAAGGCGCACGTTATTCATCCTCTACAGTCAGGTGAGGCCGCATGGCGGCGACGTCTTCAGGCTTGAGCGTGTCAGTATAGTGGTTGCCAAAGTGCGTGCGAACGTAATTCACAACATTGGCCACCTGCTGGTCATTCAGCGCCACACCAAACCATGGCATGCCACCAAATCCGTTCAGCACCACATAGGCCGGGTATTCGGCACTTTGTAGCTTGGGGTTTCCTGCCAGCGCGGGAAAGCGGGCTCCAGCGCCTTCCGCGCCTTTGCCGTCCGGCATATGGCACCCTTGGCAGACATGTTTGTAAACCGCAGCACCATCGGGCAGCGTCTGCACTTTGCCTTCAACTGAGCTGGCGCTGTCAGCATAGGCGACAACCGGCATAAGGGCGGAGGAGAGCATAAGGGCGGAGAGAAGGAGAATGTGACGCATCAGGCGGCTCCCAGTGCGCGTTTGTGCAGACGGGTGACGGCATCCAGCGCGGAGAGGATGGCTCCTTCCTGCCAGCAGCCAATGTAGGACGCGTGTTCACCAGCCAGAACAACCCGGTTATCGACACTGCACAGTGTTTTGTAGTGGGTTTTGCGGGCCTCTTCCGTCCACATGGAGCAGCAGCCGAGTGTCCAGGGCACGCGGCTCCAGGCAAAGCTGACGCCGTTTGAAAACTCCTTGCGGTATTGCGGGTGAATGGCCGTGCCTTGGGTCAGGGCGCGTTCAAGCCGCTCCTTGGGGGTCATGCCTGCAAAATCATACGCGGCGGGGCCAAACATATACCCCCCCAGCAGAACTGCCGGTCCTTTGGAGAAAATACCGTGGCTGGGGTAGGAGATCTGGCTGATCTGCTGGTCAGTAAAGCTGATGCCGCCGTAAATCTGATCATCTTCCTCCCAGAAGCGGCGTTTGAATTCCATGCCCATCTTGACCGAGGACGCATAGGGCACGGCCAGAATGGCGGCTTTCATGGCGTCACTCACCTGCACATCCAACTGGGACAGAACGGAGAGCGGAATGGTGCAGACGCAGTAATCGGCCTGGGCCTGGCGCACCGCTCCACCGTTGGCCATATCATTATAGGTAACGGTCACGCCTTTCTGGTCCTGATGCAGGGCTGTGACCTTGCAGTTGAGCGTGATCAGATCCTTCACCTGCCGGGTGAAGCCCTTGCCAATCTGGTCCATGCCGCCAACAGGCTGGAACATGGTGGTCTGCATATCCAGCCGTTCATGAAAGGCCATCCAGTTCCATAGGCCGGACTTCATGACATCGTCCCGTGCGAACAGATCGGAGGGAATGGGCGCGCCATCAATGCCGCCGCCTTGCGGGCGGGCGAAGCCACGGCGAAGGGAACTGGTATTTCCTTTCTTGTAGGTGTAATCCTTGGCCAGCCCACCCCAAGATTTCATGGCCGTGCGCAGATGGTCGCGTTCGTCCTCGCTGACAAGATCGTCCAGCTTGTGCTGATCAATGGCTTTGGCAATCAGTTCGGCCGTGAAGCCGGTGAAATCCGATGCAAATTCCCGATAACGGACAGCCTTGCCGCCAAAGGCCCCTGTGGAGTGCAGCCAGGAATTATGATTGAGCTCGATAAACGGTTCGAGCTGGATGCCAAATTCCCGGCAGTAATGCAGGAGCCCCTGATGATGATAGGGGATACGCCACGGGCCGGGGTTGATGTAATTGCCCGGCGCAAACCCCACTTTTTGCGTGGCTCCGCCCAGTTCTGTTACGGTATCGCCACCGCGCAGACTGATGTTGCGACCGCCACTGCGGCTCTGAAATTCAAGAATCTGAACATCATAGCCGGCTTTTCGTAATTCATAGGCAGAGAGCATGCCCGAAAGGCCAGACCCCAGCACGAGAACCTTGGTTCCTTTTTTGGCTCCGCCAAGGGCTGGCGGCCCTTTGAAATCCGTTCCCTGAGCGTGGCCAAGACTGGTCATGGCCTGATAAAGGGCGGCGCTTCCTGCCAAAGTGCCAATGCGCGTCAGCAACTGCCTGCGGGTGGGAGGAGAAGAATGAGCTGATGGCATCAATTAACCCCAAGATATCCTAAAAAGCGTTACATCAGAAGCGATCACGGCGGAGGAGTGTCTGGTGGAGCGTGACGGTGCTGTCCAAATGTTCCCTATTAGGAACATTACGTTATCAATTTGAGAGTGACAACAGGTCTGATGAGAGGCAATGAGGGTTTGGGGGCGGCAGGGGCAACTGCCGCTTGAGATGCTCTGAAAAAACCGGGCTTAACGTGCCCAGCTCCAGTTTCGGATTTCCGGCATGTCTTCCCCATATTCACAAACATAGCGTTGATGTTCAGCCAGTTTGTCCTGCACGGCCTGGTGCGCATAAGCCGCTTTGGAGGCCAGCCTTGGTACGCGCCGGATAACGTTGGCAGCCAGATGGAACCGATCCAGATGGTTGCGGACCGTCATGTCAAACGGGGTGGTGGTTGTGCCTTCCTCACGGAACCCGTGCACATGGAAGTTGATGGCGTTCCGGCGCTTGTAAATAAGCTGATGCACCAGGGCAGGATAGCCGTGGAATGCGAAAATAACCGGCTTGTCGGTTGTGAACAGGGTATCAAACGTGGCGTCTGGCAGGCCGTGCGGGTGCTGGTCTGGCGTTTGCAGCGTCATGAGATCAACCACGTTGACCACGCGGATTTTCAGGTCCGGAATATGTTTGTTGAGAATACTGACAGCCGCCAGTGCTTCCAGTGTTGGCACATCCCCCGCGCAACCGATAATCACGTCTGGTTCTGAGCCTTTATCATTGCTGGCCCATTCCCAGATGCCAATACCCTGCTGGCAATGGGTGAGTGCGGCATCCATATCCAGCCACTGGAGCTCAGGCTGCTTGCCCGCCACAATCACATTGATACGGTTGCGGCTGCGCAGGCAATGGTCTGTCACACACAGCAGCGTATTGGCATCCGGCGGCAGATAGATCCGTACCGTTTCGGCTTTTTTGGTCACCATGTGGTTGAGAAAGCCCGGGTCCTGATGGCTGAACCCGTTATGGTCCTGCCGCCAGACGTGAGAGGTCAGCAGATAATTCAGCGAGGCAATAGGTTGCCGCCACTCGGTTTCAGATGCTGTTTTCAACCATTTTGCATGCTGGTTGACCATGGAATCCACAATGTGGATGAACGCTTCATAACAGGACATGAAGCCATGACGGCCCGTCAGCAGATAGCCTTCCAGCCAGCCCTGGCACGTATGTTCGCTTAGAATTTCCATCACGTGGCCATCAGGGGAGAGATGGTCATCATAGGAATAGGTTTCCGCGTTCCACGCGCGGTTGGTCACATCCAGAACAGCGTTCAGGCGGTTCGAGTTGTTTTCGTCCGGGGCCACAATCCGGAAGTTCCGTTTATCCGCATTGGCGGCCATGACATCTTTCAACCACGAGCCCAGAATGCGTGTGGATTCCGCTACGGTCTGGCCCGGGGCCGTGATCTGCACCGCATGGGTGCGGAAGTCGGGCAGGCGCAGGGGCCGCAGATGGGTGCCGCCATTGGCATAGGGCGTGGCGCTCATGCGTTTGTCGCCCTTGGGCGCAAGGGCAGCAAGTTCCGGTTTTAATGCACCTTTGGGCGTGAACAGATCATCCGGTTTGTAGGACCGCATCCATTCTTCAAGCACCGCCAGATGGCCGGGCTTGCTCATATTGTCCACCGGCACCTGATGGGAGCGCCAGTACCCTTCCGTGCGCAGGCCATCAACCGTTTTGGGGCCGGTCCAGCCTTTGGGGCTGCGCAGCACGATCATGGGCCATGCGGGGCGGGTGGTGTCTCCCTGTGTGCGGGCCTTTTCCTGAATGGCGCTGATGCTGGCAAATGCCTGATCCATGGCTGTGGCCATGGCCTGATGCATGGGGTCAGGTTCATGCCCTTCCACAAAAATGGGGTCATACCCGCAGCCTTTCAGGAAATCTCTCAGCTCGGGCTTGGGAATGCGGGCCAGAATGGTGGGGTTGGCAATCTTGTAGCCATTCAGGTGTAGAATGGGCAGTACTGCCCCGTCTGTCTTGGGGTCAAGAAACTTGTTGGAATGCCAGGATGTGGCCAGTGGCCCCGTTTCTGCTTCTCCATCACCGATCACGCAGGCCACAACCAGATCAGGATGGTCAAAAGCCGCGCCATAAGCGTGGGAGAGGCTGTAGCCCAGTTCTCCCCCTTCATGAATGGAGCCAGGCGTGGTTGCCGCGGCATGGCTGGGGATGCCGCCCGGGAACGAGAACTGGCGGAAGAGGCGGGTCATGCCCTCTTCATCCTGCGTTACGTCCGGAAAATATTCTGTGTAGGTGCCTTCCATCCATGTGGAGGCAATCAGCCCCGGAGCGCCATGACCCGGCCCCGCGATGAACAGGATGTTGCGGTCCTGCGCGCGGATAATACGGTTAAGGTGCAGCCAGATGAAGTTCAGGCCGGGCGTTGTGCCCCAATGCCCCAGCAGGCGTTTCTTGATGTCCTCCAGCTTCAGTGGCTCACGCAGTAAAGCATTTTTCAGCAGGTAGATCTGACCAACCGAGAGATAATTGGCAGCGTGCCACCACCTGTTGAACAGGGCCAGATCTGCGGCTGAAAGCGGTGCTGAGGGAGTTTGCGTGCTCATGGAGTGTCCTTTTTCAGGAAAGAGGCCGGAAGCAGGAGGCGCAAGGGTCAGGCCGGAGAGGCTTTGGCCAGCAGATCCAGCGTTGAGATGACATCCTTGCAGATCATCAGTTCTTCATTTGTTGGCTCCACGCGGATGATGACGGAACTATCGGGCGTGCTGATAATGGGGGCATGGCGCTGGTTGGCTTCCGCATCCAGGCGCACACCAACCCACTGCAGGGCAGTGCACACCTCTGCACGGAGGGCGGCATCATTCTCGCCAATGCCTGCGGTGAAGACGAGCCCATCCAACCCTTGCAGGATGGCCGTAAGGGCACCGATTTCCTGCACCACGCGATAGGCGAACAGATTGAGGGCTTCCCGCGCATTGGCAGCTTGTGGGGTGGACGCCTTTGCCTGCTCGCGGAGGGAGCGCATATCTGCCGCAAGACCGGAAACACCCAGCAGGCCGGATTGATGGTAGAGGACATCAACAATGGTATGCCATCCCGCGCCTTCTTCCTGCATCATGTAGAGCAGGACCCCTGGGTCCAGTGCACCGCAGCGCGTGCCCATCATCAGTCCGTCCAGCGCGGAGAACCCCATGGTGGTTTCAATGCTCTGGCCGTTTTTCAGGGCGCACAGGCTGGCCCCGCTGCCCAGATGCGCAACAATGGTCCGGCCCTGCGCAAGTTTGGGATCAATCTCGCGCAGGCGGGAGGAGATATAGGCGTAGGAAAGGCCATGAAAACCGTAGCGCCGCACGCCTGCCTGATCGTATCGGCGGGGAAGGGGCAGTAATTTGGCCAGCGGGGGCATGGTGTGGTGGAAGCCTGTATCAAAACAGGCAATCTGCGGAAGATCAGGGCGTTCGCGCGCAATCACTTTGATCGGGGCGAGTGTAACGGTCTGATGCAAGGGGGCGAAGGGCGTCAGCTTTTCCAGTTGCGCCAGAATATCCGGCGTAATGCGCACCGGAGCGATAAAATCAGGGCCGCCATGAACCACACGGTGGCCCACAGCCACCACTTTCCCACCGTCAAGATGGCTTTCTATCCATTTGAAAAGCGGACCAAGCGAAAACGGGGCTGTTTTATCCGTATGGTCTGGCTGGCTCCAGGTACAATCCGTCAGAACGGTGCCTGTGTTGTCCACAGCATGAAAGCGCGGGGAGTCGGGCGTTGTTTCAACTGCGCCATGTGCCAGCACGGCTGGAGCAGCGTGTGCCTGCAAACGGAACAACGTGAATTTCAGGCTGGATGATCCGCAATTGAAGGCCAGTATGACGTCTGACAACCCAGGGGCTCCCGTTGCTTGATAGTGGAGAAGGCGTTTGCAAGCATAACGTTAAACGGGTGATGCCCGTATTGATACGCCTCATGCCGAGCACTTTTTCAGGAATTTGTAACAGACAAACGCCGGTCGTCGTTCCCCGAGGTGCAGGGATAGCAAGCAAATCCGCCTTGTGCTGAAGAGTGTGAAAATGCTGGCTGCCGCAATAAGGAAGGCTGCCTTGCCCGAATAGAATGATTTTTTGGCAGATATCGTGGGGTAAGGCGCGTCTTGTCAGCGCACAAAAATGTCCGGCTTTTCCGAGAGAATAATGCATACGGGGCGTTAATGCTGAAAAAGGGACTGTTGGGCCGTGTTCTCTCACGACGGAACGAAAAAGGGGCAGCAATAGGGTGAAATGGAAAACGGCTCAGACTGCGTGAGCTTTCCGGCTGAGCTTATTTTTTAAAGAGGCTGTTCAGGCAGCCAAACGCGCAAAGGCCGGTTGGGCGCGCTGGTGGTTCAGAAAAGTCTGCATGGCCGAGCGAGCCATTCCTGCGTCCCGGCCCAGGGCAATAAGCCCCGGAATCTGGCCGGGATGGCGCAGAAGGGACTTTGTAAGAGCCCCAACCTTCAGGCCGCCATCAGGCGACAACACTGTGCCTGCAATGGAAGGAAGAGAACGGGTTGCGGGATCACATACCACCCGCAGTACGGCGAATGGTAGCCCAGCCTCATCAGCAGTACGGGCCAGAAAACCACTTTCCATATCCAGCGCGGCACAATGAGAAGACGCGAACAGACGCGCCTTTTCATCCGCGTTCAAGACAACATCGTCACTGTGGAGCAACGATCCGCTTAGGACACCAGACTGCCCGGCCCCCAGAATGTGGCGCAAGGTAGCGTCTGCCGTGTAAGCACTGCCCCATGCCGAGACTTTTTCTGGCACGATAATGCTGCCCGCAGGCAAATTCGGGTCGAGGCCAGCGGCAAGCCCGAAAGAGAGAAGGCAATCTGCACCACAGGCCGCAAGGCGAGCGGCTTCCCGCAGGGCGCCTGCACGGCAGGCCCCGCTGGCGGCAATGGCCGCATGCGGAAAAACCTGCCGGATAAAGCGGGCTTCGGCCTTAAGCCCGACCAGAATACCCGGCCGGGATGGGGATGGCTGAGCAGATTGCGCCATGGAGCCTCAGAACCCGAACGCGACGCGGCGGGTGTTGCTGCTTTCCAGATTACGGTAGCGGGCCAGCGCCATCAGCGGGAAGAACTGCTTGTATCCATGGTAGCGCAGGTAGAACACCTTCGGGAATCCAACGGCATTGTAGGGATCTTCATGCCATTCGCCGTTTTCATCCTGCTGTTCGGCCAGCCATGCCATGCCCTTTGCTACGGCGGGATCATCCCGGCGGCCAGCGGCCATCAGGCCCAGCGTAGCCCATGCGGTCTGGGACGGCAGGCTCTCGCCATAGGTGCCGTGTGCGCCGCCTTCATAGGATTCGCAGCCTTCACCCCAGCCACCATCGGCACCCTGAACGGAACGCAGCCATTCCACGGCTTTCACCACAGCCGGATCATCATGTGAGATACCCGCCGCGTTGAAGGCGCACAGAACAGACCACGTGCCATAAATATAGTTGGTGCCCCAACGGCCAAACCAAGAACCGTCTTCTTCCTGGTCCTTGCGCAGATATTCTATGGCACGGTCAATAACTGCTTGATCTTCCACATGCCCAAGCTGGGCCAGAAAGGAAATGCAGCGTGCCGTAACGTCTGCTGTCGGTGGGTCAAGCAGCGCGCCATGGTCTGCAAACGGAATGTGGTTGAGCAGATCCTTGTTGTTATCGATATCAAAGGCGCCCCAACCTCCGTTGGTGCTCTGCATACCGATAATCCACTGGCGGGCGCGTTCCAGAGCCTCGGCATTGGCCGGGTCACCTTCACGGTGCAGCAGCATGCCAACAACAGCGGTATCATCCACATCCGGATAATAATCATTGCCGTACTGGAAGGCCCAGCCGCCGGGGGCAAGGTCAGGCTTGTTGATGGCCCAGTCGCCCTTCACGTCCAGAATCTGCTTGTCGCGTAGCCATGCGCTGGCTTTGCGGAGTTCCGTGAGCGTTTCTTCCGGAGCCACACCATTGGGGCCGGAGGCGGCTTCAAGCATGGCATGGCCAGACAGGCCGGTATCCCAAATGGGGGAGACGCAGGGTTGGCAGTAGGCTTCATCATCCTTGATGACCAGCAGCTTCTGCACCGCTTTCCATGCCGTTACCGCGCGGGGATCTTCATCTGGCACACCAAGAGCCCGGTACATCATGACCACGTTGGCCATGGCCGGATAAATGGCACCCAGTCCATCTTCTCCGTTCAGGCGGGGTTCAATGAAGTCCACTGCCGCCTTGATGGCTTTGTCATGCGTTTTGGTCGGAATAAACGGCAGAACCGGGCGCAGAACCGTATCCAGCCCCTTGAAGACCCGGCCCCAGACGGAACGGTAAGGACCACGGATCCAGTCTTTCACCACTTCCGGGGGTGTTACAAACAGTTCGCGCACGTGAATCTGGCGCGGGTTGATGGCAATAGGTTTGAGGGCCGCAAGAACCAGAAGGGGCGCCACCACCGTGCGGGACCAGTAAGACATGTTCCATACGGAGAAGAATGCCTTGCGGGGCAGCAGCATCAGTTCCACTGGCATCACTGGCGTGGCGCGCCAGGGGGCATCTCCAAACAGGGCCAACTGACACCGGGTGAACACGTTGGTGCGCTCTGCGCCACCGTGATCCAGAATGGCTTCCCGTGCCCGGCGCATGTGCGGGGCGTTGATGTCATCCCCAACGGCTTTAAGCGCGAAGTAGGCTTTTACCGAAGCGGAGAGATCAAACTTGCCGTTGTGATACAGAGGCCAGCCACCGTGATCCTTGCTCTGGATACGGCGCAGGTAGTTCCCTATTTTCTGTTCAAGCGCATCATCAATACGGTCCAGATAGTGCTCAAGCAGCACATATTCCGCCGGGATGGTGGCGTCAGCTTCAAGTTCGTAAACCCAGTGGCCATCAGCCTGCTGGCGCTTGCCCAATGCGGCATGAGCGTTTGTGACTGCGCGATCCAGTGTTTCTTTGGAAACGGGGGCGTCGGAAAAAGCGCTGCCGTCAGCGGCCATGTCGATTGTTCCTTTTAGCTTTCAGCGTTGAATTGGAAAAAGCCCGACATGATGGGATCATGACGGAGAGCGAAGCCCAAGCGTATAAACAGCCCTTACACCTGAGCGCATTGCGCCTTCCAGTGTGGCGGGCAATCCGGTTGCCGTCCAGTCACCAGCCAGCGCCAGATTGACCAGCGCCGTTGCTGGGCCGGGCCGTAGGCGGTTCTGTTCTGGGGTTGCGGCAAAGGTGGCCCGTTTCTCCCACACCACCCGTTGCTGGGGCGGGGTGTCTGGCAGGGCTTCCATCAGAACCGGGTCACACGCATGGCGGACATCCTGCCAGATGGTGCGGGCCAGTTCATCCGGGTCCTGTTCCGTAAAGCGGTTTGCGGCGCTGACAGTTACGGAGAGGATGTCATCCCGCAGGAAAACCCACTCCGCAATGCTGCCCACCAACCCCATGAATCCACTTTTGGCGAATGTGCCAAGCGGGCGTGGGGGGGCAGCCAGACGGAAATGCAGGTTCAGGATGCTTTCAAACGCATCAGGTGCGGTAAAGCCCTGCACGCGGCCATCCAGCAGGCTGGCGGCAACCGGAGCAGGCACGGCAAGAATAACAAAATCGTCGTCCGTCAGCGGAATACTGCCTTCTGGGCCGTGCAGGGCAGTAATGCGGCCACGCTCAATATCCAGGCCACCAATGCGGCTTTGGGTCCGGATTTCCGCCTGCATCACACGCAGATGCGCCAGCGCGGGGTCCACCAGTGTCTCGGACAATCCATCCCGCGCATACCATGGCACACAGGCTTCCCCGCCCAGAGAGAGGGATTCTCGAATGACCGCGCCAAGGAGCGCAGCGCTCCCTGTCTCGCAGGGGGTGTTGAGTGCGGAAATAGCAAAGGGCTCAAGCAGACGGCGGGAAAAGGCACCCGGCAGCAGGCACTCGGCCACGGTCTGATCTTCCTTGGCGGACATCAGCTTTTGCAGGCTGCGCAGTTCCACCAGTCGCATATCCGGCACCCGGCGATGCGGCTGGAAGACCCACCACGGAACCCGCCCGCGGGAGAGATCAAGCGTCCAGCGTGCATCTTCGGCCAGATCGACAAACGGAAACAGGGGTTCCCGCGGGCCAGTTAACGTGTCCAGCCCGCCGGTCATGGCCAGATAGCGGAACACGGTCTTGTTGGCGGAAAGAAGCAGATGGTTCCCGTTATCAATCCGGCACCCGATCTGACGATCTTCATAGGAACGGGCACGACCGCCACAGGCGCGTCCGGCTTCGTGCAGCACAATATGCTTGCCAGCGCCAGCCGCTTCTACTGCTGCGGCCAGTCCGGCCATGCCGCCGCCAATAATGTGCAGGGTGCCTGCCATTCTGTGTGCTCTTTCCGCTCTCAGCTTACGGGAGGTAGGAGGCGGTCAGCCAGAAGGCCTTGCCCAGAGTGGAGGTGTGAGGCCGGTCCAGCAAGACGGCGCTGTTCCAGCCGCGCTTCCGCATGGCCACCAGCACAGCCTCATAGCTTGCCCCCATGATGCGCGCTGGCAGCATGGCCTTGGGGCGGCAGTGGCGCATGGTGGCAAAAGCGGCGCGGAAATGATCTTCCGCACGGGCGGCCAGAATGTTGGCTACATCCTGCAAGCCGGGAGCCGAGAGCGCCTTGATGGGATCATGCGGCACATTGAAGCGTGTCAGAAGATCGCCCGGCAGATAAAGCCGACCACGCGCGGCATCTTCTGCAATGTCACGCAGGATGTTGGTCAACTGTAAAGCGCGGCCGAGGTGATGCGCCACTTTGTCCGCTTCCTGCGTGCTGTCCCCAAAAATACGGACAGAAAGGCGGCCAACGGCGGAGGCTACGCGATCACAATACAGATCAAGCGTTTTTTCGTCCGGGGCGACAATGGTGTTTTCGGCATCCATGATCATGCCGTCAATCACCGCATCAAAATCTTCCTGCCGAAGGGAGAAGAAACGGATGGTGGCCATCAGAACGCGATCAAGCGGGTCAATCGCTTTGCCATCATAGAGATCAGCAATGTGCTGATGCCATGCGTCCAGACGGGCCTTGCGCTCTTCCATGGGTTCATACCCATCGGCAATGTCATCCACTACGCGGCAGAAGGCATAGATGGCGTACATGCCGTAGCGGCGCATGGGGGGCAGAATGCGCATACCGGCGGCAAAGGATGTGCCAGCCTGTTTTACTGTGCTTTCTACCCACGCCAGATCAGCAGGATCACACCCAAGCGGGGTTGGCTTGTCATGCGTCTGGATGTCTTCGGCTGTCACGCGCTTTCCACCTGTTGGTTCATGGTTGTTCGAAACACGGTCTTTTTACAGAACTTCCGGCAGAGGGAAAGCTCAAGACCATCCCCGCAGGGCCGCAAGGGCTGCATGCATGGCATCAGTCCGTTTCAGGGCAACCCGCCCAGCCAGAGGATCTTCCCGGCGCAGGCGCAGGGTCAGCCGCTTGGCCAGTTCCACAATGGCGGCACATTCCATACGGAAACGGCGGTCTTTAATATGGGAGGGCAGCGTGGAGGCCTGACGGTTGAGATTGTCCACACCATCCAGCAGGGTATTGAAGACGCGGCGCAGGCGCGGGCTGGTGCGTCCGGCCAGAATGTCCTCCTGCGATGCTCCGGCCAGCGCCAGCATGTCTGACGGCAGGTAGCAGCGTTTCAGCCGGATCAGGTCTCCCTGACAGTCCTGTAAATGGTTCAGAATCTGGAGAGAGGTGCACAGCGCATCAGATGCCGGGAAAGCATTGAGGCTTTCACGGTGCAACTGAATAAGGAAGCGCCCGACAGGATTGGCGGAATATTTGCAGTAGCGCAGCAGGTCATCCCACGTTTTGTATTCCACCCCGCGAGAATCATCCCGGAAGGCGATGATCAGATCTGTTGCGGTTTCAAAGGGAACCCCAGTGCGAGTGAGAGAGGCCCGGAGCACGGCGGCACTCATGGAGTCCTGTCGTGTAATGGCTTCCCGCTTGCCCAGAAGAACGTCTTCCATGGCGTTCAGGCGGGCCAGCTTTTCCTCTGGTGTCAGGGTTTCACAGTCCGCAATGTCATCAATCACGCGGGCGTAGGCGTAATAGGCATGCACATGCGGGCGCAGCGCCTTGCTGATCAGCAGGGAGCCAACAGGAAAATTCTCGTCAGACGCACCCTTGCCGGAGGAAACGTCTGCCGTGCCCCATACAGATGATGTCTCGGTCATGCTCGGCTCTGCGCGGTTGGCTATCATGAAGCGGACCTTTACACCCTCTGTTCAGGCGTGCCTACTCCTTGCGCGTGCAGACAGATTTTCTGGCCGGGTCCCGGGTTGAAGCAGGACCGGGTTTTCGCCTGCCCTGTGGTGTTGGGGTATTGCTCCGCCTGTTCTGCTTGGGGTGGGGTTACCGGCCGGGGCCGGCACCCCGCTGGGCGGAGCGAATCGGCTCTTCCTGCGGCGCAGGGACTTGGCTAATGCGGCCATCATTGGGAATAGCTTCCCGATAGGCGCGATTTTTCCACACCACACCACGCCCACAGTAATGATTGACCGCAGAACCGATGGTGGCCGCTGTGTAGAAAAGCGCCACAAACGGCAGGGTCAGTGCCCACAAGGGGGAGAGACGGAAACGCCGCAGGGTTGGCACGAAGGAGCCGATGGAGACCAACCATGTGGCCGCCCCGACCCAGGGGGCCAGACCGTGACCAAACAGCGCAATAACGCCCGGTGCCACCCACACCACGCACATGGCGAGAACCGTGAGCACCAGCAACACGGGCGAAAAACGAAGCTGCACATAAGCGGTGCGGGCAATCATGCGCCAGACATCAGCCACATACGGATAAGGGCGGATGGATTTGGCGAGGCAAGAATGACCCAGATACAGCCGTCCTCCGGCCTGTTTGACGCACATGGCCAATGTGCAGTCATCAATCAACGCACCTTTCAGTGCGGCAATTCCGCCGATTTCGGCCAATGTGTCGCGCCGGATCAGAATGGTGCCTCCTGCAGCGCCAGCGGTGCGGCTTTCAGGGTCATTGACCTTGGCGAAGGGGTAGAGCAGCGCGAAAAAGAAGACAAAGGCCGGAACCAGAGCGCGCTCAGGCAGACTTTCACACTGTAGCTCCACCATCTCAGAAACCATGTGCAAGGCATCTGTCTGGGCTTTGGCGACCAGAGTGGAGACATGGGTCGGTGCGTGGACGATATCTGCGTCTGTCAGCAGGATATAGCCGGTGTCCTGTTCCTGTTGTCGACGGGCTTCCGCCACACCCTGCGCCACGGCCCAGAGCTTGCCGCTCCAGCCGGGAGATGGGTCGGCACCATCAAGAACTGTAAGCCGCCCCATGGGGTCTGGAAGGCTGCGAGCAAGGGCCCCCGTATCGTCCTCGCTGCGATCATTGACCAGAATGAGAGAGAGCTTGCCGGGATAATCCTGCTGTAACAGGGAACCCAGCGCAGCTTCAATGCCTTCGGCCTCGTCACGTGCTGGAATGACCACTGTGACACTGGGGGCAATATCCGCAGGGGTATGAGAGGGGTTGGCAGGGCGGAGAATGGGCCCGCCCTGCCAGAATTTACCGTGGAAAAAGATGAGCCCGAACCAGATGAGCGCGGAGAGAACAGCCAGGCCGAAAACCATCCCTCAGCCTCCTTATTTCAGCATTCCATTATTACGGAACCAGGTAATGGCGTCTTCCACCGCCTTGCGGGCAGGGCGAGGGGAATAGCCCAGTTCCTTGATGGCTTTTTCTGATGAAAAGAACATTTTCTTGCGGGACATGGCCAGCATCTCACGCGTAACGCGCGGAGAGAACCCAAAAGAACGGGAAAGCCATTCTGAAACAATGGCAACAGGCCAGATCACTTCCTGCGGCAGACGGATGCGCGGCGGTGGCACATGGGCAATTTCAGACACCATGGCGAACAGGTCTCGCAGTAGATAGTTTTCTCCGCCCAGAATGTATTTTTCGCCAATGGTGCCGCGTTCGAGGGCCAGAGCATGGCCTTCTGCCACATCATCCACGTGCACAATGTTCACGCCCGTATCCACGTAGGCGGGCATGCGGCCCGCTGCGCAGTCCAGAATCATCTGGCCTGTCGGTGTCGGCCGGATATCGCGCGGGCCAACGGGTGTGGACGGGTTCACAATAACGGCGGGCAGGCCGTTTTCCTGCACCAGGCGCAGAACTTCCTGTTCCGCACGATATTTTGAACGCTTGTAGATGCCAATGACGCCATGCTCTTGCACAGGAGTCTCTTCATCCGATTCCGTACCGTCGCCAATCAGGCCCAGTGCCGCAACGGAGGAACAATAGACAATGCGTTCAACGCCAGCTTTCTGCGCTGCCAGCATCAGCAGGCGCGTGCCTTCTACATTGGCCGTCATCATGGGGGCGGGATCAGGCACCCACAGGCGGTAATCAGCAGCAACATGAAACACATAGCGGCAGCCTTCCACCGCGCGGGCGAAGGTTTCCGGGCGGGACAGATCACCATCCACCAGTTCGGCCGGAATATCGGCAATGTTGCGGCGATCGCTGCCTTCACGCACCATCAGTCTCAGGGTGTGGCCGCGTTCCAGCAACGTACGGGCTACGGCAGACCCGACAAAACCTGTCGCGCCGGTTACGAGCGTATGGGCGGTCATGAAAGTGCGCTCCCACAAGGGTATAAAAAGGACGGGTGTGAAACCCGAACGGCTGGATTGTCTCTTTATCCTGCCCTCCAAGGTGGCGCCAGACCCCGTGCTGGTGTAAGTGATCCTCCACTCACGAACAAAGCCCTCCTGGATGGACTGACTGCCGCCAGGCGCTGGGAGGCCCAGGGGGGCTTCTCGGGCAGATAGAGCTTAGGCCTTGAAAAAGCTTACGATTTTTCTCACTTTGCTGGGCCTTTTGGCCATTACGGCAGCCATGGCATGGAGCGGTTTTGGCTCTGTGGTTCATGCTGTTATGCGTATTGGTCTGGGCGGCTTTCTTCTGATGGTATGCTGCCAGTTGGCGGTGGACGGAGTGCTGGGCCTTGCCTGGCACGCTGCGTTTCCCGAGATTGGTTATCTGCGCCTGCTTGGTGCGCGGATGGTGCGTGATGCTGCGGCCACCTGTCTGCCGTTCTCCCAGCTTGGGGGAATTGTTATCGGGATTCGGGCCACCTGTTCCGGGCACGGCCTGCATGGGCGTGAGGCCAGACAGGTCGATCTGCCAGAAGCCGCGTGCGCCAATCTGGTGGATATCACCACGGAAGTGATGGGGCAGGTGGCCTTTGTGCTTCTGGGGGTGGCGTTTCTGGTGGCCCACCAGCGCAACAGCCCGTTTGTGATGCCTGTCATTATAGGGGCGGTGTTTCTGATTGTCGGCACGGCAGGCTTTATCTGGACCCAACGGCATGGTGGCAGCATTTTCCGCCGTTTTGGGGGGATGTTCACCCGCAGTCTGGCGTCTCAGTGGCATGACAGCGTGCTTAATGGCGCGGATGATCTGCAGGAACGGATGGAAGCAGTATGGGGCCGTCCTGGCCGTATCTGCGCTTCTGCCGCCTACCATCTGGTGGGGTGGCTGGGGAGTGCCGCCATGCTGTGGATGACAGCGGGTTTCCTTGGCGCGTCTCTCTCCTTCCCCAACGCGGTGGCTGTTGAGGGTGTGACGTGCGCCATCATGTCACTCGGCTTTCTGGTGCCGGGCAGTCTGGGTGTGCAGGAAGGAGCCTATATGGCCCTTGGTCATGCCTTTGGAATCGATTCTTCCGTCTCTCTCGGGCTTTCTCTCCTGCGGCGTGGGCGTGAACTGGCCATTGGCATTCCGGTGTTGCTGCTGTGGCAGTTCATGGAAGTGCGTGGATTGCGGACCCCAAGCGCCAAGCCCATGCCTAAAACAGAGGTTGGCTATGTTCCGGCTTCTTCCGTGGTGAAGGAGTGACGGGCGTGGCCGATGCGGGGCTTTCCATGCCTGACAACCAGAGTCGTCCCGGTGCGTCAGCGGCGCCTCTTCCTCCTGTGTTCGAGACGCTGGTGGTGGTCGGGCCGGGGCTGATCGGATCTTCTGTCCTTCGGCGTGCGCGGGAGTTCGGAGGGCTGGCTCGGCGTGTCATTGCGGTTGATGTTTCGCCAGAGGTCAGGGCACGCGTATCCGAGTTGGGCATAGCAGACGAAGTCATGGCCGATGCTGCCGAGGCTGCAGCCCAAGCTGATTGTGTCATGCTGTGCGTGCCTGTGGGGGCAATGGGGCCCGTTGCCGCGCAGGTGTTGCCCGCCATGCGTCCGGGTGCGATTCTGACAGAAGTGGGATCAACCAAGGTTTCGGTCATAGAAGCCATTACCCCTTATTTGCGGCCCGATGTCCCTTATGTGCCCGCGCACCCAATGGCGGGCACCGAGTTTTCCGGGCCGGATGCAGGTTTTGCTACGCTATTTGAAAAACGCTGGTGCTTGTTGACCCCGCTGGACAACACACCTGTTGAAGCCGTGGACGCCATTCGCACTTTGTGGGAGCGGTGTGGGGCACGCTTGAGGGAAATGACCCCGGCGCATCATGACCGTGTTTGCGCCATTGTGAGTCACCTACCGCACCTGCTGGCCTTTACCATTTGTGGCACGGCGGATGATCTGGCAGATGAAACGCGCTCGGAAGTGCTGGATTTTGCCGCATCCGGCTTTCGGGATTTTACCCGTATCGCAGCCTCTGATCCCATCATGTGGCGCGATATCTTTCTGTTAAACCGGGACGCGCTTCTGGAAATGCTGGCGCGCTTCATGGAAGACGCACAAGCCATGGCACGCGCCATCCGATGGGGAGATGAAGCGTATATTGTGGACCGCATCGAACGGGGGCGGAAAATCCGCAAAAGCCTGATTGAAAACGAGCAGGCCTAAGACGTGCCGCCGTTAGACGCCGTGTGAAAAGTCAGCCCGCACAGGAGCCGAAAGGCTGAGTTGAAAGCGTGATGGAGCGGGGCCATCGGGACGAGTATCCAACATCCTCGGTCCCAAACAGATTTGTGGGGCCGGCTTGCCAGATGTTTCAAACTGCTCTCGTGTAGAACGGACGTATCTCAGGTAGGCTGGCCGAAGGCTTTGATACGGAGCGCATCCAGGCGCTTGTGATTTTTGTCCGCCATGGGATTGAGATCCAGCATTTTCTGCCAGGCTTTCAGCGCAGCCTGACCATCATTGCGGTGCTCTTCAACTGTTGTCAGCAGGTTCCAGCTCTGGGCATCTTTCGGGTCCCGCTGGAGGGCCGCACCCAGATCCTGCACGGCTCCAGCCAGATCACCGGCGACCAGACGCATCTGGGCGCGTGAGCGCCAGAGAATGGCCTGGTCTGGCTGGAGAGCTATGGCGTCTCCCATATCGTCCACAGCGTTATCTGGTTTTTCCGCAGACACATCTTTCTGTGCACGACGCAGTAGAAGCTGAGTTGTGGGGGAAAGCCCGGCAGAACGAAGGGTTTCCAGCATGTCTTCCAGCGTATGGGCTTCTTCTGGCGTCTTGGCGTGGGCAAGCTGGTCTGCCAACAGGCCGATCCGGTCCTGACGGGTCAGTTTCTTGGCAGAAGGTGCAGAAGGCTTGTTATCGTGGCTGCTCTGCTGAGGTGATGTAGCCGCGGGCGGAGGCGTGGGAGCCTTGGACGGGGCGGAGGAAGGGGCTGAGCCAGCAGAAGCAGGTGGATGTGCCGTGGAAGTGGGGGCCGCCACTATCTGCCCGGCAGAGGCAAGCAGGCAGGAACCAGCCATGAGGAGTATCAGAAAACGGGAGCGCAAATGCAAAAACCCGTTTCTCCGGCGTGCGGAAAAACGGGTTGCGCGCATGTCATGCGTCAAACGCCAGCCGGAAGAGGCCGGAGATGGCATGGATCAGCCCTGACGAGCCTTCATGCGGGGGTTCTTCTTGTTGATGACGTAAACCCGGCCGCGACGCCGCACGACACGGCAATCTTTATCGCGCACCTTGGCTGACTTCAGGCTGTTTCTGATTTTCATGGCCCGTTTTACTCCGCCGATGCTTAAGGAACTGGAAACAAGTTGAGTGGGCACATACCGGTCCCGCCTGTACGAGTCAATGTTTCTCAAGGGTTCCAGACGGAATTTCTTCTTCTGGGGCTGGTTTCTTGCCGTTTTATTTGGATCTGGCCGTGTCTTTTTTCCCGATTGCGGAAAGGTCCGGCCTGGGTGTTTCCCGGTTGGCGGGCGCAAGGGTGGCAAAAGCTGAAGCCAGAGTATGGAAATCCGCCGCGCGCGGGGATCGGGGGCGCCATGCCAGCCCGATGGTGCGCCACACCGGACCGCCGGAAAGCGGGCGGGCGACAACACGATGATTCTGAAGAAGGCCGTTCTCAATAGCCAATGCGGGCACGACCCCAATGCCCAGAGACAGTTCCACCATTTCAACCATGGTCTGGAGCGATGTGGCTGTGAATGTGGAGTCGCCTTCTCCGTCCGAACTGTCCCATCCTCGGCCCTGGCGGCAGACAGCGAGCGTCTGCTCCCGCAGGCAGTGGCCGTCTTCCATCATGATCATGCGCTGGTTTTCCAGGCGCTCCACTGGCACATGCGTGAGGTGGCTCAGGTCGTGGCCTTCCGGCATGACAACATGAAACGGGTCCTGCCACAGAGGGAGCGTTTCCGTGCCATCACACAGGCAGGGCATGGCCAGCACCAGCATATCCAGCCGCCCGAGGGACAGTTTCTCCAAGAGATGTTCGGTTGTGTCTTCTGTCAGGGAGAGCACAATCTGAGGGAAGCGCAGCCGGATGATTTTGACCAGCGGCGTCAGGAGAAAAGGGCCAATTGTCGGAATAATACCTAGCCGTAGCGCGCCTGTCAGTGGTGTACGGGCGGCAGCGGCCAGTTGCGGCACGGCTTCCAGCGCTTCCAGCGCCTGCCGGCCCTTATTGGCAATGTCATGCCCCAGTGGTGTGAAGACCACTTTCTTTCCCACAGTGCGGTCCAGAAGTTGGGCGTCAAGCTGGCGTTCGAGCGCCATGATGCCTGCCGAAAGCGTGGATTGCGTCACGGCGCAGGCTGCCGCCGCCCTGCCAAAATGACGGAGTTCTGAAAGGGCAATCAGGTAGCGAAGTTGCTGGGCAGAAGGGAGGGGAAGCATGGCAGACCTCACACGTTTACGGCTGGCAGCAGATGCGCAGACATGATTCTCTTTTGAAGAACAGGAGGGGGATTGTTAATCGATCATTCCGATTGTTTTGATATAAAATATTCATTGGCATGAATGGACGCATCGCGCCATAGATACTTCCGCGGCAGCGGTGCGCATGTGCCGCTGTAACATATGCCCAACATATAAGGAGCAATCTGATGCTGACCGTTGGTGATAAATTTCCGAGCTTTGATCTGACTGCTGTTCCGGGTGGTCCCGAAGGGCTGAAGGGCGAATTCGTTCAGATTTCTGATAAGTCTGACGCTGGCAAATGGAAGGTTGTCTTCTTCTGGCCGAAAGACTTCACGTTCGTTTGCCCCACGGAAATCGTGGCATTTGGCAAGTTGTCCAAAGACTTCGCTGATCGTGATGCCGTTGTTTACGGTGTGTCCATCGATAGCGAATTCGTGCACCTTAACTGGCGCCTGCACAACGAAGACCTGAAGGATCTCTCGATCCCGATGCTGGCTGACATCAAGCGTGAGCTGACAGAAGGCACAGGCGTGATGGCGAAGGATGCCGGTGTGGCCCTGCGCGCAACCTTTGTTGTGGACCCGCACGGCGTCATTCGCCACGTGTCCGTGAACGATCTGTCCGTGGGCCGTAACCCGCAGGAAATCGTGCGTATTCTGGATGGCCTGCAGAGCGACGAACTGTGTCCCTGCAACTGGAAGAAGGGTGACGACTTCATCAAAGTCTGATCCTTCTGCTTTATCAGCCAGATCATGCTGTCTCTGATGGTTTTTGATCTGGCGGTTGTCTTCGTGGCGATTTCGGTCTGCTGCGAAGGCAACGCTTCCGGTTTGCCTGCCCTGTGATGGGACGGCAGCCCGAGCAGTCTGCTCCATGCGGGTTTGTACTGCGGCCCTGCGCCCTGCTTTCCCGAATGCTGAGAGTGCCTGATGTCCGGTAAGTTTTCCCGGTAGAAGGTGTCTCGTTTCCCCTACTTCTTTAATTTCTGCGGATTGACCCATGTCCCTTGATGCCCTGAAGGATCGTATTCCCGATTATGCGAAGGATCTGAGGTTGAATCTCAGCTCTCTCGCCAATGATATTGCCCTGACGCAGCAGCAGCTTGCCGGTACGTTCATTGTCTCTGCCATCGCGTCTCGTAATGATGATGTCACCAAGGCTATTGTTGCTGAATTTGGGGGCAAGCTTTCCCCTCAAGCCCTGAGTGCTGCCAAATCTGCCGCGGCTATTATGGGGATGAACAACATTTACTACCGCTTTGTGCATATGGCAGGCGGTGACTATGCCAAGATGCCAGCACAGCTCCGCATGAGTGTGATTGGGCGGCCGGGCGTGGAAAAAGTGGATTTTGAACTGTGGTCTCTGGCTGTGTCCGTCATCAACGGCTGTGACCTGTGCGTAACCAGCCACGAGAAGATTGTGCGAGAAGCCTTGGGGGCGGAAGCTGTTCAGACCGCCGCGCGTATTGCCGCAACCGTGCATGCTGTTGCCGTGGCTGTGGAAGGTGCAGCTGCACTGGGTGATTGATTCTCAGTCAGTGGGCGTCAGACGTTTTTATATCGTCGAAAAACTGTCTCCTACCTTCTTCTTTTGACCGTGCAAGCGAAGCGTTCTCCATTCCCTGCGGAACGCAACGCTTGCTCAAAGGAGGAGGGAAAGTTTGCAATCTCTTGCCTGCTTGCCTGCTTGCCTGCTTGCCTGCTTGCCTGCCTGCCGGAGGCAATGGCTGAGTAGAGCGTAGATCCAGTCTGATCAATCAGAGTGGTTTTTTCTGCCGGGAAGCAGGTTTTCGGCGCCATCCATAAAAGGCCAGCCCGATTATTGCCTGTGTGGTAGAGTGAGGCGTCCACCTGATGGGGCTTTGTGTTACGCCTCTGGGCCGTTGGTTTTTGTGCCAAAGATCCTCTATCGGGTTTTCAAACCTGCCTTTTCGATCTCAAGAGTTCTACGGGGTTTATTGGGGAAGGGCTTTTCAAATAGCTTCTACCATCCCTCCAATACGGTTCCCTTAAAAGGGTGGCGTTTTGCGGGCAGCGGGCGGTTCTGCAACGCATAAGGTGCAGCGCTTCTTAAATTGCCGGACACATTCTCCCTCTAATCCTACCCTGCACGCTTCGTGCGATTGCGGGCAGAGGCATGGTCGTGGCGATAGGCCAAGGCGTTATCGCGCTGACATCTAACGGGCGGCTACAGAAGCTACCCATAGGTTTGGCTGTAAAAAATGCCGGAAAGGGTAGCAGTTTAACGATAAAAACGATGGGGGATTGGCATGGGATCAAATGCCACAGGGGAAGGGCGCGCCATTTTCTCATTTAATTTGTATTTTGAGAGAAAGTGGCGCGAGTGACGGGGCTCGAACCCGCGACCTCCGGCGTGACAGGCCGGCGCTCTAACCAACTGAGCTACACCCGCAGTCCTGACGCTCACCAGTAGTGTGCGTCGGTATGAGGGGTCTTATAGCGGGGATTTTTCGTTTGGCAACAGGGTTTGGGTAAAAAAAATGCAGATTATGTATTTTTCTCTTTAATCCAGAGACTTATGGAGAAAATGGACGATTGTTGGAGGCATGCGGGAGGTGCGCGCCCCTTCGTCATGTGCCGGTAGGCAGGGTGGAAGGAACGGCCCGAAAAACCCCCATCCGGTAAGGCAGGGAAGGGGGCGTAGATCGGTCAGTTCTGCTTTTCAAATGCTCCTGCAATGGCAAGTGTCACCTCATCGCCAACCATTGGCACGTAGGTTTTTACGCCAAATTCGCTGCGTTTAATGACCCCTGTCGCCTGGAAGCCAACCGTATAAGCCTTGTCCATGGGGTTTACCCCAGACCCCACATAGCGTGCCTGCAACGTAAGGGGGCGGGTGATGCCATGTAGAGTGAAATTGCCGGTAATGGAGGCTCCTCCTTTGCCATCGGGCACGACCTGCGTGGAAACAAAGGTGGCCGTGGGGTATTTGGCTGCGTCCAGCCAGTCCGCGCCCTTCAGTTCGTCTGTCAGTCTATCACTGGTGGTTTGAACGCTGCTGACCGGAAGAGAAATGGTCAGTTTGGACGCAGCAGGATGCACGCTGTCCAAAGCGAGTGTGCCGCTGGCACCGGAGAACAGGCCGGAATAATTGGTAAAGCCGAAATGCAGCAGGGAGAATACTACCTGCGTATGGCCGGGTTCGACTTTGTAGGTACCGCTCTGAACCTGTTGGGGAGCGCCTTCTGCCAGCGCCATGCTGAGAGAAGCTGCCATGCCGACAACAGCAAGAGAGCATGTGAGAAGTCTTTTAGACATAATGAAACATCCTTGGGGAGTGGTGAGAAACAAAGGAAGGGAGGCATATGTCCGCTTTGCCCTAACGCGAGAGCGTTGGGTTCGTACTCTGCCGGGAAAAAGATCAGCCGCCGAAGGTGAAGCCGGAAAGAGCCTTGCCCATAACCGTGTCGCTATAGGTGCGGACGCCCGAATCTGTGCCCGCGGCACCTGCAACGACCATCAGGGGAAGCAGATGGTCTTCTCTGGGGTGGCAGATGCGCGCGGCGGGCGCGCTTTCCCACTGAACGAGTGCCTGATTACGTTGGGTTTCCGGCTGGGTGATGGCTTGGGCCAGCCATGTGTCAAACTGGCGGGCGGCATCATTGGAACGTGGGTCACCCGTCATGAAGTGGCGCAGATTATGGTAGGTCAGGCCGGTGCCCACGATCAGGATGTTTTGATCCCGCAGCGGCGCGAGGGCCTGCCCGATACGCAGATGCTGGGCCGGGTCCATATCCTGCTGCAGAGAGAGTTCCACAACGGGAATATCCGCCTTTTCAAACGCCAGCATGAAGGGAATGAAGACGCCGTGGTCAAAGCCGCGGTGGGGATCTTGTTCTGCGGGGATACCCGCATCCGTAAGCAGATGTTGCACTGTTTGAGCTAACTGGGGTGAACCCGGTGCAGCATAGTCAAGCTGATAGGTGTGGGGCGGAAAGCCGTAATAATCATAAATCAATGACGGATGAGCACCAGAGGTTACGGTTGGCACTCGGGTTTCCCAGTGGCCAGATACAACCAGAATGGCATCTGGCTTCTGGGGAAGGGTATTGCGCACCCCGCGCAGGTAAGCCGCCATGGCATCCCATGTATCCGGCCAGTCCATGAAGAAGCAAGGCCCCCCGCCATGCGGCAGGAAGAGGACGGGCTGACGTCCGGCAGAGTGTGAGTGCGGTGCGGCTTCAGGCATGGGCAGACCAACCGTGACAGGAGCAGGAATGGGAGTGTCGCGTTCTCGGTGCCTTTTGATAATCCCATGTTTCAGTAAGATATCTCACACCAGGAGTATGAGATGGGTATTCTGGAAGGCCCTTTTCTTCTCACTGGAGGGAACTGCCTTAGCTGTCGTCTCCTGAGGAACGCGCATAAAAAAACCGGAGGGCGGCATAAGCCGCACACTCCGGTTTCTCGAACCCCTCCTACGGTGTGATGGAACCGCAGGAGAAAGGCGAAAACGCTTTATTTGGCCTTTTTGGCTTCTTCCACGCCAGTGCGGATGAAGTCACCTGCTTCTTCACGGGTGCCCCAGCCGGTCACTTTCACCCATTTGCCGGGTTCCAGATCCTTGTAGCGGGTGAAGAAGTGCTCAATCGCCTTGACGGTGATTTCCGGCAGATCCTGCACGCTTTCCACTTTGCTGAACTGCGGGTGAACCTTGTCATGCGGGACGCAGATGATTTTTTCGTCCTGGCCGGATTCGTCTTCCATCTTCAGCACACCGATGGGACGGGCGCGAATCACGGAGCCGGGCACAACGTTGCTGGGGGTCAGCACCAGGGCGTCTGTCGGGTCTCCATCAGCGGCCAGCGTGCCGGGAATAAAGCCATATGCCGTGGGGTAGGCCATGGGCGTGAACAGGAAGCGGTCCACAAACAGGGCGCCGCTTTCCTTGTCGATTTCGTATTTGACGGAAGATCCCTGCGGGATTTCGATCACCACATTGATGTCAAACGGCACATCTTTACCAGGAGAGAGTTTCGACACGTCCATAAGGCTGCTCCAGCATGGGTAAAATACGGATGCCAGACCCTATCCGCCATGGTGCGACTTGCCAAGTCGGAACAGAAGGGAGTGAATTTTGGCTGTTTTTCACACTCAGAACTCTTGCCAAATGTGTCAGGTTGCGTAATCAGAGAGCCACCTGCGCGCCCGTAGCTCAATTGGTTAGAGCGGGCCGCTCATAACGGCTAGGTTGCGGGTTCAAGTCCTGCCGGGCGCAGGTTTTTGCCTTTCACGTCCTTATCGGCGCCTTTTTACCAGTCCATTCGCGGGAGTTCATCTCATGGCACCATATCAATACGTCTATGTGATGAAGGATCTGACCAAGTCCTATCCGGGTGGTCGGGAAGTGTTCAAAGGCATTACGCTGTCCTTCCTGCCGGGCGTGAAAATTGGTGTTCTGGGCGTTAACGGTGCCGGTAAATCCACCCTGCTCAAAATCATGGCGGGGATTGATAAGGAATATGGCGGGGAAGCCTGGGCGGCTGAGGGCGTAAAGGTCGGGTATCTGGAGCAGGAGCCCCAGCTTGACCCCAAACTGACCGTTGGCGAGAACGTGGCCCAAGGCTTTGGCGACCTGAAAAAGGCCGTTGACCGCTTCAACGAGATTTCCATGCGCTTCGCTGAGCCCATGGAAGATGATGAAATGAATGCCCTGCTGGCTGAACAGGCCGATCTGCAGGAAAAGATTGATGCTGGCGATGGCTGGGAACTGGACCGCAAGCTGGAGATCGCGCTGGATGCACTGCGCTGCCCGCCTGCTGACAGCCCGGTAGACAAGCTCTCCGGTGGCGAACGCCGCCGTGTGGCTTTGTGCCGCCTGCTTCTTGAAAAGCCTGATATCCTGCTGCTGGACGAACCAACCAACCATCTGGACGCAGAAAGCGTGGCATGGCTGGAAAAGACGCTGCACGATTATCAGGGCACCGTGATGGTCATCACCCATGACCGTTACTTCCTGGACAACGTGACCAACTGGATTCTGGAAATCGAACGCGGTCGCGGTATCCCGTTTGAAGGCAATTATTCCTCCTGGCTGGAACAGAAGCGCAAGCGTCTGGCACAGGAAGAAAAGGAAGAAAGTGCCCGCCAGCGTGCCCTTGCCGCCGAACAGGAATGGATTGGGTCCAGCCCCAAGGCGCGTCAGGCCAAGAGCAAATCCCGTATTGCGCGATATGAAGAAATGCTGGCCCAGAGCGCTGAAAAGCAGACGGGTGTGGCGGATATCGTCATTGCGCCCGGCCCGCGTCTGGGCGGCACGGTGATTGAAGCCGATCACCTCAGCAAAGGGTTTGGTGACCGTCTGCTGATTGACGATCTCAGCTTCAAACTGCCGCCGGGTGGTATTGTCGGGGTGATCGGGCCGAACGGTGCCGGTAAGTCCACGTTGTTCAAGATGATCGTGGGTCAGGAAAAGCCGGATTCGGGGGAACTGAAAATCGGTGAGACTGTAAAGCTGGGATATGTTGACCAGTCCCGTGACGATCTGGACCCCAACAAGACCGTGTGGGAAGAAATTTCCGGCGGCACGGATGTCATTTATCTGGGTAAGCGCGCCGTTCCTTCCCGTGCTTATGTCGGGGCGTTCAACTTCAAGGGTTCAGACCAGCAGAAGAAGGTTGGCATTCTTTCCGGTGGTGAGCGCAACCGCGTGCATCTGGCCAAGATGCTCCGCAAGGAAAGCAACGTGCTGCTGCTGGACGAACCAACCAACGATCTGGACGTGGATACCCTGCGTGCGCTGGAAGAAGCCTTGGCAGAATTTCCGGGGTGTGCCGTGGTCATTACCCATGACCGCTGGTTCCTGGACCGTCTGGCAACGCATATTCTGGCGTTTGAAGGGGATTCCCACGTCGAGTGGTTTGAAGGAAACTTCCAAGCTTATGAGGAAGACAAACGCCGGCGTCTGGGTGCTGATGCTACGGAACCGGGCCGCATCCGTTATCGGCCCATCGCCCGCTGATCTGGCTCGGATGGGTGTCTGATGCGGCATCCGTCCTGTCTGCCCTCAGGTAAATCTTTCTTTTTTTGTCTGACGCCCCATGCCGGGGCGTTTGCGCGTACCCCTGCCTTTGTGCGGAGGGCGCGCCATGTCTGATGCTCGTACAGTCCGCACTGGCCGTTTGGTGCTCCAGCCAGTTACCTGGCGTGATATGGAAGATATGGTTCGCCTCAAGGCCGATGGCGGCGCTTTTGGCCAGATGTTGGGCGGCGTGTGCACCCGTCAACAAGCTGAACGCGATATGGCGGATGATATTGCGTTCTGGGCCTGTCATCGTGTGGGTATTTTCACCATTCACGAGCACGGCAAATTTGTGGGGATGACCGGCATCCATGACAGACCGGATGGGCGAGGATTCGGCCTGCGGTTTGCCCTCTATCCTTGGGCAAGTGGGCGAGGAATTGCGCGTGAAGCTGCCAACGCGGCTTTAAGTTTTACGCATAATGCGGGGATTCCCCGTGTTGTCGCTGTGGCAAAAGAAACCAATCTTCCCTCACGCAGTATTCTGAAGGGAATCGGGATGCGCGAGTGTGAAACATTCGAGCGTGATGGTCAGACGATGGTTGTCTATGAAAGCATCCGCCCTTCCTGAAAGAAGCGGAGACTTCTGCCGCCGCAACGCAGATTAGAGCGCGTGCGCGAAAAACGCTGACCGTAAGGTGGCCGGGCGTTTTTGCCCGGAGACAAGGGGAGCGATCCCAATCTCTTGCTGTCATTGGGATGAACTGATGACGCATATGCCCTGAAGGCAGGCCTTCACATTTCCCTTGCCGGCTTCAGAGCATCCGTTTCTTTTTCCGGAGAAGCACCCAATCTTCCGTCAGGAAGTGGCGACGACAGCGTAGGTTAACGTCCAAAATCTGCATTAAGCTTGCGAGTCTGCTCGATAATTGTCTGGGTCAGGTGACTCTGGCTGGGAGGAAGCCGTACCTGAAGCGCCATCAGATCATGTGCTGTGGTCAGGTGGAGAAGGCCCTGTATGGGGCTGTTATTGGCTATCAGGCGGCTTTCTGTGCCGAATCCGGTTGTGTGCGGTGGGGTTGTGAAAGCAACATCTCTATCCCCTTCGCGCGTTATCTGGTCATCCGGATATGGGCCGCTCGGAAAGTGGCTGGCAGGCTCTATCCCTTCTTGAATGACTGACTGCACATACGTCTGATAGTTGGGAAAGGCGCGGGCAACGGTGCGTGCCACGTCAAAACGGCCACTGGTTGTTCCAAATGTGGAGGAAACCTGAATACCGGGGCCGTTGGTTTGGGCTTCAAGCGCGGCCCTGTCTGACTGGGGAAAGGCTTCGGGCCGGAGCATCAGGAAAGTGCCCGATGAGCCATACAGTTGCAGACAATGCCACCCAACCGGCCCCACGGCGGCCAGATCCTGAGAAGCATAAAGCGTTAGGCCGGCAGGAAGAGGGGCAGCCAAGGCAAAAGGGGTAGGAAGAACCGTTGGGGCGGCAACAGGACCTGTCTGCCCGTCTGCCGGACATCCCTGAAACTGCGTAATGAGGGAATGTGCTGCTTGTGCGTGGCGAGGGGAGAGAAATGTGGTTCCTGCCAGAACAGCGTATGGCAGAAGTAATGCGTACCTGTGCCGCAGAAGGTTGTGGACGAGGGTCATGATCGTGCTCTTTTCCTGTCCTGACGGTTCAGCCTGCTTTTCAGCGGCCTGTCTCATCTTTCATGAAAGAGCGGACGAGAGAAGAGTTTCCCCAATTTGTAACAATTCAAGGGGAGATCAGATGAGCACAAAAAAAGCGCCACTCCAGAAGAGTGACGCTTTTTGATCTCGCTCCGTTGCCGGAGGCGGAAGAGGCTTACTGCTGTGTGGCGGCCGTTGTGTGGTGGGCAATCTGGCGCTTCAGGGCGCTGATCAGTGCATCCACGTTGCCGCCGTTACGGGCGATGTAGGAGGAATAGTCCTGCCGCTGTGTCAGGCGCAGGCTGGCCCCTTCGCCAATAACGTCCACCACTTTGGGAGAGTTATTCACAATCCACTGCATGGTTGCGGGGGGCTGCTGGGGGCGCAGAAGAGTGGCTTCAACAGCGTCATCCTCACCGGATTTGGTGACATTGCCAATGGTAAAGCTCACGCCACGATAATCGCCCAGCTTGTCGGTAATGGCGTTCACCAGCACCTGATGGAACAGGCCCAGATATTCTTTCTGCTGGGCAGGTGTGGCAACTTTCCAGTAGCGGCCAAGGCAATAGCGGCCAATACCATCAATATCCACGTTTTCCTGGATAAGCGGCATAACTCTTTCCTTTTTTTCAGAAAGAGAGACCGGGCTATTTACAATAGCCACCAGCTTGTTGCCGAAGTCCTGAATGAACTGGCGGGTATTCTGAGCTGCATGGGCCGGCAGGATGGAAAGGCTGCCTGCACATACCATGGCAAAGGCACCCAGAAGAAAGCGGCGGCCAGAGAGGAATGTCATGTCAGTGTTACCCTTGTTGTTTATTCTTGACATGGTACCACAAAGGCACCGTCGCTCGGTGGTCGTTTTTGATAGCTTCTATCTGAGCCTTGCGTTGCTGCTGATACGCACTGCGAATGGTGGCGTACGGGTCGAGCGCATCCCGCTGCAGTGCATCCAGCTCATCCAGATGTTCTGAGCGTCCATGCACAACGGCCATCATGTTATAGGCCCAGTTGAAGCTGATCAGCCCATATCCACGTGGTACATAGTTCCAAGGGGAAAGCCCTTGGTCAATCCCGTAACCAATTCCGTCACGGATGGAGGATGGCCCCATGGGCAGGAACAGGTAGGGGCCGGAGGGAATGCCCCAGTTGGCCAGCGTCATCCCGCCATCATTATCATGATGAGGATATCCGGCCATTTTGGCGACATCGATCAGCCCGCCAAGGCCGACTGACATATTGATGCACCAGCGTACAAACGCATCCCCCGCACGGCGTGGCTTACCTGCGCCAACATCGTTAAAGAAGACAGAGGGCTCGTTCATGGTGGTGATCATGTTGCCCAGTGAATTCCGCACAGGGCGGGGCACGGCCCACACATAAGCCTTGGCTACCGGCCGCAGCGCCCATTTATCGAACGTCATGGTCAGGTTGTAGACCTTGCGGTTCAGGGGCTCGTACGGATCGTTCGCCTGTTTGTATTCGGCCAGGGCGTCCGGATCTTTGGGGGGCGGATTGCGGATGCTGCTGCAACCCGCCAATGCCAGGAGAGAAAGAGCGAGAAGAGAAGAGCGGGTGGAGAAACGGCGATAAGCCGAAAAGCCTGCCCGGGTCTGACCATTCTGTGCCTGACCGCGAGGGCGGAGCCGCATGCCGTTCCGTCCTGAATTCATTGCCGCCTTCACCTTCACCCTGTGACGCATCCTTAATATGACCTGACCGTATGGCAGGCCTATCCTGCCGCCTTGTCTACCACGAGAACGGCGCTACGCAATGCAGGGCTTCTCTGCACGGAAGGCAGGGTAGAAGAAAAAAAGCGCCTCTCTGGCCCTTCGGTTCACCGCAGAGTGTGATTTTTTTGTTCTCTGTTGCCTGAATGCCGCAATTATGGGGTTTCTCGCGCCATTATTAAGCGCGAGTGAGGGGATTCTGTTGGGGGGGCAGACGGCCAGTTTACAGGCCGCGTTCCCGTTTGATCAGATCCCATGCCGCGTTAATGCGTGAAATACGGGCAGAAGCCTCCGCAATTTCGGCAGGTGTCGCATTGCGGGCAGACATCACATCCGGGTGATATTGGCGAACCAGTGTTTTCCAATGCGCGCGAATCTCGTCATTGGAGAGAGAGGCTTCTACACCCATGATCACGTAAGCATCTTCTTCCGCCATGGCAGGGCGTGCGCGGCCCTGCTCCGCACGGTCCCATGCTCCCTTGCTTAACCCGAACAGGGCGTGAACCCGTTGCAGGAAGCGTGTTTCTTCTTTGGTTAAAGGTTCATCAGCGGCAAGGTCAGCGCGGGCAATGGTGAACAGAATTGCCAGCAGATCTTCCAGTGGCTGTTTGTCATCAGCGTAAGCCTGCCCCAGTTCGCGGGCAAAGGCTTCATAATCATCCGTGCGTTGACGGGCCATATCAAACAGCCGTCCCAACTCGCGCATGTTTTCTGGCGGAACCCGAAAGCGTGCCTTGAAGGCGTTAATTTCACGCCGGTTCACGGGGGCGTCGCATTTGGCCAGCTTGGCGCAGAGAATCACGCTGCTCAGGCCATAAAGCTGCTCTTTCTTGCCCATGGCCGCAGCCAGTTTGGCCGCCATGAAGGTTGCCGCCCCGTTGGGATCAGGCCGGGCACGGGCCGCCCAGCGGTCACTCCACCCTCCTGTCGGGGGCTGAAGCAAAGTGCCTTTATCCGCAGCGTGGCCCAGCGCCGTGCCCAAGGCGGCCCCTACAGGCCCCCCCATGGCAAACCCGGCAACGCCGCCAAAAATCTTACCCCAAATCGCCATTCTGTCCGCTTCAACCATCTGTGCTGTGAGTACCATATGGTGCCCGGTTTCAGCCTTTCAAACACCATAGCAAGGAGATGGCCTGCAAGAGAAGGCAATCTACCGGCAACGCTGCCATGGCGCGCCTGTTCAAATGGCTACGAATTCAGGGGGAGGCAGGGCGGGTGAGCGGTCTTAATTTTTATTTACGGTTTGCATTATAAAAAAGGGCGAGGGAAGGTGAACAATGCTTCCCGCGTGAACCGCAGGCGTCATGCCATGTCTCCGGACGAGGCGACCAAACGGCTCATGGTGTCCAGATAAGCGATATAGGCGCTTCGTCCCTGTTTTGTCAGGCTGAGTTGGGTGAGAGGGCGTCGCCCTGCAAAGCTTTTATTTTGCAGGACATATCCGGCCTCTTCCAGTTTTCTGAGGTGAGTGGACAGATTTCCATCCGAAACCTGAAGATGCGTCTTGAGGGTTGTGAAATCCGCAGTGCCGGTGGCGGCCAGAAAGGTCATGATGCCAAGCCGCACCCGGCCGTGAATGGTTTCATCGACCTCATGGATATTGAAAGGAGGCATGGGGGTTTAGGCTACAGCGTTCTGTTTGCGCATGAGCACACCGCCGGGCACAGCCAAAAGAAGCACGAGCAAACTGCCATAAAGCAGGAAAAGATAAGGTGAGTTGATGAACAGTGCAGACAGAAGAGCTCCAACAAAGGAAGAGCCAGCAACAAATTGCAGCCATTTCTGGCCCGAGATCAAAGCAGCAACCAGCCAGCCTGTTCCATAAAGCCCCAGAATCAGTGAGGGAAACAGTGCCCACACCAGTGTTGTCTGGCACCGCCACATGATCAGCAGGGCCGCTAGAAAGACAGTAAGAATACACCACCCAATAGATTGCCAGACCCGCGCCATGGCCTGATTGGTGAAAGAAGAAGCGCCCGTAAGGTTTGCTTTCCGTGCCAAGATGAAAACGCAAACCCCATGCACGCACATGGCGATCCCATAAATCCATATGATGGCGTCAGGCTCAAGGCCAAGAAGGTGGCGGGAGGCAGCCCACGCAATGACAGAGGCAACCCCGAAAACCAGGCCACCCGCCAGAAGGAAAGGCCCAAAAGTGAATGGCGTGCGTTGTCCGGCTTCAGCCAGAGCACGTAAAAAACTGATGTCCTGCTGCAAGGTATGTGTCTGTTGGGTCATGGAGCGTCTCACAAGCCGAAGGGGTGGTTGCCAGCAACCGTGAGTTCACCATAGGAAATTAACTTTGAAATTAAAAGTAAAATTTTATGCAAAGTTAAAGGTAGGCGTTGGCGTGCATTGAAAAGCTGAAGGCAAGGCGAGGTAGAGGGAATGCGGGGAGGTCCTGCGCTGTAGAGCCAGAGCAGAAAGGAACGTGCTTTTTGACGTGAGTGCTGTTGCCTGCCGAGAACGCAAAAGCCGGTTAAACTATCTATCTGGTGGACCGGCCTTTTGGGGAAAACGTATTTGTCATGTGACAAAATGAGATTAAGAGGCTGTTTGAAAAGTCTATAAGGCGGAGGGACGGGGCGTCAGCGGCTGACTGTGTTGGCTTTTATTCCGATGGTTTCGTATCGACCTTCATACTCACTTTTTCAATCTTGCTAGTCTCTCGTCAGCTTTTTCATAGTTTATTTTTCAAACTGTCCTTCAGCGTCAGGATTCCATTTGTTATTTTGAAAATTTATTTCCTATACAAGATTCTTATTATTTTCATCGTGTTTACGAAGGTGTTTGTAGCCTTACTACCTAGGTGTTTTCAACACCTTATTATTTATTATTAGGTCTGATTGTTTTCTAGAATTATTTTTAAAATAGACTGACTAATTCAAATATTTTTCGTTTAATGTTGTTCTGCTTTATCATCTGTCGTCGCATTGACCTGTTTGCGCAGCCAGTTGAGGGCATGGACCCGTAAGGCAGAAGCAAGAGAGCGTGGTGGAAGGCGTTCTGCATCCACCCGTGCAACCAGAACGGGCAGAGGCTGCTGGCAGGCATCTGCCATTTCCTCAAGAACGTCCCAGAAGTCTGGTTCCAGCGCCACGCTTGTGTCATGTCCGGAAAGAATAAGGCTGCGTTTGCGTAAATGCGAACTCATGATCCATTCTCTTTCAGGCGGAGGGTAGCCCATTGGGCAGCTTCGGCAACTGCCGGGTCTGTGTCTGTCAGCAACTTTTCGGCGTGAGGTAACAGGGAAGGTTCGCCGCTGTTGCCTATGGCAATCAGCACGTTGCGCACAAAGCGATTGCGGCCAATGCGTTTTATGGGAGAACCGGAAAACATCTGGCGGAAAGAGGCATCATCCAGTTGGCTGAGGGTTGCCAGTTCCGGGGCAATCAGGTCTGGGCGTGGCTGCAGTTTGATCTGGCGGGATGTCTGGGCAAAGCGGTTCCAGGGGCATACAGCCAGGCAATCATCACACCCATAGATATGTGTGCCTATGGCTGGGCGTAAGGCGTGCGGAATAGGGCCGGAATGTTCAATGGTCAGATAGGAAATGCAGCGTCTTGCATCCATTTTATAAGGTTCAGGAAAAGCCTGTGTGGGGCAGGCCGTCAGGCAGCGCGTGCAGCTGCCGCAGCTTCCTCCGGAGGGAGGAGAGGCAGGCAATGCCAGCGTTGTATAAATCTCACCCAGAAAAAGCCAGCTTCCATGGGTGCGGGAAACAAGATTGGTGTGCTTTCCTTGCCATCCTAATCCTGCCTGTTCTGCCAAAGGTTTTTCAGAAACAGGCGCCGTATCGACAAAGACCTTGACCTGCGGCGTTTCAGACAACGGATGTGCCTGTGCCTGTGCCTGTGCCTGTGCCTGTGCCTGTGCCTGTGCCTGTGCCTGTGCCTGTGCTTGTGCTTGTGCTTGTGCTTGTGCTTGTGCTTGTGCGGCGGCGAGAGTCTCACGTCCTTCCTTGACCACAAATTGGGCCAGATGCTTCAGCATGCCTTTTACCAGATCATGGTAATCGCGGTGGCGGGCATAGACGGAAATATTGCCGCGATCTCGCTGGCGCAGGGTTGCCAGGGCATCGCCTTCCGGCGCGTAAGACAGACCGAGCGCAATCACGCTGTGTGCATCGGGCCATAAATCCTGCGGATGCGTGCGCTGGTCCGTACGTTCGGCCAGCCAGCCCATTTCTCCCTGATAGCCGTTGGCCAGAAAATCGGTCAGACGCGTGCGTACCTCTGGCCCCAAATGCGCAGGGCTGAAGCCAATGGCGTCAAACCCCAGAGCCAGTGCTTTATCCCGAATACGCGCGGCAAGCTTCTCCATGCGTGCAGCGGGGCGGGGAGGGGAAACGGAGTGTGAGTCAGGCAAGAGAGGCCCCCGCGAAAGCGAGATCTCTTACGGCTTGGGCCGGGAAAAGGGGATATGGTGAAACTGGCTTCTGACCCGCTTGACGGTAGGGGATAAAGCAGGGAGTGACATGCCCTGCTTTATCCTCAGTACGAGCACTGGCGGGGTCAGGGAACAGGTGGGATGACCGGTTGTGGCATTTCATCTTCTGTCCAGTCTTCTGCGGCCCATTCAGCCCGAAGCTGTGTAGCCAGCGTTTCCAGTCGGCCTTCCAGAATGGCTTGGCGTATCTGGCGCATCAGCCGCTGATAATAGGCGATATTATGCCATGTCAGCAGCATGGGGCCCAGAATTTCATTCGCCCGGAACAGATGATGCAGATAGGCGCGGCTGTGGCGTGAACAGGCCAGACAGTCACAGTGTGGAGAAATGGGCCGTGCATCGCCAGCGTGGCGGGCGTTGCGTAAATTCAGGGTGCCACGTTCTGTATACGCGCGGGCTGTACGGCCTGCACGGGTGGGCATGACGCAGTCAAACATGTCCACGCCGCGCATCACGCTGCCCAGCAGATCATCAGGCGTGCCAACGCCCATCAGGTAGCGGGGCGCATTTTGCGGCATAAGCGGAACGGTGGTGTCCAATGTGGCGAACATCAATTCCTGCCCTTCGCCAACGGCAAGGCCGCCAATGGCGTAGCCTTCAAACCCGATGTCGGTCAGGGCTTTCACGCTTTCAGCCCGCAGGTCTGTTTCTGTGCCGCCCTGCACAATGCCAAACTGACCGTAGCCCTCGCGGTGCACAAAAGCCTCGCGGGAGCGTGCTGCCCAGCGCATGGACAGGCGCATGGATTTGGCAATGATTTCTGGCGGCGCAGGCAGGGCCGGGCATTCATCAAAACACATGGTGATGGTGGCATCCAGCGCGTGCTGGATGTCGGTCGAGCTTTCCGGGGTCAGGCGATGCGTTGAACCGTCAATATGGGATTTGAAGGTGACGCCATCCTGATCCAGTTTGCGCAGCGCCCCCAGAGACATGACCTGAAAGCCGCCAGAATCCGTGAGAATCGGGCCGGACCAGTCCATGAATTTGTGCAGGCCACCCAGTTGCCGCACCCGCTCCGCGCCCGGGCGCAGCATCAGGTGGTAGGTGTTGCCCAGCACAATGCCCGCACCGGTGGATCGCACAGCATCCATGGTCATGGCTTTTACGGTGCCCACAGTGCCCACAGGCATGAAGGTGGGGGTGGCAACAGGGCCGTGAGCAGTGTGCAGGGTACCAGCGCGGGCGTTGCCGTCCGTGCTCTCGCAGGTCCAGTTGAAACGGGTCATGAAAGGGCTCCGGCCGCACCCGTGGGGTGGGCAGTGGTCTGATGAGAAATGCGGTGGGCATCAATGGGGTTGGCGCACCGCAGCAGGCAGGCATCTCCGTAGGAATAGAAGCGGTAGCCAGAGTGTACAGCGTGGGCGTAGGTCGCACGCATGCGCTCTGTTCCGGCAAAGGCGCTGACCAGCATGAACAGGGTGGAGCGTGGCAGATGAAAATTGGTCATCAGCATGTCCACCGCCCGGAATTTGTAGCCGGGCCGAATGAAAATGGAGGTTTCAGCGTCAAACGGATGCACCCGGCCTGTTTCATCCGCAGCGCTTTCCAGAAGGCGCAGGCTTGTGGTGCCGACAGCAATAATACGGCCACCCGCCTGCCGTACGGCGTTGATACGGTCTGCTGTTTCTTGCGTGATGATCCCGCGTTCAGCGTGCATGTGGTGTTTGGAGATATCGTTCTCCCGCACGGGCAGGAAGGTGCCGGCACCCACATGCAAAGTAAGAGTGCAGCGTTCAGCTCCGGTCGCGTCTACTGCTTCCAGCAGGGAGGGCGTAAAGTGGAGTCCCGCCGTGGGGGCAGCCACAGCCCCTTTATGCTCGGCAAAAATGGTGGCGTAGTCTTTGTCGTCCTGCGCAGTCGGGCCATGTGGGCGGTGAATGTAGGGTGGAAGCGCCAAAGCCCCTACATCTTTCAGGAACGCATCAAAGGCACTGCCTTCTGCTGAGAACCGGAGCACGCCTCCGCCACCCTCTTCCCGCGCCAGAACCTCGGCAGTGTGGGGGCTGCCGGTAAATGTCAGGGTATCGCCCACCCGCAGGCGGCGCGCATTGCGGACCAGCACATGCCATGTGCCATCGGCCAGAATACGGTCCAGCGTAATGCCGATGCGGGCTTCCCCACGCAGGGCGTGCAACTGGGCGCGGATAACGGCTGTATCGTTTGCGACCAGCAGATCACCCGCGCGCAGCAGGGAGGGGAGATCAGACACATGCCGGTCATGGAACGGGCCGTCTTGCGGCACATCCAGCAGGCGGGCGCTTTCCCGTGGTCTGGCAGGTTCCTGCGCGATCAGGGTTTCGGGCAGGTGGAAATCAAAATCTTCGGTGCGGTCGCTCATGGCCCGATGGGTTTACGCAATAGGCAGCGCCTGCGCCAGAGGGCAGATGGATGGAAAACTGAACCTTGTGAGCACTGATGCGTCTGGCCCACAGGGAAGAGGGCAGAAGGAGGCGGCCGGGTTTTGCAAAAGATGGCATGGGTGGTACGCCTCATCCTGTCTTGAAGTGCGAGCAGGCGAGGTTCAAAGTCCACTCCTGTTTGTATGAGAAAATTTGGAGAAAAGAATGTCTTACGCATTGCTTGATGCGGCCCGCGTTGCCAAAGCCGCCAAAACCTCTCTGGGTGTTTTGCAGGCCAGCAACGAATCTTCTGAAGCGCATCAGCGCAAGATCATCATGATTGAACGGATTGAAGCTCTGGCCCGTGCCGCGGCTGAATCTGACGCTGGCAAGGCCGTTACCCTGACGTCTGAAGAATTCTGGCTGATCAGCCGCAACTGGTAACAAAGGAAAAGCACACCATGGCGTTTGTTCTCTCAAGCCCGGCTTTTACTGAGGGCGCAACCCTGCCGCAGGCCCAGGTTTACAACGGCATGGGGCAATCCGGGCAGAATCTTTCCCCCGCGCTGGAGTGGAAAGGCGCGCCGGAGGGCACCAAAAGCTTCGTGATCACAGTGTATGATCCGGATGCTCCAACAGGGTCCGGCTGGTGGCATTGGGTGGTTGCCAATATTCCTGCAAGCGTGACCAGCCTGCCCGAAGGTGCAGGGTCAGGCAAAGGGGGGCTCCCCGCAGGGGCCTTGCAGGTAAGGACTGACTTCGGCGTGCCGGGTTATGGTGGGGCAGCTCCTCCGCCCGGACCGGTGCATCATTATGTTTTTACGGTGCATGCGGTGGATGTGCCCGAACTGGATGTTACCCCTGACTCCAGCCCGGCTCTGGTTGGTTTCATGGTGCATCATCATAGTCTGGGTGCGGCCAGCCTTACGGCTGTTTACGGCGGAAAAGCCCCGTAAGGTCTGCATGAAGCGTCTGCGGAAGGATAAATCCGCCGTTTTCATCGGACAGGAAAAAGGAGGCCTGAAAAGGGCCTCCTTTTTTAGTGCTTACGGCCTGCCGGAGAGTGAAGCTGAACGGAGCGGCGTATGATGTGCCAGATCCACCACCACATCCGTCATGGACACACTGCCCTCGTGTGTCAGGAGCGCGTCTTTGCCACCCACATGATGGGGCATGACCATCAGGGTTTCTCCTTCATCCATGAATTTGAGGCGCAGGTCATTCCACCGTGGTGCCACAAAGCGCCGGAAGGCAGCCGCTAGAGCACATTGGTCCACACACCAGTTGGTCGGGTTTTTGGGGTCATAGGCCGTGTTCAGATAATCGCTCAGGAAGTGTGCGATGGGCGGCAGGAGATCGGTTTCTCCAAAATAGGAAATACCTGCGCCAAAACCCCAGGGTTCACCCATCACCTGCTGGCCCTCATGATTATAGGCGTACAGACGGAACCCATAATCCGCTGTGTCAGCCATCTGTTGCCACAGGGTAGTGAAGTTTTCAGGGAAGTACCCGTCACAATCGGCTGTAATCACCGGGCAGCGGAAGTGGGCCACAATTTCGGGCAGCATCAGATACCGGATGGCTGTATAGGTCGCGCCGTCCCTGTGTGTCAGAGAACCATGGGTAAAGCTGAGCTTCACGTGCGGATCATGGGCCGCCAGCCATTCTGAAACCCGCGTCAGGAAGGTCAATTGTTCCATGGTTGGCTGTTCCACCCCGATACAGAGGTGAATAGGCTGGGCAGGCGGAGTGCTTCGGCAGGCCCGAAGGAGGGACAGCACCAGCTTTGGGATAAAACGGAAATAACCGGTATCACACCCGAAAACCAGACACAGGGCTGGTGGTGAAGCGGTAGCCTCTTCCTCCGGGCTGAAATGCCATTCCCACCCAGAGAGGCCAAGCCGGTCTGGTACAGCGCGGGAGGAGAGGGCGTCGCATTCAGCCTCACTCAGCCATGAAAAAACTCCACAATTATAATGGATGGGATGAATATGTGTCTGGATGGCCAGTGCTTTTGCTGCCGCGTAATGGGCATCGGCTTCCCTGCGCAGGCCAGCCAGCCAGCTGGCATGACCCATGTTCACTTCTTCCCAATAGCTGAGGCCGTTGAAATGGGCCTCAGCCTTCAGGATCTTCAGCCGACGCTGTATGCTCTGACCTGAACAGATTTCTTCAAAACGTGTGCTGTAGGCCTGTCGTACATCATGGCTGTTCTGCCGTGCTAGGGGCATGGGGATAAGCAACTGATCAAAGAACCCGTCAAACATGGGCAGCCCCATGCGCCCCAGACGGCGGGGTAAATCCAGCAGAGCGTCTTCCCCTGCGTTCACCCGATCAAGAAGAGGTTGAATCCGTTGCAGATCCGTGTCGGGGAAGCGGGCGCTCAGGGCTTCGCTCAGCAGATGTGCTGCGGTTTCATACTGTTTTGTACGCAGGGCCAGAATGGCAGCATAATAGATCAGATCGGGGTTGGTATCTTGCGCGCGTGCGCAGGAGAGGAACCCTGCCGCCAGATCCCAAAGGGCAAAAAAACCACACTGGCGCGCCAGATGGAGCAGATGCCCCGTATCGCCGGGTGCGACGCTCACCTTGAGGATCTGCTCGCGCAGCTCCTCTGTTACGGCCCAGGGTGTGCTCTGGCTTGGCCGGATTTCTCCCATCTGCAACCGTTCTGTCAGCGTTTCCAGTAGCGCTGAAAGTGTGCGGGAAGGGCATTGAGTCAAAGTGATCCGCTGGTCACTTCCTTCAGTCCAAAGGGTGAGGGCATCCCCTTTTCGTTCCGTCTGTAGTGCTTCTGCTGGCCACTTCCAGTCTCCCAGATGAATATGGTGTTCGTGGCATACGGCGCGCCCAACCCAGCGGCCATTTTCGTGCCAGTCACGGGTGGTCAGGTCTTTCAGAACGGGAAGGAGCGTGGTGGGAAGGGCCAGAAAATGTTCCCAGGCGGCGCAGATAGGCATCGTGTCAAGTTTGTCAATTGCGCGGCTGGAAAGGTAATGGGCGTTGGCCTTCAGCGCCACAAACTGCCTGGTGGCAATGGAGTCCACAGGCACGACTTTTACAAAGGCCTCACATGGCTCGATCGTGCCGTCATCATGCAACACCACAGGGGATGCCGCACGGAACAGGATATCCGTGAAAGAAGCGGAATGCATGTGCAGGCCTGTGTAACCCACCAGCGCGCCATGCCATGAGAGAAGAAAAAACGCCATTTCAAAACTTTATCCTGAAACGGCGTTCGTGAAAGAGGAATTTTATCAGGTCAGACTGTTTTTGTGTGCAGTCAGAAAGAACAGACCTGCCTTTATGCCAGAGCCTCTAGCAGCGGTGGCAGATACTGATCCAGTTTTACGCGGAGCGGCATCAGATAAGCCCGCCCTTTTTCCTGCGAAAGCTGCCGTAATACGGTCTGGGCAAACTGGATATTGGCCTCCAGCGTGGGTTCAAAATCCTTTGGGAACACCACATGGTTGGTGGTTTCCCAATAAGAGCGTGAGCGTGGGCCGATAACGGGAGACAAGCCCCAGAACACGGTTTCATCCCGCAGCCATTCGCGGCAGAGGTCAAACAGTTTCAGGTCAAACACGGGTTGGGTGAAGAACCCTTCCGCCCCGGCCTCTTTCTTGCGGGCAACGTCTTCCAGTTCCTGCCATGGCGCACGGCGGTAAGGATCAAATGCCGCATAAATGCGCAGGTGAGGCGCTTCCTTTTTGTAGCGGCGGATAATGCTTTCCGTGCTGTTGGGGTAGGTGCGGTGGGACAGATCTGCTGGCGGATCTCCGTGCACAACCAACACTTCCTCAAGCCCCGGCTGATCTGCGCCGGGCAGAGGGGCGTCTGGAGCGATATCAATCGCCCGGATATGGGGGACAACCCGCGCAAAGTGGGGGCGGATCAAGGCAGCAGCATCCCAACTGCGCAGCGGAAAGCGCATCAGATCCGGCACGTTTAGCGTATCGGCTGCGGCAAACAGAGCCTTTACGCTGGCAACATCGTCCAGCAAGGCTTCCGTGCTGCGGGGAATCAGTTCAACGGAGAGGCGTGAAAGGCTCATTCCGGTTTTCCCGTTACCAGAAGGCGCGCAGCTGTGAGAGTATTTTTCAGCAGGCAGGCAATGGTCATGGGGCCGACGCCACCCGGTACTGGCGTGATACGGCCAGCCACTTTGACGGCTTCGTTAAACACAACATCGCCGACCAACCGGGTTTTGCCGTTCTCCAGCGTGACGCGGGTGATGCCCACGTCAATCACTGTGGCCCCCGGTTTGATCCAGTCACCCCGCACCAGTTCACGCACCCCGGTGGCCACCACCAGAATGTCGGCCTGCCGGGCCAATGCAGCGGTATCCCGCGTATGGATATGCGCGATAGAGACCGTGCAGCCTTCGGCCAACAACAGCAGGGCCAGCGGCTTGCCGACCAGATTGGATGCGCCAATCACCACGGCGTGCTGGCCGTGCATGTCTCCCAACTGGTCTTTCAGCAGGAGCAGGCAGCCCAGCGGGGTGCAGGGCACAAGACCGGGGAGCCCGATTGCCAGACGCCCTGCGTTGGTTTCTCCCAGTCCATCCACGTCCTTTTCGGGGCGGATGGCATTGGTCACACGCCGCGCGTCCAGCCCTTTGGGCAGCGGAAGCTGAACCAGAATGCCATGAATTTCCGGATCGTTGTTCAGGCGTTCAATCAGCGCCAGAAGTTCGGTTTCAGAGGTTGTTTCCGGCAGCATGTGCATGAAGGAGCGCATGCCTGCATGATGAGTCTGGATAGCCTTGTTGCGTACATAGACTTCGCTGGCCGGATCATTCCCTACCAGAATGACAGCCAGCCCCGGCGTGACGCCGTACTGATCATGGAAAGTACGCACATCATCGCGGATCTGGGCGCGAAGGGAGGCGGCAAAGCCTTTGCCATCAATCAGGGAGGCCTGATGGTCGGAAGAAAGGGGAGAGGATGCGCTCATCGTTCCTGCTGCCAGTCTAATCGGGAAGGGGCGGTCTGAAGTGTTGGAGGCATACGCAAAAAAACACCTCGGGACAATGCCGCAGCCCGGTACAGCCGCAGTTTTCTGCGCGCATGTCAGGGCAGCAGGGATAAACCGGCAGCCTCCACATGTAGCGGGCTCCCTTATTCTGCGGCGTTATCCTGCCGATAGGGGGAAAGCTGGCCCAGCGCCTGGGCTTCTTCCGTCATTGCTGAGCGTTCGTGTTCCAGAAAGTTCGCCACACTGGCCCGAAAGGAGGGGTTTTCAATCCAGTGGGCGGAATGGGTGAGGCTGGGCACATAACCGCGCTGGATCTTGTGTTCCCCCTGTGCGCCGGCTTCTACACGTTTCAGCCCATGTGCGATGGCAAAGTCTATGGCGCGGTAATAGCAGAGTTCAAAATGCAGGAACGGCCAGTTGCCCGTGCAGCCCCAGTTGCGTCCGTACAGAGTATCTTTGCCCAGCAGGTTCAGGGCGGCGGCTACTGTTTCTTCACCGTTGCGCGCTACCATCAGCACAACCCGTTCCCCCAGCCGTTCTGAAAGCAGAGGAAAGAAAGCAGGGGTGAGGTAGGCGCTGCCCCATTTGCGGTCTACCGTGTTCTGGTAAAATCTGTAGAACGCATCCCACTCGGGTTTGGTAATGTCGTTCCCGCGCAGGGTATGAAAGGTGAGGCCCGCCGCATTGGCGTCTCGCCGCTCGCGCCGCAGGACCTTGCGTTTGCGGGATGAGAGCGCCTCAAGAAAATCCTCAAAGCTCTGATAACCCCGGTTATGCCAGTGATATTGCAGCCCCAGCCGATGCAGCCAGCCACGTTTGGCCATCAGGGCGCTTTCCTGCTCCTGACAGAAAGTAACATGGGCGGAAGAAAGGCCGGTATCGCCACAGATCTGGCGCAGGGCATCTGCCAGCACGGCTGCAGCTTCCGGGGGAGCATCAGGGTGCACAAGCAGGCGCGGGCCGGGTGCCGGGGTAAAAGGAACGGCAACTTGCAGTTTGGGATAATACTGGCCGCCTGCGGCTTCAAAAGCGCGGGCCCAGCCTTGGTCAAACACGTATTCGCCCCAGGAATGCCCTTTCAGGTAAGCGGGGCAGACGGCCGCCAAGGTGCCATCCGGGGCGTGCAGGCTGACATGCCGGGGCATCCAGCCGGTGCGGCGGGAGACAGAACCACTGTCTTCCAGCGCAGAGAGAAAGGCGTGGCTGACAAACGGGTTATCTGACCCCGCGCAGGCATCCCACGCCTCTGCCGTGAGGGAATGGATGCCGTCGTGGAGTGAAACAGACCAGTCCGGCATGGCGCATCCTCTCAATCAGTCGATTTCGAACAACCCTTCCACTTCAACCGGGGCATCCAGCGGCAGGGATGGCACACCCACGGTGGAGCGGGCATGGCGGCCAGCATCACCAAATACATCCACGGCCAGATCAGAGGCACCATTCATGACGGATGCATGAGCCGTAAAATCTGGCGTGCAGGCAATAAATCCGCCCAGACGCACCACGCGTTTCACACGGCTGAGGTCACCCACGGCGGCCTTAACCTGCGCGATCACGTTGATCATGCTGTAGCGGGCAGCTTCAACAGCGGTTTCGACAGATACCGCGCCACCCAGCTTGCCTGTGGCGAACAGCTTGCCGTCAACCATGGGTAACTGGCCGGATAGAACCAGCAGGTTGCCAGTCTGCACGGTCGCTACATAGTTGGCAACAGGAGCAGCGGGTGTGGGCAGGGTGATACCCAGTGCGGCCAGACGTGCTTCAGGGGTGGTGCTCATACAATCATCTCCGTTCAGGGTGCCGCGTGCGCCATCAAAGGCGCATGCGGCGGGAAAAGAGGCTGCCCCGGCAGGCTAAAAGCCGGCCCCGAAAGGGAGGGCCGGCGATAGAAAACCGCTCCGTCTGGCTCCAGCGTATCCCCCGCAACAAAGTGCAGGGCAGCGCCGGGGCTAGAGGACCAGAGTTCCGTTAGCTGACAACCAGCCGCAGGCTGCCTCGTTTGCGGGGGGCAGGGTCGCTCTCATCCGCCGGGAAATCAAGCGGCAACAACGGATCAGGCTCGCCCTGCATGTCCTGATGGGGGCCATCGGGCAGCTTTTTACCCAGATAGGCTTCAGACAAAGCGCGAAAGGCATAATCCAGCATGGAGGTGGCGTAGGTGGCCACGGGGTCGCCTTCCACCGTGCCGGAGGGGCCGAAGCAAGAATAGGCAAAGCTGTTCACATATTCTTCCAGCGGCGCACCATATTGCAGGCCAATGCTCACGGCTTCCCCAAAGCTTTCCATCAGCCCTTTCACCATGGCGCTCTCCCGCGTGGGGGTAAGGGACAGTTCGCCTAGCGTTCCGTCTTCATACTCTCCAGTACGCAGGAACAGGCGGTGGCCGCCAATGGCTGTTTTCTGGGTAAAGCCGCCGTGGCGGTGGGGCAGCGCACGGCGCATTCCGCGTTCCAGCTTGCGGCGTAGCGGCTGGGCGGCCGGGTCTGGCCGTGCTGGCATGCGGTCAATAAAGCCGGTCAGCGCCCGATACATGGCCATGTGCGCGGTGGGCCCGGGCAAAGGCAGTACGGTTTCCCCGGCCAGCGCAGCCGCCAGAGCGGTTTCTGTGGTGAAGCCTCGGGCCTCCAACCGGTTGACGGTGCTTTGAGCCAGCCGTCCATCCGGGCGCAGCAGGGAGAAAACGGGAGCAAGGCCGCACGCTTCCACACCCAGCACGCCATCGACTGGTCCGGAGGTAGAGAAGCCGGTTTCAATGGCTTCAAGCGGATTTTCAGTTTCTACCGCAGCTTCATTCCACACGGCCCGGAGCGTTTCGCTCAGGCCCGGCAAAACGGTCCGCACAGGCGGAAGGGGAAGGGACTCGGGGCCACAGCCGGAATGGGCTGTCAGCGTTGCCAGTGTGGCAATGGCGCATGCGGCGGCACGGCCATCTTCACTATCGTAATCCAGCCCTACTCCAGCCAGACACGCATCCAGATTGGTCAGCAGGATGTCCCCGGCACAGCGCGGGGCAGTGCCTGCGCCATCCACATCAGAGCTCTTGACGGCAGGCTGAGTGTTTTCAGACTGGGGTGCAAACAGATCAGGCAGGGGTAGCTCGCCGTTGCGCTGGTTGCCCATGGTGTGGGAGGCATCACGCAGCACGCGGGAGAGCAGACGCAGAGCCGCCACAAAGGTTTCTGCGGCAAACCCTTCCCCCGGAGAGACAAAAGCGGCCAGATTGAGCACAAAGCCCGGTGGCCGATCGAACTCACATGCCCAGACGGCTTCTGTCGGAGCCGCCTGACGCATGAGCAGAAGCCAGATGAGAGACCGCGCGGTGGCGTCATCCTGTGTCAGGGCGTCCACCCAGCGCGAGGCCGCACGCGGGAGGTCTATTGCGTCCGTGCCGGGTATGAGCTGGGCCAGCGCAGAAGCTGCGTCGGTATCCCACTCAGCGGGCAGCGTTACGGAGCGGAAAGGAGCATCCGGGTCTGCTGCGGCCTGTAGTGTGCTCATGAGCACACCGTTCCAATGGCGTCTGGCTCTTGTCATGCCCGCAGTTTACGCCCTGTGCACAGGGCGATGGAACCCGGTCAGACCCCTCTGCAGATTATACAGACCCCGGTATAATGAGGATATGGGGGATAACTTTTTTCCAATCGAGCGCAGTTGATCGAACAGGCGGCCAAAAGGCATGGACCGCGCCTTGCTAGCGGTTTTATCATCCCGTTCATGGCAAATATCGGAACACGGCTGTACACGCGCCGCAAAGGGCGGCTGGTTGGCAAGGACGCTCAAGGGCGCTGCTATTACGAATCGACCGGCCCCGCACGCCGTGGCGGCGGGCTTGACCGGCCTGAACGGTGGGTGATCTACCTGAAAGGGGAAGATCCTTCCGCCGTGCCGCCGGAATGGTGGGGGTGGCTACACCATACGCTGGATGCGCCCATTCCTGATGAAGAGCGCAAGCCATGGCAGCTTCCGTACCAACCCAACATGACCGGCACGGCGCAGCGCTATAGCCCGCCGGGCAGTGCATACAGCACCGGGCAGAAACCTCCTGCTACAGGAGATTATGACGCCTGGACGCCGGATGCGTGATCTCGGACGCATTCCCTGCTAAGAGGAAAATCCAGAGCAGGGAGTGCAACAGGATTCATGGCTTCAGTGACATCAGCAACCGCACGGCGGAATTCGGTTGAACTCATAACGGGTGTGGTCGTGCTGATTGCCCTCGCCCTCATGCTTGTGGCCGCTGTGGTAGGGGAAGGCCGGAAAACCGATAGTACGGGTTATCCGCTTCATGCCAGCTTTTCCCACATAGACGGGTTGAGCGTGGGTTCGGATGTGCGGCTGGCAGGTGTTACCGTTGGGCAGGTGGTCCAGGAACGGGTTGATCCCACGACCTACAAGGCGGAAGTCACCTTTACCGTGCGGCCCGATATCAAATTGCCAACGGATAGTGCTGCCATCATCACCAGTGATAGTCTTCTGGGCGGTAAATACATTGCCCTCTCTCCTGGTGGGGATGATCAAACCCTGAAACCGAACGCCATGGTTAATCAGACCCAGGGTTCGATCAGTCTTGAACAACTGCTGAGCAAATTTATTTTCTCTGTAACGGACACACTGACCCGCGCCAACAAGGATGCGGCCAAGGATCAACCCGCTGCCCCGGCTGATGCGGGGAAGGGTGATCTGCCTTGAGGCAGAACGCCTGGTGTGCGCGGCTGTGGAGAAAAATAGCGAGATGAAAACCCCTGAAATCTGGCCGCAGGACGACGGGCAACCCGTTTCCTGCGTGGAAAAATTAAAGGTGCTGGAAGAAAACTGGCAGGAAGTGCAGGACGTTCTGCGTGATGCGTTTGAGGATGCGGTTTTAATGGGGGTAAGTGAACAGGTGATGCGTGACCGGCTGGCTGATCTTGTAACGGCTCTCGTCTCCCCCCGTCAGGGGAGCGGCGCATGAAAAGCATACAGATTGTGCGCAAAATCGCTCTTGCCTGTGTCATGGCCGGCAGCGCGGGCGTAGGTGCTGTTTCCGTCGCTCATGCCGTCGGTACGCCGCTTGCCCCTCCGGCCATTTATCCGCCCAACACATGGCAGGGGAAAGCGACCGCCGTTGTGCGTGTGCTGGATCGGCTGGATGCTCATGTGGAAGTGATCTCGGTTCCGGTTGGAACGACTGCACATTACAAGAGTTTAGAGATATCAGCGGGTCGTTGCCTGGAACGGCCGCAAACATTATCTCCGGATGCCGCAGGCTGGCTGGAGTTGCATGACACGCACCCGGATGGGGCAACGTTCAAAGGCTGGATGCTGGCCGCGGAACCTGCTTTGGGTGTGTTTGAAAGCGCTGTGTACGATGTGCGGATGGTGCGGTGTGAAGGGGATAATGTTGCCCCTGCTGCGCCGCCACTGCCCACACCAAGCGTGCCGGTGCTGACGCAACCTTCTGGTGCCACCCCTCCTTCTACCGGGAGTGATGGCGGGGCAGGCGGGCAGGCTCCCTCTACAGGAGCAGCGCCCGCTGGCCAGAACCAGACACCAGCCACACCTGAATATGGCGGCGAATATTAAGGTTAAGGACGCATTTTCTCCATAGTGTGTCCACAGAATGCATGACCAGCCCTGCCGTGCGGGGTGGTTGTCGTCAGCCGTTGGCTCCGGCATCGTTCAGCAACAGGCTCTGACGACCCTGAAGGCGAGGGACGGAGCCTGAAAAGATAGTAAGACGAGGTGCACGTGGTCCGTACTTTTTCCGGTAATGAGTTCCGCCTTCAGGTTCCCCCCGTGAAGGAGGCGGCTTTTTTATTCGATTTTGACGGAACACTGGTTGATATCGCCCCGACACCTGATTCTGTGGTGGTGCCTCCCGGCCTGCTGGAAACATTGCGTCGTCTGCGGGCGGCGTGTGGAGATGCCCTTGCGGTTATCTCCGGTCGTCCGATTGATCAGATCGACCATTTCCTCGGAGATGTGCCTTTTGCCGTGGCGGGGGAGCATGGGGTCGCGGTTCGGCATCGTCCGGGTGGTCCGATCGAACGGGTTGCTCTGCCGACTGTTCCGCAAAGTTGGTTGGTTGCCGCCCGTAAACTGGTGGAAGCCTGGCCCGGTTCCCGGTTGGAACACAAGCAGGCCGGGTTTGTGCTGCATTATCGCGCCGTTCCTGAAGCAGGCGAGGTTTTTCGGCAGGCTGCCGAGGGCTGGATGAAGGAAGCAGATGGCGCGTTCCATTTGCAAGCCGCCAAAATGGCGTGGGAAATCCGGCCCGCAGGCGTGGACAAAGGCTATGCTGTTTCCACCTTGATGGAAGCGGCCCCCTTTGCAGGCCGAAAGCCGGTTTTTGTGGGTGATGATGTAACCGACGAAGATGGCATTGCCGCAGCAAAAAGGCTGGGCGGAGCTGGCCTGCGCATCCCCACGGATTTTCCAACACCTGCGGCGTTTCGGGACTGGCTGGGGATACTGGTTGGAAAGGAGCGCTAAAGGATGGGACGTCTTGTTGTTGTATCCAACCGCGTTCCCGCCCCGCGTGACCGGCAGCAGCCCGCAGGTGGGCTTGCCGTGGCGTTGCGCGATGCGCTGAGCGAGGGCCAATGCCTGTGGTTCGGGTGGTCTGGCCAGCAGATTTCCGAGCATGAAAAGGCAGAGCGCGATGTCAGCATCGATCACGTGGAAAATGTTACCTACGCCACGATAGATCTGACGCATGCCGAGTTTGACGGGTTCTATCAGAAATATTCCAACGCCATCCTGTGGCCGCTCTGCCATTATCGTGCTGGCCTGATGGAATATAACCGGAAAGATCGTGAAGTTTACCTAGATGTAAACGAACTGTTTGCCCGGAAACTTTTGCCGCTTTTAAAACCGGATGATCTGATCTGGATTCACGATTATCATCTGTTCCCGTTAGGGCAGGCGCTGCGCGATCTGGGGGTTACATCCCCTATTGGGTTCTTCCTGCATATTCCGTTCCCACCTTGGAGCTTGATGAAAGCACTGCCCGGCGGGACCAAACTCATGCAGAACATGCAGGCGTATGATGTGATCGGCCTGCAGACAGAAGACGACGCACGCAACATGAATGATGGATTTTCCATCTGTGGCGTCAAGGCACGGGCACAGGTCTTTCCCATAGGAATTGACCCGGAAAGCTTTGCCGAGCAGGCAAAGGCCGGAGAAGATCTGGCAGAGGTGCAGCGCCTAGGCGAAAGTCTGGCGGGGAAGCCTTTGATTATTGGTGTGGACCGGCTGGATTATTCAAAGGGATTGCCTGAGCGTCTGAAAGGATATGAAACCTTTCTTCAGCGCTACCCTGAACACCGGGGCAAGGTTGTGTACCTGCAAATTGCGCCGGTTTCCCGTGGGGATGTTGAGGAATACCGTCTGCTGAAGCAGGGGCTGGATGAAGCCGTGGGCCGTATTAACGGCAGCTATGGTGATTTTGACTGGACCCCCGTGCGCTACCTGACGCACCCGGTGCCGCGCCATCTGCTGGCAGGTTTTTACCGGCTGGCCAATGTTGCGTTGGTCACACCGCTGCGGGATGGCATGAATCTGGTGGCCAAGGAATATGTAGCGGCACAGGATCCGGAAGACCCCGGAGTGCTGGTTCTTTCACATTTTGCGGGTGCGGCGCCTGAGATGGAAGATGCCTTGCTGGTCAATCCGCATGATGCCGATGAAATAGCAGAGGCCTTGCACAAGGCGCTTATCATGCCACAGGCAGAACGAAAGGCCAGATGGGTCCTGTTGCAGCCTGATGTCTGGCGCGTTACGGCAGGAAGCTGGGCGCGAGATTTCATCGGCACGTTGGCAAAGGTAAAGCGCGCGTGAAGGCTGCGTTGGTTCATCGGAAAATGGGATTATTTCTGGCGTTGGCCGGAGGGCTGGCGCTGGGCGTAGCATGGTGGGTGGAACATGTTCTGCAAATCATGCCGTGTGAGTTGTGTCTGGTAGAACGCTGGCCGTGGCGCATTCTCATTCTGATTGGCATTATCGATATTGTTCTGCCGGGTGCGGCGGGTGGTCCAGTGCTGTGGCTGGCTGTGCCTGTTCTTCTGGCATCAGTCGGGCTGGCTGCGTGCCACGCCGGGGTAGAGTGGCAATGGTGGCCTAGCCCGTTTCCGGGGTGCCACGCACCGCATATCAGCGGCCGTACAATGGCGGAACGTCTGGCGTCCATGCCGTTGCGTCCTTCCAAACCCTGTGATGCTCCCACCTATCTTGTGCCGGGCTTACCGCTGTCCATGAGTGTTATGGGCGGCCTGTATGCGGCCGCTATTCTGGCTGTGTTCTTTATCTGGAAACGCAGAGTGGCCCGCACAGCAAGACGGATTTTCTACTGAAAAGCTGCCAGACAGATTGCATGCAAAGCCTGTCTGATCAGACTACTCCGCTTTTTGCGTCTGATATGCGGGCATCTTGGTGATGCCTCTATCCGCACGAGGCTTGTAAAAATCTTTTTCCCCCAGCCCCAAAAATTCCTCGTCTGTGGCCGATGCAGATTTCTCGCGCCGGATTATGACTGGTTTTCGTGGATCTGTGCTTCTTGCAGGACATGCTTGGCAAGGGTGGCGACGCGCTTGCTGGCTGAAGCACCCAACGCAGTTATGTCCTTATAGGAAAACCAGCGGGCTTCGAGAGCATCATCGCCCGCACACGGGGTCTGCAATGTTGGCGCTGATTCTGTGCAGCACACGGCGATAATAATGTAATGGAACAGCAGTGCGCCATCCGGGCCGTAGTGCAGGCTATCAAATACATCAGCAACATGTGTGGCTTTGGCGCACATTCCGGTTTCTTCAAGCAGTTCCCGTTCTGCTGCCTGAAGCAGGGTCTCGCCTGCTTCAATGCGCCCACCGGGAAATCCCCATAGTCCGGCATCCGGCGGGTTGGCCCGTCTGACCAACAGGAAATCGGAACCGCGACGTACTACGGCAAGAACTCCCGCACGGGGCATAAAGGGAGGTGTTTGGGTCATTGCGTCTCTATCAGACAGATCATTCAACAGGGGCTTACGGAGGAGAGTATAGAAGGTAAGGCTGATTGATCAAAAAGTCAGAAGGTCTGTCAGGCGAGGAAGGCCGGGTAAGGGGAGAAGGCTGACCGGCAAAGCCAGCCCCTTTGGGGGCGGTGTTTCAGTCAACCTGTTCCAGCCACACGCTATGTCTTTTGGGACTCATGTTTCTGGAAAATTGCCTGTATGGCAGCCTCCCATATTTGCCATGCAACTTATCACGGAGGAGAGGTTTAGGCTTTGGGTTTCTCCGCCCTTATCTTGCTGGTAAAGGACGGATAAAGTTGCAGTTTATATTTGTTGGGAGTTCTCAGGAATGACGGCAGAAATGCTTTCTATCCCCGGTCTGGCCAAACCGGCCTCACGCATCGCCCTTGGAACATGGGCTATTGGCGGGGCCATGTGGGGCGGACCGGATGATGAGAATGCCGCCAGAACCATTGATAAGGCGCTTGATCTTGGCATCAATGTTATTGATACCGCTCCCGTTTACGGCTTTGGTCATTCAGAAGATGTGATTGGCCGGGCGCTGGAAGGCAAACGGGACCGCGTGATTCTGGCTACTAAAGTCGGCCTGAACTGGCAGGACGGCAAGGTGTTCCGTGATAGCCGGCCAGAGCGTATCAAACAGGAAGTGGAAGACTCACTGCGGCGGCTGCGCACGGACCATATTGATCTTTATCAGGTGCATTGGCCCGACCCCAAAACGCCGATTGAAGAGACAGCACGGGCGCTTGAGCAGCTTGTCACGGATGGCAAGGTGCGGGCTCTGGGCGTAAGTAACTTCTCGCCTGCTCAGATGGATGAATTCCGCAAGGTGGCTCCACTTGCCGCGGTGCAGCCGCCTTACAACCTGTTTGAGCGCGAGATTGAAAAGGATGTGCTGCCGTACGCCATTCAGAACAAGCTTGTGGTGCTGGCATATGGTCCTCTTTGCCGGGGGCTGCTGTCTGGCCGTATGACGGCGGACCGGAAATTTGAAGGGGATGATCTGCGCAAGACCGACCCTAAATTCAAAGAGCCGCGCTTTGACCAGTATCTGAAGGCGGTGGCAGACCTCAAAGCCATTGCAGACAAGCACGGCAAGAGCATGCTGGCGCTGGCGATCCGCTGGGTGCTGGACCGTGGGCCGACCATTGCTTTGTGGGGCGCAAGAAAGCCCGAACAGATCAGTGGTGTGGATGATGCTCTGGACTGGAAGCTGGATGAAGCAGACATGAAAGAGATTGATGCCATCCTGACCCGTGATATTACGGACCCGGTAGGACCGGAGTTCATGGCGCCACCCGCGCGCGCCTGAGGAAGTGGCAGGAAGGGGGCCGACAGCGGGCCCTTCCATATGGGCTTGCTGTAAGACCCGCCGTGGTCGCAAGGCTGGCGTCCGGGGTTTAACGTTGACTCGGCAAGCCGCTTTTCCGCAAGCTGTCAGGAATGAAAGACCCCTCCACCCTTCCTGAAGCGCCAGAACAACCGGGAACGGTCTTCCAGTTCCCGCTTCAGCAGGTTCTGAGTAGCCAGCAGGCGGCTGGCTATCTGGGGGTTTCTGAAAAACGGTTGCGGATTCTGGCGCTGTTTGGCGGTGGCCCGGCCCGCGTCAGGCAGGGCGGTGCTACGCCTCATTATCGCAAGGATGATCTGGACGCATACAGCGCCGCGCTGTTTTCCTATGCCGGACTTTCAGATGATGAACTGGCCCGGTATCGCAGCAACCGCACAGCAAGTGGTTTTTCAGGTATTGATCGCTTTATGGACATGGCCAGTCGGGATGAACTCTCTCAGGCCTGCGCGTTTATTGGTGGTCGTATTGCCATTGTTCTTGGCATGGTGGTGATTGTGCTTTCCCACACCCCCCTTTCACGCATGCTGTTTCATATGCAGTAAGGCGGTTTTTGGCGCGGTGGAGCGGGGCAGCCCTTGCGGGAGGCCGCGCCGTGCCCCATCTTGCTTTCTATGGCCACACAGTCTGCATCCCGTTCCTCTTCCTCCGCAGCGCGGGGCAAGAAACGTCCCTCCCTGAGCGAAAAGGCAGCCGCACTGCCGCCCGTGCTGTTCAAGCCGGAAAAACAGGCGGCTCGGCCAAAGCTCAAGCGGATGGAAGTGGTTTCCGAATATGAACCCGCCGGGGATCAGCCACAGGCCATCAAGGAACTGGTGAAGGGTGTTGAGGCCAATGAGCGGGATCAGGTACTGCTGGGGGTTACGGGCTCCGGCAAGACCTTCACCATGGCCAAGATGATTGAGGCCACCCAGAAGCCAACCCTCATTCTGGCTCCCAACAAGACATTGGCTGCACAGCTTTATGGGGAAATGAAGCAGTTTTTCCCGAATAATGCGGTCGAATATTTTGTCAGTTACTATGATTATTATCAGCCGGAAGCTTATGTGCCACGGTCTGACACCTATATTGAAAAAGATAGTCAGATCAATGAACAGATAGACCGGATGCGTCACGCTGCTACACAGGCGCTGCTGGAGCGGAATGACGTGATTATTGTTGCATCCGTTTCCTGCATTTACGGTATCGGGTCGGTCGAAACCTACTCCCGCATGGTGGTAAAGCTGGAATTGGGTGGCGAGATTGATCGGGACCGATTGGTGCGCGGTCTGGTGGAACTGCAATACCGCCGGAATGATGCCGCATTTACCCGTGGCACGTTCCGCGTGCGGGGTGAGACCATTGATGTCTTTCCGGTGCAGAATGAAGACCGCGCCTGGCGTATTTCCCTGTTTGGCGATGAAATTGACGGCATTATCGAGTTTGACCCTTTAACAGGGGAAAAAACGGCAGATCTGCAGGAAGTCACCATTTACGCCAACAGCCACTATGTGACACCTCGGCCCACGCTCAATCAGGCTATCAAAGGCATCAAGCAGGAACTGCGCGAACAGCTTGATCGTTTCACGCAGCAGGGAAAACTGCTGGAAGCAGAACGGCTAGATCAGCGCACCACTTTTGATCTGGAAATGCTGGAAACCACAGGTGTGTGCAAAGGGATTGAAAACTATTCCCGTTACCTGTCTGGCCGTGAGCCGGGTGATCCACCGCCAACCCTGTTTGAATATCTGCCTGAAGATGCTTTGCTGATTGTGGATGAAAGCCATGTGACCGTGCCCCAGATTGGGGGCATGGAGCGCGGGGATAACGCGCGTAAATCCACCTTGGCGGAGTTCGGCTTCCGTCTGCCCTCCTGCCTTGATAACCGGCCTCTCAATTTTGCGGAGTGGGATACCTTTCGTCCGCAGACCGTGTTTGTCAGCGCCACCCCTGGCCCATGGGAAATGGAACGTACCGGCGGTGTATTTGCAGAGCAGGTTATCCGTCCGACGGGGCTGATTGACCCTGTTACGGATATCCGTCCGGTTGAGCACCAGGTGGATGATCTTCTGGCAGAATGTCGTCTGACCATTGCCAAAGGCGGCCGTGTTCTGGTGACAACGCTTACCAAACGCATGGCGGAAGATCTGACGGATTATCTGAATGAAGCCGGTATCCGTGTGCGCTATCTGCATTCGGATGTCGATACGCTTGAACGGATTGAAATTATCCGGGATCTGCGCGTAGGGGCGTTTGATGTTCTGATCGGGATCAACCTTCTGCGTGAGGGGCTGGATATTCCGGAATGTTCGCTTGTGGCCATTCTGGATGCGGATAAGGAAGGCTTCCTGCGGTCTCGCACCTCACTGATCCAGACCATTGGTCGTGCTGCCCGTAACGTGGAAGGCAGGGTGTTGCTGTACGCCGATAAAATGACGGATTCCCTCCGTTACGCGGTGGAAGAAACAGCCCGCAGGCGTGAAAAGCAGATGGCTTGGAACGAAGCGCATGGCATTACCCCGCAAAGCGTGCGCAAGAATATCAGTGATATTGTCTCTTCTGTCTTTGAGCAGGATTACGTCACCATCGCCCCGGATGAAGATACGGGTGTGACGGAATTTGTAGGGCAGGATCTTGATGCCGCTATTGCTGGCCTTGAAAAGCGCATGCGTGAGGCAGCCGCCAATCTGGAATTTGAAACAGCAGCGCGCCTGCGTGATGAAATCAAACGGCTGGAAGCGCTGCAACTGGGGATAGAGCCTCCTCCGCAGCCAACATCTACGGCCGGGAAAAAGCCAGCCGGGCGGCGCAAAAAGCAGGATCAGGTTCCGCGTCCCCTCGGGCCAGGCGGGGGAGGGTATGATCCCAAACCCAAAAAAGGCCGCACCCGAAGCCGGGGTTAGCCGAAAGGGGCGGTTTTTTAAGAAGTGGAAACGGGCCCGCCAATAGGGCAGGCAATCCTGCTTGTCCTGTTGAGAACAATGCGTCACATTTCTTAAAAAACATCTGGCCTATTGAGAGTTTTCTGAAACAGGCGGTCTGTTGATGCCAGTGGTTTCCTGAGCCTGATCACTTTTCTCTTTAAAAAGCCGAAGAACAGGCAGCCTAAGAGAACAACGGATAATGTATTAAGATGATATCAAAATGCTCGTCTTTTAATTGAGAGATCTCTGGTTTCTTTTCCTCAATTTTGAAGGTGACATCTGAAAGCCTCCTAACAGCAGAGGCTGGAGGCTTTCAAAGGGATCAGGCCGGGGTTTGTGGCGCGGCGGTTCTGGCTTCCGCCAGCCAGCTTTTGACCAGCGTATAGGTTACAGAGAGAATAACGGGGCCGACAAAAATCCCCACAAGCCCAAAGGCGGACAAGCCCCCAATAACGCCCAGCATGATCAGGATAAGCGGCACGTCTGCCTGTTTGCGAATAAGGTAAGGGCGCAGCACGTTATCAATCACAATGGTCAGGACGGTGATAACCAGCAAAACAATGGCGCTCAGCATGTCCTTGAAGAAAAACATCCAGATTACAGCAGGAATAAGTGTTACGCCGGGCCCTGCCTGAAGCAGGCAGGCAATAAAGGTAATGGCGGTGAGAACACTGGCCCATGGCATGCCGGTTATTTCCATCCCTGCGCCGCCCACCGCTGTTTCAACAAGGGCTGTTACCGTCACACCTATGGCCACGCCGCGGATGGTGCGGCCCGCCAGCAGGATCATGTCCTTGCCGCGTTGTTCTGCCAGAGCGTAGCCAAACTCCAGCACCAGTCTGGTGGCTGCTTCACCCTTGGCGTGGAGCGCGGCCATGATAACCAACGTCAGCAGAAACTGTAATGCAAGCATGCTGAACCCGCCCAGATAATTCAGAACCCAGCGGATAATCTGGCCTGTATCAGGCACCATGTTGTCCAGCAGCTGGGGCAGGCGTGCGTTTTCAATTTTCTGCCACAGGGTAATGGTTTTTGGTCCTATCAGCGGCAGGTTGGCCAGCCAGTGTGGTTCGGCAGGCACACGGAACTTCATGGCGGTCTCCCCAAACTGCATCAATTCTGCGGAATGGGTCATGAGGGTGGTCATGGCGAGCCAGAAGGGCAGCACAAATACCAGCAACGCAATCAGCGTGGTGCAGGATACGGCCAGAGCCCGGCTGCCCCAGAGCAGCTTTTGTATGCGAAGCAACAGGGGCCATGTGGTTATGCCAATGGTCATGGCCCAGATGGTGGCAGGCAGAAACGGGCGCACCACCCACAGTGAAAACAGGATCATCACACCCGCCATCAGGGCAGCCAGAACCGCACGGGATTCCCGTGGTGTGGGGAGGGTAGGGGTCATGCGCTGGCCTGTCTGGAATGAATGACGGGAAAGGGGAAAAATATCATGCTGAACTGTCTGTCTTGATGGCGCTTGTGGGGGCCGGGGTTTGAATGCCTCTTCTTTACGCTACCTCTGCGTTGCCTCCCACCCTGTAGTTCTGTAACTCCCTGTGAACGGAAATGGCGCGGAGGTCATGCCAGTCAAGGCAGATTTCAAAACCGCGCAGGTTTGAAAAGAGAGATCATGCCAGAGCAGACAGAACTCCCGCCAACACAGCAGAAACGAAACCTGCGCTTCTGGTTCCTTTGTGCGGGAGGGGGCTTATGTGCCGTGGCTGCTGCCTCGGCTGTGGCTGGCTGGATGGCGGTCTCGCACGTCAATCTCGGGCCGTTTGTTGGCCGGCGCGCCACAGCCATGCTCGGTCGTCCTGTTTCAGTTGAAACCGTGTCCATTACGCCGGGACGTTGGGTGAAGCTGGCTCTGTCTGGCGTGAAAGTCGCCAATATTCCAGGTGGCAGTCAACCGGATATGGTGCAGGTTGGTAAACTGGAAGCGGAAGTGAAACTTTCCTCCCTTCTGCATGGTCCCATGCTGGTGCGGCATGTGGCGGGGGAAGGGATTCACGTTCTGGTGGAACGCACACCTGACAGGCAACCCAACTGGCGTTTTGACACGTATGGCCTGCCGGGTGTGCAGTCAGAAAAACCTTCAGCACCCCGGCCTGCACCTGCTGCAATAACCTTGCCATCGCAGGTGGTGCCGGATGATCGGAGCGCTTATCCGACCGCGCTGGATGTTGTTTTCCGTAACAGTGATGTCACGTATCGCACGGCCCATGGTTCCTCGTTCCGGACCACGTTGAATACTGTCACCCTGCAAACACAAAGCGCGACAACACCTGTCAAACTGGTGGTGGATGGGGCCTATAACGGGCAGCCGGTGCAACTTACGGTCAACATGCAGTCCTTTGATGCTTTGCGCCACACACACACACCTTATGGCATGGTTGTGCAGGGGCAGTCGGGTGATTTGAAATTCACCTTTGATGGCACGGCAACAGATCCGGTGAATGCAGATGGCCTGTCCGGCAAGATCACTGCGGACACGCCAACCTCACGGCCGCTCATGACAATTGCAGGCATGGCCCTGCCACAGGATATTCCCCTGCATATGGAAGGCCAGTTTACCCATGCGGGAAATTTCTGGTCTCTCACACAAGGCATGGGGATGGTGAAGAACAACGCCCTGAGCATTACGCTGGCCGAACTGGATGAAGGGACGCGCGGCCAGCCTGACCGTGTGAAGGCGGATATTGCATTCGATCACCTCAATCTGAACGATTTTCTGGGGAAAGAAGGGGCCTCCAATCCGGCCGCGACCGATATGGTGCTTGATGTGAGCCAGAACCCGGATCCGCTGATAGACGCACATCTTTCGGCCAAAGGCATCACCTACAATATTTACCATTTTTCCGATGCCAGCCTGACAGCCACCGTAACCCCCGGCGTAATGGCTGTGAAAAATCTTTCTCTGGCATATCTGGGTGCAACCATGACTGCTTCCGGCCAGATTGCCGCGGCCGATCAGGGAAAAGCCCACGTGCAGGGAGCAGTTGCCTTAACAAAGGTGGATATTGACAGATTCCGCCGGGCGTTGGGCTTTCAGGCTGTGCCGCTACAAGGGCAGGTGGATATGCAGATGACCGCCAGCGCCACACAGCACACAGTGAATGCTGTTGTTCAGCAGGCAGATATTGCCGCCGCTGTGGCCATGACCAATGGTGCGCTTGATCGCAAGATTATCCGGGCGGCATCGGCTGATCTGCGCATGTTGTTTCATACTCCGCAGGGCACAACCCCTGTTTCCTGCCTTCTGGGCGTTGTCAGTTCTCATGGTGGGGTGGGGCAGGCCGTGCCGCTGCGCATTAAAACGGCGGAGGGAACACTCTCCGCCAATGCGCGGTTCGATCTCAACCGGCGGTGGTTTGATCTGACATTTGGAAGCCAGGGCAAAACAACGGGCCGTTTTGCCCTGGATATTCCGGTGCAGGTTAGCGGCAGTTTCAGCAATCCACATATCGGGTTGGCTCGGTGGTCGGCTGATGGACGGGCCATGCTGGCCCAGAGCGAGCGGCTGAACGCCCTGCCCGCCGGGGTAAAGCAGTTTGCGCAGCGCAACGCCTGTTATCGGGCCATAGCGCAGTAACGGCGTTGACGGGGAATGAGGTGAAGGCTTGTTCCTGTCGCTTATCCCTTCTACCGTGCAGATGACAACAAGTTCATATCTGGACGGAACGCATGACAACGTCTGAGACCACACTCGAGCCAGATTACGCGGCCCTGGCCGCGGCACCTGTCTGCGCGGACCCGTTCCCGCATGTGGTGGTGCCGCATTTTATCCGCCAGCAAGATCTGCCACGGCTGTTTGCCGCTATGCCGGACATTCAGGCAGGTGGCTCCTTTCCGCCTGCGTCTCTTTCCCTGTCGCCTCTGGTGAAATCTCTGGTGGAGGCCATGGAAGGGCCAAAACTGCGGCAGATGGTGGGGGAAAAGCTGGGGCTTGCGCTTGAAAACGCTCCGTCCATGCTTACCATCCGTGGCCGCACACGGGAGAAGGATGGCCGAATTCATACGGATTCTCTGGCAAAGCGTGTCACCATACTGCTCTATCTCAACCCGGCTGATGAGACATGGCAGAAACAGGAAGGGTGCCTGCGTCTGCTGCGTGGGCCCCATGATATTGAAGATTACGCAAAGGAAGTGCCTCCCGTGGATGGCACGTTGCTGATTTTTCCCAATGGTCCCACTACGTGGCATGGCCACCGCCAGTTTGTGGGGCAGAGATATACCATTCAGTTGAATTACATGACGGAGGATGCGCGTGCGCGGTCTGAACTCCGTCGGCATCAGCTCTCCGCTGTGGCGAAGAAGCTCGCCATTCCGGGTTTTGGTGCCTGAATTTCAGCAGTTTCTCTTAAAAACATAATCCACCACTCAAGGTAATAGAATGACGGCTTATTCTCCTTCCTCTGGTTCTCAACACAAGGCAACGGTGCGCGGTATGGCAAGGCGGCGGAGGAGAATGGCCTCTCTCATGGTGGCGGCCACCATGCTGGCAGGTACTGCCTTATCCTCTGTTACCTGGATGACCTCTGCGCATGCGCAGCAGGCAGCACCGCAGCAAGCCGCTGTGCCGGGCATGCCGTCCTCCCTGGTGCCCGCGGCGTTAAGCAGCGCGCAGGTCGTGCGGGCCACACTGCCCAATGGGCTGCGGGTGGTGATTGTTCCTAACCGCCTTGCTCCCGTTGTGACAACGGAGATCAACTATCTTGTGGGCTCGGCCGAGGCTCCTGCGGGCTTTCCCGGAACGGCCCATGCGCTGGAACACATGATGTTCCGCGGCAGCAAAGGGCTGGATAAAGACCAGCTTGCAGCCATGGGGGCCAGACTGGGTGGCAGCTACAATGCTGACACAACGGAAGATGTCACCCAGTACTTCTATACGGCGCAGGCGCGCGATTTGCCTATCCTGCTGAAAATTGAAGCCCTGCGCATGAACGGCCTGACCTTGTCCGAGGCTGACTGGAGCAAGGAACGTGGCGCGATTGAGCAGGAAGTCTCGCGTGATCTGTCCAGCCCGGCCTACCGGTATCTGGAGCAGCTTCAGGCCATTCTGTTTGCAGGCACGCCGTATGAAAAAGATGCCCTTGGCACGCGACCCTCTTTTGACAAAACCAACGCAACGCTTCTGCGCTCCTTTTACGAAAAATGGTATGCGCCCAACAATGCTATCCTGATTATTACGGGTGACATCAATCCGGTAACAACGCTGGATCAGGTGCGTGACATCTTCGGCGCCATTCCACGCAAGACGCTGCCAGAACGGCATAAAGTGTCGCCTGTCCCGCCATCTGCTCATACCATCGCTCTTCCCACGGATTATCCGGTAGGGTTCGCAACGCTTGCTTTCCCCATGCCGGGCCGTACAGCCCAGGATTTTGCAACAGCGGATATCCTGTCCGATGTTCTAGGGAGCCAGCGTGGCGCGCTGTATGATCTGGTGCCGCAGGGCAAAGCGCTGTTTGCCGGTTTTGAATATGCGCCCAAAAAGGAAGCCGGTTTTGGACTGGCTCTGGCGGCCTTCCCCAAAGGAGCGGATTCCACCAAGACACTGGCTGATCTGCAGGGTGTGCTCGACAAGATCCGTAAGGAAGGTGTTCCGGCTGATCTGGTGGAAGCCGCAAAACGGCGTGAGATTGCCCAATTGCAGTTCTCTGCCAATTCCGTAAGTGGGCTGGCTGCGATCTGGTCCAACGCTCTGGCTTTCCAGAATCTGGAGTCCCCCGGTGATGTGGTTGCAGCCTATCAGGCCGTGACACCTGAAGCTGTTAACCGTCTGGCTGCCACGCTTCTTGATCCGACCCACGCTGTGACAGCCGTGCTGACACCAGAAAGTTCCGGAAAACCTGTGGCCGGAAAAGGGTTTGGTGGGGCAGAATCTTTTGCCTCCACCCCGGATAAACCAGTCAAGCTGCCGGATTGGGCGGAAAAAGCCCTGACCCAGCTTGAAAAGCCGGTGCCGGCACCGTTGCCTTCCGTCAGTATTCTGCCGAACGGTCTCAAGTTGATAGTCTGGCCTTCCCATGTCAGTCACACGGTTCAGTTGAGCGGCGAAATACGCCAGTCAGCAAACTTGCAGGAGCCAGTGGGCAAGGAAGGTGTGGAGGGCATTACGGAAGCCCTGTTCTCCTACGGCACCACCACGCATGATCGTCTGGCGTTTCAGAAGGCGTTGGATGATATTCCTGCGTGGGAAGATGCAGGCGGAAGCTTTTCCTTGCAGACGCTCACGCCTGATTTTGAAAAAGGCGTCGCTCTTCTTGCGGAAAATGAACTGCATCCGGCGTTTCCGGATAAGGCGTTTCAGGTTGTAAAAATGCAGACGGCTCAGGCGCAAGCTGGGCAATTGCTCTCTCCTGGCTATCTGTTTGGCCGGGCGGTTACAAAAGCCCTTGTTCCCGCCAAGGACCCGGAACTGCGGGAGGCCACGCCAGCTTCCATCATGAGTGTCTCGCGCGATGATGTTCTGCATTATTATCAGGCAGCGTGGCGGCCTGATCTGACCACTATTGTCGTGACGGGGGATATCACGCCAGAAAAGGCGCGTGCTGTGGTGGAAAAGGCTTTTGGTGATTGGAAAGCGACAGGTGCCAAGCCCGATCTTGATCTGCCCAAAATACCGCTCAGCAAGGCATCCCGTGCGAATGTGCCTGATAAAAGCAGCGTTCAGGATGAAGTGATTCTGGCGGAAACGCTGGGGTTGCAGGTTAGTGATCCGGACCGTTTCCTGCTGAATCTGGGCAATGAAGTCTTGGGTGGGGGGCTGTTCTCCTCCCGGCTGTATCGGGATCTGCGGGTTAAAACCGGGTATGTCTATTCGGTCGGGAGCAGTTTTGACTGGAGCCGGACCCGTGGCAGCTATTCCATTGAATACGGGGCAGACCCGAATAAAGTAGGGCAGGCGCGTGTGGCTGCGGTTAAAGACCTTCAGGCCATGCAATCTGCTCCCCCGACAGACGATGAACTGTCTCTCGCTAAAGCGTCTCTCCTGCGTAGTCTGCCGTTGCGGCGGTCCAGTCTGGGGGCAATTGCCCGCCAGTATCTGAGCCTGACAGACCTTGATCTGCCACTGGATAATACGGACAAGGCGGCAGAGGTGTACTACAAGGCAAGTGGCGCAGAAGTGCAGGCAGCGTTTAAAAAATGGCTACGTCCGGACGATCTGGCGCAGATTGTCAAAGGTCCTGCTCCAAGCTGGTAATGCTGAGAGGCGATGTAAACGCCCTTTCCAGATTGGAATAATAGAAAAGGCTGACAAAATTTTAGGTTTTGTCAGCCTTTTTAGTGAGCAGAAATAACGGCGCGTTCTGGTCACTCATGGCAGAGGAACTCTGTCAGCGCTATTTATGTTCGGCTTGTCGCGTAACCGACCCGTGTAGCAGGCAGACTATAGGCGCAAATGGGGAGACGCCTCTGCCTGCAACTGGAGAGGCTTTTATTTTGTGGCTGTTTCTGGTGAGGGGTGACGGAATTCCATCACCAGTTCCAGATCATAATGGGCGGCCAATGCTTCCGTTGCTGTGCGGGAAGAGTGGTGAACTCGATAGCGGCACAGAATTTCCGGCAGGTAGCCGGGCGTAAGGCCGTGATCAATAAATTTCAGCCAGAAATCATAATCTTCCCAGCCTTCTTCAATATGGGAAAAGCCGCCCACTTTTTCCCACGCCTCTTTGCGGATGAGCGCCATGACATCCACATAATTGCTTTCTCTCATGCGTTCAGGGTCCCAGATATCTGCCTTTCCAATACCCTGACGGTTACCGAATTCTTCTATCTGTGTGTAAACAGCGGGAAATTTACCATTGATGAGCGCAGCATAAGTCTTTTCCAGCGCTGTGGGATAAATCAGATTATCTGCGTCCATAATGAAGACAGCTTCGGCTGAAGCATGGTCAAAGGCGCAGTTGCGAGAAAAGGAAGGCCCCTGATTACGCGGGTTGACCAGAAGCAGGGTGCGATAGAACCGATCCCTGTTTTCTTCCATCCAGCCGGAAATAACATCAACCGAGTCATCCTTGGTGGACAGATCATCCACAACAATCAACTCGATAGCTTGATGTGTCTGGGCGGCAATGGAGTCCAGACACTCTTCAACCACCTTGGCGTAATTGTAATTGGTGACACAGACGGTAATGAGGTCTTTGGGTTTCCGGCTCTTCTTTTTATGCAGGAAGACAACATCCGGCGCAGGGTCCCAGGGTTTCAGCACGCTCATTTCAAAGTGCTCCAAACGGCAGAGATGTAGTTTTTCACGTCAAGATTCTTGGAATTGAAAATATCATCGTCTTCCAGAAGAGTGATGATGTTTTCCTGAATTTCCTCAGCCTTTTCCTGTCCCTCTTCAGTTCGTATCAGCCATTCAACCAAATTAGGCATGTGGCGGGGTGTTTCTGCAAGAAAATGTACGCCTTCCTTGTAGAGCGGGTGAGGGAAGCATTCTTCAGTCACCACAATGGAACCTGAAGCCATGCTCTGTTTGACAATACGGTGCCATTCAAAAAAACAGTTGTCATCGCGGTGGATGTTGAGAGAAATTTTCGAATTTTCGGCAACATAGCGCGGCAGGCGCGAGAGGATGTCGTACATGCCTGTAGCAGGAAGCGGGCCTTCCGCTTTCCGGTAATAGAAAAAAGTCTGGTAGTCAGAAAAGAAACTGGCAGAGCGGGAGAAAAACTTCTCCCGCTTGCGCGATGCATTGCCAAAGAAACTGACATCAATACTGCGTTCATGAAATGGTCTGAACGGCGATGAGTTTTTCTGTGCGCCTTCAGGCAGCACCCTAAAGAGGGGATGTTTGCGGTCTGATGGGGTCAGAACGCAGTCTTCCATCTCAACAGGTGGATCAAAATGGAAAACGGGCAGACCGATATCAGAGAAGGATTTCAGGTTCTGGTAGCACAGGTCCATCACCCCGGCAGACATCAGGATATAAATGATCCCGCGCGTAAACCAGAGCGTTTGAGGCTGCTCCGTGTTGAACATGATGGCGTTGTGGATGATTTCGTCTTTTTTCCATGGTTCGCTGCCCGGCAGGAAGAAAAATTCATGGGGAGCACAGAAAATGCAAAGGTCTGGTGCATCTTCCATTTTTGTTTTTTCTGTCAGAACACTTGAATTCAAGCCGCTATCGTTAAGATAGAGGTTCAGACATTCAGAAATTTCTTTGATAAAAGAATTTCCTTCTGAATGATGAAAAACGCCGATTGTTTTAGGAACGGGCTTTTTGAGCGATCGGGTTGATATCTTGTAGTGGGCAGGTTTTTGACACTCGACGCCCAGCGCATGTGCGATTGATTTTTTGGAGAAGACCTCTCGTCCCTCTCCCACACCGTAAAGGAGAGCATGGCGAAGAGGGGAGAGTGTGGTGGATGCCACATCCGCGTTCATGTTGAGGTAATCATCAGCATTAAAGAAGGCATAATTCTTTAATCTGTTAAGAGCGAGAGTAATGGAGTTATAGGAATATTCCTGTAGGAGGCCTTTTTCAAAAAAATGAAGGTTTTCATTGTTTCTTAAATAGTGCGCAAACGGGTTTTCACCATTTTCAATGGCATTTTTATAGAGTGAGTAATAAATTTTTGTATTAAAGTTATCATTCGGGTTTTTATTTTCTTTCGACCCAAATAAAACGTAGTGCACAATTGGATCAAGGCCAGATGATTCTGCTTCGGGGTTCTCGGTAGTATAGTAGTCAGCATCAAATTTTTTGGATTCTATAATTGTTTTTATGTCTTTTTTGTTCCAGGCGGTTAAAGCGGCCATAATGTTTCCTGCAGGAGCTGATCAATCATGTGTTGAGAAAAGGGTACAGCAAAAACAGGCATGTGAGAATGGAGACGGCTATCTGAGATGCCAGCAGGTTGAGCCTAAGGGTGCTAGCCGCTGTCTGGGAGAGAGCAGGATTGATAGTATAGAGGTTCAGAGCATGGGATAAATTTTATCTGAACAGACTCCTGTCAGTTAAAAGTGCTCTACCCTGGAGTGAAATTTCCCATTGTAATAACAGGCGTATAAAATAATCATAAATTATTAAAGAAACATCACAATGTAAGGCGCATTCTTTTCATTTTTATTAAATGTTTGTGTTTATAAAACAAATAGAAAGTCAGAATTGTGCGTTTTGTGTTTATTAGAATAAAAACGTTTCGCTCCTGTTTTTATGGGTGGACAATGGTGCACAGGATTGCTTATTTTTTATTATCAGAGATGCGATTGTGAGTTGCCGGAATGACCAAAGTTGCTGTTAAGCAAAAACGAGCAGTGAAGCCCCGCCAGGTTTCAAACCAGAAAATAGTGCGGCGTGCTCCTGCCCGCAAAAAAGCGGCGGTTGTGGAGCCTGAACTGGACGAAGAGATCATTGACGTTCCTCTGGACGTGCAGGCACCCGTAGCGGACGCTGCCACGGCGGCAAGTGCAATCGCATTTGATGGCGGATGGTATCTTCAAACCTATCCCGACGTGCAAGCCGCAGGGGTTGATCCGCTGGAGCACTTCCTTGAAAATGGCGTAAAGGAAGGAAGAAACCCCAATCCTCATTTTGATGGTGAGGCTTATCTGCGAGCAAATCCTGATATTGCTGACTTCCCGCCAGGACCTTTCATACATTACGTATGTTATGGCTTTCAGGAAAAGCGCCCTCTGCGCTAACCTGTCGCTTATGGCGTGTTGTGCAGTCATGACAGCACGCCACTTTGATTATGGTTTGGATTATGTATTTTAGATAATCTATAACCGTAATTCTCAGTATTTATTCCATTATAAAAATTGTTTTTAAATAATTTCTGTTTTGGTTGTCTTTTTATAAAGACTAATCTCCCTGTGAAGACTTATTGGATATTTCTAAAGAACCCAGAAGCGAAAGTTGTGTCTCTGTGGCGGGGCTATCTGTTGGTTCGAGAGAGGAAAGGGTAATCCCCAACAACCGCACACCCCGGGTCAGGGGAAGAAGCGGGTTTAAAAGAAGAAGAGCAATCTCTTCAAGTTGCGCGGAGCCCTGAACACAGTGGGGTAAAGACTTGCTGCGTGTAAGTTGTGTAAAATCTTCATAGCGCAGTTTTAACGTTACGGTGCGGCCAGAAAGGGTGCGCTTGGCGCTGGCCTGCCACACAGCTTGGCTCAGGTTGCCAAGGGCGGAATGAAGATCGGCCGGGAGCCGAATATCACGTTCAAATGTTGTTTCTTTCCCGATGGATTTACGTGGGCGATTAACCTCTACAGGCCGGTTATCTTCGCCCCGTGCGATGCCATGATAGAAGGCCGCAGCTTTTCCGAAATGGTGTGCCAATGTGGAAAGAGATTGGGCGCGTAAATCAGCCCCAGTGTAGATGCCCAGAGAATTCATGCGCGCAGCGGTAGCGGGGCCTATTCCATGAAAGGCCGAAACCGGCAGGTCCGCCACAAAGGCTTCTCCTGCGCCGGGTGGGATAACAAACTGTCCATTGGGTTTACGATAGTCTGAAGCCAGTTTTGCCAGAAACTTGTTGTAGGAAATACCAGCTGAGGCGGTAAGGCCCGTTTCGGCCAGAATGGCGGCCCGGATTTCCTGCGCTATGATGGTGGCATAAGGGCGCGGCAGCAGTGGCTGTGTCACATCCAGATACGCTTCATCCAGAGAGAGGGGTTGGATAAGCGCCGTGTAGCGGGCGAAAATGGCATGAATCTGGTTGGAAACCGCGCGGTACACCTCAAAGCGTGGAGGGACGAACACAAGATTCGGGCATTTCCGCTTGGCCACAACGGAGGGCATGGCTGAACGGACTCCAAACGTACGGGCTTCATAGCTGGCCGCAGCGACGACACCTCGTTCCCGGCTTCGCCCGACCGCTACTGGCAGGCCCCGAAGGTTTGGGTTGTCGCGCTGTTCGACGGAGGCGTAGAACGCGTCCATATCAATATGAATAATGCGGCGCACGGGGTGGTTCATTACCTGGAACCTATCACATCTGGCGGGCGCATTCTAAGGCAGGGCAGATAGCTGAACCTGACAAGGCTTCACAATCAGAGTGAAACTGCCTCGCTTGCGGTCGGGCGCATTATGCTCGCTCCTTCTATCCCAGATACAGCAAGACCGGGCGTCTTTTTCTTCCGGCATGAAGAAAGTGCGCCCGGTCTGACCGTAGGGATAGGAAAGAGGATCTAGGAAGAGATATCAGTTAAGAGTCTTAGAGAGTGTGAGGTCTTTGAGTCAGAAAACAAGAACCATTCAGCGGCAGAGGGATAGGGGAGCCCTCCACCGGATGGGTTAGTGGGTAAGCTGTTTTGAGGTTGAAGGGACGGTGTCATGACGAACTGTGCCCAAAGGCCAGCTTACATGGGTTGTGTCCATGTTGACGTCATGCCACCGGGCGAGTGAAAGGGCAGCAGCCGTTGTGGCGCGCGGGCGCACATAGGCTGATACCATTTCATGGGATGGGCGCCGGGCCAGGGTTTTGACCGCATGGTGCGAAAGCCAGTAGCCCGCACCAGCCAGACAGGCGCCAAGTGTTGTGATGGCGGAAGTCAGCCGCGCCACCAAAGAAGGAAAAGGCAGAAGCGGATGCAGCAGGGAATGGACCTCCGCATCACGCTCGTTCTGGGCGGCTTCTGTTGCCAGCAGCAAATTGTATTCTGTGGGGGTAATGGCCAGTGCGCTGCCCGAACGGATATCGAGGGATGGAATTTCAAGTGCTGCCATATGGGTCAACGCATCATGAAAGGCGTTGGCAACGGCCAGAAATTCCTGCCGGAAGCAAGGGAGGAACACCCCTATCTGCCGCCCGCACGATGCTGGGGGAGGGGATGAGACCGTACCGACAAGACGGCGAATGGTCCAGATTGTCAGCCGTTCGCTGCAGGCAAGATCTGTCAGGTAAACCGGTGAACGTGTCATGGCGCATCCTTGAGGGGAAAAGCCCTCATCCTCTATGCTGTGGTCAGTCTCTTTTAGATGAGAACAATTCTCATTTGCAAGAGAAAAATCACAATACATCCTCTCAACGGCGCAAACGTGGTTTTTCCTCTTTTCTTGTGCGTCGTCATGAGGCAGTACAAAAGCATGTCTTCCCTTGCTTCTCTCTCCCTTCCGTTCCTCCGTAAACTGGAGCCGGAAACGGCACATGACATGGCGCTTGATGCGCTCATGCTCGGCCTTTCCGTCCCCGTTAAACGGCCGGTTGATGATCCGGCTCTGGCAACCCGTGCGCTGGGTATGCGGTTTTCCAATCCTATCGGCATGGCTGCCGGGTTTGATAAAAATGCCCGCGTTCTGCGTCCGCTTGCCCAACTGGGATTCGGGTTTGTGGAAGCCGGAACGGTCACGCCGCGCCCCCAGCCCGGTAACCCTCGGCCGCGTCTGTTCCGCCTTACGGAAGATCGGGCCATCATCAACCGGATGGGTTTCAATAATCAGGGGATAGACCGCTTTGCCGTGCGTCTGGCCCGTCTGCATCGCACTCTGCCTTCCGGGCGTGGCGGTGGGGCAGGGGCACCCGTGGGGGCCAATCTGGGCATCAATAAAACCGGCGCAGATCCGGAGCGGGATTATCCTGCGCTGGTGGGGCGGGTGAAGCCGTATGTCAATTACATCGTGCTCAATGTGTCTTCTCCCAATACGCCGGGTTTGCGGGGCCTGCAGGATGCCAGCCGTCTGAAAGGTATTCTGGATGCCATCGCCCAACGCCATTCGGAGCGCCCGCCATTGTTGGTCAAATTGGCGCCTGATCTGGAAAATGATGCCGTTGGCCCGATTGTTGAGGCCGCTATAGCGGGGGGCGCACAAGGACTTATTGTCACCAACACCACGTTGGCCCGGCCGTCCTCCCTGCAAAGTCCATTCAAAGGGGAAAGTGGTGGCCTTTCAGGCAGGCCGTTGCGCCCGCGTGCCACGGAAATGTTGCGTCTGGTCGCGCAGGCGGCAGCCGGACGCATGGCGCTGGTCGCCTGCGGCGGCATAGAAAGCGGCGCGGATATTCTGGAACGCATCCGGCTGGGGGCTGATCTGGTGCAGGTCTATTCGGCTTTTGCCTATGAAGGACCCGCCCTTATCGCGCGTCTCAAGCAGGAAATGCTGGAGATCATGCGGCAGGACAATATTGAGATGCTTGATGATATTCGGGGAACGGCTCTGTAATGGCGGATAGCATGTACTCAATGCAAAGCCTGACTGGTCTGAAAGCTCTGGCTGATCAGTATGATGGCTACATTGTTGATCTGTGGGGCACGGTTCATGACGGCATTCAGCCATATCCTGGTGCCGTAGAGTGCTTGAAAGCGCTGCGTCAGGCTGGCAAGCGAGTGGTTATGCTGTCCAATGCGCCAAGACCGGCAGAAGTGGTCTGCAAGCAGCTTGAAAGTTTTGGCATAGGCCGTGACCTGCATGATGGTGTGATGACCAGCGGAGAGCAGGTGCGCCACCTACTGCGTGAGCGTCATGATCCATGGTTTGCACGCCTTGGTCGCAAAGTTCTGCATGTCGGCGGTACGCATGATCTTGGACTGTATGAGGGGCTGGACCTTGAGCGCGTAGCAGACCCGGCAGAGGCTCAGTTCATTCTCAATACGGGGCCAGATCAGGAACGGGGTGTGGAGTCGGTTGATCCTTATCTGCCGGAACTTCGTATCGGGCTTGAGCGTGGGTTGCCCATGCTCTGCGCCAATCCGGACATGGTTGTGGTCAAAGGCGGCCGCAGGATGATCTGCGCCGGGGCGCTCGCCTCGTTTTATGAGCAGGAAGGCGGCAATGTACGCTGGGTTGGAAAACCCTATGGCGAGATTTATGCACCTGTCTTCACCATGCTGAATGTGCCGCAGGGGCGTATTCTGGCACTTGGTGATGCTCTGGCGACCGATATGCGCGGTGCAGCCGTCGCCGGTATTGATGGCGCGTGGATTCTGGGAGGCATCCATCAGGAAATGCTGGGGGATGATGCTGGTCTGGCAGCGGAGGAAGCCGAGGGCGCAGGCCTGCGCCCGGTAGCAACTCTGCCGCGCCTTGTGTGGTGATCATCCCGGAGGACACGAACCCTGCGGGAAAAAGGTCACTCCAGAAAGGCGAGAAGAGCCGACGCTGCGGTTTGAACAGTCAGACAGCTAAGGGCGGCGGTTGAGGGAAAGATGCCCTTGAAGACTCCCGGTGGGGATGAGGGCGAAAACCCAAAGCATTCAGGCCCATAAAGTCGCCGTCTGACTCGCCTGACAGACTTTTCAAACAGCCTCCAAAGTCTTGCGATCCATGGAATAAGAGGCAAAAGCCTCTCTGCTGTTAATGCAAGATCCCCTGCGCGTCAGAGCGCTATGATCCTTTCAAGGCTGCCTTCTTTTTACATCCGTTGCAGGAAACACGTTAGGGCCGTGAACGGATTGATTACGGTTTGAGGTGTCTGCTGTGTTCTGCCGAGCCTTGTGCTCGACAGCCTGTGGACTCTTCTTTTCGGAAGAGTGCTGGAGGCGTTCCTGCATGTAGCCGTTCAGAAGTCCGGTAGCGTCTGGGCCAGCAAACCGCCCTGCCGGATGGGTGCAATGCGGCGGGCGAGCCCCGTGGCATCATCCGTTTCAACCATGATGCCACACATGGTCGCTTCACCCTCTGCCGGTTGCAGGCGTTCTCCCGGCATTTTGCGCAGAAAGCGCGTCATGGCCGGTTCTTTATTCATTCCGATTACACTGTCGTAGTCACCGCACATTCCGGCATCAGTCTGGAAGGCAGTGCCAGCGGGCAGAATGCGATGATCAGCCGTAGGGGTATGGGTATGGGTGCCCACAACTAGAGAAACGCGGCCATCCAGCACATTGCCAAACGCCCACTTCTCACTGGTGGCTTCTGCATGAATGTCCACCACAATGGCCTGTGTGGTCACACCCAGCCGATGGCGGGTGAGGAGTTCATTCACGCAACGGAAGGGGTCGTCCAGAGGGTCCATGAATAGGCGGCCCATGGCGTTGACCACCAGAGCCTTCCGCCCGTCTGGCAGTTCCACCTGAACGCTGCCATGGCCCGGCGTGCCGGGCGGGTAATTGATGGGCCGAATAATGCGGGGTGTGGAACTGATATGGCCGATCAGGTCTCTACGGTCCCAGCTATGGTTGCCGAGGGTGATAACATCCACACCGCCTTCAAACAGATCCGTGCCGATGGCGGGGGAGAGACCAAAGCCATGACTGGCATTTTCTGCGTTCACCACAACCAGATCAAGTGCAAGGCTGGTTCGCAGGCCGGGCAGGCGGCTTAACACTACGTCTCGACCGCAGCGGCCAACAATATCTCCAAGAAACAGAATTCTCACGCGCCCGTCTTTCCGTGTGTACGTTCAGTCAAAATGCAGTCTCTCCTTTTCTGTCACAATGCAGGAGAGAGGATGGTCATAAGGCCCGGTGGGAATGTGGTCCACCTCCTGCGCCGCCAGCGCGTAACCCACGGCATCTGCGTGAGGCAGCGTGGAGAGCGTGCGGTCATAATAGCCGCCCCCATATCCCAGCCGGTTGCCGCGTCTGTCAAACCCGACCAGTGGCACCATGATGGCCTGAGGCGTCAGAACCGGACCATTTGGCACACACGTGCCAAACCGTCCCGTCTGCATGACGCAGTCGGGCGTCCATACCCGAAATACGAGGGGATGCCCGCGTGGCGGCGTTTCGGGCAACAGGACCGTTCGGCCAGCAGCCGCCAAAGCATGGCAGACAGGTCTTACATCAAGTTCGTGCGGTAAAGGCCAGACACAGGCGATCCTTTCGGCCTCAAGCGCCAGCAGGCTTTCCGATAGTCTGCGGCACAGGAGAGGATCAAGTGTCTGATCACGGTTTTTCAGCGCCGCAAGGCAATGTGCCCGAAGCTGCTTTTTGGCTTCGGCCACCGCCGGTGGATCAGATTGTAGGGGAGAAGAGTGCGGAGCCACCATGGCCGTTGGTCTTTCAACCTCCAGGACCTGCTAGTGCAGGTGGGCGCCGGGTAATGTGACCAGGGCCACAACAGAGCCAGCTCCCTAGGAAGTGCTTATCGGCCCAGGGGATGACTCGCCTGACGTGCCGGACAGCTCCGCCTCTTCTATGTAGGCGCGCTCAAGGGTGGCTGCAATAGCTTCCGCACGTTCTGCCAGATCAATCAGGCGGGATGACGTCAAAGCCTGCTCGGCGCGCATGCGTTCCACGTCCTGTACGGCCTGATTTGTGCTTTCTGGCAGAAGCTGGTCAGAAAGATCCTGAATTTCATCAGCCATCAGCAGAGCAGCCAGAACCAGAACGTGGCTTTCCCCGGTAAAACCAAGGGCGCGTACCCGCTGGGTACGGCGTTCTACCTGCTGGGCCATGGCCTGAACGTGCCGTTCCTGGCCGTTTTCGCACCCTACGGAATAGGCATGGCCATTGATACGGATTGAAACGGTTGCCATAGGTTACTTATCTTCCGGAGAGTCAGTCTGGGCAAGGGCATCACGCACACGGCTGATCAGGGCGTCAACATTGGCGGCCAGTTCCTGCACTTCCAGCCCCTGTCGCTCCTGGCTTTGCTTTTTCTTGTCCAGCGCAAAGGAAATTCTTTGCAGGGCGCGGTCCAGACGCACAATAGGGTCTTCCTGTTCCCGCAGCCCTTCGGCCAGAACAGGCGTGCTGTCAGGTTCATTCGTTTCGGAGAAAGACTGCCCCACGGCCTGGTCCTGCATTCTTTTTTACCCTTCAATTGTTTAGGAATCACCCGCAAACGCGGCGGCGTCAAGCATGGTCATGAAAAAGGCATCACTTTTGTCCCCCTCCTTTCTCCCCCCACACCTGTTTACACTGCATGATTATGCCTCTGGTGTGGCAGTGTGGGAGGCCGCAAGTGCTGCGGGTGTGCCTTTTTCAAAAAACGGGCAACCAATGGTGGGGTTTCTCTCGGCACCCGGCGCAGCGGGGTTCATGGGAGTGCGCTGGTGGCGGGCCCTGATCGGGGAGATGGAAAAACACCTTCAACACCCCTGCTTCCATATTCTGGATTGTGGAGAAAGCCCGGGCTACGCCATGGCGGCGGCAGGTTTGCAGCAACGGATTGTTCTGCAGGGCGATTCTGCCGGAACCCGTGCCGTAAAACGTTTTTATGAGGAGGCCGGAGGTCATGTTTTCATAACACGCCCGCCATCATTTGACCTTATACCCTCATTATCTGTCACAACACATCTTGCCGCGTATTTCACACGCAGTTATTGCCAAGGTAGAGTTCCGGACCTCAACAGCCCGGAAGCCAAGCCAGAGGAAGGATTTCCCAATGACGCTTACCCCCCAGGTTAAGGCTATTCTTGATCAGTACGAGAGCGATAATCCCGGAACAAAAACAAATCTCGCCCGGTTTCTGAATGCGGGTAAACTGGCTGGCACGGGGAAGCTGGTCATTCTTCCGGTTGATCAGGGTTTTGAACACGGTCCGGCACGTTCCTTCGCCGCTAATCCGGCAGCATATGACCCCCATTACCATTTTGAATTGGCAATTGAAGCTGGGCTGAGCGGTTACGCTGCCCCGCTGGGCATGCTGGAATGCGGTGCCGCCACCTATGCTGGCGAAATTCCGCTGATTTTGAAGTGCAACAGCTCCAACAGCCTTGCCACGGAAAAAGATCAGGCTGTGACGGGCACCGTGGCAGATGCGCTGCGTCTGGGCTGTGCAGGCATCGGCTTTACCATCTATCCGGGTTCTGAATACTGCTTCGAGCAGATGGAAGAACTGCGTGAACTGGCTGCTGAAGCCAAGTCTGTTGGTCTGGCTGTGATTGTGTGGAGCTACCCGCGTGGCCCGCTGCTGGACAAGCCCGCAGAAACCGCTGTGGATGTGTGTGCCTATGCTGCCCATATGGCTGCACTGTGTGGGGCTCACATCATCAAGGTGAAGCCGCCGCAGGAACTGGTGGCTCTGGCTGCCAACAAGCCGGTGTATGAGCAGAACAAGATTGATATCTCCACCATGCCGGCCCGTATCCGTCATGTGGTGCAGTCTTCTTTTGCTGGCCGTCGTATCGTGATCTTCTCCGGTGGTGACAAGACCAGCGAGGAAGGCCTGCTGAACACCATTCAGGGTATCCATGATGGCGGCGGCTTTGGTTCCATCATCGGCCGGAACGTGTTCCAGCGTCCGAAGGCAGAAGCGCTTGACCTGCTGGACAAAATCATCACCATCTTTAAAAGCTGAAACACGGAAACGTGAACGCAGGATAAGGGGCCGCGAGGGAGGGCCGTTATGACGGCAAGTGATCTGTATCTCGCAACCCCCATCCTGCAGGATGGTGAGGCATTTCTGCCTGATCTGGTACGGGGGCTGGCTGCGCAGCCTCCGGCCGCTCTTCTGTTACGGCTGGCGGATGCGCCAGAAAGCAGACTCATAACGCAGATCCAGAAAATTCAACCTTTGGTGCAGGCGCAGGATATTGCCCTGATGCTGGAGGATCGTCCTGCCTTGGCCCTGAAGACAGGGTGTGATGGTGTTCACCTCTCCACCGGTTTTGCCGCCAGTTCCGTGCGTGATGTGCGCAAAAGCATTGGGGATGCCCTGCAACTGGGAGTTGCCGTGGGTGCCAGCCGTGATGCGGCCATGCGCGCGGGCGAGGATGGTGCTGATTACGTGTGTTTCAGTGCGGAAGGCGCTGAGGGCGCGGTACAGGATGAGGACGAGCCGGAAGATCTTACCGCGCTTGTACGGTGGTGGTGCCTCATGATGGAACTTCCCGCCGTTGTTCTTGCGCCAGAACCAACTGATGTTGCCGGTTTTGTACAGGCCGGAGCAGATTTTATCATGCCCGCAGCAACGTTCTGGGCACACCCGCAGGATTGGCCCAGTTTGGCCTGAGCGCCGCCATAGTTCGGCCATTTGTTCCCGTCATGTCTGCTGGCAGTTCTTCAGGCTGAAGGGGATGCGTATTTTCGCTTACACTCCGTACAGTCTATGGATAAGGAAGTAAGGCTCATGATTAACAAAACCACATTTGCCGCAGTGTTGATGGCTGCCGGACTGGCTGGTGCCGCCTCTGCTCAGGCCCAGAGCTGGGGCAGCATGGGTAAGGATGCGCTCTCCAGTGCCACAAGCAGCGCAACCAGCAGTGCGAAAAGTGCGGGCATGGGCATGATGAGCAACATGCTCCCCAGCCTTTCTTCCGCCAGCACCAGCAATATTACGGGTATTCTGGGTTACTGCGTGCAGAACAATGTGCTGCAGGGTGCTCAGTCCACGGCGGCGTCTTCCGTTCTGGGTAATCTGACCCAGAAGGACAGCATCACGTCTTCCAGCGGCTATAGTGCTGGTCAGAACGGCTTGTTGCAGACGGGCAATAACCAGATGTTCTCGCTGGCTAATCTGAAGGGTGAAATGAAAACCAAGCTGTGCAGCATGGTGCTGAACAAGGCTCAGTCCCTTCTGTAAGGCATAGGTTTTTCCGGGTTCTGCAAAAAAGTATGTCGCCAGAACCGGTGAGTGCTTTTTAAAGAAACCAGATGTATCAGTTAAAAAAGCCTGTCGGGATAAACCGACAGGCTTTTTTGTTGAGTGAGTTTTTTTTACAGAACCCGAGATCTGCTGTTAGCGGGATGATGTACCTTGGTCTTGTAGAGACGGCGGCATGGAAAGAGTGTCCAGCCCGGCGGAGGCAGCGCGATGCCCCGGAAGCGGCTGCGAAACAGGGGCTACCGGCGTCACGGTAGCGGGCTGCTTGCTGACTGGCGCGACAGACCGGGCTGTGCCGGAATGCACCTTGATTCCATGAGGCCGTGGCGTAGGAGCCGTGGCGGGTGGCGCAACCGGAGGCAGGATGAGGGACTGGGTGAAGTAAAGCATGCCGTTTGATTGCGGAATGCCCGTCACCCAGAGCCGGGATGTCATGCCTTCGCCATTTCCCAGAATGATCTGGCCGGTAGGCTGATCCACCCAGGCGGACAGGATGTGCCCGTTTAATGTGGGCAAACCTACGGAATGGGTAGGAGATGCCGTTGCGGCTGCCCGCAACTGGGAGACACTCCATTTTCCCTTCACAATGGAATAGCTCAGAATTTCCTTGAGAAGAGCCGTATTTTCCGGTGCAGTCAGCTTGCCTTGGGTCTGCGTGTCATATTGTTCCAGCACCGCATTGGGAATGCCAAAAACCGTGAAGGGACCGTCTTTCTGAAGGATGGGCAGCAGGCCGGTTGTGGTCAGGCCGTGCGTATAATCCGCAAGTTCAATCGAACTCTGCACTGTTTCTGAAAGAGGCCGATCACAGAATGCTGGGGTTTCCGGGTCTGCGTAGGCAATGGCGCTATCCGGGGCGTTCTTGTTGTCCTCAGCCGCCACCTTCCGGGGTTCGTAGGTTCTGGTGCCGGATATGGTCGGCATCATGTAGGCGCAGGTGCCCGTGGGCGTTTTAAAAACATCCTGTCGTGCGCGGCTCTGGCAGGCTGAAAGACCTGTTAACCCCAGCAGGGCGGTGCCCAACAGAAGCGGCTTCAAGGCGGCTGGTGTAAAAGAAGCCGTTTTCAGATGTGCTGCCCGTACGCGGGGATGCCGCATAATCGTCTCCCATAAAATCATGCCAGAAAAAGAAATCTCAAAGGCTTATGGCAGACTGTGCCGCAATGGTCAGCACCCGTCACCCCGCATGGTCCATGCGGAGACAACACCATTCACCAGTTCAAATGTGGTCTGGCATGTATAGGTATAGGCTGTGGTCGGGAACCCGCCGCCCCAGCCCCAGCCACCCCAGCCG
>NZ_LHZU01000104.1 GCF_001580995.1 Acetobacter senegalensis
GGCTGCCCCGGCCCCACAGGCCGCCCGCAGCTATCTGGTGTTTTTTGACTGGGACAAAGCCGATCTGACAGACCGCGCCCGTTCCATTGTATCCGTAGCAGCGCAGGCTTCTACCCACACCAACCTGACGCGCATTACCGTTTCAGGCTATACGGACAACTCTTCCGCCTTTCCGGGTCAGAAACGTGGGGAGGCTTACAATATGAAGCTCTCTCTGCGCCGTGCGGAAATTGTCAAAGCCGAACTGATGCGTGATGGTGTGCCAGGTGCCACCATTGATATTCACGGTTATGGTGAGAGCAATCCGCTGGTGCCAACCGGGCCCAACACCAAGGAACCCCAGAACCGTCGGGTGGAAATCATTTTCCGCTAAACGGTCTTTTCCTTTCCGTTTTTTCTGAAAGCCGCTCCGGTGCCCTGCCTGAGCGGCTTTTTTAGTGCGGCCCACCGCATTGCTCTCTTCTTCCGTTCCTGCCATTCAGGCGCCATGACAAAACAGGCTGACTTCGAGATTTTTCTTGCCACTACACCGGGCCTGGAATCCGTTCTGTGTTCCGAAGTGCGCCTGAAAGGGTTCAAAAAACCCACAGTTGTTCCCGGCGGGGTCACCATCAAAGGGGGATGGCCGGAAGTCTGGCGCGCCAACCTGTGGGTTCGTGGCGCAAGCCGCGTTCTGGCGCGACTCGTCTCTTTTCCGGCCTTGCATCTTTCTCAACTGGAACGCCGCACCCGGCAGATGGCGTGGGCGGAGATCCTGCGGGCTGATGTTCCGTTCCGGGTGGAAGCCTCCTGCTCAGGCTCACGCATCTACCATGCTGGTGCCGCCGCCGAACGCATTACCAACGCCATTGAGAAAACGCTGAGCGCGCCGCACTCTCCCGATGCCGATATCGTGCTGAAAGCGCGCATTGAACAGAATATCTGCACTATCAGCATCGATACATCCGGGGAGCTTCTGCATAAACGGGGGCACAAAGAAGCCGTCAACCGCGCCCCTTTGCGGGAGACCATGGCCTCCCTTTTCCTGCTGCAATGCGGCTATACCGGGAATGAGCCCGTATTGGACCCCATGTGCGGATCAGGCACCTTCGTAATTGAAGCAGCCGAGATAGCAGCCCGTCTTAATCCCGGCCGTACGCGCCATTTTGCCTTTGAACATCTTGTCTCATTCAACAGTGAGGCATGGGAACAAATGCGTGCGGTTAAAAGCAGCCGCACCCCAAACGCGCATTTTTACGGCAGTGACCGTGATGCCGGGGCCATAGCCATGAGTCGCGCCAATGCGGAGCGGGCAGATGTGGCCACCTGCACCACTTTCACGCAGCAAACCATTAGCGAGCTGACGCCCCCAGCGGGTCCGGCAGGGCTTGTCATCACCAACCCACCCTACGGCACCCGCCTTGGGGACAAGACGCAGCTTGCCGCCCTCTATCGCGCTTTTGGGCAGACCATGCGAGACCGCTTTTCCGGATGGCGCGTGGGGATGGTCACCAGCGAACCGACACTGGCTTACGCGACCGGCCTACCATTCCTGCCTCATACCGCCCCAGTGCCCCATGGTGGCCTGCGCATCACGCTGTATCAGACAGCCCCTCTCCCCTGAGGAGAGGCAGCTTAAACCGTTTTCTCGTCGGTTTTAGGGCTATTTGCTACGCGAAGGCTTTGGCTAAAAGGCCCGATGGGCTGCCATCTGGATTTTGAAAGCCAGACTTTCAGCCCCAAAGGAATTTCTCCAGCCTTCTACTGAGGATTTTTCCGTCAGTTTTTTTGCCGCTGACGGAAAAAGAGGAAGACTGAATCCTGTTTCCAGAAAGCTGCTGCCCCCACGCCTTAAAAACAGAAACGCTGGCCCTCGGGTGAGAGCCAGCGTTTTCGTCATGCGGGCTAAAGGGGTTTTACAGCCCGTTGAACAGAGAGGTTGAAAGATAACGCTCGGCAAAAGAGGGCGTAATCACAACAATGGTTTTGCCTTTATAGGCTGGCTTCTGCGCCAGTTGCAGGGCTGCATGCAGGGCTGCGCCAGAGGAGATCCCAATCGGGATACCATCCAGACGCGCGCAACGACGAGCCGCTGCAATGGCCTCACGCTCTGAAACTGTCAGCACCCCATCCAGAGATTGGGTATGCAACGTAGCCGGGCAAAAACCGGGGCCAATGCCCTGAATGCCATGCGGGCCGGGTTCATCACCGTTCAGAATGGCGCTTTCAACAGGCTCTACACCAAACACCTGCAAACTTTTGCGGCGCGGCTTCAGGGCTTCCGCAATACCGGTGGCGGTGCCGCCTGTGCCCACACCAGCAACCACAACATCCACCTTGCCGTCCGTATCTGCCCAGATTTCTTCGGCCGTGGTGGCGGCATGGACGGCTGGATTGGCCTCATTATCAAACTGGTCCGGCATCCAGGCATCCGGCGTTTCGGCCACAATTTCATTGGCACGGGCAATAGCGCCCGCCATGCCAAGACGTGACGGTGTCAGTTCAACCTGCGCATCCATAAGACGCAGCATGCGCCGGCGCTCGATAGACGCCCCTTCCGGCATGGTCACAATCAGGCGGTATCCACGGGCGGCAGCAACAAATGCCAGTGAAATACCCGTATTGCCGGAAGTAGGCTCCACCAGAACCGTGCGGCCGGGCACAATGCGCCCTTCCTTTTCCGCTGCCAGAACCATGGCCGCGCCAATACGGTCCTTTACTGACCCCAGCGGATTGAAAAACTCAAGTTTGAGCAGCACGCGGGCTTTCAGCTTGTCTTCCTCAGTAATGTGGGGCAGCGCCACCAGCGGCGTGCCGCCCACAACATTAACGATAGACTCATAAATCTGTCCGCGCGGCGCGGCAAAACCGTAGTTTTCAGCAGAACGATCAGAAACAGTCATGAACCCGCCTTTTTATCTGTCAGCATAAATTGGTCCGGCATAATACGAATGAACAACGTAGATAAATCTGACATCCCCTGCTATATGTCAGGACAGCCAAGACATACCACTACATTTGCCCTTTTTTGAGGTGAAAGGAAACAGGCCCATGATCCTGCGCCGTGATAGAGCCATGACTGCCGTGCTTATCATGCTTGATGTTGCTTTCCATGCCGGACGCTCTGGCACAGTCAGCGCAGCGGATATTGCAGAACGCTCCAATCTTGCGCGCCGCGGTATTGAACCACTTCTACAGGCACTTTCCCGTTCCGGCCTGCTGGAAAGTATTCGTGGCCCTCGCGGCGGTTATCGGTTGGGCCGCCCGCGGCGTGATATTTCACTGGTTGATATCATCAATGCCGTTACGCAGGACGATCAAGGGGGCGATGATGGTCCGCAGGGGCCGTTGTTCACCAAAGTTATTGAGCCAAGCTGGAAGCTGTTTGACAAGGAACTGACCATCCAGATGAAAAAGACCAGTCTGGATGATCTGGTCAAAAAAGCAGAAAGCTCCGGCCTGAAGCGCCCGTTGAGCGAACCCATCACCTTCTCGATCTGAATTCTGACCCAGCTTCAGGCACGCATATCACGCAAGCCTGAAGCTATTGCTTTTCACTCTGGAGCACCCTGCGCCGCGTACTGCGGTCACCTTCGCTGAGCCTGAGCGTCAAAAAATCCTGTCGTAAAAAAAGCGCGTCCGGCAAACAGGAAAGCCGGACGCGCTTTTTTTATAACCGCAACTATTTCACCCAGCAGAACAGAGCTTACCCTATCCTGCTGGTGAAACATTATTTCTTGCGGGCCGTCGTAACCCGACGGCGGGTTGTGGTGGTCTTCTTGGTTTCAGTCGGGGCCGTTACTGCCGGCACAACAGGGCGCGGCAGCACAACACCGGTGGCATCCACCTGCGCGGTTACGGTCAGACGCGTACGCTTCTCACCCGGGCCAGGCACCAGAATAACCGTGAAGGTATCCGTACCAGCATACCCCATGGTGGGGGTATAGGTTACGTGCGTATCCCGATCCAAGCTGTAGAGAAACGCCTTGCCGTGTTCCGGAGCCGGAGACACGCCAAAGGACGCATAAGACTTGCCGGAAGGCTGCGAGATTTTCAGTTCGCACAGCCCGTCATCAGACCGGACAGTCATGGTTGTGGACATCTGGCCATCCGCACCCGTCTTGATGGGTGTTGTGCTACATACGGCCGACTTCTTCATATACCCGAACGGGTTGGGTGTTCCAACCTGAACAGGGCCGCTTGTTGTCGCACAGCCGGCAAGCATACCACCAGTTAGCGCCAGAACGGCAATTCCTCGCAAGCGCACTCGTCAGCTCCGCTTAAATAATAAAAAGGATGAACCCGCGCGCCTCCAAGCCACCCCGCAGGCGCTTTTGCCCTGCCGTGTGCTCTGCACGCCATGATTCGCCTTTGCGTTTAGAACATCCCGAGCAAGGAAGAAAGAGGCATAAGATGCCACGTGATCACACACCTGCTTCCCGCACGCCAACGGGCCAACAAAAACATTATTTTGCCCCAAATTCGCGCTTTGAGTCCGTACGTATGGCCTTCTGCCGCGCAAGCCTGTTCTGAAGGAGGAAACGGCCTTTAGAAAAGCTGAGACGCGGTATGAAAAAATACCTGTATCTTTCTCTGCTGAATACGCTATTTCGTTTCGTCAAACCTTGAAGAGACCGTTACATACGCTGCGTGACAGGGAACACCTTAAAGTGATGAGGGAGGCCCGTTCCAGCATATATCGGAGGAACCGCATGTCTTCTTTTTCCCGTCTTCTGGCCGCCGGTGTGTTTGCTGCGGGCGTGCTGCACAGTTCTTACAGCCTTGCCGCAACACCCTGTGGCCATTCCTCCGCACATGAAGCCTTTGCGGTGCAGGCTCTCAAGAGCGAACTGATGGTCACCGCGCTCTCCTGCAACGCCCAGGAACGCTACAACTCCTTTGTTGCCAAGTTCCGCACCAACCTGCTGAATGAAGAGCAGAAACTGAACACCTACTTCCGCTCCACCTACGGACGCAGCGCCCAGCGCGAGCATGATGATTACATCACCCAGCTTGCCAACGTGCAGTCAGAAAAAGGGCTCTCCGCAGGCACCATCTTCTGCCTGCAGCGCATGGCCATGTTTGATGAAGTCAATGCGCTGGACACCACGGAAGATCTGTCCAACTACACGGAAGCCAAGGACATCACGCAGCCTGCGTCCTTTGAAACCTGTGCAGCACCTGCCACCACCAACACCCGCCCTGCACGCCGCACGCGCAGCACACGCCGCGCCTGAAGCACTGCCTTTGCAGCGTGAAAGACATAAGGCCGCTTCATGCGGCCTTGTTTTTTTGTGCCCAGTTCAAGCGCGCATTTATCCTGAATGGTGCGTTTCGCGCGCCCTGCGCGCCTTTATCCGGCCGTTTATCCGGGCAGGTGTCATGGTCTTTTGCTGTGTTTCCGGTGCACTTCTTTTTTTTTCCGTCTGCCCTATTCCGCAAACCTGTTAATGCTTCTGCTTGACGAATCATCGGCAAAGCGGGACAGACCTTACCCATGAGCGACCTGTTTTCCGAGCCCCCTCCGCCCCGTAAACCTGCCGGAAAGACGGCGGCCTCTTCCGCCGCCAGAACAGAGGCAGGCAACACGCAGGCCTATGACGCCAGCGCCATTGAAGTTCTTGAAGGGCTGGAGCCCGTACGCCGCCGCCCCGGCATGTATATTGGCGGCACGGATGAAACCGCCCTGCACCATCTGGCAGCGGAAGTTCTTGATAACGCAATGGATGAAGCCGTGGCGGGCCACGCTTCCACCATTGATGTGTCTTTAGAACCCGGAGACAAACTGACCATTCGGGATAATGGCCGTGGCATTCCGGTTGATCCCCACCCCCGTTTTCCTGATCGTTCGGCGCTGGAAGTGATTCTGACCACCCTGCACGCAGGCGGAAAGTTCTCCGGCAAGGCCTATGCCACATCAGGCGGCCTGCACGGCGTAGGGTCCTCCGTAGTGAACGCCCTGTCCTCCCGCATGGAAGTGGAAATCGCGCGTGACCGCGCTGTGTGGCAGCAGGTGTATGAGCGCGGTATTCCCGTCACGCCGCTGGAGAAAATCGGCCCGACCCAGAACCGGCGCGGCACGCAGATTTCCTTTGTGCCAGACACCCAGATTTTCGGGGCCCACCATTTTTCCCCCTCCCGGCTTTACAAGCTCTGCCGGTCCAAGGCGTTCCTGTTCCGGGGGGTGACCATCCGTTGGTCCTGTGATCCTTCGCTGATCAAAAGCGGGGATGACACACCAACAGAAGCCGTTCTGCACTTTCCCGGCGGTCTGGCTGACAGCCTGACCGATGAACTCGGCCCCAACGCGCCGCTGCTGACGCCCCTATGGGCGGGTGATGCTGCCCTGCCCCCTGCTGCCGACGGCACGGACAATGGCCGCGTGGAATGGGCTGTGGCGTTTCTGGAAAGCGGCACGGCAGCGCTTGCCTCCTACTGCAACACCATCCCCACGCCGCAGGGCGGTACGCATGAGACCGGCTTCCGCAATGCGCTGGTCAAAGGCCTTCGCACCTGGGGAGATCAACGCTCCAACAAGAAAGCCTCCGCAATTACGGCGGAAGATGTGTTAGGCACGATTGCAGCCAAGCTCTCCGTGTTTATCCGGGACCCGCAGTTTCAGGGGCAGACCAAGGAAAAGCTGACCTCTTCTGAAGCCAGCAAGCTGGTTGAAACCGCCCTGCGCGACCGCTTTGACCACTGGCTGGCGCAAAACCCGCCGCAGGCAGATGCTCTGCTTGGCTTTGTGATTGAACGGGCGGAAGAGCGGCTGCGGCGGCGTGAACAAAAAGATACGCCTCGTAAAAGCGCTACCCGACGCATGCGCCTGCCGGGCAAACTGACAGACTGCACCCGCGAACGGGCAGACGAGACAGAAATCTTTCTGGTGGAAGGCGACTCGGCAGGTGGTTCTGCCAAGCAGGCCCGCAACCGGGAAACACAGGCCATTCTCCCTCTGCGCGGAAAAATTCTGAACGTGGCAAGTGCCACAACGGAAAAGCTCCGCGCGAATCAGGAACTGCGCGACCTGATTGAAGCCTTGGGCTGTGGGTCAGGCGATCGGTTTGACCTTTCCAAGCTGCGCTATGGCCGTGTGATTATCATGACTGACGCAGACGTGGACGGTGCCCACATTGCCTCCCTGCTCATGACGTTTTTCTATCGGGAACTACCGGATCTGATCCGCAACGGACATCTCTACCTTGCCCAGCCGCCGCTGTACCGGCTGACGCAGGGCGCACGGTCCGTTTACGCCATGGATGATGCTGACCGTGAACGGAAGATCAAGACCGAGTTCAAGGGTAAAGGCAAGATTGATGTCTCCCGCTTTAAAGGTCTGGGTGAAATGCCGCCGGTGGATCTTAAAAACACCACCATGGACCCATCACGCCGCACGCTGCTGCGCGTGGTCGCGTTGCCGGAAGATCGTCTGACCACGCGTGAACGGGTGGAAAGTCTGATGGGCCGCAAGCCGGAACTCCGCTTCGCCTTCATTCAGGAACATGCGCAATCCGTTGGTGATCTGCTGGACGTCTGACCCGCCCCTCCGCCTGAAAGTTTCGGTAATGGCCTTTCTTTCTCCCGCCCCCCTATGAGCGCCACACCGGGCGATATATCGGTCAGGGAGCGGGTTACGGCTCTATCCCAGTTGGTTGGCAGCATGATCTGCCTTCAATTTGGCTCCTCTACCGCCAAAAACCTTTTTCCGGTCTTTGGTGCGGTGGGCATGGTGGGGTTGCGCACCAGCTTTGCGGCTGTGATTCTGGTCTGTGTCTATCGGTCCTGGAATGTCATGTCATGGCGGGCCTTGCGGGTGGTCTTTCCCTACGGACTGGCGACGGCCGCCATGAATATCTGTTTCTATCTGGCGCTGGAACGTATTCCGCTGGGCATGACAGTGGCCATTGAATTCACTGGCCCCCTGCTTCTGGCCTTTATCGGCTCACGTCGCCTGAGCGATGTGGGGTGGCTGGCCGTCACCATCGGCGGGCTGGCCCTTCTGCTCAAGCCTTCTTCCTCCACACCGCCAGACCCGCTGGGCGTGCTGTTTGCTATAGGGGCCGCTTTATTCTGGGGGCTTTATATTGTTTTTGGCAGACGGCTGACCGGCAAGCTTTCCGCCGGCAATGCATCAGCTCTTGGTCTGGTCTGTGGCAGCATCGTGCTGTTCATACCCAGCTTTCTACCAGCCATGGCCACGGGCGTGACACAGCCTTCCATGCTGGCGCTTAGCGTTATTGTCGCCATCTGCTCTTCCGCGCTGCCTTACGCGTTGGAAATGCAGGCCATGCACCGCCTCTCCGCACGGGACCTTGGCGTGCTCTACAGTCTGGAACCTGTCTGCGCAGCACTGGCGGGTGTTTTCGTCCTGCATGAAACTCTGTCTGTGTCCCGGATATGTGGCGTCTTACTCATCGCCACAGCATCCGTAGGGACCGTCCTGACACCCAGCAAGAAACCGTCCCTGTCAGATGTGCCGGAAGCACCCCAGTAAAGGGTGCCGACAGTAAACTCTGCCCAACTTGGAGGCCATGACGGTTTTTCACCGCGCCCTCACCCCATAAAGCCTGTCTCTTTGCATCTGACTGAGGAGGCTCGCTTTCGAAAACGCGCCTCACCTCATTGCGTGCTGGGAAATGCCTCACCAGCCCGCACCTGCACGTTACCGAGCCGCAAGCTGTGTCGCAGCATGGGCTGAAGCTGCCGCCACGTTTTGCGCACCGGTCGCCATGCTCTGCATGACCACGGGGTCAAAGAGACGGGTGAAGCTGCCCGGGTGAATACCCATCCAGAGAGTGACAATGGCCAGCGGAGCCAGCACAGCAATTTCTGCCGGGGTCAGATCCCGCAGCAGCCCAACAGTGCCTTTGACGCTGCCAAACAGCACCCGACGATACAGGCTGAGCATGTAAACAGCCCCCATGATCATGGTGCTACCAGCCAGCAGAGCGACCCAGAAAGACACATGAATGGCCCCCATCAGCACCAGCAGTTCCCCTACAAAGGAGCCAGTGCCGGGCAGGCCGACATTGGCCATGGTGAACAGCATGGTCAGCAGGGCCAGAACGGGCATCTGGCGGGCAACGCCACCCAGCGCGTCAATCTGACGCGTTTCAGACCGCCACGCCACGGCAGAGACACAGAAGAACAGTGCCGCAATCACCACCCCGTGGGAGAGCATCTGAAAGATTGCGCCATCAACGCCCTCAGCCGTGAGGGTGAACAGCCCCACCGCGATCATGCCCATATGCGAGAAAGAGGAATACGCAATCACGCGTTTCATGTCTGTCTGCGCAAAGGCGATGAATGCGGCGTAGATAATAGCCACAACACCCAGCGCCAGCACGTAAGGCGCAAAGGCATGGGCGGCATCCGGGAACATCAGCACCCCAAACCGCAGCAAACCATAGGCACCTGTTTTGGACAGCACGCCGGACAACATGGCAGATGCTGGGGCCGGAGCCTCGGAATACGCGTCAGGCAGCCACGCATGCAGCGGGAACAGCGGCAGTTTGACGCCAAAAGCCAGCACAAAAGCCAGCAACAGCCATATCTGCAACTGCCAGGAGAACCCGGCCTGCATCAGCGCGGGAATATCCGTGGTGCCCGCGTGCAGCCACATCACAATCAGCGCGATCAGCATGAACAGTGATCCGCCAAAGGTGAACAGGAAAAACTGAAGCGAGGCCCACACCCGCTTCGGCCCGCCCCACACGCCAATCATCAGGCTGGCAGGGATCAGCGTGGCCTCATAAAACACATAGAACAGCACCAGATCCTGCGCGGAAAACACGCCAAACAGGGCGGTTTCCAGCATCAGCATGGCCACCACAAAATCCCGCGCCTGCGTCTGCACCGTGCGCCACCCGGCAGCCATGGCCAAGGGAGTCAGGAAGGCCGTGAGCAGAATGAAGGCCAGAGAAATGCCATCCACCCCCGTATGGTAGGAAATGCCATATTCTGAAAGCCAGCCTAACCGCGCTTCATACTGCAAACCGGGCTGGGCGGGATCAAAGCCAAGCCACATCACCACGCTCAGGCCCAGCACACCAAGGCTGGTCCATAACCCCAGCCAGCGGGTGATGCGGTCCTTTTCCGGGCCGCTGCCGCCAGACAGAAAAGCCAGTAACGCCCCGGCCAGAGGAAGATAGGTGATCAGGGAAAGCAGGGTGGAGTGCACGGTGTTCTTACCATCCGGGTTGCATCACATCATCCGCAACCTGCGCCTTTTTACCTGCCCAGACCAGACAAGCCCTGTTCACGTTCCGCCGAGCACCGGCTGTTTCAGCCAGTCCTCACGCAGTCTTCAACGCCTGCCGAACAGTTTTTCCAGATCTTTTTTGCTCAGTTTCAACCAGGTTGGCCGTCCATGAGAGCATGTACCCGCGCGCGGCGTGGCTTCCATCTGGCGCAGCAGGGCATCCATCTCCTCCCGAGTCAGCCGCCGCCCGGCCCGGATACTGCCATGGCAGGCCATGCGTGCAATCACGGCATCCAGTTTGCCATCCAGTGATGGCATTTCGTCCGGGTTGCCGCTCTCGTCCGCTTCCAGTTCGTCCGCCAGATCACGGAGCAGACCGACGGCATCACTGCTGTTCAGCATGGCTGGCAACGCCCGAACCAGCACGGCGTCTCCCCCAAAGGCTTCAATCTCGATCCCCAGTCTGGAGAGCATGGCCTGTCTGGCGACCAGCAACTCCACCTGCAGGCGGGGCAGTTCCACAACGTCAGGCACCAGCAGACGCTGGGCTGTTACCGTGCCGCCCAGAAACTGCTCGCGCAGACGCTCATGGGTCAGCCGTTCATGCGCGGCGTGCTGGTCCACCAGAACCAGACTGCCATCAGCCGCCACGGCAATCACATATGTATCCAGCACCTGCGCCACCGCAGCCCCCAGCGGATGCTCCGCCAGAGGTTGATATGCCGTGTCATGAGGCATGGAGTCGGGCATGTGTCCCGCACCAGTAGCGGGTACTGATGCGCTCCCGTTATCGGGGAAAGACTCCTCTGCTGAGGGAGATGCTGGGGCAAAGCCTGACGGCACCGTTCCGGAATCCCACCCCGTCTGAGCATCGCCTTGCTGGAAAGGCGACACCATGCGGGCGGTTGGAGCATCCCCCAAACCAAGACGCGGTTCCGCAAATCCCGAGCCGGACCGTAAGGGCAGAATTGTGCGTCCCGGCGCAGGAGCAGGCACAACAGGCGGCGCATTTTTCTCAGGCGGGTACCAGATACGTCCCGGCTTCAAGGCAGAGAAAGAGGGCCTTACGCCAGCATTGCCCGCGCCCCCTTCCAGCGCACGGGTCAGCGTGCCGATCACGAGGGAGCGGACGGATGCCTCATCTGCAAAACGGAGTTCTGTCTTGGCCGGATGCACGTTCACATCCACCCGGTCAGGCGGAATGGTAAGCATCAGCGCCGCCACGGGGTGGCGGCCGGGTTCGATCACGCGCCGGTAAGCCACGCGCACCGCCGTCCGCAGCACAGGGTCCACCACCGGGCGGCCATTCACCAGCATGAACTGCCCCGCTGCTGTGGCGCGATGCACGGAGGGTCCGCATGCAAAGCCGGACAGCACCATGCCATCCCGCTCGCCGTGAATGCTCAAAAATCCATCGGCCTCGTTCGCCCCCAGCAGAGCCGCCGCACGCGCCGCCATATCCTGAGCAGGCAGATCAAACAGTACCCGGTCATCCATGGTGAAGCAGAAAGCTGTTTCCGGCACGGCCAGCGCCAAACGACGCACTACACTCTCGGCGTGGTTGCCCTCCACGCGGGGGCTTTTCAAAAACTTGCGGCGGGCCGGGGTGGCAAAAAACAGATCTTCCACCACAACGCTCGTGCCTTGCGCACCCGCGCTGGGTTCTGGAGGCGTGATCTTGCCGCCTTCAACATGAATACGCCACGCGCCGGTCTCCCCCGGTGTGCGGGAGGTAATCGTCAACCGCGCCGCCGCGCCGATAGAAGGCAGCGCCTCTCCCCGGAACCCCAGCGTGCGGATATGCACCAGCGATTCGTCCTGAAGTTTGGAGGTGCAGTGCCGTTCCACCGCCAGTAGCAGGTCATCCGGCGTCATGCCGCACCCATCGTCCGTGACGATAATGCGGTCTATACCGCCCCGTTCCAGACTTACGTCCAGCCTGCGGGCGCCGGCATCTATGGCGTTTTCAACCAGTTCCTTCAGTGCGGCGGCGGGGCGTTCTATCACCTCACCTGCGGCAATGCGGTTGACCAGCACTTCCGGCAGGCGGCGCAACGTAGGACGCAGCGGCAGCGTGCTATCCGGTTCAGGCGAAGGGGCAGAAAAAAAAGGGTCTGACATGATCAGACCCCTTATATCAGAACAGCCCTTTTTTGGGAGGATGCTGTGTGGGGGTTACCCCCTTTGTTGGCTTGTTGCCCAAGGCCGCATTGGTTTTTAGGCGGCGGTTTTCTTCATCCGCATCCACAACCGATCCTGCCTTGCCACCTTTCCAGAACATGAGCTGCTGCACAAAGCCAGACCCGGCCTGCCCAAGCTCACCTTCGTCCGGTGCGTCAGACGCTTCCGTGGCGGAGCTGACCAGCATGCTCTGGCCCTCGCTGGTTGAGCCGCCTTCCCCATGCAGAGCCACATCGGGGGAGAGGGTTTCCAGCGCCTGCAGGCGTTCACTTTCGTCCTGCGGGCGGTCCGCACCGCTGACTGGCTTGGCCAGTTCATCCATCGGCGGCATGGAAAGCGGCGCGCGCGTGGTGACGGTATATTCATCTGGCATACTGCGTTCGAGCCCGAACGCACGTGCGGCTTCTGAACCGGAACACCCGGTCAGCATTGCACACCCGCCGAGAAGAAGCAGCGGAGAAATCAGTGTCGAGACACGGCGCGCCATCTTCTGCCTTTTATCCTTCCTGCCCAGCCTGCCAGAGTGGCAGGTTGCTTTTGTTCATGTCGTCTGCTGCTGCCTGCCCATAAGGACATTCTGCACCAGCAGAACGCAGACCGCACACACTATAGCGGAATCAGCAACGTTGAATACATACCATGACCACCCAAAAGCGTGGGCATGAATAAAATCAACCACGGCACCATAGCGCACGCGGTCTATTACATTCCCTATGGCCCCGCCCGTGATAGCCCCCACGCAGGCGGCTGTCAGCTTGCTGGGAGTACGGGCCATCCATACCAGCAGGCAGCAGGCTACCGCCAGCGCCACCACGGAAAACACCACCCGGCCCGCATTGCCAACGCCACCAAACATGCCAAAGGTGACGGCATGGTTCCAGACCATGGTGAAGTTCAGAAACGGCAGCAGGGCAATGGATCCCTTGTTGGGCAGGTCCAGCCCATACAGAATCCAGTATTTGCTCACCTGATCAGCAGAGAGCGCCAGCATCAGCACCAGCAGCCCCAAACCAAAGGGACGAAGCATGAAGGGTTTGCTCACGCGCCCTCCTGCCCCGCAGCAGCAGACACAGCCGATGCCTTGAATGTGGTTTCCACCACATCCGCACAGCGCAGGCACAGGCCCGGGAATTCCGGCCGGGAGCCAGTCTCGGGCAGCACCTTCCAGCACCGCACGCATTTTTCACCCTCGGCAGCCCGCACAACAGGCGCGCCATGCAGCGTGCCGCCTTCCGAGCCCTCCACATAAACCGAGTTGCTTTCCGGATCGATCATCACCTCCACGTGGGAGACAATGGCCAGTTCGCTCCAGTTCACGTTGGCAAAATGCGCTGCTTCCTCCTGAGAAAGCGTGAGTTCCACCTGTGCCTGAAGGGAAGAGCCGATCGTGCCATCACGCCGTGCCCCTTCAATCTCGGTGGTGATGATACGGCGTACGGCCCGCAGGCCAGCCCAGCGTTCATCCAGTGCCGGGTCACTCCATTCCGCAGGCATGTCCGGGAAGGCCTGAAGATGCACGCTTTCCACATCACCAAACCGGGCAGTCCACGCTTCTTCCGCCGTAAACACAAGCACCGGCGCCAACCATGTGGTCAGGCAGCGGTGCAGATGATCCAGCACAGTCCGGGCAGAACGGCGCAGGTGGCTGTCTGGCGCATCGCAATACAACGCATCCTTGCGGATATCGAAGTAGAAGGCGGAAAGATCAGTTGTGCAGAAGCCATGCAGGGCGGGATAGACACCAACCCATTCATGCGTTTCCACCGCGCGGGCAATCAGGCCGCCCAGATCTGTCAGACGATGCAGAACCCAGCGTTCCAGTTCCGGCAGTTCTGCGTATGGCACGGCTTCTTCTGGCGTGTAGCCATCAAGCGCCCCAAGCAGCCAGCGCAGGGTATTGCGTAGGCGACGATAGAGCTCGCCCTGCTGCTTCAGGATTTCCTTGCCAATGCGCAGATCTTCATTGGTGTCAGAATTCATGACCCACAGACGCAGGATATCCGCACCCAGACTGTCATTCACGTCCTGCGGGGCCACCACGTTGCCCAGAGACTTGGACATTTTGCGGCCCTGTTCATCCAGAACAAAGCCGTTGGTCACCAGCGCCTTGAACGGAGCGATGCCGCGCGTGCCCACACTTTCAAGCAGAGAGGACTGGAACCAGCCGCGATGCTGGTCAGACCCTTCCAGATAGAGATCGGCCGGGAAGCTCAGCCCCGGCTGGCCCAGCACGAAGGAATGGGTGGACCCACTCTCGAACCACACATCGACAATATCGAACACCTGTTCATAATCATCAGGGTTACGGTCCGGGCCAAGGAAGCGGGAAGCCGGGGCGCTGTACCAGACGTCCGCCCCTTCCTCACGGAAGGCGTCAACCACACGCTTCATCACCGTCGCGTCACGCAGGACTTCGCCCGTACGTTTTTCCACAAACACGGCAATCGGCACACCCCAGGCGCGCTGGCGGCTGATGCACCAGTCCGGACGGTTCTGGATCATGGAGGTCAGCCGGTTCCGCGCCTGTGCGGGCACGAAGGTGACATCATCCAGTGCGTCCAGCGCCTTATTGCGGAGTGCGCCTTCTCCATCCATGCGGATGAACCATTGCGGCGTGGCGCGGTAGATCACCGGCGCGCGGGACCGCCAGGAATGTGGGTAGGAATGAACCAGTTCACCCCGTGCCACCAGCCCTGCCGGGGCCAGACCGTTCGCGTTGGCCTGCTCCATCACGGCTGTCAGCGTGGCGCACACAACATCAGCCGCCTTGAACACATGCACACCCGCAAAACCGGGCACCCATGGCGCGTAGGTGCCATCGTCCTGCACAACCTCGGGCACTTCCACATCATATGCACGGCACAGGCGGAAATCGTCCTCACCATGGGCCGGGGCCATATGAACCAGGCCGGTCCCTGCTTCCGTGGTGACAAACTCACCCGGCAGCATGGGCACATCAAAATCATACCCGGCCCCACGCAGCGGATGGGCACACACGGCACCCTCCAGCGCGCTGCCCGGCAACGTATAGAGCACATGATGCGCGGTAACGTGGGCTTCCTTGCAGAAGGCATCCACCAGAGCTTCGGCCACCAACACCTTGGCACCCGGTTCAAGCAGAGCGCCCTCACCCGTGTCATCCACCCGCAGCACCACGTAAGTGATCTCTGGCCCGTAAGCCAGCGCCCGGTTGCCGGGGATGGTCCATGGCGTGGTGGTCCAGATCACCACGGAGACATCGGCCAGCGCATGGGCTGGGGTCGGGTCTTTCACCACCGGGAAGGCCACCAGAATGGTGGTGGATTTATGATCGTGATATTCGATCTCGGCTTCTGCCAGAGCGGTCTTTTCAACCGGGCTCCACATAACCGGACGCAGGCCACGATACAGACCGCCATTCAGCAGGAACCGGCCAATTTCTTCCGCGATCGCTGCTTCGGAGGAAAAATCCATGGTCGCGTAGCGGTTGGCCCATTCAGCCTGAACCCCCAGCCGCTTGAATTCTTCCATCTGCACGTTCAGCCATTTGCCCGCATAGGCACGACATTCCGCACGGAATTCCAGCACAGGCACGGAATCCTTGTCCCGCTTGGCCTTGCGGTATTCTTCCTCAACCTTCCATTCAATGGGCAGGCCGTGGCAATCCCACCCCGGCACGTACCGAACGGCATAGCCGGACATCCGGTGTGCACGGTTGATCACATCTTTGATGATCTTGTTCAACGCGTGCCCGATATGCAGATGTCCGTTTGCATAGGGAGGGCCATCATGCAGCGTGAAGGTCTGACGCCCTTCCGCCTGCTGTTTAATCTGCTCATCCAGCCCAATTTCCGCCCACCGGGTCAGCCAGTCTGGCTCCCGTTTGGGTAGGTTCCCCCGCATGGGAAAGGACGTGCGGGGCAGAAAGACCGTATCGCGATACAGATCGGCGGGAGAGGTCTTTTCTGGGTCGCTGCTGGATGTAGACATGGAACGGCAGGTGTCACTCTGGTTCGGGTTCAGCTCAACACGCAACAGGTGCCCGGATGGCGCACCAGTGCGAAAGACGTGTTATCAAAGCGCAAAGGAAAAGGGTCAAGAAGCAACACAACATAACGGGTTGCTCCCCTTTTCCAAAATCAGGCGAAAAACCGGCGCGCTGCAACAGATACTGCACTGCACGCCAGAGAACCTGCTTACGTTTTACAAGGGAAAATCAGTTTTCTGACGCCATAATTTACCCCCACATAGACACTGTAGATAATGACGGCAGACATCACAACGTTATGCGGCAGAACCCAAAAATGCCGGGCACTCGCCATTAACGGTATGCCGACAAGGCATGAAACAAGATGAGGGAAAACAGCCGTCATGACCCTGCCAGTTCCGCGTCTAGCACGGTGCGGGCGGCCTGAGCATCCTGCGCGATCTGGGCCTTCAGTTCATCCAGTCCGTTAAAGCGTTTTTCCGCCCGCAGCATGCGGTGCAACGCAACGGAAAGGGTCTGGCCGTACAGATCCCCCTCATAATCGAACAGATTGACTTCAACCCGGCTTTCCTGCCCGTCATCAATGGTGGGACGGCGACCAATATTGGCCACGCCGGGCCGCGTGTTGCCATCTGGCAGGCGCACCGTTACCGCATACACCCCACGGGCAGGCTCCAGATGCCGACCAAGCGGGATATTGGCGGTGGGGAACCCCAGCAGGCGGCCCCGCTTGTCTCCATGCTGCACTTCACCCCGAATAAACCATGGCCGCCCCAGTTCTTCCGCGGCCCGTTCAGGGTAGCCATCCTGCAACAGGCGGCGGATACGGGAGGACGAATAAGGCCCGCCACTATCCGCCAGAGCAGGCACTGCCGTAAACCCTACCCCCAGTTCAGCCGTGCGCTCAGCCAGAAATGGCACGCTGCCACCACGCCGATGCCCGAACGCAAAATCCGGCCCACAGGCAACATGCCGCAGCCCCAGGGACTCATACAGCACGTCTTCCACAAACCGTTCGGCGGGCATGAGAGAAAAGGCTTCATCAAACCGGATCTGAAACACATGTTTCACACCCAGCGCTGCAAGTGCGGCAAACCGCTCATCCGACAGGGTCAGGCGGAAAGGTGGGTCCTGTGGACGAAACAGTTCTCGCGGATGCGGGTCAAACGTGACCACCGCCAGCGGCAGATCTGGCCGCGTGGTATGCAGGGTATGCACCAGATGAGCATGGCCCAGATGCACCCCGTCAAAATTACCAAGGGCCGCAGCGCAGCCCCGAGCTTCTACGGGAATATCCTGCCAGTTCTGGTGCAGCCGCGCCCGCATGGTTACGCGCGCTCCGCACCCGGCAGGCCGAACAGCGCTGCCGCTTCTGGCAAGGTTGCCGCTGTTGGAAACTTTTTCCCGGCGATAGTGCCATCTTCAGGCCGCACAATCTGGCACACGCGCAACCCGGCTTCCGCCGCAGCATCAAGTTCCGCCGTGACATCGGAGAGGAACAGAACGTCCTCATCCTGCCAGCCGGTTTCCCGCAGAATGGCCCTGTAGCTTTCAGCTTCTTTCTTACCGCCTACGCGCAGATCAAAAAAACGGCTGAACAGGGGCGTCACATCTCCCTGCTCGGTATGGCCGTAAATCAGCTTCTGCGCAGGTTCGGAGCCTGAGGAATACACCGCCAGTTCAATCCCGGCGCGAGACCATGCTTCCAGTGCGGGCACCACGTCCGGATATAAACGGGCCACCAGTTCCCCACGCTTATACCCTTCCGCCCATGCCATGCCCTGCAAGGCCTTGAGGGGGGCTACCTTTGCGTCTTCATCCATCCAGCGCTCAAGCTGCTCAAGCGGCGGCACGCCGGGGGCCAGCCGTTCGGTTTCCGCCAGAGCGTCCTTGACCACGGGGTCATTCTTCCGCTCGGCAATCAGGCGCGGCAGATGCGTGCGGGCATAGGGAAACAGCACCGTATGCACAAAGGAAACCGGGGCTGTTGTGCCTTCAATATCCAGCAGCACAACACGGGGAGCAGCAGAAACACTCATAGAGGATACGCCAGAAAACGGTGGGCCAGATCCGTGCCGGTATAATCGGCAACCCAGCCTTCCTTATGGGTAAAGATACGCAGCGTGACAAAATCGGGCTCGGGCCCGCCGTCAAACCAGTGCTTTGTGCCTTCCGGCACGGAAATCAGGTCTGTCTGGGTGCATTCCACATCATAAATGCGGTCTTCCACATGCAGGATAAAGTGGCCGCCACCATGCACAAAAAACCGGACTTCATCTTCGCTATGAACATGTTCGGACAGAAACTTACCGCGCAGCGCTTCCCGATTAGGGGTGTTTTCATCCACGCGCAGAACATCCGCTGATCCCGCGCCTGTTTCCCCCATCAGTTTATCCAGAAACGGACGGTAGGTTGCCAGCACGGCTTCCTCATCCGCATCACGCGGGGGAATGGCTGGCCCTTCCCACCGTTCAAAGCGCACGCCAAGCGGCTTGAGTTCGGCAGCAATCTCAACCGGATCATGCGTCAGGAGAACAGGCTTTTCAGGCACAGTATCCTGAAAGATGGTCAGTGTGCTCATACGCCCAGCTTCCTTCTTTCCAGAGCGCAGGCCAGCAGGAACTCCAACCCTTCCAGCCGGGCCAGCGCGGTTGGCATGTCCTTGCCCCACACATACACACCATGGCCACGAATGATGTACCCCGCTGGCATGGCCCCGAACGCCGGAGCCACCACCGTGGCCAGACGGGCAATATCCTGATCGTTATCAAACAGGGGCACCGGCACAGTTGTCTCGTGCGTGGTCTGCCCTTCAAACACTTTCAGCACTTCATAGTCAGACAGGTGCAGGGCTGGGCTTTTTTCCACCATGGAAAGTACGGTAGAGGCCACGGAATGCCCATGCAGAACAGCACCCGCCGTAGGGTCCTGCTGGTAGATCTGGCAATGCAGCAACGTCTCGGCGCTGGGTTTATCCCCTGCGCGGTGCGGCTTACCGTTTTCATCCACGGTAATAACGTCCGCCGCCTGCAAAAACCCTTTATGGCCACCGGAACGGGTAATGGCGATACGGCCATCTGCAAGCCTGCGGCTGATGTTACCAGCCGTGGCGGGCACCCATCCGCGGGAATCCATACGCTGCCCGGCCGTGAGAATATCCTGCACGGCCCGCGCGAAATCCGTCATGCTCTCGCTCATACCTTGATCCTGCCAGCGCCTTGGGTTCAGGGCTGCGGTGTCTTGTCCCGCGCTGCGGGAACAGGCTCAACCGGCGTGGTGGCCGAAGGTGGCGCAATATGCCCGTTGGGGCGGCTTGCGCTGTCATCCATCGGTTCATCATCCGCCATGTGCTTCTTGAAGGATTTGATCCCCTTCGCGAAGTCTCCCATCATGGAGCTGATCTTGCCGCCGCCACCAAAAACCACCAGCACAACCACAAGCACAATCAGCCAGTGCCAGATGCTCAAGCTACCCATTCAACAGTCCTCTGCTTACATGCCGACACAGCCGGGACGGCCCATCTAATCCTGCGTCTGTCTTAGACCACATGGCGGCGCTTGTCTTCTCATGCAAGCCCGAACTCCTGCATCTGGCAGCAAAACACGCCGCTGCGATACCAAACGCCCGGCCCCGCCAGCGTCTCTCAGCTACTACCCATCACAATAGGCTCTATAAAGCCATAAGCAGGATAAACGGTTTTCCCCAACCCGTGAACAGGTGACCACCATACCCGCACGCGCGTCCAGTCATTGGCAGGAGAAACGTCCTCCACCGGCGCCTTATGCGTCACCCGACCAGGCTCCCAGTTGGCGTGATCCACCAGCACAAGGCGGGAGTTTTCCACCTTCCGCACCACGGAAACATGCCCCGATGGCAGCCGGCGCGTAGAGCGGAACACCAGCACATCTCCCTGATGCGGTGCGGAAGACCGTGCATATTGACCGCGTGCCTGGTTCCACCAACTGGCTGCGGCACCGCGCAGATTAATGGCAGAGTGCTCTCTGGCGTAAGGGGCGCATTGCACGGAGCCATTCCACCCACCGCCGCAGGCCGCCAGAAAAAGCGGCAGCAGCAAAAATACGTATCGCTTCACGATTCGGACCTCAACCGCTCCATCCATCGTCCGGCTTCTTCCGGCTCCATATCCAGCACCCGTTCTGCCACATCCCGCCCGTAACCGGATCGGGCCAGCACACCAAGCGCGCGCTGCCGCTCGGCCATGGCTTTCTGCCTCTCATCCTGCCCCTCCTCTTCCTCATAAGAAGAAGCACGCAGCGATGGCCTGCCCGCAAAAGGCCCCAGCCGCCGTTTGCGGGCCAGAACCAGAGCTGCTGAAAGCTCTGTTTCCTGAGGAGAAAACCCTTCCACCACATCCTGCAAGGCGACATTGCGCACATCTGCCTCCACCCCTCGGGCAGCCAGATGCGCCTGCACCGCCTTGCCTGATCGCCCGGAGCGCACCAGCTTTTTGGCTCGCGCTCTGGCAAAGGCTTCATCATTCACCGCGCCAAGCTGCACCATATCCGCCGCCACGGCCTGAATGACGGGCTTCAGGGCGGCAACCGCGGCGCTGACCTCATCCGCTTCCGCCCCGGCTTTCAGCGCTGCCCGCTCCCACCGGGACACACGGCGCGCCAACACCTGCTCCAGCCCGTGGCGGGTGGTGCCAAAACGCGCCAGATGCGCCAAAGCCGCTTCTCGCAAAGCTGCGCGATCAGGAGGAGGGGGTGGGCTGTCAGGCCCGGAAGAGGAAGAAGACGCCATGCAAGAGAGTATGCCTCAAAACACACCGAAATGACTATTCATGACGTCAGCACATCTCTGCACGCAAGAAATGTGACAGTTTCATGTATGATTTTCGCACTCTGCGTTTGACTCTGGCTGCACAACGCAGTCATCATTGCGTCCGCAACGGGTCGCCCGCTCCACACAGGCAGCGGGCGTTTTCTGTTTTGCGTGATTTTGTCCCTTTTTTGAACAATGACAGCAACACAAAGATAACCTCCATGATTCCAGCCCTGACCCCTACCTACAACCGCGCTGACCTCGCCTTTGAGCGTGGCGAAGGCGCATGGCTGTACACCACGGACGGGCGACGATTCCTGGATTTTGCTGCTGGCATTGCCACATGCTCCGTTGGCCATGGCCACCCGCATCTGGTGGAAACCGTGCAGCAGCAGGCCGCCAAGGTCATGCATGTGTCCAACCTGTTCCGTATTCCGCAGGCTGAAAAGCTGGCGCAGCGGCTGGTGGATAACAGCTTTGCGGATAGCGCGTTCTTCTGCAATTCCGGCGCGGAAGCCAATGAAGGCATGGTGAAATTCGCCCGCCGGGCACAGGCTCTTGCAGGCCACCCGGAACGGACGGAAATCATCTGCATGGATGGCGCGTTCCATGGCCGCACGCTGGCCATGCTCTCCGCCACAGGCAACCCGAAATATCTGGAAGGCTTCGGCACGCCGGTTCCGGGCTTCCTGCATGTGCCGTTCAATGACATCGAGGCCGTGAAGGCCGCCATCACGCCCCGTACCGCCGCTGTGATGCTGGAACCCATTCAGGGTGAAAGCGGCATCAAGGTTGCCTCGCCTGAGTATCTGCGGGCGCTGCGTGCCCTGTGTGATGAAACGGGCGTGCTGCTGGCACTTGATGAAGTGCAATGTGGTGTTGGCCGTACCGGCAAGCTGTTTGCGCATGAATGGGCAGGCATCAAGCCGGATGTGCTCTCAACCGCCAAAGGGCTGGGCGGCGGCTTTCCCATCGGCGCTGTTCTGGCAACGGAAGCGGTCGCCAAAGGCATGACAGCCGGCACCCACGGCACCACGTTTGGCGGCAACCCGCTGGCCTGCGCCGCCGCCAACGCCGTGCTGGATGTTCTGCTGGCCCCGGGCTTTCTTGAGCAGGTGCAGGCGCGCGCCAAACTGCTGGACACCCAGCTGGATAAACTGGTGAAGGAAGCGCCGGGCGTGTTTTCCGAACGCCGTGGCCTTGGCCTGCTGATCGGCCTGCGTTGCGTGCCGCCAGTAGGGGAAGTGCAGGCTGCCGCACAAAATGCCGGCCTGTTGTGCGTAACGGCCGGAGACAATGTTCTCCGTCTGGTGCCACCCCTTACCATTACGGAAGAAGACTGCATGGAAGCGGTATCCCGCCTGCGGCAGGCCGTTTTTTCCAATAGCCATAATAACAAGACAGTTCTGGAGCCAACCCCGTGAGCGCTGCCCTTTCCACCGTCTCCCCTACCCAGACCCAGGCCGGGCCGCGCCATTTTCTTGACCTGAAAGATCTGGACGCGGCAACCCTGCGCCAGATTCTGGATGTTGCCCGCAGCATGAAGGCCATGCAGCAGGGGCGGCGGTTCCCTCTGCACCCGCGCCTGCCGCTGGCCGGGCGGATGCTGGGTATTATCCTCTCCAAACCCTCCACCCGTACCCGTGTTTCTTTTGAAGTGGGCATCCGCCAGCTTGGGGGGGACGCCATTATCCTCACACCGGGCGAAATGCAGTTGGGCCGGGGCGAGACCATTGCCGATACTGCCCGCGTGCTTTCCCGCTTTGTAGATGCGCTGGTGCTGCGCACAGGCAAGACAAGCTCCCTGCTTGATCTGGCAAAATGGAGCAGCGTGCCCGTTATCAACGGCCTGACGCCCCGCTCTCACCCGGTGCAGATTCTGGCAGATGTTCTGACCTTTGAAGAACATCGCGGTCCTGTAAAAGGCCGTACCTTTGCCTGGACCGGTGACGGCAACAATGTGCTGGTGTCCCTGATTGAAGGGGCCGTGCGCTTTGGGTTCAAACTGCGTGCCGCCACCCCGCCAGATATGCGCCCACCGCAGGACGTGCTGGACTGGGCCGCCCGTGAAGGTGGCGCGGTAGAGTGGATGGCTGACCCGCGTGAAGCCGTGAAAGGTGCTGATTGCGTGGTGACGGACACATGGATCAGCATGTCTGATTCAGAAGAAGAAGCCGCCACCCGCATGGCCAAGCTGGAAGCCTATCAGGTCAATCCTGCCCTGATGGCACTTGCAGCCCCCAATGCCCTGTTCATGCACTGCCTGCCTGCCCATATTGGAGAGGAAGTGACAAAGGACGTGTTTGAAGGCCCGCAATCCGTGGTGTTTGATGAAGCTGAAAACCGCCTGCATGCCCAGAAAGGTGTGCTGGCATGGGCCATGGGCGGCGCAGACTGGCTTTCTTTCGGGAAGGAATAAGCAATGAGCGGTACGGAGAACGCACACCCCACCAGCACGGAAGAAACACCCGCCGCCCCCGGCTGGGTGGAAGACTCGCTGGACAGAATTCTGGCAACCCTGCCGTTCCCGGCAGACAAGCTGGCTCCGTTCCGTGCTTCCTATCTGGATTGTCTGGCAGGATGCGGCCGTGCTGCTGATCTGGACAGCGCCCATGATGCCTGCCGTCAGGGGTTGCTGCGCGCTCTGAAAGATGGGCTGGACATGGATGCTGAAACCAGCCGGGCGCTTGAACAGAAGCTGGAAAAGCTTGAACTGGACATTTCAAGCGCCATTTAAAGCAGAACGTGTTGACGCGGGCAGAAGAGCGCCGCCAGCCATAGGATGCTTTTTCTCAAGCATTTATGTGGATGGCCTCCGCGCACTTTCTGCCCGTTTTTCTTTTTTCAAGGCCCCCCATCATGCAAACCCCCGCTTTTCTTGACCGTGACCGTCCCGATGTGCCTGATCTGGTTGTGCCGGGCGGTATAACCCCGTTTTTCCTGCAAGGCCGCCCCGTGCGCGGACGGCTGATCCGCCTTGGCGTGCTGGCGGATGTGCTGCTGACCCGCCATGACCACCCTGCCCCCGTTACCCGGCTAGCGGGCAAGGCTTTGACGGTGGTGGCGGCACTGGCCTCCGCCCTGAAATTTCAGGGCTCCTTTTCTCTTCAGATCAAGGGCGATGGTCCTGTGCCGCTGCTGGTTGCGGACTGCACGGATACAGGCGCACTGCGCTTTTACGCCCGCACGGATGAAGATGCTCTGAACGCGCTGCTGGCCGAAACACCCAACCCGACAGACCGTGACCTTCTGGGCAATGGTTACCTTGCCCTGACGGTCGATCAGGGACCGGATACGGACCGCCATCAGGGTATTGTGGACATTGCGGGAGACGATCTTGCCGCCATGGCCTCCCACTATTTCGCTACCAGTGAACAGCACGCCTGCTGGATCTATCTAAGCTGCAAGATGACTGACGCAGGCTGGCGCGCTGGCGGACTGGTGCTGGAGCGCATCGCGGGTGAAGGCGGCTCTCACGTGGTGGGGGACGAGGATGCCGATGCAAGCTGGGAAACAGCCACCATTCTGGCCACCACCCTCACCAGCCGGGAACTGCTGGATGATACCCTTCCTCCGGCTGATCTCCTGTATCGCCTGTTCCATGAGGAATATCTGCAAATAGGCCACCCGCGCGCTCTGGCCTATGGTTGCCGGTGCTCGCGCGCGCGTCTGGCCGATGTGCTTCAGGGCTTCCCTGATGATGATCTGGACCATATGGCACAGGATGATGGCCAGATTGTCATGACCTGTGAGTTCTGCAACATCGACTTCCGCTTCCCCCGGAAGGATATTTCATCTCACGCGGGCTGAAACCTCCTTCTTTTTTCGGCTTCTGTTAACCAAGACATTCCTGAATGGCCCATGCATACAGCCCTGTTGCATGGGCCGTTTTGCTTCCAGCGTCATGACGCCTCTTTTGGTCTGTAACGTTCAGCCCGGTTGCGCGTCAGGTCTGCCAGAGTTTCCCCTTTGAAAAGCGCTGCCTTTTTGAAGAGCGCTCTCACCAAGACTGTGCCAGTGTGGACAGGCTTGAGCAGGAGAGAATGACATGAAGCATTTGCCCCTCAACCGCGCTTTTACGCTGCTGGAACCCGGCCCGGTTCTTCTGATCACCACGCATGATGGCACCAGAAGCAACATCATGACGCTGACGTGGAGCATGGTGCTGGATTTTTCAGCCAGTTTTGCCATTACCACCGGACCATGGAATTATTCTTATACCGCACTTACAAAAACAAAGGAGTGCGTGATCTCGCTTCCGACTGTGGACATGATTGATACCGTGGTGGGGATCGGCACATGCTCAGGTGAAGATACTGACAAATTTGATAAATTCGCGCTCACGCCCCTCAAAGCCGCCCATGTTAGAGCGCCTCTTATCAAGGAATGCCTCGCCAATATCGAGTGCAGGCTGGTGGACAGAATTGACCGCCACAACATTCTTATTCTGGAAGGGCTTGAAGCCTATTTTGACACCAGCCGGAAGGAACAACGGACCCTGCATGCGGTAGGGGACGGCACCTTTATCGTCGATGGCCGCAAAATTGATAGAAAAGAAATGATGCAGTCAAAATTGCCCGAAGGTCTTTGAAAGCCCCGCCCTTTTCTACACAGGGCTTCCCGACAAAAGAGCATCAAAATGAAAAACAAGTTCGGGCAGCTGGGTGCGGCGGACTGTCCGGATCAGGATGCCCGCCTTTATGTGCACAAAAACACCGAATAGCTGTACGCCCAATGCACTGGCATCGGGCTTGCAGACAGAGTGTTTTAACAGGACGTTTTTATGATGGGCAACTTGGCTCTCAAAAACCGTCCTGCCCCTTTCGGGAAGCCTCTGATCCCTAGGAAAGATGGCTCCTCAGGACTTCTTCACAAATTCAGATTTCAGATTCATCGCGCCAAAACCGGGAATTTTGCAGGCAATATTATGCCCGTCCGCACCATCGCTCAGCCGGATATTCTTGACCTTGGTGCCACCCTTCACCGCCTGAGAAGACCCTTTGATTTTCAGATCCTTGATAACGGTCACAGTATCACCATCGGTCAGAACGTTTCCGTTGGCATCTTTCACAACGCTGGTATCTTCCGCTGCATCGTTGCCCGTGGCGTCCTGGCTCCACTCGTTCCCGCATTCCGGGCAGATCCACAGGCTGCCATCCGGATAAACGTGTTCACAGCCGCAGGTCGGGCAACTCGGGTTACGCTCCACACTTACTCTCCTTGTTGATGGCCGGACCCTACTGCATGCCAGCCCGGATAGGAAGCGCAGCACGCACCATAACGGGCCGTTGACCGCCGCCGCCGCCGAAGGCAGGATTTGGCCGGGCAGAGTCTCGGCTCCTGCCTGCATCCGAGTTTGATCCGGGATCTTTGACTAGAAAGGGTCCACACCATGACGCTGTTCTCTCGCCCGCTACGCCTGTCGCTCACCGCCGCCCTTGTGCTGCCAGCCCTGCTGGCTGGCTGTGCGAGCGAACAGCAACCCACGCACTTTGCCCCGCTGCGCTATGATTACCTCAGCCAGATGAACCTGAATGTCAGCACGCTTTCAGTGGTGGACAATACCGTGACCAACCCTGTTCCCGGCGATATTGGCGCGCGTGCCCCCACGCCCCCCGTTCAGGCTGTACGCCAGATGGTTCAGGATCGGCTGGCCGCAGCCAGCAACAACGGCAGCACCGCCCAGTTCGTGATTGACCGTGCCTCCATCCTGCATAATGCCGGTGGCACGCTGAACGGGCAGATTGATGTGCATCTGAACATCCTCAACCCCGGTGGCACGCAGGCCGCCCATGCTGAAGCCCATGTAAGCAGCACCGTGCATCCTGACCTTTCAAAAGGAGATGCGGATAGCCCGGCCAATCTGTACGAAATCACACAGAACATGATGCAGCGGATGAATGTGGAACTTGAATATCAGGTTCGCCATTCCCTGAGCTCGTGGCTTGTGGATGCCGGGGGCACACCCGTCGGCTCTGCCATTCAAACCCAGCAGTTGGGCAAACCCGGTGAGAGCACCCCTGCCACACTGGCGGCACCTGCCGTTGCTGCCACAACGCAGGCTGTCACCTCTCCCACCACATCCACAGCGGAACCGGCCTCGCCCACCACCGAGCCAACCAACGCGCCCATCACCACCCCAAAAGTAGAGGTGCCAAATATTACAACACCCAAGGTGGACGTGCCGGGCACGGAGGCTCCTCAGAACACGACGGCACCCGCCGCATCACCCTCCAGCAGTGAACCTGACCCAGTGTTCCCTGCTGGTGAGGGCGATGACAGCACCTCATCAACCGCAAAGCCCAAAACGCTTTCGCCCAAGCCCAGTTATCTGAAGGTGCCCACGACAAAAAGCACCACGTCCTCATCAGGCAACTGAAGACCCTTCCCCCCTCCCTTCACTCAGGAGGGGGTTTTTCTTTCCCTGCAAACAGGTTTTAGAAAACACTCTGTACCGTGGCCATAAAGTTTCGCGGCTCGCCATAGTAGTTGTAGTAATAGATATTTCCGAGGCGCTGATAGTAACGTGTATTGGAAAGGTTGTTGACGTTGACAGTAATATTCAGTTCATACCAATTTGTTTTTGCTATGACCCATGAGCCCAGTCGCG
>NZ_LHZU01000064.1 GCF_001580995.1 Acetobacter senegalensis
CGGCGCATGAGCATGGATACAACGTCGTGCTCGTCGAGGATGTCATGTCCACATTCACCGAAGACATGCAGCGCTTTGCCTGCGAAGAGATTTTTCCCCGTCTTGGCCGGGTGACGACGAGCGACGCGATCGCGCTGGATGCGTAAACGCATGACTCATGGCTGCGCGTCTCGCAGTTCCCAGCGAGATCATTCATGAACGCCAGAACGTCGTCGCCAGCCTCAGACCCGGATCAACTGCCTCCGGGAATCTGGAAAATCGTGAGCGTCGCGGCGATCGGGTCTTTCATGGCGCAACTAGACGCCACGATCGTCAATGTGTCGCTTCCAGATCTCGTTACGAGCCTGCACGCGCCGTTTTCACGCATTCAGTGGGTGGTCAGCGGCTATCTGCTGGCGCTCGCCCTGACGTTGCCGCTGAATGGATGGCTCGTAAGCCGCCTCGGGAGCCGAGCAGTCTATTTATGGTGCTTCGGTGCCTTCACGCTGACGTCAGGTCTTTGCGCGCTGGCGTGGTCTGCGCCGTCCCTGATCGTATTCCGCCTGCTGCAAGGCATGGCGGGCGGCCTGCTTGCCCCTATGGCGCAGATGACGGTTGCCCGTGTCGCGGGCAGACAACTGCCGAGGATTGCCAGCGCGATGACGGCGCCCGTTCTGCTCGCGCCACTTCTTGGACCGGTCGTCGCCGGTGCCATTCTCTCCGTCGCGTCCTGGCGATGGATATTTCTTCTCAATGTGCCGGTCGGGCTTGCGGCTTTTGCCCTTGCCGTTCTGTTTCTCCCTGACGATCGGCATGACGAGCACCCCCGTCCACTTGACCTGACAGGGCTAGGATTTCTCGCACCCGCTCTCGTCTCGTTTCTCTACGGCATGGATCATGTCGCCCGGCCTTATGGACAGGCGACCTTAGGCGCGTCCCTCGTGCTATTCGTCCTGTATGTCCGATCCGCGCGACGCAAGGGCGATGACGCGCTGATCGACCTGCGCCTGCTGCGTGCGCCTGCCTTTTCGGTGTCGGCGATCATCATGTTTCTGACGAACGGGGTGTCGTTCGCTGGTCAGATGCTTCTACCCGTATGGCTGATCCACGCCTGCGGTGTCTCGCCCGAGCGGACGGGCCTGTTCATGGCACCCCTGGGTCTAGGGATGATGTGCGTCTATCCGCTCATTGGTCATCTGAGTGACCGGTTTGACGCGCGCGACTTGACTGGTTGCGGGGCTCTTTTGTCGTTGGTCGGAACAATGATTTTGGTGCTGCTTGCCTATAGCGGTCTGAACGTCACCCTGCTGACCATGGCATTGTTGTTGCGTGGTGGCGGCGGTGGCGCCGTCGGCATTCCGGCGATGAGCGCGGGATACGCTTCGATCGCACGCGCGGATATTCCGATGGCGACAACTGCGCTGAACATCATGCAAAGGATTGGCGGACCGACATTGATCACAGGGTGCGCCACGTTCCTTGGGTGGCGGCTTGCAGTGATCGGTCCGTCTCATATCGCATCAGAGGCTTATGCCGAAACATTTGGGTTGCTCGCCTTATGTCATGGCGCTCTGTTGCTCGCCACGCGCTTCATCAAGCCCTCTAAAAAGAAGCGCCAGTCAGGACAACCTTCTACCTGATTGTATTTTGAGTGCTTACGTGAAAATGCAACTCAGGCAAGTTCTGGAAAATTTTTCTGCGTTGAAGGCGACAGCCGACATGACAATGAAGGACACGGGACAGAGATCGTCCCTACGTCGCAAAGCCAGACTGGCAACTCGCGCCGACCTGGTTCATTGTTTATGTGATGAATCCGTTTCGTTCGCCCGATAACGACCTTCCCCTGTCGCATGCCCTCATCCTGAAGGCCGCGCTGCTGACGATCGGCTATATTGAGGAACACGGCTCGATCGGCCTCACGCCCAGCAAGGCACTGAAGCGCTATTTTGTCGCGTGGGCCGCCGAGGCATTTGACTGGCCCGGCTATACGGTCGAAGACCTCTATGCCATCAACAAAGTTCTCAATGAACACGATTTCCCGCCGATGGTGATCCTGCATGAAGTTCTGCTCAGCGCGAAGCTCGCACGGCATTTCAAGGGAACCCTGCGGCTGACCGACCTGGCGAGAAAGCTCCAATCGGAGCCAGCCCGGCTCTGGATGCTGTTGACGACCCATCTCCTCTTTGTCGTCGACCACAGCCCTTACATCCGAAGCGATGAACCACTGTTCGGCAACTGGGATATCTTTCTCAACGTCATCAATATCGAAGCCCAGGTTGCCGTCACCGAAGAGCGGCTGTGTTCGGTTCTCTACGGGGGCGAGGAAGAGGAAATCCGTCACCGTGATTTCAAGCTGACCGCCAGTCTGTATGTCCATGTCCTACGTCCGCTGTGCTGGGCAGGACTGCTCAACGAGCACCGAACAGGCACCGGCTTCAGCAGACGGGATTTCTATACCAAAACGCCCTTATGGGCCGCCGCCCTCAAACTGGAGACGGATCGACACCTGCACCCGGCGACCCGTCACTGACCACCACCGGCCGCCAACCCCGAGTGCGCGTTACAACGCGCTGTGCCCGATACAGTCTCGTCCAATAAAAAAAACGGCTCCCGGAGACCGGAAGCCGCCCATGATATTCATCGACAGATCTCACTCAGCTGCGACCGCATCATGCCTATCGGTCATACGCGCCGCCCCTTCTTCCCTTTCAGTTCGCTCCGGCACGTTCGCCGTCCGCAGAGCCTCGGGCAGCCAGCCGGCGCCCTCAAGCAGCCTTTCGGCCGCCTGCGCCATGTCGTTCTTTTTCAGATGTGCGATACGCTCGGCTGCCTCAGTTCCCCGCGCCTCGCGTACGGCTTCGAGAATACGGGCCTTGGTGACGCGGCCCAGATAGTTCTCCACCGTCGGTTGCCAGCCCGCTTCGACCAGATCAAGCGTAAGCGCAGTGGCGAGGCGGTCGGCTCGCGCCAGCCGTTCCCTGACGCTGCGTGCCAGGGACGGGCCATGGGACGATTCATGCAACGCGTTGATCCCGAAAGACAGGCAATGCGCCAGCAGGGCCAAGCGGCTGGTGTCATCCAGTCCGTCGATCCATCGCCACAGGGCGTCTTCGTCGTCCGGCAGATCGTGCTTCCAGCCCTCGTTGCGCTGGCGCAGCGCATGAGCCGGCAGGCTGCCCGGCATGTCGGGGGAATGGACCGGAAGGGAAATTTCCCGGACATAGGCCTCAAGGCAGTCCGCGCCCGGCGTCTGCCAGTAGATATCGCGCACCAGTGTATGCAGGAATTCGGTCAGCGCGATGTGGGGATTGCCAGCAAACGCATCCCGCAGCGCCAGCGTGCGCCAGGCTGTCAGTTCGGTCAGCAGGCGGTCGGAAAACGGCTTCAGTCCGTCTTCTTCTTCGGGCTCCGTATCGAAGGTATCTTCCGTCCCAATTCCTTCGACATCGTCACCCGTGCAGTGATGAACGACCGTGTCATCATATCCCTCGGACTCATCGTGACCATCCTCGGGCTCCACCGGCATATCCTCGGGCAGAACGAAGCCCCGCTCGACCAGCAGCGTGCCGTCGGTATCGAGGCTGACAAAGGCCCCTGCCCGCACCATATCCACCGGATCGAAGGACACAGGGCGTTCTTCCAACGCCTCAATGGCCTGCTCGATCTCGCCCAGACGGATATCAACGTCTTCGGGGAATTCATCGGCCTGCGCGTATTCCGCCTCGATCGTTTCCTGCTCGCTGTGCAGAGCGCTCAGACGCGCGGCTTCTTCTTCCGAAAGCGCAACGGGCGTCCCGTCGATCTCCACGAAGTCCCGCGTATGACCCCAGGGGAAGGACAACGCCGTCTCGACCCATTTCCAGCCTTCTGTGCGGATGTCTTCTGCCGCCGCAGCCAGTTTTTCCATAACCAGCCGGTCGAGCAGGGTCGGATCCTGCAGCCAGCCGCCATCGTCTGCCTCGAACAGGTCACGCATGACGGGACCGCCAGCGGTAAGATAGGCCTCCAGCCCGACGAAGCGCACGCGGCGATCCGACGCCCGCACAGTCTTCTCCGTCAGCATGCGACGGATCAGATAGGGCTCGCGATTGTGGCTCTGGGAAACGATCTCCCAGACCTGCTCCTGACGGGTGTGGTCATCGCTGATCGAGAAGGCCATGAGCTGGTTGAGCTTCATGCCATCCTGCTCGTAGATATCGAGCAGTTTGTCGGACACGGTCATCAGCCGCAAACGCTGCTTCACCACGGCTGGCACGACGAAGAACGCGGCAGCGATTTCTTCCTCGGACATGCCTTTTTCCAGCATGTCACGAAAGGCACGAAACTGGTCCAGCGGGTGCAGGGCCAAGCGCTGGACGTTCTCGGCCAGGGAATCATCCTCGGCGAGAATGGACGCTCCGGCCTCGCGCACGATGCAAGGCACCGGGGCGGTCTTCGCCAGTTTCTTCTGCTTCACCAGCAGTTCAAGGGCGCGGAAGCGGCGACCACCGGCCGGCACTTCGTAAGTGCCAGTCTCGGCCCCTTCGCCGTCAAGCACGGGACGGACGTTGAGGCTCTGGAGCAAGCCGCGGCGTTCGATATCGCGGGCCAGTTCCTCGATCGACAGGCCAGCCTTCACGCGCCGCACGTTGGACTGCGACAGTGCCAGCTTGTTGAAGGGAATATCACGGGACGCATTGAGGGCGATTTTCTGGATGGCGCTCGCCATGGCAGGACACTCCGTGACGGACGGGCAGAAGCCTCTCTCCCACCCCTGAATCCGTCACGAAAACCCCCACTTCCCTCTTCCTCTCTCCCGGCCCCACCAGACGCCGGATCGCATCCACGGAATGGCACGGACACGGCTTTACGGAAGCTATATCTGCCTCAGCTCATCCGCGAGTCGATGCGTTCCACGACAAATTGCGACTATTATAGTCGTGCACTCACCATCTTGTGATAGTACCGACCACGATAGCCGTGAGTATTCGTGACTATCCCAAAGCCCTCTCCGCACGATCCATCTCCCTGTTTCCGTGTGTTTTTCTGTTCACGCATCTCCGGTCCGACCTCCACAGTGCTGTCAGAACCACTCACAGGTCCATGCAGAAAGGACGGGAAGATGGCACGTCAACGCGATACGATAGCGGGCAAGGTGCGGCTCGTTCTCGACGCTCCGGACGCCAACGTGACACCGTTACGCAGTGGAGCCGATCCTCGGCTGGTCAGTCTGGTCCGGCTTCTGGCCCGTCAGGCCGCACGGGATTTCGTCAACGCTGAAGTGGAGGCCGCGAGGCGACGCGATCTCCAGGATTAGGGAGATAGGATTGTGAAAGTCGCGCTCTACGCCCGCTACTCATCCGACAACCAGCGCGACGCGTCGATCGAGGATCAGTTGCGCCTCTGCCGGCTTCATGCGGAGAAACAGGGCTGGACGATCGTCGACAGCTACACCGACCGTGCCATCTCCGGTGCTTCCCTGCTCCGCCCAGGTATTCAGGAACTGATCCAGGACGCTACGCGCGGCCGCTTCACGATCATCGTGGCCGAAGCCATGGACCGGCTGTCGCGCGACCAGGAAGATATCGCCGGCCTGTTCAAACGGATGACATTCGCCGGCGTGCGGATCATCACCCTGTCCGAGGGCGACGTCACCCATCTGCATATCGGCCTCAAGGGCACGATGAACGCGCTGTTCCTCAAGGATCTGGCCGAGAAGGTGCGCCGTGGACTGCGCGGACGCGTCGAGGACGGAAAGTCCGGCGGCGGCAACTCTTATGGTTATGACGTGGTGCGCCAGTTCGATGCGAAAGGCGAGCGCATCCGGGGCGACCGGACCATCAACGAGGAGGAGGCCCGCACGGTCAGACGGATCTTCACCGATTACACCCGTGGCAAGTCGTCGCGCACGATCGCCATGGAACTGAACCGCGACGGCGTTCCGGGTCCGCAGGGCCGCGAATGGGGACCGTCCACCATTCACGGCAACCGGGAACGCGGCACCGGCATCCTCAACAATGAGATGTATGTGGGCAAGCTGGTCTGGAACCGGCTGCGCTATCTGAAAGACCCCGATACCGGCAAGCGCGTCTCACGCCTCAATCCTGAATCCGAATGGGTGATTCAGGAGGTGCCGGAGTTGCGGATTATAGAGCAGGATCTATGGGATGCCGTGAAGGCACGCCAGGCCGAAACAACCTTCAGCCAGCCGGAACGGGGCAACGAAGCCCTCAATGACCGGCGCCGCCCGCGCCATCTCTTTGCCGGGTTGATCCGCTGTGGGTGCTGTGGCGGCGGGTACAGCATGATCTCAAAGGATCTGCTCGGCTGCTCGACGGCACGCAACAAAGGCACCTGCGATAACCGACTCAACATCCGTCGCGACGCACTGGAGGCCTCCGTCCTGAGCGGGCTGCGCACGCATCTGATGGAACCGGACCTGTTCAAGGAGTTCTGCAACGAGTTCACCCGCGAGGTGAACCGGCTGCGTATGGAGCACGGTGCCGATCTGGTTGCCATGCGGGCAGAGCTGCCCCGCATTGATCGGGAACTGGCAAAACTTCTGACTGCGCTCAAGGCTGGTGGACCAATCCAGGCGATTGTCAACGACATGAAGAAGTTGGAAGCACGTAAGGCCGAAGTGACAGAATGTCTTGCCAATACCGAAGAGCCGCCTCCCCTTCTCCATCCGAACATGGCGGAGATCTACCAGCAGCGGATCGCGTCTCTTTATGAGAGCCTTCGGGCCGAAGACACGAAGACCGAGGCGGCCGAGCGCCTGCGCACACTCGTCTCGCAGATCACGCTCCAACCGGCCGAAGGCGAACTGGCGATCATCCTGCGTGGCGATCTGGCAGCGATCCTGCAGTTCGCGGCACACAAGAAAAACGCCACGGTCCATCCGGACAGTGGCGTTCTTGATGCGTTCGTATCGCAAGTATCGTTGGTTGCGGGGAACCGCACACTACGATCCCGGCGGAATGTGGCGAATGGTCATTCGCAAGCGTCATTGGTTGCGGGGGCAGGATTTGAACCTGCGGCCTTCAG
>NZ_LHZU01000073.1 GCF_001580995.1 Acetobacter senegalensis
GATTAGCCTATTTGGAAATCCTGAATGTCGATTGGCCCTAGAAAGTGAAAAGAGAGATTATCAGCCCGGATGCGGCATGATCATGACGTAAATCCAAACGGTTCAGCTACAAAAAATGCCGGTAGACCGCCCATACAGATTGCTCAAACAGCCTGTGAGTATGTTGTCGCGTAAGGTTGCGTCTCACAGGGGTTTGTCGTGATCGAAAACGAGCCCCGCAATCCGCTTTGTGATGGCTGGAAAATGTGCGGAGGACGCAGGAATGGTGAGAACGGATTGTCTGCATCCGCGCTGTCAGGCATGAAAGGGCGGAACTCCAAACTCTTCTTTCCGTTTGTCAGCAGGTTTTTAGATGTCAGAACATACTCCCATTGGTCTTGAACAAGAGCGTCGATCCATCAGAGCGTTGACCCATTCAGGGAATTTCCATCTTGATGAGACAATGGGGTATGTCATGCTTCATTACGCTCTTGCCCCCAAAGGAGATCTGCGCGCGCGTGTGATTGACCGTGCAGCGTCTGACGGGCTGGAACTGGTCCGTACGCGTGCCCCAGACCAGATTGCCCAGGCTGATATTGTTTTTGACGTAGGCGGCCGTCATGATCCTGCCCAGGGGCGGTATGATCACCACATGAAGGAAAAGCCCCTGCGTGAAGATGGGGTGCCATACAGCGCTGCAGGTTTGTTGTGGAAGGATTATGGCCGCGCTGCCCTGCGTAATATTCTGACCAGCCCGGTGGATGATGACACACTGGAGGCAATGTGGCGGACAATCGACAAATCCCTGATTCTGCCCATTGATCAGGATGACAATGGCGTTGCCAAAATGGGCAAGCTTTCTCTGGCGGATATTGTCTCCGCCTGTGGCCCTGCATGGGACACAATGGAACTGTATGGTCGGCAGGAAGCGCTGGCGCGGGAAGCTCTGGGTTTTGCCAATGCGGCGACAGCGGCGGCGGCTCATCTGGTCAACACGGTCGACCGTGTGCGGGCAAGCCTGAAGGCAACAGACCGCGTTCTGCAAGCCTATGAAAAAGCCGAAGACAAACGGATTCTGCTCATGGAAACCGGCATGCCGACCGAGAAGGTGATCTTCGAGCATGATCTTCCGGTTGTGTATGTTGTTTCCCCGGCTGGCCCGGATCAGTGGAACGTAAAGGCAATTCCGCCCGTGCGCGGGGATTTCGGCCAACGGGTTTCCCTGCCGGAAGCATGGGGTGGACTGGAAAAAGAGACGCTGGCGCAGGTCTCTGGCGTGGAAGACGCCGTGTTTGCGCATCCGGCCCGTTTCATTTGCGGTGCTAAAAGCCGGGAAGGGGCGCTGAAAATGGCGCAGCTTGCTTTGGAAATTGATGCAGCAAACCAGCCGCAATAAGGCGTAATCTTCCTGCCCCGTGAAAATTTTCCGGGGCAGAAGGAAAATGTCAGGCTTGAGTAAAAAAGGGAGAAGGGCAGATCTCTGCCAGTACTCTGTAACGATGCTTGAGTGGTCGGAAAAATAGACAGCCGCTTCGCTTGTTTACTGTATTTCTCAAATTTTTTGCCAAGGTTTGATGAGTGTTGGCACACGACACGTCATCAGGCACGCAAAGCGCCCATAGGGGCCAACCTGTATCAGGAAAATGCAGCCAGTTTTGCAAAAAAGCTGAAGGCTGAGTGGTTTTTACGTGTCTGTTTCTTATGCAGGCATGCTGAACAGGGGCCGGGCTGTAAAAAGCCCGGCCTTGAAAATGTCAGTTGCTGACACGTTCAATCTGGGCGCCACAGGCAGCCAGTTTGCGTTCCACGGCTTCATATCCGCGGTCCAGATGATAGACACGGCTTAGAATGGTTTCTCCATGGGCCGCCAGCCCCGCCAGAATCAGCGAGAAAGATGCCCGGAGGTCTGTTGCCATGACAGGTGCGCCAGAAAGGCTATGCACGCCCCGGATAATGGCGGAAGAGCCATGCACATTGATGCGTGCGCCCATACGGTTGAGTTCCGGCACATGCATGAACCGGTTTTCAAAAATGGTTTCCGTAATCATGGATGCGCCTTCCGCTACAGAAAGTAGCGCCATGAACTGGGCCTGCATGTCTGTCGGGAAGCCGGGGTAGGGTTCTGTCATGATATCAATGCCACGCAGCGCACCGGTGCGGCGCACGCGCATGGCATTTCCTTCCTGCGTTACTTCCACGCCCGCTTCTTCAAATGCGCGCACCACAGCGCCCAGATGTTCAACCTGGCCACCAATCAGGCGAAGGTCACCCCCGGTAATGGCCGCAGCGCAGGCATATGTGCCACATTCAATGCGGTCAGACATAATGCGGTGCGTGGTTCCGTGCAGGGCTTCCACACCATCAATAATAATGTGGCCTGTGCCCGCACCGGTAATCTTGGCACCCATGGCGTTCAGGCAGCTTGCCAGATCAGCCATTTCCGGCTCACGTGCCGCGTTGACAATTTCCGTGCGCCCTTTGGCCAGAGTGGCGGCCATCATCAGGTTTTCCGTTGCCCCAACCGAGGCGAACGGCAGCACGATGCGGTCGCCCTTCAGGCCCTCTGGGGCGCGGGCATGGATGTAGCCGTTTTCAAGCGTGATGACAGCGCCGAGTGTTTCCAGCCCCTTGAGGTGCATATCCACAGGGCGGGTGCCAATGGCGCAGCCACCGGGGAGGGAAACACGGGCTTCCCGACAGCGGGCGAGAAGTGGGCCCAGCACAAGGATGGAGGCCCGCATCTTGGAAACAATATCGTAAGGCGCTTCCGTGCTGGTGATTTCGCCCCCTACGGAAAGGGTGGTCTTGTCACCGTTTACAGCCTCAACCGTCAGGCCGTGCTGGGTCAGCAGGGCGCACATGGTGGCAATGTCCGCAATGTGCGGCACATTGGTCAGCACCAGACGTTCAGAAGTCAGCAGGCCTGCCACAAGCAGTTTCAGGCCAGCATTCTTGGCCCCGCCAATCGTGATTTCGCCGTGAAGGGGGCGGCCACCCCGGATAATGAATCTGTCCATGGGTTCTGCTTACATGCGGGGCGTGGCAACGCCACGCTGGCCCATATATTTGCCTGCGCGGTCTGCGTAGCTGGTCTCACACGGAGTTTCTCCCTTGAAGAACAGAAACTGGCAGATGCCTTCATTGGCATAAATGCGCGCAGGCAACGGGGTGGTGTTGCTGATCTCGATTGTTACCTGGCCTTCCCATTCGGGTTCCAGTGGTGTGACGTTCACAATAATACCGCAGCGGGCATAAGTGGATTTACCGAGGCATACCACCAGCACATCCCGCGGGATGCGGAAATATTCAATGGTGTGGGCCAGCACGAAGCTGTTGGGCGGAATGATGCATTCATCTGCCTTGCGGGACACAAATCCTTCAGGGCTGAAGTTCTTGGGGTCCACAATGGCGTTGTTCACATCCGTGAAAATACGGAAATCATCCGCCACGCGCGCATCATACCCGTAGGAGGACAGACCGTAGGAGATCACGCCTTCCCGTTTCTGGCTTTCTACAAACGGTTCGATCATGCCGTGATCCTGTGCCATCTGGCGGATCCAAGTATCGGGCATCACGGGCATGTCGGGGTTTCTCCATTGGCGGGGTCTGTTGGGGATGTGGCGGGCTGAGTATCCGCTTCCTGTTCCTGCCTGCTGCGGGCCTGCTGTTTACGGCGGCGCAGGTTGGCGCGCAACGCAGCGGCCTGCCGTGCTGCACGGTCAGCTTTTGCGTCTGCTGCCTTGGGCGTTACAGAAGGGCCGGAAGAGGGAGAAGAAGGCGTGTCAGTCATGCCAGCGTCAGAATGTTAAAGTATCCTCTGCTGCCTAGCAGAGAGGCGCTGCCATGCCTAGGTGCCGTGCGCGTCAAAGCGCGCGCGATGCCTGTATGGAACGCCTTCAGATGCATTCCATACAGGGGAATAATGGTCAGAGATTGGCGATCAGTTTCAGCCCCATGATGGAGGCATCAGGAATGTGGTGTGTCTCGCCCGGATGGATCATGTACTGGAACGTGGGCTGGATCAGCACGCCGGGAAAGGCATCTATGGCGTAATAGGCCTCAATGATATGGGAATCGTTCTGCACGCCATGCAGGGTGGAGCCCAGAGAGAGGCCTGCATCCTGCGCCAGAATCTGGCTTTCCCTCCTGCGGCGGCTGACATGATACCAGGAATACAGAACCCCCAGACGGTCTGTCAGACGGGAGGGGATGACCCCCACCAGAGAGAACCCGGCATAGGCCTGATCAGACAGATTGACCACGCGTGGGGTGACATGCACGTAACCTGCCATCAGATAGCCGCCGGCCATCATGTTACGCCCGCCACGCCGATAGATCATCTGGTCTGCTTCCACCCAGAACATGTCTGACGGGGCAGACCGTTTTCCGGGAATGGTTTCGGCAACCTTCTCAGGCAGTGCGGAGGAAATCTTGTCCGCATAGCGGGTGGTGTCATGCGCATAGCCGATCACATAGTGGCCCGGCAGACGGTTGCGGGTCAGAAAGGGCTGCCACGTGAATTCGATCGGCAGGGAGAGGCCAGTGGTATTTTCTGCTCCCCACGCCCAGCCGCTGGGGTTGTCGGTCAGGGCGCTGACGGAATACGCGCCTACCTGCAGCGCTGTATCGCGTGTTGGCCGCAGGCGCACCCGTGCGCCCCATGTGGCTTTGGGGTAAACGCTGAAACCCGGATTCTGCTTCAATGCAACAGGCGCGGAGCATGTGACCATGAAGGAGCACAGCAGCGGAGAGGTCGCAAACACATGGGTGAGGGACATGCGGCCGAAAATGACGTCCATGCGGTTCTGCATGAAGCGTTTTTCGGCATACAGATCCACCAGATGCGCCGCCACGTTGCCAGAAAGAGAATAGACTTCCTGCATGGCAACGTAATACTCGCCCAGCCGCCCGTTTTGCAGCGCCTTGCCTGCCCGTTCCATGACCAGTGCATGCACGGACCATCCTTTCAGATGTGCCATCCGTTCAAGATCAAATACGCCCTGAAGGGTGAGTTCATGCACATAGCTGACCCCTTTCTCCAGCCCTCCCGTCATCACGCCCATGGCTTCTCCCTTGTACGTGAAGGAGAATGTGAAGCCGCGGTCATGCAGCCAGTTTCTGGGGCCTGTCAGTTGTGGCACCAGATGGCCAGAGCCCGCCGTGGGTACGTAATAAGGGTCGTTCATGTCCATACGGCGGAGGGCGTCCAGCCGTGGTGGCAGCAGTCCTGATGGTCCTTCCCATGATGTCAGGGCATCAAGCTCCAGCGTGTGGGCCGCTCCCTGTTGATCCCCCGCCGGTGCGTAAGACTGCACACTCATGGTTGCGTAACCGGGGGTTGGCAGAACCGGTACGCCGCTTGGCGGAATAGGTGTGTTGGGCGGGCGCTTGATGGCAGCCGGATCAGGCCCAAGGCTGCCGGCATCCATCATGCCCGTATTCAGCGGGCGCGTGGTTGCCGTAACATTCGGGCGGACCTTTGCGCTCGGGCTGACAATGGCGTCCGTTACGGGGGCTACGGGTTTTTCCAGTGTCTGGGGGGCAGCCGCCGCTTTGTGCGGGCTTGCTCCCCAGGACACTATAAGCGCCAGGGCCAGATAGCCTGTATCCATACGGGATCTGGTGTACGACAGCGGGCGTTGCGTTTTATCGCAACGGGCTTCTGACAGTCTCATGCCTGAATTCTCGTTTTGTAGGAAAAAATGGCGATGCCTGAGGCTGAGGCGCAGGGGCCTCTAGCCGTTAACCGTGCAGGGTAAAGCCTACAGGGCTGTAACGTCCTGCACGGACGTGAACGGCTTTTCGCCATGCCGTTGCAAGGCCAAGGGCGTTCTGAGAAACAGGAGAAAACAGAAGAGTATCAGTCAAACAGCCAGCGTGATGAGAGTGCTGGCGGAACGTTGCTGCGGAAGAGGCGCTGTTTTTCATAATGCGTGGACCATTTCGTTTTTGTTTTTTGAGTGGTCAGGCAGAAGTTGAAACAGAAAGGAAAAACAGCGTCAACAATTGAGTAAGTTATAACAAGAAATATGAGCGAAAACGAAAGAAAATTACCAAAAATGTGATAATTATATCATAGCTTGCAAAGAAACCTGTCGGTTTATGAAGGGATCAGATCCCGCCATCCAGACAACACAGCATGCGAATGCTCTAACCCTGCCCGAAAGCCCGAAGAACACAGCGCTTCAAATTCCGCCTTATGCTCATAGGTGGGCATCAGCTTTTGCAGCAGGGCGTTTTTATGGGTGGCGGGGTGAAAATAGATTTCAGACACACCTTCGGGCAGATGCGCTGCCAGTGCGGCCACCTTGTCGGCGGTCATATGTCCGCTCCATGCCAGGCCGAAGCACCAGTCATTGGTTACCAGCCCTGCGGAAAGGATCTGGTGGCGGAGCAGGTTGGTCCACCGGCGGAGCGCTGCGTCTCCCAGCGTATCCGTGTAGGTACCAGCTGCGTAAAGCGGTTCTGGGGGTTCCAGCGGTGTGCGCACAGCCCGTAGGCCATACTGCTTGCCAATATCAATCAGCAGACGGCCAACCGTAGGGTGGAGATGCATGTGCTTGTGGGCGTTTGCATGGTCCAGAACCAGCCCTGTACGCCGAAAAGCCTCAAACTGGGCCGTGATCTCGGCTGCCAGTTCCTTACGGCCTTCGGGGCGGAAAAAGTAATCAATCCCCAGACCCAGTTGGGAGGAAGAGAACCAGCCATCGGGTTGCGTGACCAGTGGCAGACGGGTGTGGGGCAGAACAGAAGCCCCTTCAATCACCACCAGATGCAGCCCGATCCCAAGGTTGGGCAGGCGTTTTGCCCGTTCAACGGCATCTTCCGCAGCGGGGCCCGCCACCATCAGGCTGGCGGTAGAAAGCACACCTTCGCGGTGGGCGATCTCAATGGCCTCATTCACTTCAACCGACAGGCCGAAATCATCAGCGGAAATAATGGCGCGTTTCATGGGTAAACCCTGTCTTCCCGTCGCGGAGGGGAGAGTATGGCCAGACACAGGAGCCAGATCATACTCTCCAACCCAACAGGAAGTGGAGCGTTATCAGGCCGCGTTACGGTCGCGCAGGAAGTGGAAGAATTCCACACCTTCACGCAGGCGGCGCTTCATCATCTGCGGAGAACGAACCATTTCACTGACAATGGACGCAATCTTCGGGGCGCGGAAATAGAATTTCTTGTAGAATTCTTCCACGCTGGTGAAAATTTCCGTGTGGGACAGATGCGGATAATGCAGCGGCGCCATCTGCACGCCGTTTTCGTCAATCAGTTCCGCATTGCTTTCATCCAGCCAGCCGTTCTCGGTTGCCTGCTTATGCAGGGCCGTGCCCGGATACGGAGCGGCCAGAGACACCTGAAGGGTGTGCGGGTTGATTTCCTTGGCGAAGTTGATGGTTTCCTGAATGGTTTCCTTGGTTTCGCCCGGCAGACCCAGAATGAAGGTGCCGTGAATCTTGATTCCAAGTTCATGGCAGTTCTTGGTGAACTCACGCGCCACTTCAACGCGCATGCCCTTCTTGATGTTGTGCAGGATCTGCTGGTTGCCGCTTTCATATCCTACCAGCAGCAGGCGCAGGCCGTTGTCACGCAGAACTTTCAGGGTTTCACGCGGCACGTTGGCTTTGGCGTTGCAGGACCAGGTGATGCCCATCTTGCCCAGCTCACGCGCAATGGCTTCTGCACGGGGCAGGTCATCAGTGAAGGTATCATCATCAAAGAAGAATTCCTTCACCTGCGGGAAATACTGGCGTGCCAGCCGGATTTCGGCTGCCACATGCTGCGGGCTGCGCGTGCGGTAGCGGTGGCCACCCACCGTCTGCGGCCACAGGCAGAAGGTGCAGCGGGATTTACAGCCGCGACCAGTGTAGATGGAAATGTACGGGTGCATGAGATAGCCGATGAAGTAGTCTTCAATCCGCAGATCACGCTTGTACACTTCGGTCACGAAGGGCAGGCTGTCCATGTCTTCAATCATGGCGCGGTCACGGTTGGCGACAATCACGCCATCCTTGTTGCGCCATGTAATGCCGTCCACATCCTTGAAATCGCGGCCTTCAGCAATTTCCTTGATGGTGTAATCAAATTCGTTACGGGCCACGAAGTCGATCGGAGCACCTTTCAGCAGGCTTTCTTCCGGCTGAACGGCAACTTTTGCGCCCACCATCCCGATTTTCAGGTTGGGGTTGGTGTCCTTGAGCATCTGGGCCACCTGCACATCCTTCGCGAAGGAAGGGGTGGAGGTGTGCAGAACCACCAGATCGCGGTTCTTCGCGTCTTCCAGAATGGGGTCCATACCCATGCCAGCAGGCGGTGCGTCAATCAGACGGCTGCCTTCAACCATGGCGGCCGGCTGGGCAAGCCAGGTTGGATACCAGAAGGATTTGATCTCACGTCGCGCCTGATAGCGGGAACCAGCACCGCCATCAAAACCATCAAAGGTCGGAGGCTGGAGAAAAAGGGTTCTCATCATGGGTCTTATCCTGACAAGGCTGAAAGGTGTTCTGAGAAACTCAGGAAATATGGGTAGGGACTTACCGCCGAGGGAGGGGCGAGACAAGCAGTATCAGCGCTCTGCTGACAAATGCCCCGGAGACGGCGGGGGAATGGGGTGTGGCGCGACATGCATGGTCTGCCCACGCCAGTCCACACGTGTGCCACTGGCGCTACCCACCATAATGGCCGCAGAAAGCCAGTCTCTCATGGGCAAAAGTAGCAGGGGCCACAAGGGGCGGGTGCCGACCGTCCGGTCTATGAGCAGGGCGGTCACGGCCCGTATGGCCCATACGCTGAAGAACAGCAGGCACGCCCACAGCGCATGAGGCTGGAACAGAAACACCAGAGTCGCCCAGAAAAGCGGAAGCTGGATGGACGAGGCCGCATACCCGGCGGGAGCAAGGGTGCAGACTGTGCGGCCCCATCTGAGCTCGTGTGAAAGCAGTTCAGATGTATTGCGTTCCGCAATGGTGGTCCAGGTCAGGCAATCGGCAATGGTGATGTCATAACCCCGCTGCCGCACCAGCCGACCCAGAAGGGCATCATCCGCTACGTGGGGCAGTAGGGCTTCAAATCCTCCCACAGCGTCCAGCATCTCACGCTTCAGCGCCATGGTGGCGCCCAGACAGTCCTGTCGCCCCAGATAGCGGGACAGGATGACGCCGGGAAGGAAGTTGTGGTTGATCTGGCAGGCGGCCAGCATCTGCACCACGGTCGATTTGGCTGGCAGCCCGGCATACAGGGTGGTGACCAGCCCCGTGCCGGGTTTGCTCAGCGCGCTGACAATATGCCGCAGATAATCGGGGGTGACATGAATATCCGAGTCGGAAATGACCAGGATGTCATATTTCGCCTGAGGCAGAATGTTCATCAGATTGCTGATCTTGCGGTTCATCCCATGCACGGCGGGATTAATCACAATCTGCATATCCAGATGCGGGTGGCGTTGCTGGAGACGCCTGACAATGGCGATTGCGGGGTCATCATCGTCCCGCACACCAAAGAGAATTTGTACGGCTCCGACAGGGTAATCCTGCGTGCAGAAACTCTCCAGCGCTTCTTCCAGTAACGGCTCGGACCCATAAAGGGGCTTGAGAACCGTTACTGGAGGGAGCGGCGTGAGCGTGACCGGCTTACGCTCCTGCGTGCGGAAACGTCGGAGCAATAGTGCGCCCGCCATGGACTGGACGCACCCGCTAACCGCCAGCACAGCGCTTGCGGCAGCCAGAAAAGGGAAAGCGGACATTACAGCTCAGCCGTCACGCGGCCCAGATATGGGCTGTCGATACATCCGCTTGGTTTCACGTCCCTCTTCCTGCTCAATCTTTAGAAAAGGTTTTAACTTTGCGTTCCAGAACGTTGATCAGGCCCGGTACGCCACCAGATGTGAGCGTGGAGCTGAAATCGGAACGCTGGGCCGCGGCCTGGCTGATGCGGGATTCGCCCAGCAGCACATCAGTAATGCGCCAGCCGGAGGTGCCGTTATGCATGATGTAGCTTACGGGGGTGCCCGGCATGCTGTCGTCTGACCCGATATACGTGTTCACAACTTTATTATCACCCACAGGTGAATTTTCAATGGCCGGTTTTACGGTGAAGCGTGCACCAGAACCCGGCTTGAAGCTGGAAACATAACGGGCGATCGTGAAATCACGGAACGCGCTGAGCAGCTTCTGCTTGTCTTCCGCCGCCAAGGATTGATAGCGCAGGCCGATGGAGGCCTTCAGCACGGCGTCCAGATCATAGGCCTGATCAACCGCAGCCCCGACAATCTGGGAGCGTTCAGCAAAGCTGGCGCTTGAATTCTGAGCCTTGTCCAGTGCGGCATACAGGGTCTGCACTGGTGCGCTGACAGCACTGGCGGGAGCAGACTGAGCAACGGCTGCCGGAGCAAGAATGCTTGTTCCAGCAGCGGGGAGCAGTGCCATGCCCAGACCGAGCACAAGCCCTGCACGAAGAGAAATACGTTTCATGCTCATGATTTTGTTCCCGTTGAGCTGTTTGGCAAGTTCATTGGAAGCATGTCTCCGATGCCCAATGCGCTGAGAGCGGTTTTTGTAATGTGTGGTGCTGTAAGTCCAGCCTGCTCGTATTGAGCATCCTGCGAATTATGGTCGATGAAGATATCGGGCAGGGTGAGGGGGCGGAAACGGACGTTATCGAGCAGGCCGGTGCGGGCCAGATGATGGCCGACCTGCGTGCCGAATCCGCCAATCGAGCCTTCTTCCAGCGTGATCAGCACGGCATGGTTGCGGGCCAGGTTTTCCACCAGTTCCACATCAATCGGCTTGGCAAAGCGCGCATCGGCCACCGTGGGCGGCAGGCCATG
>NZ_LHZU01000032.1 GCF_001580995.1 Acetobacter senegalensis
ATCCGGCATCGTACGGTGTCTGCGCCCATTTATGAAAATCCAGCGCTATGCTGTTGGCCTGCTCCATCCCGGCAAGTGCTGGAGCATATTCAGCCGAAAGCCGCGCTAAAGCGCCAAAAGCGCCATCCACGTGGAACCAGAGCCCCTCATCCCGCGCAAAAGCCGCCAGATCAGCCAATGGATCAATGGAGCCCGTATCGACTGTTCCCGCAGTTCCCACCACCAGAAAGGGTTCAAACCCGGCTGCCCTGTCCTCCGCGATCATGGAGCGCAATACGTCCATATCCATACGGAATGCCGCATCCATCGGCACACGCCGCAATGCATCGGTTCCCAGCCCTGCCAGATCAAAAGCACGGGCAATGCATCCGTGGGCCGTTTGCCCGGCATATCCCACCAGCCTGCGGCTTTGTATCCCCTCTGCCCGCATTTTCACGCCTGCGGGCACCCCGCGGCTGGCCGTAATCACACCAATGAAATTCGCCATTGAAGATCCGGTAACCAGTACGCCGGTCGCTGTTTCCGGAAAACCAAGCATGCTGGCTGTCCAGCGAATGACCATCCGTTCCACTTCAACCGGAGCATGGTCACGTCCGCCTAGATTGGCGTTAAGCCCCGCGGCCAGCATCTCGGCCAACATGCCCTGAGGGGTGCCACCGCCGTGCACCCACCCCATAAAACGCGGATGCCGGTTACCAACCGCATAAGGCAGAACCTGCTGGGTAAACTGATGGTAAAGCTGGTCAACAGGAGCGCCTGACTGCGGCAAAGGCGCATCATGAAATCCCTGCCTGACACTTTCGGGCATAGGTTGCCACACTGGGCCTGCAGCCACGGCCTTCACGTTATCCAGCATGTCATCCAGCATGCGGTGACCCAGGGCACGCAGCTCTTCCCAGTTTTCCGGATCAAGCCCAGCCATGGTTCACTCTCCTACTTCGGCTGGTGTCAGGAGCGCTTTTTCTGCCTCGTGCTTCTTCATCATGACCGCAAATTTACGTGCCAGCACAGCACAGACAAACAACTGGATCTGATGATAGATCATGAGCGGCAACACAACGAGCCCGACCGAAGCTGGCGGAAAGAGCACGTTGGCCATAGGCACCCCTGAAGCCAACGTTTTCTTGGACCCGCAGAACACCACGGCAATCTCGTCCCGCAAAGGCATACCCACCATCCGGCTGCCAAAAGCCGTGATGACCAGCACACACACCAGCAACAGAAAGTCCACCACGGCTATCAGACCGAGTTCGCTTAGCGGCAGACGGTGCCACAGCCCCTGAATCACGGCATCACTGAACGCTGTGTAAACCACAATCAGGATCGATCCGCGATCCGTCATCGATAGCAACTTCTTGTTGCGGTGCGCCCATGCGCCAATCCACGGCTGAAGAATCTGCCCCAGCACAAACGGAAGCAGAAGCTGGAAGACAATATCCATCACGCCACCGGACTGCCCACCATGGCGCGCCAGCACCAACCCGACCAGAAACGGCGTAATGAAAATACCAAAAACATTGGATGCCGTCGCCGCACACACAGCGGCGGGCACGTTCCCCCCGCC
>NZ_LHZU01000124.1 GCF_001580995.1 Acetobacter senegalensis
GAAGCCCCAGTGACCACGACTTCTCCACTGCGCGGTGTCACACCCTGCTTCTGCAAAGCCTGTACGCACAACATGGCCGTGTAACCAGCCGTTCCCAGCGCCATGGCCTGCCGGGGGGTAAATGCTTCCGGCAAGGGAACAAGCCATTCACCCGGCACCCGAGCACGGCCTGCCAGACCACCCCAATGCTTTTCTCCCACCCCGTACCCGTTCAGCAGCACTTTCTGCCCAACAGAAAAAGCGGGATTGCTGGAGGCTTCAACCGTGCCTGCAAAATCAATGCCGGGGACCATGGGGTAAGACCGAATAATCGGCCCCTTGCCAGTAAGGGCCAGCGCATCCTTGTAGTTGAGGGTGGACCACTCCACCCGCACCGTCACCTCTCCGTCGGGCAACTGGTCTTCTGAAAGGGAACGCAGAACGACTGACGGAGTGCCTTCCGCATTCTTCTCCACGACATACGCATCGAACATGCTGTTTTTCTTTCCTGGGGTCTGAAGGCTCATCTGATCTGCATCTGAGGCCATTGGCTCCTCATGAGCAAAACACGTCCTGTTTACGGACACACTACCGGCCGCAACGCGAAACAGGCGGAGGGGATGCTGCCCAGCCCTAAAGACGCGCGATTAGCTGCCACCTGACCCGAATATGAAGCCTACGGCTTCCCCGTGCCCATCACAGAAAGGCCGGAGCTGTTATCCGTTTCCGCACATGCCACAAGAAAATGGTCTTGCAAGAAGAGAAAGAAAAAGATCAGCCGGTAAACCGCCCGCCTCTCAAGGGAAAAGAAACTAGGCGGCACGCGCTACACAAGTTATAGCTTACGGGATATTTTCATTTTTCTCTCGTTTGCAGAGTTTTCTCTTGATCCTGTTCCTGCTGGGCATTCTGGCCCTTGTCCTGCTGATTGCTGTCAGCATCCTGATTTCTCTGTCCGAGATTTCCTTCGCGGCAGCGCGGGAAGTCAGGCTTCGCTCCCGTGCGGAGGCTGGAGACAAGCGTGCGCAGGCCTTCCTGGCCCTGCGTCGCAACAGCGGGCAGGTGATGACCGTTCTTCAGATCTGCCTGAACGGGGTTGGTATTCTGGGCGGTATTGTCAGTTCGGAAATGCTGGCGCCCCCCAGTGCGGCCCTGTTGATGCAATGGGGCCTTTCCTCCGGGCTGGCGCAAAATCTGGGGTCAGCTTTCAGCTTCGTGCTGGTGACAGGTGTGTTTGTCCTGTTTGCTGACCTACTCCCCAAACGGGTGGCCATGAATGCGCCGGACAAGGTCGCGCTGGCCATTGGGTGGTTCCCCAAATTCGCACTGCGGGCGCTCTACCCATTTGTCTGGATTTTCTCCAAGGTGTCCGATGCTGTTCTGCGGGCCCTGAAAATCCCTGCGGCCTCAGCCGTGGAACCGGTTACCCCGGAAGATCTACGCGCCATTCTGGCCGCAGGCACGGCCTCTGGCGTGTTGCTGGAGCAGGAACACCAGATGATCCAGAACGTGCTGGGCCTGCAAGACCGTTCCGTTACCTCCGCCATGACCCCGCGTGATGAAATTGTGTATCTGGACGTGCAGGACACAGCCCAGAGCAACCATGAAAAAGTACGGGCCAAGCCTTATTCCCGCTACCCACTGTGCAATGGCGGACTGGATACGGTTATTGGCTCCATTCGCTCTGAAGACGTACTGGCCTCCGTAGTGGACCCATCCATTACGCCCGCTGCCGGAGAGATTGCGTTACCCAACCCCATTTTCCGCATGCGGCGTGATGTCCTGTCCGTGCCGGAAACCCTCAATTTATGGGATACGCTGGCCCAGTTTGATACGCATGGTGTGGGGTTCGCCCTGATTGTGAATGAATATGGGCTTGTTGTGGGGCTGATCACCTTCAAGGATATCATGGGGGCGCTGATGGATGGTCTGGCCAACCCCTTTGAGGAACAGGCCATTGTGCGCCGGGATGAAAATTCCTGGCTGATTGACGGCGCGGCCCCTATTGGCGATGTGATGCGCGAACTGCATCTGGCCGAACTGCCTGACAGTGCACAGTTTGATACCATCAGCGGCTTTGTCATGCATCGGCTGCGCCGCATGGCCCGCAAGACAGACCGGGTTGATGAAAGCGGCTTCCGGTTTGAAGTGGTGGACGTGGAAGGCTTCCGCATCAACCAGCTTCTGGTGACCCGCCTTTCCTGACAGAACGCTGACCTGATTTCAGCAATAGCACGGGGACTGTCGCCTGCCTTTATTTGCAGGTGATCCTTCAGCCCGCATACACTGGCACCTTTCTTCTTCTGCTGCTGTCTGGTGCCATGCCTGTTCTGTCATTTCCTCGCCTGCGCTTTCTCTCCGGGCATAGGCATGTCTTCCCGACTGTTTTGCCCGGTCTCCTTCTTTGCCTGCCGCTTTTGCTCCCGCTCAAAGCTCAGGCTCAGGCTCAGGCTCAGGCTCAGGCTCAGGCTCAGGCTCAGGCTCAGCAAAGTACTGAACAAGGTGCCGTGCTCAAACGGGTTATTCTGGTAACCCGTCACGGTATCCGTAGCCCGACCCAAACACCCGAATCCCTTGAAGCCAAGACAGGGGTTATATGGTCTGCATGGCCTGTCCCTCCCGGTGAACTGACCGAACATGGCCGCACGGATGTAGCGCGTCTGGGCGCATTTCTTCACCGCTATTATCAGGCTTTTCTCCCTCAGAACGCTCGCCCCTGCGCAACGCCCTCCCCCCTCTTTGTCTGGGCAGACGCGGCAGATAACCGCACACGGGAAACCGGAAATGTGCTCTCAAAAACCCTGAGTGCCGGGTGCCTGAAGACGGCAGCCTCTCTCCCTGCTGGGCAGAAAGATCCCCTCTTCAACGCTCTCGCCAGCGGCCATGAAACCCTTGATAAGCACAATGTTCTGAGCACTCTCACTCAGACACTACCCCACGGTGAGGCTGCACCGGAGGACGTGAGGCAGGCGACATCTTCCCTCCAGACGCTCTTCGCGCCGCAGGGCTGCACCCAATCCAAAGGCGTCTGTTTTTCCGCCCCGGCCAAATTGTCATGGAAAAAAGGAGCGCCGCATGTAACCGGCGGGCTGGCGCTCGCCTCAACCGTTTCCGAAAACCTGCTTCTGGAATATTGTGAGGGCCTTGCTTCCACCGTTCAGGCATCTGCCCTCACAAGAGAGCATGTCTCCTCAGCCTCCCCCACGTTAGATGACCACGCGCTCCCGCATCAGGCTGCTCTGTTGGCCACGGTCGTTCCCGCACATACCTACCTGAGCCATCTGACCCGACGCCTCCCAGCCATCGCCATACCGCGCGGCAGATATCTGGCGGACGCCATCGGCAGCTTACTGACAGACCCAATCACCCGGCTACCAGACGGAAGCACCATACCCGCCTCCAGCCGCATGGTTGTTTTTGTCGGACATGATACAACGCTGGACATGCTGGCCACGCTATTCGGGCTGGACTGGACCTTCACTGATCAGCCAGACCCAACCGCACCGGACACAACGCTGGGATTTGAGCTCTGGCAAGATGGTACGGGCGCGCCATTTGTCCGCTTTGTGGTGTTTCATCAAAGCCTTGAGCAACTCCGCAACGCAAGCCCAGTTGAAGACCGCACGGACAGCGGAAACCCTGTCATTCTGCGCAGTTCTCTCTGCCCGAAAGGGAAAAAAGATGAGAAATGCAGGCCATTACTCCTCGCGCACTCCCTGCGATCAGAAGAAGGCCAGATGCTCCAGAAATCTCCCTGATTCCCCGCTGTTTTCAGAACAATCTGGTTGGCATGATGAACTTCAGAGACTGCCGCGCGTTTGAAGTCTGTTGTTTGAAAATGGTCGGGGTGCCTTAAAAAAGCTAAACTAATCTGATACTTCGCTACCAACTGACAATAAGAGTTTAAGACCGATGAAACTTGGACATGCCGCCTTTTTCCTGGTTCCTGCGCTGCTGCTGGCAGCCTGCGCGGAAACTCCCATGGGCCCCACCGCCCTGGTACTGCCAGGCCCGGGCAAGGACTATGCAACATTCTCGCAGGAACAGAATTTCTGCCGTTCTCAGGCTGCCAGCAGCGTTAGCGGGCAAGCTGAACGCCAGAATCATCGCGCCATTTATGGCGGTCTGGCCGCTACGGCGCTGGGCGCTGGGCTTGGTGCAGCAGCAGGCGGTGGTGTTGGCGCTGGTATTGGTGCCGGTGCGGGCGCGCTGGCTGGAACGGCTGGCGGCGGTGCTTATTCCAACTCCCGCCAGGGCAGTATCCAGCAGCAGTATGATAACGCATACGTTGCCTGCATGATTGCTTACAAAAACGTCCTTCCGGCCCGAAACTACTAAAACCCTCTCTCGAAAGCCACGTTCTCCGGCTGCCGTATGAACGAGACTTTTCTAGCTGAAAGCCCCGCATGGTCGGGGCTTTTTGCTGTTGGTGCTGTTCTGGCCCCCGCTACCATTAGCCAACGCAGGAAGCGGGCGCAAAAGATCTTGCCCTATCCTGCGGCGTACAGGACTCTTGGCGTATGATATCTTTCCCTTCACACCCCCGCGTTGCCGCCGTCATTCTTGCGGGTGGCAGGGGCCTGCGTATGGGTGGGTGCGATAAGCCACTGCTTGCCCTGAACGAAGAACCTCTCCTCGCGCATCTTATCCGCAGTTTGATACCGCAATGCACGGCTCTGGCCCTGAGCGCCAATGGAGATCCCTCCCGTTTTGCACCCTGGGACATACCGGTTCTGCCAGACACCATGCACGACTGCGGTCCCCTTGCGGGTGTATTGGCCGGGCTGCAATGGGCGCGAACCCAGAGCTGTGACACGTTGCTGACCGTGCCGGGAGACACTCCGTTTATTCCCCCAACACTGGCAAGCGCCCTGCTGCCAGCCCCTGCCGTTGCTGTCTCGGGCGGAAGAGAACACCCGCTGGTGGCAACATGGCCCACCGCGTGCCTGGAGCAGTTACAGGACTGGCTGGCGCAGCCGCCTTCCCCCCACAGGCTACGCGTACGTTTTTTTGCAAAAACTCTTGGCGTGCGAGAAGTCCCTTTTACGGACCAGACACCTGATCCGTTCTTCAACATCAATACACCTGAAGACTACGCCGCAGCATGCCGCATGATTGAAAAAGGACTGATCAATGAGTGACCCGCTCGTGATCTCATGGCCAGCCGAGAAACTGACTGACACAGACCGCACGTCTACCCACCTGAGTCTGGCGGATGAGACCCCGGTGGGGTTTGTTTTCAACAGCGTGCCATATGCTGTGATGATGGCGACAAAAGAGCATCTTGAAGATTATGCTTTTGGTTTTTCCATAACAGAACGGCTGGTCTCTACACCTGCGTCCATCCGCTCCGTACGTGTAGAGGAGGCCGAAGATGGCGTGACGCTGCATCTTTCCATAGCGGGTGAGGATTTCAGACGTCTTCTCCAATCACGCCGGGCCATGACCGGCCGTACAGGATGTGGCATCTGCGGCAGTGATGATCTGAAAAGCCTACATACGCAACTTCCAAAAGTGCCGGCTGCCCCTCCTGTTTCCCTCAAAGCCATACAGAAAAGTCTGACTGAACTTGCCAGCCATCAGGCTTTGAACGCACAGGTCCATATGGTGCACGGCGCGGCATGGTGCGATGACACAGGCACTGTAAAGTTGATACGGGAAGATATTGGCCGTCATAACGCACTGGATAAACTGATAGGCGCAGGCTTGCGGCAAAAGACTGATTTTTCCAAAGGGTTTTGTGTTATTACCAGCCGTTGCTCTTATGAAATGGCGCAAAAAGCCATTATGGCGGGTTTTACAACGCTGGTTGCCATTTCCGCCCCCACCGTACGAGCCCTAAATCTGGCAAAAGAGGCCGGCCTGACCATTGTTGGTCTGGCGCGGCCTCCTGCACAGTTCTTATTTACCGGCGCAGTAGGATGATACAGAACATCTGTATCATCCTTTTTAAAGCCTGAAGAGTTTAGAAACCGGCCTGAACACGGGCGGCAACAGAGTTGCCCGTGCGACCATAAATGTTGGTTGCCTGCTCGCTGCGAGACACGATGAAGTGGCTGAAATCAAGCATCAGACGGAAGTGACGGTTGGGATACCAGTTCAGGCCGCCCGTCCATACTGTCTGCTGGCCACCACGGATCACGTTCTTGGCGTTTGCATCGCCCAGGTTGCTGTTCAGGTCGATCACGCTGTAATGACCCACAACTTCAAGCGCGCCCCAGTGGTTAAGAGCGGGATTGAATTCCTCGTTGTCTTTCACACCCGGAGCGGTGAACGCGCCGCTCTTTTCGCTATACATACGCGGTGTGCCGAAAATTGTGTAAGCTGCTGAACCATACCAGCCCTGGAACCCGGCAGATTTCAGACCAGCACCTTCGCGCTGAACACCGACATGATAGTATTCGCCCTTTACGAGCAGACGGTTCCAACGCACCCCGAGTTCCGGACCTGCTGCCCAGACCTGCTTGGCGTTGCTGATAGCACCCGTTGCCGCAAGATTGGCTTCCCCGATATCAAATTCAGGACGCTGCCCAAAAGACGTGGAGCGGGAGCAGGAAGTCGCCGAACTGGAGGTAGAAGACGCTGCGTTACACGCCAGACGGAAGGCGGAAATACCGGATGCACCAACGTGAACATCCCAATCTTTCGTGGCAACCGGACGACCGGCAACACGCAATGTTGCCCCTGTCTGGCTATCCATGGTGGTGCCGCTGCCGCCACCATAATAGGTGGAGCTGCTGTCAGACGCGTTGCGGTGACCCCATTCCTGGCCGGTAAAGTAGCCTGCAATCCACCAACGTTTTTCGTAATGCAGAGCACCCACGCTGAAGCGTGCGTCACCCGCCGCAATGTTACGAACCATGTCGGTAATGCTGGGACGTTCAAGGGTGAAGAAGTCGTTGGAGCTTTCAGAATCTTCTTCAGTAACGCGGGGCTGGAAGTAACCAACCGTCAGAATGGTATTCCGCAAGCCGGTGTAGTTCAGGTTTCCTTCATACAGGCCGACATACCCGTCATTATGGTTGGCCCCGAAATCTGGCGTAACCGCAGCAACAAAGTTTTTATAGCGGAAGGTAAACGGAATACGCAGGCGCCGCATGTTGCTTGTAAAGCTGTTGAATGCACCGCGACCCTCTCCACGACGCGGGCCAGCATTAAAGAACCCACCAAAATCTTCATGGAACGCCAGGCCGATGGACAGTGCATAAGCTGCGTCTTCAGAAGCGATGGTAAAGCGACCTTTGGGGAAGCCGATGATCATGCCACCAACATGCACATCTTCATCACTTGCCGTAGCTGCCTTGAAGGACTTCCAGGACATGATATCCCCACGGTCACTTGTGGGGGTGCCTGAATTGGCAAGGTGAATACGGTTTGCGCCGGGAGCAGGCTCAGCAAACTGCACGCTTGGGTCAACCGGCCCAGACGTGATCACGCGGCGGGTGGCCCGGCTATTCTCAGCGGCAGTGGTGGCAGTGCCTGCGCGCCCTGCATGATGAGCCGTTGCTTCACTACGTGCCAGGCGAACTTTCAGGGTAGAAATCTGCCCCATCATTTCCTTGCGCATTTGCGCCATTTCCAGACGGAGCGCACGGATCTGCGCATCATCCGAAGGGGCCGCAAAAGCGGAGGATGCTGCGCTGCTCAATAAAAAAGAGGCAAACGCAAAGGAAGAAACAACAGCTTTACAACGCATCAGGCCATTCCCTGAGAGAAGACGATGAGCGCTGAATACGTCGTATTCTGTTTCTTGTGCGTGATGGTTTCGTGATGGTTTCTTTACAGTTTTATGAAAAAGGGCCGCCTGATATTCAGACGGCCCTCACTTATTAAAATAACTTTTATTTATTAGGATAATCTAAAAAATAAGCACTTATTTCCAGGAAGACAGAATGGCGCTTTTCACTGCCTGCGGCAGAGCCACGTAGTCAAGTTTGGCAGCAATGGCGTCACCCTTTTCAAAGCTCCAGGTAAAGAAGCTACGCACGGCCTTGCCGCGGGCTGCATCTTTGGGCGGAACCGGGGTCAGCACATAGGTGGCGGACACGATCGGCCATGCGCCATGGCCTGCGGTATCCAGCAGATCAACAGCGAAGTGAGAGGCATTTTTCCAGTCAGCAGATTCAGCGGCATGCGCAAAGCTGGTCTGGTTGGCTTCAACATCTTCGCCCGCATGGTTGCGCAGCTTGATGGTGGTCAGGTGGTTGCGGCTGGCGTAGGCATATTCAACATAGCCAATAGCGCCTTCCGTGTTCTGCACGGTAGCGGCAACGCCATCATTCCCACGCGCACCCAGACCGCCGGGCCAAGAGATAGACGTGCCAGCCCCCAGATTGTTTTTCCAGGAGTCAGAAGACCGGGCCAGATAGGATGTGAACACAAACGTGGTGCCAGAGCCATCAGCACGGTGGATCGGCGCAATGGCCAGATCAGGCAGTTTTACACCCGGGTTCAGGGCTGCAATCTTGGCGTCATTCCATTCCGTGATGTCACCTGCATAAATACCAGCCAGCACTTCACCGCTCAGGCGCAGCGCGTTGGCCTTCATGCCCGGAATGTTCACAACAGGCACAATGCCACCCATAACGGTGGGGAACTGGAACAGATGTGCAGACTCAATTTTCTGCGCATCCATCGGGGCATCAGACGCACCGAAATCCACCGTTCCTGCCAGAACCTGATTCTGCCCGGCGCTGGAGCCAACGCTCTGGTAATTGACAGCAACACCCACAGCCGTTTTGGCGGCTTCACCCCAGGCTTCATAGATCGGGGCGGCAAAGCTGGAGCCAGCTCCCGTTACGCTTTCGGCCTTGGAGACGCCAGGCAGCGCAGCAGCAAGGCTGGTTGCCGCGAGCAGAATGGCAAGTGGCCGGAATGAAAGATGCATTTCGGTATGATCCCTGAACATCATCAAAAAAACACAGCGAAGCTGCGTCTGCCCTCTCCCTTAATGGGTCTGCCCCTTAAAAGGTAATGACGTCTTTAAGACAGTTTTATTACGTTTTTATGACAGCTGTCGCATCACCCAAGGGAAGCCAGATTTTGCAGGTTGTGCCCTCTCCCACAGTGCTGTCCACCACAAACCGGCCGCCATGACGGGTGATGATATGCTGCACAATGGCAAGCCCCAGCCCACTTCCCTGCACGATGGCGGATGTTTTGGGCACCCGATAGAACCGTTCCGTTAAACGAGGCAGATGCCGCGCGGCAATACCCGGCCCATTATCCGCCACCTGCAGCACAACGCCCGGTCCCGTTGGCCAGCCGCCACCGGATGGAACCTCCGCACAGCTTACTGTTATTTTCAGCCCGGTCTCCCGTCGGTCCTTGCCATGGCAGGCGCCGTATTTCAGAGCGTTTTCAACAAGGTTGATCAGCACCTGCAACATCTGGTCTTCATCGCCCGCCACACACAGGTCCGGATTATCGGGGGGCACAACAACCAGTTCTGCTGCATTCTTCTGCCGAAACAGAATGCTCGTCTCGCTCTGGAGTCTGCTGCACAGTTCCCCCAGCCGTATCTGTCCGCGCGGGCGCTGATGTTCCAGCATCTGCACACGGGAGAGATACAGCAGACCATCAAGCAGCCGCTGCATGCGACGACCCTGCGCGGCCATGATGCCCAGAAACTCCTTTTGGGCTTCCGGATCATCCGCTGCCGGGCCTTGCAAGGTTTCGATAAAACCCATCAGGGCCGCAAGCGGGGTTCGGAGTTCATGACTGGCAAAGGCGACGAAATCCGCATGCTGACGTTCCGTGATCTCGGCCTCGGTCACATCATAAAGGACAACAAAGGTCAGCAGAACGGTGCGGCGTTCCTCGCTCCTTTCCTCTTCAGACGCAAAAATGTTCTTGGGAAATGCCTTCTTCTGGAAAAACCCTCGCACAATGCGATGCATGGGCACATCGAGAACAATGCGGGCTTCTTCTATTTCTTCCCCCCGGGTGGGGCTGCGCGTCGCCAGCCGGTCCAGCGCCCCCTGAAACGCCGGATGCCGTTCAATACTGCCTACGCTTTCTCCAAACTGTCGGTACGCCTGGGGGGAAGCATAAAGCTGGCGTCTGTCCTGATCGAGCACCAGACTGGCCGCCGGGAGAGAAGACACCACCTGTTCCACAGCCATAAGCAGTCGCGCTCTGGCGGGAAGAAAGGGCGGAGGTTCCGGCAGTTTTTCTGGAGCAGGGTCCTGACCACGCCGTAAAGCCAGGGCCGTCAGTCCGCTTGCCAGCAGACCTCCCGCCAACGCACCACCAGCCGCAAAAAGCAGGGCGTGCATCATGAGTCAGGCCAGTTCGGGCAATCGGACAAAATCAGTCCTGCGGCAGATCAAGCGCGTAACCGCGCGCCCGCACTGTTCTGATCAGGTCTTTTTCATCCCCTTCATTCAGCGTCTGGCGCAGACGACGAATGTGTACATCCACAGTACGCAGCTCAACGTAGGAACTGCGCTCCCATGCGTGCTCCAACAGTTCCTCGCGGGAGAAAACCTGCCCAGGATGGCTCATCAGAAATTCGAGCAGCCGGTATTCGGTTGGCCCAAGCGCCAGCAGACGACCATTGCGTTCAACCTTGTGCGCTACCCGATCAAGCACCAGCGTTTCAAACTGCAAGGTTTTGCTGGGGGGGGGCACACGCCGCAAAATGGCCTTTACACGCGCAAACAGCGTTTCCATGCCAAAGGGCTTGACCAGATAATCATCCGCGCCGGTATCCAGCCCGCGCACGCTATCAGTCTCCTGCCCACGGGCACTGAGCATGATCACGGGCAGCGTGCGGGTTTTGGGCTGTTCCCTCAAACGGCGGCACACTTCAATGCCGGAAACCCCAGGCAGCATCCAGTCCAGCAGGACAAGATCAGGCATACGGCGCGCAATCTGCTCCAGCGCGTCCTGCCCATCTGCTGCCAGCCGGACCTCGTAATCCTGTTTTTCAAGATTGTAACAGATAAGCCGGGAGAGTGCCGGATCATCTTCAACCACAAGAATGTTCGTTTTCTGCGTCATGACCTACCCATAACGATTCGGACGGAGAATAGGCTGTGGCCGGACAAAAAAACAACTGCATGGCGGAAATCCGCCACCGCTGCCGCCCTTGCGAAAAACACCCTGCTGATGTGCAAAATCTTTATATACATCACCAGACTTCCTGGATTATGGGACCGGAAAGGAGCTGGACCGGCAATCGTGCCGGATGCACCTCCAGGATACGCTCGCATGAGTATTTTTCGCACTTCTCTGCCGCATAGCGGCAAAGCGTCCCGCCCCTCCGTGACAGTTTTATTAAAAACCTTCGGGAAGCAGTTTTCCCAGGCTTTCTCTGCACGCGGTATGCTGCAACTGGGTATGCTGGAAGGCATTGTTGCCACGCTGGATGAAAATGCCCGCAAAGAGCGACTGCATGCCCTTTACCCCACATCCCGCGTGTTTGGCGGGTTTGCGGAAGGTCCGGCTGCCACAGCCATGCAGCAGAACCCTGCCCAGCCACGCTGATACAAAAAAGCCCGGCTCTGCCACTTCCGCGCCAGAACCGGGCCTTCACGATACCTTGACCCAAACGTGCTTCCCTTACCTTAGCTGGCCAGGGGAAGATGTCTGTGTGCCTCAGTCTTCAAACGGGTCACGCATCAGGATGGTATCATCACGGTCAGGACTGGTGGACAGCAGGGTGACCGGTGCGCCTACCAGTTCTTCAATCCGACGCACATATTTGATGGCCTGCGCAGGCAGTTCTGCCCAGCTCCGTGCTCCGTGGGTTGTATCTTTCCAGCCTTCAACCGTTTCAAACACCGGTTTGATACGGGCTTGAGCCGCTGGAGAGGACGGAAAGCGATCAATGGTCTTACCGTCCAGTTCATACCCAACGCAGATACGGATTTCATCAAACCCGTCCAGCACATCCAGCTTGGTCAGGGCCAGACCGTTCACGCCGCCAACACGCACGGCATGACGCACCAGAACGGCATCAAACCAGCCGCAGCGACGCGGGCGGCCCGTAACAGTGCCGAATTCATGCCCACGCTCACCAATCTTGCGGCCCACATCATCATGCAGTTCAGACGGGAACGGGCCTTCCCCCACGCGGGTGCAGTACGCCTTGGCAATACCCAGCACAAAACCGGCAGCACTTGGGCCCATACCTGAACCCGTACCTGCGTTGGAGGCGACCGTGTTGGAGCTGGTAACAAACGGATAGGTGCCGTGGTCCACATCCAGCATGACAGCCTGAGCGCCTTCAAACAGGATACGGCTGCCTGTACGGCGCGCTTCATCCAGAATGTCCCATGTGGGCGCGGCAAACGGCAGCACCTTGGGGGCAATATCCGTCAGGAAGGCCAGCAGGTCTTCCTTCTTGAAGGTTGGTGCGCCAAGCCCCGCCAGCAGGGTGTTATGATGCAGCAGCAGTTCGTCCAGCTTCCAGTCCAGCGTTTCCGGCTCGGCCAGATCACACAGACGGATGGCGCGGCGGGCCACTTTGTCTTCATAGGCGGGGCCAATGCCGCGGCCGGTGGTGCCAATCTTGCGATCGCCGCGTGCTGCTTCACGCGCACGGTCAAGCGCACCATGCACGGGCAGAATCAGCGGCACGTTTTCCGCAATTTTCAGGGTATCGGGGGTCACAACCAGCCCCTGTTCCTGAATGCGGCCAATTTCTGCCAGCAGAGCCTGCGGGTCCACCACCACGCCGTTGCCGATCACACCAATCTTGCCGCTGACAACGCCGGAAGGCAGCAGGGAAAGCTTGTAAACCTGATTGCCCACCACCAGCGTATGGCCCGCATTGTGACCGCCCTGAAAGCGCACAACAATGTCTGCCCGGCTGGCCAGCCAGTCAACAATCTTACCTTTGCCTTCATCGCCCCACTGGGCGCCAATTACGGTGACGTTGGACATAAACAGTCTGCTCCTGGAAAATCTGCCTGATTACGCCCCGCATGGGGCAGAGAGGCCGCCTGAGGCTGGCAACCGTTACTCAAGCTCCGTGCACGTGGCACCTGAAAGAATATGGCTGCACCCAAGGCGTCTGGCCTCGGCCCGATCATACTCCGGCCCGTGGGCTTCTGCCTGTGTGGAAGCGGCTCCTTTTGCCCCGGCGGCAGAGACGCCTCCAAGGGCTGCAAGCGTGGCATAGCCCTGCTTGCGCAGGCTGGCAGCAACCTGACGGTCCGCCCCTGGGGCCAGATAGACACGCGGACGCGCTGCGGCGGGCGGAATCATGCGGAACAGCACGTCTGGCCGGAACGTAAGGCCACAGGCGGGTTCGTTATCATTGCACAGGTAGCGTCCGCCACGGCCCAGTTCTTCAGACCGACCAACGGCAAATACCGTAACGCATACGCCGGTGTGGTACTTCCAGCCCCGAAACTCAACCGGATCGACTGTCAGGCGCAGGGTGGGGTTCAGCGCCCGAACCGCTTCCACCGTATCAGCGAGACGCTGGATAATAGCGCGGGAGCGCGGCGGCAGATTGATACGCGCCAGCAAGCTGACAGCCTGTTCCGCCGGGCCAGCCGCCCGCAGCAGAGTAATCAGCGTTTCAGCCAGAGTGCCCCCAAGTTCCGCCACGGCGGCGGCATCCTTGCGGTCCAGTGCACGCATCAACGCAGGGCGCACGGCCGCAGGAACCTTTGCCTCTTCAAGCAAGGCAGGCACAAAAGGAGGCATGGTCAGGTCAAACGAGACACCCGGCACACCCAGTTGCGCCAGTGCTTCCGCCGCAACGGAAACAACTTCCGCATCGGCCTGAGGCGTATCCGGCCCGATCAGCTCGATCCCTGCCTGCATGATCTGGCGACCGCTTTCTTCCGCCGCTGCAGGCAGAACCACCACGCAGGAGCCGGAATAGGACAGACGCAGCGGGCGCGGGGCGCCACCAAGGCGAGTCGCGGCCATACGGGCAATCTGGGGCGTGATATCAGGCCGCAGCACCATCATGCGGCGCGTATCCGGGTCCATCACCCGGAAGCTCTGGTCAGCCAGGGAGGCCCCAGAGCCCGCCAGCAGAGTTTCTTCAAACTCCATAAGCGGCGGCCGCACCCGGTTATATCCGTGTGAGGCAAATACGCCCATAAGCGCATCCACACCTTCTGCCTCGGTCCGGGCATCAGGCGTGAGCAGATCTACAAAGCCGGCCGGCAGCAAGGCCGGGCTGAAAGGCGGGTCATCCGTCATGCTCCGGGCTATAGCACCGCAGGCCGCGCCCGTCATGCCCGCAAGGCGGCACTTTTTTGCGTATTACGCCTGCGGCGCGCCGGGCAGGGTTTCCCAACCCGGACCAATGACCGTAATCACCCGGCGACCCATGCCATCCGCCTGCAAGACAATCACGTTGCGGTCTTCCAGCCATTCCAGCAAACGGCGCGCTCTGCCTTGGGAGACAGTGCCATACACCCGGGCAATTTCCGCATCTGAGGGGCACGGCTGCCGATCAATGGCCGCGCGGGCCAGAAACAGAAACACGGATTGCAGATCTTCCGGCAGAGCATTGGCTAGCGCTTCTGCCTGCTGCCATTCCGGCGTGACGGACAGATCTTCTGTCACACCACTCCGCGCCGTGGCCAAAGCGCGATTGAAGCCTTTCAGGTCCAGCGCATTGCGGCCCAGCCCGGCAATACGGCACCGCACCAGAAAATCCTGATACAGCACAGCAGCGGAGCGAAATGCTGTTTCATCATCCGCCAGCATGTCCCGCACAATGGCGGCCATGCGGGACTCGCGTTCGCCCTGATCTTCCGGCGTTTCTTCCTGCTCCTGCTCCACCTGTGCGGCTGCTGCCTGCGCCTCGCCATGGGCGGCAAGCTGGGAAAGCAGATCAGGCGGCGGGGTGGCAGGCGCTTTTCTGGGGCGCACAAATGTTTCCGCAGCAGGCAAAGGGGCCAGAATCAGATCATGCAGCGGCTCGGAAGGGGGCTGAAAGGGTGTAAGTACCGGCCCGGCGGAGCGGCTTTCTGTTTCAACCGAGCCGATACGCACGGGTGTTGGCCTGCGGCACATTGCCGGACCCAGCGCCACAAACGTGCCGCGGGGCAGATCACGGAAGGCTTCCGCCTGCCGCCGCTCCATGCCCAGAAGGTCTGAGGCACGGGCCATATCAATATCCAGAAAGGTGCGGCCCATCAGAAAGTTGGACGCTTCGGCCGCCACGTTCTTGGCCAGTTTGGCCAGACGTTGGGTGGCGATAACGCCTGCCAGCCCACGCTTACGGCCACGGCACATCAGGTTGGTCATGGCCCCCAGCGAAGACCGCCGCGCCTCGTCCGAAACCTCACCCGCCGCTGCGGGAGCAAAAAGCTGGGCTTCGTCCACCACCACCAGAACAGGGTACCAATAGTCACGCGGGGTTTCGAACATGCCACCCAGAAACGCGGCGGCCCATTTCATCTGCTGGTCGGCATCAAGCCCTTCCAGATTCAGCACGACGGAAGCCCGATGCACGCGCATCCGCTCACCCGCCGCATGCAGCGCCATTTCAGAACATTCGGCCCCATCAATCACCAGATGGCCGAATTTGTCGGCCAGACTGACAAAATCGCCTTCCGGATCAATAATGGCCTGCTGCACCAACCTCGCAGACTGCTCCAGCAAACGCCGCAGCAGGTGCGACTTTCCTGAACCGGAATTGCCCTGCACCAGCAGGCGCGTGGCCAGAAGTTCGGCAAGGTCCATCTGTGCGGGACCGCCGCCCGGCACTTCCCCCATTGTGATCATGTTGGTCATGGGGCATCCGATACCGTCAGGAACGGGTTTCCCGCAACCATTGCAATGCACCCTTTGCTGCAGCGCGCCCTGTGGCAAGACAGGCATGCAGCAGATAACCGCCGGTTGGAGCCTCCCAATCCAGCATTTCGCCTGCAACAAAAACACCCGGTTTGGCGTGAAGCATGAAATTTGCCTCACACGCGGCCTGAGCCACCCCCCCAGCCGAGGAAATAGCCCGCTCAATAGACTCGGGCCCAGTGAGGAGAACGGGCAGCGCCTTGAGCCGCTCCGCCAGCGCCTGAGAGGTGACGGGAACCTCACCCGCCTCACGCAGTAACGCCGCGACCACGGGCGGCAGACGCAGCGCCTTGCGCAAACGATTAGACAAACTCTCGCGCGGGCGCACTTTGGCCAGTCGGCTCGCCAGAGTCGCGACACTCAGATCAGGCCGCAGATCAAGAAGCAATTCTGCCTGCCCATGCTGGGAGATGTGGTTCCGCAGCACGCCAGACAGCGCATAAAGCGCGCCGCCTTCCAAGCCAGTGGCCGTCACGACCACCTCCCCACGCACGGTATGGTCACCAAACCGCAAGGCCACAGGCTTGAGCGGCGTTCCAGCAAAACGGTCCCGCATGGCCGCGGACCAGTTAGTACGAAATCCGCAATTGGCTGGCTGCAAGGGCACCACGGTCGCACCCTGCGCCTGCAATGCTGGAACCCATGCGCCGTTGCTGCCCAACCGGGGCCAGCTTGCGCCGCCCGTGGCCAACACCACGGCATCCGCTCGGCAGGGTTCTACAAGGTCAAGCGGCAGATCAGAGCGCCCTTGTGCCGGTGTAAAAGTCAGCCTTCCGGTTGTGGCATCCCAGCCGGTCCATTCCACGCGGGTATGAAACTGCACGCCCTGCTGCTGCAAACGGGCAAGCCACGCCCGCAGAAGCGGAGAGGCTTTCATGCTTTTGGGAAAGACACGACCGGAGGAACCGATGAAGCTTTCCTGCCCCAGTCCGCTCATCCAATGGCGGATATCATCCGTTGTCCACGCTGCCAGTGCCGGGGCAAGCCACGGGGCTGCCGCACCATAACGCGCCAGCAGCTTTTCCTGCGCTTCAGAATGGCTGATATTCAACCCGCCCCGCCCGGCCATAAGGAATTTACGGCCAAGGCTGGGCATGCGTTCCACAACATGAACCACACACCCGGCGTTAGACAGCACTTCAGCGGCGGCCAGACCGGCTGGGCCGCCCCCAATAACGAAAACCCGATACGGTGTGCTCATCCGTTCAGGGCTGAACTACGCAGGGTCATCAGGCGGTTTGGTCCGCAGCGGGAACATCGGCGCGCACGGCAGCAGCCAGATCGCGGATCTGCTCCAGCACGCGCGGCAGGGTTTCCGCTGTGGCCTTGCCATCCGCATCCAGCGTTTCAGCCAGAGTTGCCAGCAGGACAGAAGCGACAACCGCGCCATCTGCAATACTGGCCGCCGTTGCCGCCTGTTCCGGAGAGCGAATACCAAACCCGATGGCGACCGGCAGATCTGTTGCCGCACGCAGACGCGGCAGGGCTTCTTTCAGATCATGCTTGCTTGCCGTGCGGGTGCCCGTAATGCCGGTGATGCTGACATAATAGACAAAGCCGGAGGCGTGGGAGAGCACGTAGCGCAAACGCTCATCAGACGTGGTGGGCGCCACCAGCCGGATAATGTCCAGCCCCGCTTCCTCGGCAGGTTTTTCGATCACATCCGCTTCTTCGGGCGGCAGATCGACAATAATCAACCCATCTACACCGGCTTTGGCGGCGTCTGTGCAGAACCGGTCATACCCGTAGGCTTCAATCGGGTTGAGGTAGCCCATCAGGATGACAGGCGTTTCCGCATTCTCCTTGCGGAATTCCGCCACCATGGCCAGCACGCCCGGCAATGTGGCTCCTGCCTTCAGTCCCCGGCGTGCTGCCGCCTGAATAACCGGCCCATCTGCTGACGGATCGGAAAACGGCATACCAACTTCAATCAGGTCCGCCCCAGCGGCAGGCATGGCCTTGAGCAGCGCCAGAGACGTTTCAAGGTCCGGATCATACGCTTCCAGATACGGGATGAGCGCGCCGCGCCCTTCGGCGGCCAGAGATTTAAAACGGGCGGCGATGCGGCTCACAGTTTCACTCCCAGATGTTCGGCTACGGTGAAGATGTCCTTGTCCCCCCGGCCGGAAATATTCACAACCAACAGGGTATCCTTGGGCAGGGTGGGTGCAATCTTGGCCGCATAGGCAATGGCGTGGGCGGATTCCAGCGCGGGAATAATGCCCTCCGTGCGGGTGCAAAGCTGGAAGGCATCCAGTGCTTCCGTGTCCGTCGCGCCCACATATTCCGCACGACCGATGTCACTCAGCCAGGAATGTTCCGGCCCAACCCCCGGATAATCCAATCCGGCGCTGATGGAGTGTGCTTCATCAATCTGGCCATCTGCATTTTGCAGCAGGTAGGTGCGATTGCCATGCAGAACGCCAGGGCGGCCACGCTCAATGGAGGCCGCAGTCTTGCCGCTATCCAGCCCACACCCGGCGGCTTCCACGCCGATCAGCCTTACGGAAGAATCATCAAGGAACGGATGGAAAATACCCATGGCGTTGGAACCACCGCCAATGGCCGCTACTACCACATCCGGCAAACGCCCTTCTGCGGCCTGCATCTGCTCCTTGGTTTCTTCCCCGATCACGCTCTGGAAATCACGCACCATGGCGGGATACGGATGCGGCCCGGCCACCGTGCCCACCAGAAAATACGTATCCGCCACGTTGGCCACCCAGTCCCGCATGGCTTCGTTCATGGCATCTTTCAGCGTGCCGGCACCTGCCGTAACAGGCACCACTTCCGCACCAAGCAGCCGCATACGGAACACGTTGGGAGACTGACGTTCAACGTCTGTCGCACCCATGTAGATCACGCATTTCATGCCAAACAGCGCGCAGACGGTGGCCGTCGCCACGCCATGCTGGCCTGCCCCGGTTTCCGCCACAATACGGGTGCGGCCCATGCGGCGCGCCAGCAAAATCTGGCCCATCACGTTGTTCAGCTTGTGGGAGCCTGTGTGGTTCAGTTCCTCACGCTTCATGTAAATCTTCGCGCCGCCCAATTCTTCCGTCATGCGGCGGGCGAACCAAAGCGGGCTGGGCCGCCCCACATAATCCCGCAGGTAGAAATCAAGTTCTTTCTGGAAAGAGGGATCAGCCTTGGCGGCGTTATAAGCCTGCTCCAGCTCCAGCACGAGCGGCATCAGCGTTTCCGCCACAAAGCGCCCGCCATACCAGCCACCAAAATGCCCACGCTCATCCGGTCCATGCCGGAGGGAATTGGCCTGATTTGCTGTTATGCCGTGTTCTACCGGGTCCGCCATTGCTGGTTCTACCGCTCCTGTGCCGCGTTATGCCGGGGCCACCCATGGCCACCTGGCAGTGTTCTGGCTTACCAGAAGCCATTGCAGCTTGCACAGCCCCCGCATGCGCAAAGCGCCATACCCTTGCCAGCCGGATGCAGACACGGGCATATCCCTCAATAGTCTTGTGGGCGCGGCACCCCGCCCGGTTCCACACCCGCACGGCCCGCAGGCTTGATGTGAATGCTGCTAGAATTTCAGGGAGATTTGCATGTTCCTGGCCCACAGGCCCGGCATGCCCGCCCGGGCGGTCGAAAACGAGGCAGACGCCCATGGCGTAACATGGCTTGATCTGCTGAACCCCACCCCACAGGAACAGGCTCTGGCCACCGCCCTGTGCGGCCAGCCCATTCCCACATTTGATGATCTGAATGAAATTGAAAGCTCATCCCGCATAAGTGTCCGCAACGGGGCGGCTTTTCTGTCCACCCCCCTGCTCAAAAAAATTGGCACCGAGTTTCAGACCTCGCCCGTCGGGTTCATTCTTACAGCGGAGCGGCTGATCACCATCCGCTTTCAGGCCTATCCCTCATTTGAAGCCGTAGCGCAGATGGTGGCCGATCACGCTGCCCCTCCCGAACATCGTGCTCCCGAGTCCCTGCCCGAGACCACCATGGCGCTTCCCCCCGGCCATATGGCTGAATCCCCCACGCCTGCGGCCGTTGTTGCTCCCCGGGCAGAAATCACACTCGGTAGTGGTGAAGTGCTGGTGGCCCTTATTGAAACCATTGTGGACCGCTTGGCCGATATTTTGGAAAGTGTGGGCAATCTGCTGGACAAACTCTCGCACGATATTTTCCGACGCCAGCGTGAACAGCCACCTTTGCGCAACGTTGCCGCATGGCAGCGGGATCTTTTGCAACGCGTTGGCAGTTCAGGTGATTTATGCTCCCGCATGCGGGATACACTGCTTGGGCTAGAGCGCATCACCATTTTTCTGGGAGAAAGCAAAAAGGACGGCGCAGCACCAGCCTCCGGCTTTCCGCTGACAACACGCCGATTTGAAGCGGGCGTAACCACCCTGCCAACGGAAAACGCGCCCTATGCACTCTCCGGCATGTTGCGCACCCGCATGACAACCGCCAACCGGGATCTTTCATCCCTTACGGATTATGTTTCACAAGCCGCAGGCAAGGTAGAGTTTCTGCTGGACGCCACATTGGGCTTTATCAGCATTGAACAGAACGGCGTGATGAAAGTTCTGACTGTTGTCAGCTTCATTGGCGTGGCCCCGACCCTGATCGCCGGGGTTTATGGAATGAACTTCAAGGATATTCCTGAACTCGATTGGCGCTTTGGCTACTGGTATTCTCTGGGGCTGATGGCGGCCTCAGTCATTCTTCCACTTCTCTGGTTCTGGCGCAAAGGCTGGTTAGGAGGCATCAAATGAACCGTTCCCTGTTTTCATTCCGCCCGGGTTTTGCGCTGGGCGCTGCTGTTGCCCTGCTGCTTTCAGTCCCGGGAGTGACCACACCAGCGCGGGCTGCCTCCTCTGCTGCTCCGCAGGAAAATTATCAGGCGTTTTTCAACCAGATGGCGGCAGAACCCCTCCGTTATGGTGGTCTTTCCTCGCATGGTGATACGCGCATTCTGCTTGGCATGCACCAGACGCAGGGTGGTGGGCTGGAAGGGGAAATGATGCGGCTGGATTCCAGCATGCGCCCGCTTGTTGCCGGTCGCCTGAAAGGACATATCAGCGCCACGGCCCTGAGCCAGACCTCCCGCTGCACATTCAGCATCGCCCTGCCCCACCGCACGTTAACACTGGATGGCCCCTGTTCCGAGGCCCAGATGTCTGGCGCGCTCACCAACCACCCTCGCCCGACGCAACTGTGGTCTCAGGTCACGCAGTTCATCTCACCTGATACGTCCATTTCCGAATACTGGCTGACACGTTCGGCATGGCAGGCCGCAACCACATCAGCCACCGCCCGCTGAAAACGGCCCGCCGCGCCATGTTGCAACACGCGGAAGGTTGACGAACGGGCCGGTTCCCACTATCTTCCCGGCCCAGACACTGGCTGACTTCACCTGTCCAGTGGCCCTCCTCCCTAAGTCAGGACCATCCTGCGTCGGCACGCTGGCGTAACACGCTGTTGTTATGCACCGGCACCTCCGATGGCAGGCTTTTCCCGGTCCAGACCTTCCCCTTCTGAACTATTGCCAGTCAGGGCATTCCTAGATGCATCTTGCGGAACTCAAGGCCAAATCACCGGCCGATCTTTTAGCCTGCGCCGAAGACCTGAATATCGAAAACGCATCGTCTCTGCGCAAACAGGACATGATGTTCGCCATCCTGAAAGCCTTGGCCGATAACGACCAGGCCATATACGGCGACGGCACGCTCGAGATCCTGCATGACGGGTTCGGTTATCTCCGCTCCCCCGAATCAAACTACCTTCCCGGCCCGGATGACATTTACATCTCCCCCACCCAGGTGCGCCGCTTCGGCCTGCGGACAGGGGATACGGTTGAAGGCCAGATCCGCGCCCCACGTGATGGCGAGCGCTATTTCTCTCTTCTGAAAATCAACAGCATCAATTTTGAACCGCCGGAGGCCGTACGCCACCGCATCAATTTTGATAACCTGACCCCGCTTTACCCTGAGCGCCGCCTCCAGATGGAAGTGGAAAACCAGGCTCCGGCCGTAAGCGAAACCAAGGGTAAAAAAGGCAAGAGCACGCAGGATTTCACGCCGCGCGTGATTGATCTTGTTGCCCCCATCGGCATGGGCCAGCGCGCCTTGATTGTGGCGCCGCCGCGCACCGGTAAAACGGTCATGCTGCAGAGCATTGCCTCCTCCATCAGCGCCAATCACCCGGAATGCTTCCTGATTGTGCTGCTGATTGACGAACGCCCGGAAGAAGTGACCGACATGGCCCGCTCTGTGCGGGGTGAAGTGATTTCTTCCACCTTTGACGAACCAGCCCACCGCCACGTGCAGGTCACGGAAATGGTGCTGGAAAAGGCCAAGCGTCTGGTGGAACACAAGCGCGATGTTGTGATCCTGCTGGATTCCATCACGCGTCTGGCCCGTGCCTACAACACCGTTGTGCCATCATCCGGCAAGGTGCTGACCGGTGGTGTGGACGCCAATGCGCTGCAGCGGCCCAAGCGCTTCTTTGGTGCAGCCCGTAACATTGAAGAAGGTGGGTCACTCACCATCATCGCTACGGCGCTGATTGATACCGGCAGCCGCATGGATGAAGTGATCTTTGAAGAATTCAAAGGCACCGGCAACTCCGAACTGATCCTTGACCGCAAGCTGGCTGACAAGCGCACCTTCCCGGCCATTGACATCACCAAGAGCGGCACCCGTAAGGAAGAAATGCTGGTTGACCGCGCCACCCTGTCCAAAATGTGGGTACTGCGCCGTATTCTGGCACCCATGGGCACTATGGACGCCATGGACTTCCTGCTGGACAAGCTGAAATACAGCAAATCCAACAATGACTTCTTTGAAGCCATGAACAACTGACCATGCGCAGGCGGAAGGGGGCCATGTTTCCCTTCCGCCTGCATCAAGGCCAGCCTGAGTGCTGGCAGTGGTCTCAGGCGGTCTTCGGGCCGCCTTTTTTCTGGATGGTCAGAACCACGCTGCCATCCGCGTCTTCCTCTTCAGAAAGAATGAGATGCCCAAGCGCCCGCACGGACCGGCTGACATTCCTGCGCGGCTCCTCCCCTTTCAGCCTGACAGCCAACAAGCTACCAGGAGGCAAACCATCCAGCGCCAGACGGGTTCTGACAAAGGTCATGGGGCACTTCTCTGCCGTGATATCCAACATCATGGCACTTGGACTGGCCCCATCCTGATGGTCGAAAAGGGCATTATGCATTGTTTTGAAACTCCTCAGGCCCACAGCAGGGGCGGGAAACTTTCTTCCTGACCGCAGCATAGAAAACCTGTAGGTCTGTGTAAAATTGGACAAACCCCTTCCATTTCGGCTACCTGATACAAGAATGAATGCAGGTGGTAATAAGCAGGATTTGCGCCCTTGAAGTCTCAGTCGGCAGAAGAATCGCGAATCGCGCAGCTCTGTGTGGAACATGGCCTGAAAATGACTGGGCAGCGTCGCGTTATTGCGCGCGTTCTGTCAGACGCAGATGATCATCCAGATGTGGAAGAACTCTATCGCCGGGCCTCGGCGCTGGATTCCCGTATCTCCGTTGCCACCGTCTATCGTACGGTCCGGCTACTGGAAGAAAAAGGGATTCTGGAGCGCCGGGATTTTGGCGGAGGTCGCGCCCGTTATGAAGCAACGGAAGGCGGTCGCCACCATTATCACCTTATTGACGTTGATAACGGCAAGGTGATCGAGTTTGAAGACCCTGAGCATGAGGAACTGATGCGCCGGGTTGCGGAACGGCTTGGATTCGATTTTGTATCCATGCGGCTTGAGCTGTTTGGCAAAAAGCGCCCACAGCCCGCCAAGGAAACCAAAGCTCCGGCCCGCGCCCGCAAGAAGAAGGAAGCAGGCTCATGAGTGCGGCCCAGCAGCCTCCGGCCGGTTCCCTCTCCACCCTTGATCTGGAACGCAATGGCTTTCCGGAACTGCGGGGAGGAAATCTGAGTGTGCGCATTGCCGCCACGGAAGCGGAACGCGATGCCGCGCAGGCCCTTCGCTACCGTGTGTTTTATGAGGAAATGGGGGCCCACCCCAGCCCGGAAACCCTCCGCCTGAAGCGCGATATTGATGAGTTTGACGAGGTAGCAGACCATCTGCTGGTGATTGATAACGCCATTGCCTCGGATGCCCGCGGCGTGGTGGGCACGTATCGCCTTGTGCAGAGCGATGCCGCCGCCAAAATCGGCCATTTCTACTCTTCCAGCGAATATGACATTTCCGCCCTGACGGAATTTCCGGGGCGTCTGCTGGAAGTCGGTCGGTCCTGCGTGGATAAAAACTACCGCGGTCGGGCCGCCATGCAGTTGTTATGGCGGGGTATTGCCTCCTACATCTTCCTGCACCGGATTGATGTGCTGTTTGGCTGCGCAAGCCTGCCTGGCACCAACCCGGATGATCTGGCTGATGAACTGACCTATCTTTATCATAATCATCTTGCGCCCCCGGCCTTGCGCGTAAAGGCCCTGCCGGAACGTAAGGTGGAGATGCTGCGGGTTGATCCGCACGCTCTTGATTACCGGAAATGTCTGGCGCGCCTGCCTCCCCTTATCAAAGGCTATCTCCGCCTTGGGGGATATGTGGGGGATGGCGCGGTGATTGACCCACAGTTCAACACAACCGATGTTGCTGTTCTGGTGAAAAGTGAACTGATGGCTGATAAATACTATCGCCATTACGAACGCCGCCTGCGTGATGCACTGGACTGAGAGAGCCCTGCCTCTCTCTTGTCTCCATTTTTTGAGTTCTCTGCCAGCATGGGCCTGATCCTGTTGTGAAACGCCCTGCTTTTTTCCGCGCCTCTTCTTCTGAAAAGCGTCGTTCTGCTTTACGCCGGGCGGCACTCATGCTTGGCATCGGGGCTTTGACAGCCCTTGCTCTGCCCCCCGTCCATTTTCTGCCCATCCTGCTTTTTACCTTCCCCATGCTGGGGCGGGTAATCAATCGCGCCACCACATGGAAAGAAGCCGCATGGGCTGGTGGGCTGTTCGGGTTCGGGCTCTACACCGCCAGCCTTTATTGGCTGGTCAATGCCGTCATGATCCGTGCGGAAGAATTCTGGTGGTTTGTGCCATTTCCGTCCCTTGGCTGCGCCCTCATCCTCGCCCCCATGACAGCAGCCCCAGCGGCACTGAGCCTGCTGGCGCGCCCCGGCCCTCGGCGCATGGTCTTTTTTGCAGGTGCATGGACCCTGTTTGACATGGGCCGTGTGTTTCTGTTCAGCGGATTTCCATGGAATCCGCTTGGAAGTTCTCTGGCCATACCCGGACGCGTGGGAGATGTGCTGATCCAGCCTGCCGCGTGGATTGGTGTTGATGGCCTCACGCTTCTTCTGGTGCTTGGAGCGTTGTTCTGTGGCGAAGCCTTGCAGGATGCATGGCGCACCCGGCAGGGAAAACAGTGCGTGCTGTTGCCTACCCCCACATCCCGCTGGCGCGTTCTGGCACTTGCCGCCTTGATTGTGGGGGGAGGACTCAGCGCAAGCCTGTTCCGACTCCATGCCGTCCACCCATCCGGAGAGAATGGACCCATTGCCGTGATTGTGCAGGGCAATGTGCCGGAAACGGAAAAAGTGGGCCACCAGAACCCACGCGATATTTTTCTGCGCTACCTCAGGCTGACAGCCAGCGGCGTATTACAGGCCCAGAAGCTGAAGCAGACCACACCCGCCCTCGCCTCCAGCCCAATCGTCTTTCTCTGGCCGGAAACATCATTTCCCGGTTATGATCTGTTGCAGGATAGTCCCCGCGCCCGTCAGCTTATCATGGCATGGGGGGCAGGCGCAGAAGCCGGAATTATTGGCGCGCTGAGGCTGGATACAGACAACCGCTACCGTAACTCCGTAATGGCCCTTGCGCCGGATGGCGGCATTGAAGCTGTTTATGACAAAGCACGGCTGGTTCCTTTTGGGGAATATCAGCCTCCGTTCATCCCGCTTCAGATTGTACCGCAGGGCGGAATGGCGGCTGGCCCCGGCCCGCAAACATGGCATCTGCCCAACGTGCCGGGTGTTGGGCCATTGATTTGTTATGAGGTCATTTTCTCTGGTGCGGTCGTGGATGAGAAAGACCGCCCCCGTTGGCTGGCCAATGTGACCAATGATGGGTGGTTTGGAAACAGCGCGGGGCCACGCCAGCACCTTTCCTCGGTCAGACTACGGGCTGTAGAAGAAGGTTTACCCGTGGCGCGCGCAGCAAATACAGGTATATCTATTGCCTATGATGGATATGGGCACGAACTGAAACGTATAAATTGGGGAAAAGCTGACATTTTAATTGTGGCTTTACCGCCTGCCTTAAAAAAGACGTTTTTTGCTCAATTTGGCAGAATTCTGCCACTTATTTTGTGCCTTATCTGTATGTTCTCTGCTTTGATTACTTACCAAAAAGACACAAAAAGCACATTGAAGCGTTAATTATTCCTTTATAATGTCTTAATATAGGATTTATATGTCGGTCTCTTCATCCGTGAGAGGCACCGTGACACACACTCCATCTCCAGAGGAACCGGTCAGTTCGTCCAGTTCTCCACGCGCTACATCCATGGATACGCATATTGGCAAACGTATCCGCCTCCGTCGCATGCTTCTGGGCTTGTCTCAGGAAAAGCTGGGCGAAGCCGTTGGCATTACATTTCAGCAAATCCAGAAATATGAACGCGGTACCAATCGCGTTGGGGCCTCTCGCCTTTATCAAATTGCCGCCGCACTGGATGTGCCTGTCAGTTTCTTCTTTGATGATCAGGAAAAACCGTCCTTCCCCCAGCGGGCAGACACGCATTCCTCCCATTATTTCGGGCTTGCGGAAAGAAAAACGCTATTTGAAGGAGCAGCCCCCAGCCGTCCTCTTCCCGGTTTTGCCCAGGACGACATGCCCTTGCTTGCCCGCAAGGAAACACTTGAACTGATCCGCGCTTACTACAGCATACCAGATGCCACGGTACGCAAACACATGCTGGACCTCATCCGCTCCATGGGGCCCGCCAAGGACAAGAAAGAAACAGATCCGTCCTGATACAAAAAAGGGCGGAAGATCCGCCCCTTTCCGGTTGATCAGAAGTTATCGTCACCCCAGCCGCCGCCAAAATCTCCGCCGTCACCGCCCGCATCCTGGCCACCCCAGTCTGCATTGTTTCCGGCATCAAAATTCGGATCAGCCGTAGTGCCCTGCCCGGCAAACGGATCAGCGGCGTCTCCATAATTATTGATAATGGTTTCGTTCTGCGGCGCGCCCGCACCCCAACCACCATCACCCATTCCGGCCCCCGCACCGTGATGATCACTGAACAGGCTGGTTAGCGCATTGGCCGCCAGCATCCCGCCGGCAACGCCCGTGGCCGTTGTCAGCGCGGACCCAAGGAACCCGCTGCCCCCGCGCTGGAACATGCCTGGCTGCATACCATACGGCATCTGTTGATACTGCGGCGGCGGCACGGCACCCGGATTCCCACCCCAACCCGGAGGAGCCTGCTGCGGCTGGGCCTGCTGAGGACGCTGGCCTCCACCAAAAAGCCCCCCCAGAAAACCACTTGAAGCAGGTTTCTGCTGCTGGGCCTGCTGCAGTTGCTGTTGTGCCTGCTGAAGCTGGAACTGAAGCTGCTGGATACGGTTCTGCGCCTCTACCAGCGCGGCTTCCTGCACAACCGCCATCTGCGTGATCCGATAGCGGGCTTCCGGATATTTCTGGAATTCCTGTGCAATGAAGTTATCTGCTTCCGGGTCGATCGGCGGCAGGTTGGGCCGGGTGCTGGGCACGCTGCCAAAGCCACCCTGTGGCGCACCGCTCACCCGTGCGACAAATTTCGAGATAAGGTCGCGTTCTTCGTTGTTCATCACATACCTTCCTGCCTGACTGCGGGCTGTTTCCATACGAACATAACATTACGCATGCTGCCACGTCACTCTCTTCAAGATGTGGCGCGCGGGCAGGAGCGTTGCAAGAGGGCTACGGCACGAGTTCACCAGGTTCTCTTCCTGTATGCCGCGCACATCTGTATGGTGTGGCGCATCATGCGCCCGGCTGGTTTACGGCTGGGCGTTTATCTGACTGTACCACGTCATCAAGCCACACTACGGAGTTTCATCCTGACCATGGACCCGGCGTCTCCCAGCCCTACTGAGCGGCCTCTTTCCTTTCAGGACCTGATCCTGACCCTCCATCAGTTCTGGTCCAGGCAGGGATGCGCCATTCTCCAGCCTTATGATCAGGAAATTGGAGCGGGAACGCTCTCCCCGCACACCACATTACGCGCCTTGGGTAGCACACCGTGGAAGGCCGCATATGTACAGCCGTGCCGCCGTCCGTCTGATGGCCGCTATGGGCAGAACCCCAATCGGCTCCAGCATTATTATCAGTACCAGGTTCTACTCAAACCCACGCCGGAAGAGAGCCAGAAACTGCTGCTGGACAGCTATCGCGCCATCGGGATCGATCCTGACAAGCATGACATCCGCTTTGTGGAAGATGATTGGGAAAACCCGACCATCGGCGCATGGGGGCTGGGTTGGGAAGTATGGTGTGATGGGATGGAAGTCACCCAGTTCACGTATTTCCAGCAGGTTGGCGGTATTCCCGTTGTGCTCCCTTCCACGGAACTCACCTACGGGCTGGAACGCCTGGCCATGTATGTGCAGGGCGTGGAAAATGTATACGACCTTGATTACAACGGTGCGGGCCTGACTTATGGCGATGTCTTTCTGCGCGCGGAGCAGGATTACTCACGCCACAATTTTGAACTGGCCGATACAGATCTTCTGTTCCGCCATTTTGCTGATGCCGAAAAAGAAAGTGCTGCACTGGCCGAAGCCGGTATAGCCCAGCCTGCCTATGACCAGTGCCTGAAGGCCAGCCACCTGTTCAACCTGCTGGATGCGCGCGGCGTGATCAGCGTGAGCGAACGTGCGTCCTATATCGGGCGTGTGCGTACCCTGGCGAAACTCTGCTGCGAGACCTGGCTGGCTGGCGAGGACAAATAAGATCATGCCTGAACTGCTGATAGAACTGTTTTCTGAAGAAATTCCTGCCCGCATGCAGCAGCAGGCTGGCGAAACGCTGGTGCGGCTGCTGACTGAAGCCCTGGCCCCCCTCAAGCCTGAAGGCCTGAAAGCCTATACCGGGCCACGCCGCATTGCCGCATCCTGCACGCTTGATGCCATGGTGCCGGGCCGCACCCTCTCCGAACGCGGCCCGCGTGAAGGCGCGCCGGACAAGGCGCTGGACGGCTTTACCCGCAAGCATGGCGTCTCCCGCGAGGCCCTGACCCTGCAAAATGGCTTCTGGGTGCTGGAACGCGAGGAACCCGCCCTGAGTGCGCAGGACCATCTTGTTGCGACCCTGCCTGATCTGTTACGGCGTTTTCCGTGGCCGAAATCCATGAGATGGGGAGCAGGTAGCAGCTTTACGTGGGTGCGTCCGCTGCGCCGCATCCTGTGCCTGCTGGATGGAAACGTGATTCCTTTCACCTTGGCGCACGGCGATGATAACGGCCACAACCTGAAGGCAGGAGACCAGACAGAAGGCCATCGTTTTCTGGCTCCGGGGGCCGTGACCGTTAGTGGAACAGCCAACTGGCAGGAAACACTGCGTAGCCGGTTTGTCATGGTCAACGCTGCTGAAAGACGCACGGTTATTAGCAAAGGGCTGGCCGAACTGGCTGGAAGCGAAGGCCTTTCCGTTGTGCCTGATGCCGGACTGGTGGATGAAGTGGCCGGACTGGTGGAATGGCCGGTGCCCTTCCTGGGCCGGATTGATGAACAGTTCATGGATCTGCCTGCTGAAGTGATGCAGGTTTCCATGCGCGTGAACCAGCGTTATTTCGCTCTGCGCAACAGTGATGGCACAGCCGCCCCCCGCTTTGCCTTTGTGGCCAATATTGTGCCAACGGATGGCGGCGCGCTTGTTGTGGCGGGGAACGAACGTGTGCTTCGTGCCCGCTTTGCCGATGCCCGCCATTTCTGGGATCTGGACCGCAAGCAGACCCTTCACTCTCGTCTGGTAGCGCTCGATAACATCACGTTCCATGCCAAACTGGGCACGCAGGGGGAACGCACACAACGCATGGTGCGGCTGGCCGGGCTGATAGCGCCCATGGTCGGTGCATCCAAAGAAGACTGTGAACGTGCAGCGCTGCTGAGCAAAACGGATCTGACAACCGGCATGGTTGGCGAGTTTCCTGAACTGCAAGGCGTGATGGGTGGCTATTACGCCCGTCATGATGGTGAAACACAGGCTGTTTCAACCGCCATCAGTGAACAGTACATGCCGCGCGGCCCCGGAGACACCGTGCCCACAGCGCCGGTTTCCGTTGTGCTGGGTCTGGCTGATCGGTTTGATATGCTGACGGCATTTTTCGCGGCTGGTGAAAAACCGTCCGGCTCTGGCGACCCGTTTGGCCTGCGCCGTGCAGCATTGGGCATTATCCGCCTGATCCGTGAAAACACCCTGCGGCTGGATCTGGTTAAGCTCTTCACGCTGGCAGCAGAAGCGCTGCCCGAAGCCTTGCAGAATGCGCCTGATCTGGGCTTGTTGCCTCAGTTCATTGCTGAACGGCTGCGCGTGCAACTGCGGTCAGAAGGCGCACGGTATGATTGTCTGGCTGCCATCTCGGTCGGCAATACGGACACAGATATCGTGCGGCTGCTCGCCCGTGCCCAGGCATTGCAGGACATGCTGGAAACGGAGGATGGCAAGAATCTGCTGGCGGCCACCCGTCGCGCCGCCAACATTCTGCGCATTGAAGACAAAAAGGATGGCCCGCACGAAAAAACGCCAGATGCCAGCCTGTACACCCAGACCGAAGAGCGCGATCTGGCCAGCGCACTGGATCACGTTGAACCGGCTGTGGAAAAGGCGTTTGCAGAAGAACGCTTTACCGATGCGATGAAGGAGGCCGCAACACTCCGCGCGCCACTGGACAAGTTCTTTGAGGCCGTGACGGTCAACGCGCCTGAACCTGAACTACGCCTTAACCGACTGCATCTTCTGGCCCGACTGGTCCGCATGATGCGCCTGATTGCCGATTTTACCCAGATTGAAGGGTAATCTTCTTCCCCCGTTGGCATCTGCTGCCAACGGGGGTTTTTCTTGTGACGCCTGACAACAAAGAAAAAGTCACTCGGCTCTCCTGCATTCCCTGCCCTCAGCCCGCTTTTTCTTTCCTTCTGCCTGATTGACGCTATCTGATTGAGGAAAGTTCTCTTTTCATGACCTCATCCAGAACATTGCTGGCCGGATTGGCCAATGGCGTGATGGCAGGTGCCCTGTGGGGCATTGTTTTTCTTGTCCCTCGGCTCCTGCAGGATTTCAGTCCGCTCCAGATGGCAGCGGGACGCTATATCCTGTACGGCATCCTTTCCTGTGTGATGCTCGCCCCTCGCTGGAAAATGGTCAGCCAGCAGGTCAATCAGGAAGAATGGCGAGCGTTGTTCTGGCTCAGCCTGCTGGGCAATCTTATTTACTACGTGTTTCTGGCCGCCGCCGTCCCGCTGATTGGCGGCCCGGCTACCTCCCTGATTATCGGGTTTTTGCCCATTACTGTGCTACTTTGCGTCTCACGCGATCAGGACAGCATGCCGCTCAGGCATGTTGGGGCACCTGTTCTGCTCAGCGTTTTGGGCATTGTGTTGATTGTCTGCGGATCATGGCTTCACACGTCAGCGTCCAGTTCTTCCCCTCTGCCTTCCTCGATGTGGGACTATGCGCTGGGTATTCTCTGTGCGGTGGGGGCTCTGGCCTCTTGGACGGCGTATTCTGTCATGAACAGCCGGTGGCTTCGGCGGCGGCCACACATCAGTGGGCATGACTGGTCTTTATTGACGGGCGTTGTCACTGGCGCACAGGCACTGGCACTCGGTCTTCCTGCTTTTTTCTACCCTGGGTCTGCAGGGTATCCACCCCACGCAGGCATGGACTGGCTCCGCTTCTGGACCATATGCGGTGGTGTGGCGATTTTTTCATCCATCATTGGTAACGGATTCTGGAACAGGGCAGCCCGCCTTCTGCCGCTCTCCCTGAGTGGGCAGATGATCGTGTTCGAAACCCTGTTCGCCCTGCTCTATAGTTTTCTGTGGGAACACCGTTGGCCCACCGGTACCGAAACCTTCGCCATGATCTTTTTGGTTACCGGAGTATTGTGGTGCATGGCCGCACATAGAAAACAGGCCTGAACCTGCCGGAGCTTTATGCCCCCGCTGCCCATCCTGCATCAAAAGCGGTAACCATTTGGTGAAGCCGCATCAGCCCGCTTTCTGCACGTCCTTTATTCGATGTCAGGCCATAAAAAAAGTGTGGGGCAAAGAGCCACCACACTTTTGTCTCGTCCTATCCGTTCGTGAAAATGCTGTTATGGAGAGCGACCAAAGAAGAAGCTGATCACCAGCAGAACCACAAAGACAAACACCAGAATTTTGGCAATTCCAGCAAAGCTGGACGCCGCGCCGCCAAACCCGAAAACGGAAGCGATCAGCGCCAAAATCAGAAAAACAAGAACCCATCTCAAAATCGCCATCGCGTCTCTCCTCAAGAAAACCGTTGCCCCTGTTCAGAGAAAGCTTCGGCATGCTTATGCTTCTAAGGATACAACGCGCTAACGGCCTGAAAGTTCTCCAAAAAAGAAACGATAGCAAACTGAAGAGACGGCCTCAGTGCTCCTCTGACCCAGGAATGATATCATACCCTGCACTCCCCGGTGCCGGGCCGGGGGGCGGACCATTACCAACAGCAATGCCTGTCAACTGGTTGGCAGAAGGCCCGATCTCACGCGCATCAATTGCCGTGCCGAGTTCCCCGCTGCTGCCGGTGCCTACCGCATAGAGGGGCTGACCCGGCTTGAGCCATGCCGCCACGCGGCCCGCTTCACGCGCAGAAAGATAGACAACGGAGTGATCTTTCAGCACCGCCCCCGTTACCTGCCCATCCAGATTATAGAGGGAGAGCCAGACCTCGCCATGCAGGACAATATCCGGCCCTGCAATCATCTCGGTCGATTGCTGCGGCATGGAGATGAAATTATCCTGCATGCCACGGCCGCGCGGGCTGGTAATGCCAAAAGCCCGAATAAGCGGAAGAGTACGCGCCTTCAGCCCGCGGATGGAAACCGTATCACCCGGCTTTACCAATCCGGCCAGTGTATGCCCCTGCTCCGGCGAGACGAGAACCTGCGTTCCATCTTCCAGCACCAGCCCTGTCACACTGCCATGAGGAGAGGGCAGAAACTGCGCCACCTTGCCACTGAACTGCGGCAGACCGGACAGATCATACACGCCAACAGCCTGTTGCTCCGTAACAGTCTGATGCGCGGCATATTGTGAGGAAGAGGCATGGTGTGCGGCCGGTGCGGCCACCGCAATGGAAGAAGCCAGCAGCGATGCTGGAAAAGAAAGCAAAAGGCGCATGGGATCAACCAATGAAACCATCTCCGCCCGGCATCTGATCGACACCAGACAGAGATGTGTGAAACTTTACGCCATTGTTCGACAGGAAAGCCGTTCCGGCAAGAGCCGGAAAAGCGTGTCAGTGACGGAAATGACGCATACCAGTGAAGACCATGGCAATTCCAGCGGCATCCGCCGCAGCAATCACCTCATCATCCCGAATGGAACCACCAGGCTGAATAACAGCCGTGGCCCCTGCCGCAACAATGGTTTCAAGGCCATCAGCAAACGGGAAAAAGGCATCAGACGCCGCAACTGAACCTTGGGTCAGCGGCGCATCCAAGCCAGCGGCCTTGGCGGCCTCCCCGCTTTTGGACGCCGCAATTCGGGCGGAATCAACGCGGCTCATCTGCCCTGCGCCAATGCCCACAGTTGCGTTGTTTTTGGCATAGACAATGGCGTTGGACTTCACGTGCTTGGCCACACGGAAGGCAAATTCCAGATCTGCCATTTCCTGTGCGGACGGCGCGCGTTTGGTCACCACACGCAGGGAGTCTGGTGTAATGCGGCCGTTATCGCGCGTCTGGGCCAGGAACCCACCCGCCACGGAACGCACAACCACCCCTGCTGCTGCCGGATCAGGCAGAGCACCCGTTAGCAGCAGACGCAGGTTTTTCTTGCGGGCCAGAACCTCTTTAGCGGCCTCTTCGGCATCCGGGGCAACAATCACTTCAGTAAAGATACCGGCAATCTGTTCCGCCGTTGCGGCATCCAGTGTGCGGTTCAGCGCTACAATTCCCCCAAAGGCGGAAACTGGATCACAGCGCAGCGCACTCTGCCACGCTTCCGTCAGGGAAGAGCCGATAGCCACCCCACACGGGTTGGCATGCTTCACAATGACAACGGCAGGTTTGTCAAATTCCGACACGGCTTCAAACGCGGCATCCGTATCATTGATGTTATTGTAGGAAAGCGCCTTGCCCTGCACCTGCACAGCGGTCGCCACGCCGGGGCGGGTACTGCCATCACGGTAGAAAGCAGCCTGCTGGTGGGGGTTTTCACCATAACGCAGCACTTCTGCACGCTGGCCAGCCAGTGTGAAGCGTTCGGGCAGAACCTCATTCGCCTGCTTGGCAAACCACGCAGCAATAGCGGCATCATAAGCCGCAGTCCGCGCATAGGCGGCACCCGCATAAGCGCGCCGTTGATCCAGCGTGCTGCCGCCTTTGTTGAGGGCGTCAATCAGGCCGGCGTACTGGGCCGTATCCGTCAACACCACAACATGATCATGGTTCTTGGCTGCCGCACGGATCAGGGCCGGGCCGCCAATATCAATATTTTCGATGCAGTCTTCAGCCCCTGCGCCAGAGGCAACCGTCTTTTCAAACGGGTAAAGATTGACCGCCACCAGATCAATCGGGGCAATGCCGTGTTCTTCCATCTGCGCCACATGGGCAGGCAGATCGCGCCGACCAAGAATGCCGCCATGGATCTGGGGCACCAGCGTTTTGACGCGCCCATCCAGAATTTCAGGAAAACCCGTGTGATCAGAAACTTCCGTAACCGGAAGGCCAGCCTCCCGCAGGGCCTTGGCGGACCCCCCTGTGGAGAGAATTTCCGCCCCGTGCGCCACAAGAGCGCGCCCAAGGTCAAGAAGCCCCGTTTTATCGGAAACAGAAATCAGAGCGCGGCGCACAGGCTGCGGGGACTGGCTCATAAGCGGAGACCTTTCGCACGGCTAAAAGCTGTAAAGCGGCTGCTTACCCAACCTGCCGTGCCAGAGCAACCGTATGCTGAGGCAGGTCAGGCACTCAGCGGCGGGTAAATGTCCAGTAAAGCGGTTGCCGGCCTGCGGCGATGGCTTTTGCCTCATACCGCGTGGGGAACCAGCCTTCTGGCCGTTCGGTGGCAGGTGGGGGCGCTTCAAAATAAGGCTGCGCCGCCATCACCTCTTCCACCCATGCCTGATAGGTTGGGTCATCACTGGCAACCCGCCACACAGCACCGGGTTTGAGCACGCGGGCAACCAGTTCAACATTCTGGGGATGCACAAAACGGCGTTTGGCATGCCGTGCCTTGGGCCATGGGTCCGGAAACATCAGGAACAGCCGGTCCAGCGAGGCGTCCGGCATGGCCTTCAGCAGTATGCGGGCATCATCATCCCACAAACGCAGCATGTCCGGAATGAGTGCGGTTGCTTCCTGCCCAACCGGCACAAGGCGGGTCAGGAGCGAGCAAAGCCCGTTATCAAAAACTTCTGAGGCAATATAGCCAATATCAGGATGTGCGGTGTGTTGGGCGTAGGAGTGTTCTCCTCCCCCAAAGCCGACTTCAAACCAGATCTGCCGGGGCGGCTTGCCAAAACCGGCAACCGGTGTGGCTGCCTTATCAAGCGGGAAGCGGAGCCGGGGCAACGCTTCCTCCAGCAGACGTTCCTGACGCGGGCGGAGCGGATGGCCGCGCTGCCGTCCATAGAGTCGCTCAGGGGGCGGCTTTACATCAGGCGCGCGGGCATCGTCCGTCATAGGTAACGTCAGGCTTTTCTTCTTAGCGGTTCAGTGCGCTGCGCAGGGCGTCAACCAGATCCGTGCGTTCCCACGTGAAGTTATCACGCGCATCATCCGGCTTGCGGCCAAAATGACCATAAGCAGATGTTTCAGCATAAATCGGACGGTTCAGACGCAGATGCTTCCGGATACCGCGCGGAGACAGATCCATCACATCACGCAGAATCTTGCCCAGACGGGCTTCATCCACATCCTTGCCGGTTTCATCCAGATCCACATAAACGGACAGCGGATGAGACACGCCAATGGCGTAGGAAAGCTGAATGGTGCAACGATCAGCCAGACCAGCAGCCACAACGTTCTTGGCCAGATAGCGGCAGGCATACGCGGCAGAGCGGTCAACCTTCGTGGGGTCCTTGCCGGAGAATGCGCCGCCGCCGTGCGGGGCTGCACCACCGTAGGTATCCACAATGATCTTACGACCGGTCAGCCCACAGTCACCGTCCGGGCCGCCAATCACGAAAACACCGGTCGGGTTAACGTAGAATTCGTTATCTTCCGGCATCCAGCCTTCCGGCAGAATACCACGCACCACACCGCCCAGACGATCGCGCAGTTCTTTCTGATCAATACCCGCATCATGCTGGGTGGAGATCACCACGGACGTTGCCTTGACGGGGCGACCATTGGAATAATGAAGCGTAACCTGGCTTTTGGCATCCGGCTGCAAGCCCGCAACGCGTGCATCGCCAGCGCGACGCAGATCACGGATTTCGTGCAGAATGCGGTGTGCATAATAAAGCGGAGCCGGCATCAGGGTGTCGGTTTCGTTAGACGCATAACCGAACATGATGCCCTGGTCGCCTGCGCCTTCGTCCTTCTCACCGGCACTGTCAACGCCAACAGCAATGTCAGCGGACTGTGCGTGCAGGTAATTGGCGGCATCAGCCGTACGCCAGGAGAAACCTTCCTGATCGTAACCAATGTCCTTTACCGCATCACGCGCGGCCTGAATCAGGCCTTCTGAGGTAACGGAAGCCGGGCCACGCACTTCACCGGCCAGAATGATCCGATTGGTGGTAACCAAGGTTTCACAGGCCACGCGAGCTTCAGGGTCTGCTGCAAGATAGGCATCGAGAACAGTATCGCTGATCCGGTCCGCAACCTTATCGGGATGACCTTCGGAAACAGATTCCGAAGTGAACAGGAAATCGCCGTCTTTACGCATGATGGTGCCGTCTGCCCCACGCACTGTGAAATAGGAATTGTGATATCACCCTTGAGGAAAGGGGACGAAACCGTGTGGCGGAATAGTGACCAATGGTCAAGTGTATTGCCGCCATGCGTAGAAAATGTCCGTCGCTCCCGTGCGGGTGGATTAGCGGATAACCGCCGCTTTCATGAGCATTTACAACTGCAAAGCCATTTTTGCCGTTATGAAAAAAACGGCTAACTATTTTTATTTACAGCAAAACTTCGTAAATCATACGCCCCGGCAAAGGGCTGGGGCGCGTTCCAAAAAGGCCGCCTTTATTAAAGAGGCGGAAGCCCCAGAACATCTTCCATACCAAAATATCCCGGCGCATGGCCTTCCACCCAGAGAGCCGCTCTTACCGCTCCGGTCGCAAAAATACGCCGGTCAAACGCGCGATGCGAGAGTGTGATCTGCTCATCAGCCGAGGTAAACAGAACATCATGCTCCCCGACAATCTGCCCACCGCGCAGAGCAGCGAACCCGATAGCGCCGGTTTTGCGCGGACCGGTATGCCCGTCTCGCCCACTTTCCTTCACATCAACCAGAGCCACACCACGCCCTTGGGCCACAGCTTCCCCAATTGCCAGAGCCGTGCCTGATGGAGCGTCCACTTTCTGCCGATGGTGCATTTCCAGCACTTCAACATCATAGGACTCAGCCGGTAATGCACGGCCCATCATCTGCGCCAGACGCTGCACCAACGTCACACCTGGCGAAAAATTGGCCGCATGCACAATAGCGATGGTCTGCGCGGCCTTATAGACGGCAGCACTCTGTTCAGCAGAAAGACCCGTGGTGCCCAGAACCCACGCCGTACCGTGCTGAGACAAAGCCTGAGCATGAGGCACGACTGTCTCTGCATGAGTGAAATCAATCACCACATCGCTGATTGCTGCCAAAGATGCCATGTCCGAAAAAACAGGGACATTTTCCGGCAAGCCGACAACACCACCCGGCTTGCGGGCCGTGCCCCCCGCCAGAATGGCCCCGGCCGCCTGTACTTCTTCTACCAGCAACTGGCCCACACGCCCTGAAATACCGGCAATCCCGACCCGAAGGGATTTTTCTGTCATGCGGGCTGTTCCTTTAGTGTCAAAATTCAGCTTTTGTTTTCAAAAAAATCACGCACGCGGGCAAAAAAGCCGGAGTGTTCCGGGCTGCCCTTCACGTTTTCACCGGCTTCTTTCTCAAACTCCTCCAGCAATTCGCGCTGGCGCTTGTTCAGATGCTGCGGTGTTTCAACAGTGACCTGAATATACATATCCCCCCGCGCACTGGAACGCAGGACGGAGAACCCTTTGCCACGCAGACGGAAATGTTCGCCCGTCTGCGTGCCTGCGGGAATTTTTACCTTTGCGCGGCCGCCATCAATAACGGGAACTTCAATTTCCGTGCCTAGAGCAGCCTGGCCCATGCGCAACGGCACACGGCAATAAACATTCGCACCATCACGCTGGAAGATGGAATGTTCCGAGACAGACACATGCACATACAGATCACCCGGCGGCACGCCCTGCCCGGCTTCGCCCTCGCCAGAGATGCGGATACGGGTGCCATCTTCCACGCCAGCGGGAATCTGCACGCCAATTGTGCGCTCTTTTTCCACCGTGCCCGCACCATGGCAGGCCTTGCAGGGGTCTTTCACACTTTTGCCGGTACCGTGGCAGGTGGGGCACGGCCGTTCCACCACAAAGAATCCCTGCTGGGCGCGGACTTTCCCCGCACCATGGCAGCTTGGGCAAACCGTCACACCTGTCGCACCATCGTTGGACCCGGTGCCATGGCAGGACTCACAGGCCACACGGGTAATGACCCGCACATCTTTTTTCACGCCGGAAAACGCTTCTTCCAGCGTGATCTCAACATGGGTCTGGATGTCGCTGCCGGTACGGGCACGGCCACCGCGACGGCCACCCATCATGTCCCCGAACATCTGTTCGAAGATATCGCCCAGACCACCGCCACCAAAACCGCTGAAATCAAACCCGCCGGGGCCACCGCCACCGCCGCCTTCAAAAGCAGCATGGCCAAACCGGTCATATGCGGCGCGTTTCTGCTCGTCTTTCAGAACATCATAGGCCTGGTTGACGTCCTTGAACTTGGCCTCGGCCTCTTCATCACCAGGATTCCGATCCGGGTGATATTTCATGGCCATCTTACGATAGGCTTTCTTGATTTCGTCAGCCGATGCTGTGCGGGAGACCTCAAGAAGTTCGTAGTAATCAACCTGGGTGGCCATGAAAATCCTCTTACGGAGTTCTGCCTCTTACTGAGCGCAGCATGTGTCAGATATGACAAAGGCGTCCGCCTTCCAGGAAGCACGGACGCCAGAGAAAAAACGGTCATGGCAGGGGAAAGTCACCCCCGCCACCCGTGGTAGTCGCGCCCGATCAGGCTTTTTTGTCGTTTACGTCCTCAAAGTCCGCATCGACAATTTTTTCCTCATTCGGGTTGGCACCAGCCGCACCGGCACCGCCCGGAGCAGCACCTTCGCCAGCCTGACCAGCCTTATATACAGCCTCACCAATCTTCATGGCAGCCTGTGTCAGACGATCGCTTGCGCTCTTGATGGCTTCGGCATCGCTGCCTTCCAGAGCCGTCTTAACCGCAGCAATAGCGCCTTCAGCTTCTGTCTTGTCAGCAGCAGGAACCTTGTCACCCGCTTCAGACAGAGACTTTTCAACCTGATGCACAAGGCTTTCAGCGTTGTTACGCACTTCAACCTGTTCACGCTTGGCCTTGTCTGCTGCCGCATTGGCTTCAGCATCCTTGACCATCTGTTCGATATCGCCTTCAGACAGACCACCAGATGCCTGGATCTTGATCTGCTGTTCCTTGCCGGTTGCCTTATCCTTAGCGGACACGGACACAATACCGTTGGCGTCGATGTCGAACGTCACTTCAATCTGCGGCACACCACGCGGAGCCGGGGCAATACCCGTCAGGTCAAAGTTGCCAAGCAGCTTGTTATCAGCCGCCATTTCACGTTCGCCCTGATAGACCTTGATGGTCACCGCGTTCTGGTTGTCTTCCGCGGTGGAGAAGGTCTGGCTCTTCTTGGTCGGGATGGTGGTGTTGCGGTCGATCAGGCGGGTAAACACGCCACCCAGGGTTTCAATACCCAGAGACAGCGGGGTTACGTCCAGCAGCAGAACGTCTTTAACGTCACCTTTCAGCACCGCACCCTGAATGGCTGCACCAATGGCCACCACTTCGTCCGGGTTCACGTTACGGGCCGGGTCCTTGCCGAAGAAGCTTTTAACAGCCTCAATCACCTTCGGCATACGGGTCATGCCGCCAACCAGAATGACTTCATCTACTTCAGAAGCAGAGACGCCAGCGTCTTTCAGAGCAGCCTTACAGGGTTCAAGCGTGCGCTGGATCAGATCATCAACAAGGCTTTCCAGCTTGGCGCGGGTCAGCTTCAGCACCAGATGCTTCGGACCAGAAGCGTCTGCGGTGATGAACGGCAGGTTGATTTCCGTTTCCTTGGAGGAAGACAGTTCGATCTTCGCTTTTTCAGCAGCTTCTTTCAGACGCTGCAGAGCCAGCTTGTCAGCGCGCAGGTCAATGCCCTGTTCGCGTTTGAACTCATCCGCCAGATACCCGATGATGCGGTTATCAAAGTCTTCACCACCCAGGAACGTATCCCCGTTGGTGGATTTCACTTCGATCACGCCGTCAGAAATTTCCAGAACGGAAACGTCGAACGTGCCGCCACCAAGGTCATAAACCGCAACCGTGCCGCCGCTCTTCTTTTCCAGCCCGTAAGCCAGAGCCGCTGCTGTAGGTTCGTTGATGATACGCAGCACTTCAAGACCGGCGATACGACCGGCGTCTTTCGTTGCCTGACGCTGGGCATCGTTAAAGTAAGCAGGAACGGTAATAACGGCCTGCGTCACTTTTTCACCAAGGTAAGCCTCGGCGGTTTCCTTCATTTTGCCGAGCACGAACGCGGAAATCTGGGAAGGGGCATATTTCGTGCCGCGCGCTTCCACCCATGCATCACCATTGTCACCCTTGACGATGGTGTAAGGCACCATTTCCTTGTCTTTCTGAACGGTCGGATCATCAAATCGACGACCAATCAGACGCTTCACGGCATAGAATGTGTTTGCCGGGTTGGTGACAGCCTGACGTTTCGCAGCCTGTCCAACCAGCATTTCACCACCTTCGGTGAAAGCAACCATGGACGGCGTTGTGCGTGCGCCTTCGCTGTTTTCAATAACCTTGTTTTCATTCCCTTCGCGCACGGCCACGCAGGAGTTGGTTGTACCAAGGTCAATACCAATAACTTTGCTCATTCATACTCTCCTTCAGCGACCTAGCCTGGCCCGAAGCACCGGACTGGGTCCTTAGTCTCTCACCTGATTTTCCTTTGCCGGAAAACAGGTTGCGAGTGTTAAGCCTGATGTATGGTGCGGCCTGCGCTCTTTCAAGTAGAAGCAAGCCGTTGGCAAACAAAATTTTTACCACCCATACCCTTGCCAGAAACCCGGCTTATTCCGGTGCTTTGGCCACCACCACCATGGCAGGCTTGAGAAGACGCCCGTGCAGCGTCCATGTCGGCGTCCATGCCTGCATTACAGTGCCCGGCGCATGCTCAGCACTCGGCTGTTCCGCCATGGCCTGATGCAAATTGGCGTCAAACGTCTTGCCTTGCGCGTCTTCACACTTGATGCCGTGACGCTCAAGAATGGAGATGAAAGAACGTTCAGTGCTTTCAATGCCTTCACGCATCTTGGTCAGAACGCTGTCTTCCCCTTCCTGATGCGCAGGCAGACTGGCCAGCGCACGGCGCAGGTTTTCAGCCGCTTCCACCACATCCCGCGCAAATTTCTGCACGGCATATTGCCGGGCGTCTTCCACATCCCGCTTGGCACGGGTGCGTAGGTTCTGGTTATCGGCCTCGGCCCGCAGCCATTTCTCCTTGAACTCGGCAGCTTCCTGCTCAAGCTCCTGAAGACGGCCCTCGGCAGCAGAGGACGGCTCGGCATGGGTCTCCGCTTCAGGTGCAACCGCTTCCTGAGGCTGGGAGATCTGGTCGGTTTCAGCCGGCTCTGCCGGCGTGCCGACCCGGTTGGGATCTGTATCGTGGGTCATGCACCAAGAAGTAAGCAACCCGTCCGGAACCGACAAGACCCGCACGGCACCGCGATGATGATTTTACAACGCATGCAAGCCGTGCTCAAAAAACGCGGCAACATGAAAGACTCTGCCCCCATGGCGCAAACAGGGCGAACCCCGTATGCTCATGGGCTGGCGTTGAAGGCGATGAAGGAACACGCACACAATGGTAGAGCGTACCAAGCAGACGATTGCGCTGGTTGATGACGACCGCAACATCCTGACCTCGGTACAAATGACGCTGGAAGCCGAAGGCTTTCACGTCCGCACCTATACTGATGGCGAATCGGCCCTGCAGGGCATGACGGCTTATCCTGTTGATCTGGCCGTGCTGGATATCAAGATGCCCCGCATGGATGGCATGGAACTGTTGCAGCGCCTGCGCGCCCGGTCCAATCTGCCGGTCATCTTCCTCTCCTCCAAGGATGAGGAAGTGGATCAGCTTATGGGGCTGCGCCTTGGCGCTGATGACTACATCACCAAGCCCTTTTCCCAACGCCTGCTGCTGGAACGCATCCGCGCCCTGCTGCGCCGGAACGAAGTCAGCCGTGCGGAAGCCAATGGCACGCCAGTTGGCGGTGCACTGGTCCGCGGTCCGCTCTCTCTGGATGAACTGCGCCACAAATGCACGTGGAACGGGCAGGATGTCCCGCTGACGGTTACGGAGTTCCTGCTGGTAAAAACGCTGGCCCAGCGCCCCGGGCTGGTGAAGTCACGCGATCAGTTGATTGATGCCGCCTATGGGGACACGGTTTATGTGGATGACCGCACAATCGACAGTCACATCAAGCGTGTCCGCAAGAAATTCCGGCAGGTTGATGACAATTTCAACCAGATTGAGACCCTCTACGGCATTGGCTACCGATACCGGGAAGACTGAGGCCCGCTGGTGACACAACGGACACGCATGTCTGTTTCTTCCTCGCTCTCCAGACTGAAAAGTCTGAAGCTGCCGGGGCAGGGCAACAAGCAGGGTGGCATTGAGGCCACCGCCGCGTATGAGGCCTCCAAAACACGGCTGGTCTCTCCGCTCATGCGGCGCATCATGCTGGTTAATATTCTGCCGCTCGCGCTGCTGGCAGTCACCATGCTGTTTCTCAATCAGTTCCGAAACAGCCTGCTGACCACAGAAGTTGCAGGCTTGCGGGAGCAGGCGCGCATCTATGCCGGAGCCCTTGGGGAAAGTGCTGTGCGCAATACGCGCGCGCGCAGCACTGGATCGGATGGTGAATTTTCACTGGAATCCTCACAGGCCCGCCGCCTGTTGCTGCGCCTGACCGAGCCCAGCCCCAGCGCACATGCCCGCCTTTTTGGCCCGGATGGGCAGTTGGTGGCGGATAACCTGGCTGATCAGCCGGACCATCCCCCCCACTCCTTTCCGTTCCGTCATGGCTATCGCCCTCCGCCGCCAGGCGGCGTGAATGACCCAAGCGGGCCGCCCCCTTTTGGCCCCAGCTTTTTTGAACGCCTGCTGACATGGGTGTGGCGCAGTAACGAAACCAATATTGTCAGGCTCGACACAAACGAGGCCGACATCCCCGCAGACCCGGCCCGTCCGCCAGAAGCCAACGGTCCCAATTTTCGCCCGCCGCCAGAAGCCCCTCCCTACATCCGCCGCACAGCCAATGGCCGCCTGATCATCACCGTGGCGGAGCCCGTTATTCGTGATGGCCATACGGTCGGGATTATCCAGCTTACCCGCGCCGCATCTCAGGTTGATCGTTCGGTTTTTGCCGTGCGTTCCTCCATTTTATCCCTGTTCCTCACGGTTCTGGTTATTACCATCCTGCTCTCATGGTATCTGTCCCTTACAATCGCCCGCCCCCTGTTGCGGTTGGCAGCGTCCGCCCAGATCATGCGCGAATCTTCGGGGCGCACAGGGACCGTGCCAGCCCGCCTGCTGGCGCGGCGCGATGAAATTGGCGATGTGGCCCGCGCCCTGCAGGCCAGTGCGCAGGCGCTGTGGAAACGGATGGACGCCATTGAGCGGTTTGCCGCGGATGTCAGTCACGAGATCAAAAACCCGCTTTCTTCCATCCGCTCCGCCATTGAAACCCTGCTCCGTATTGAAGACCTAAATCAGCAGCGTCGCCTTCTGACCATCATCAACGAAGACGTTCGCCGTCTGGACCGTTTGATCACCGATATCTCTGACGCCAGCCGTCTGGATGCCGAAATGTCCCGCGCTCAGGCCGAGCCGGTTTCCATCAAACCGCTTCTCTCTGTTCTGGCGGAAATCCATCAGGCCACCCGCAAGGAAGGTCAGCCGATCATCACCACAAAAGTGGAAGGCGATTCCCCCGAACATCCCCTCCGCGCTCTGGCGGTGGAAGACCGGTTGGTGCAGGTGCTCCGCAACCTGATTGGCAACGCCATTTCCTTTTCCCCACCCAACGGCCACATTCTGCTGGAAGCAGCACCTGCCGGGAACATGATCTCGATTTCCGTTTCGGATGAAGGACCGGGCATTCCACAGGCCAAACTCGATTCCATTTTTGACCGCTTTTATTCAGAGCGTCCCAAGAACGAGAATTTTGGCCAGCATTCCGGGCTGGGTCTTTCCATCAGCCGCCAGATTGTGGAAGCGCTGCACGGCACAATCGCTGTTGAAAACCGGCATGACGCACAAGGCAATGTCGCCGGGGCCCGCTTTACAGTGCGCTTGCCCAAAGTCACCACCTGACAGCTCATCCTACAAGCAAAACCGCACGCAAAGCCGGATTTGAGAGCAGCCAGACCTCTGTCAGCTATTTTTTGAAGGGAGAGCGCGTTGGCTGTTATGGCCTGTCACCAACGCGAAAAGGCGTCTGCGTTTTTTAGACGGGCTCCGCTTCAACGCAGAGTTCGAGTTCTATTTTCACGCCAGCAGGGGTCATGCTCTTGACCCACATAAAGGTCAGGGATGGCGAAAAATTGGAGAAAACCTGCCTTAACAAGGGAAAGCAGGAAGGGAAATCGGCTGCCCCTTCAATGATATACACCACCCGCGTGACATCTTTCAGGGACAGATCATCACGCGCCAGAATAGCCGTTCCCGTCTCCAACGCCGCCGCACATTGCTCCGCTATGGTCTGCGTTTGCGGAGAAGAGGACCGAAGCCCCCTGATCCGTATCCCTGCCGGTGTGTGCTCTACCCGTGGCATAGCGGCAGAAGGAGAACCAAAAGGAGTGTGGTGTAACGCGTCAGTCATGAGCATCCATCATACCGTCAGGCCTGTAAAAATCGCAAATTGCTCTTTCGTAACAATACATACATCATAATGGTGTAAAGCATGGCATGCACGCGGTGCAGGCAGGCATTGCCACACCAAAGCTGTGCAGACATATTGCGTAACATGGGGTGACCCGAGCATAATGCCGCTACCGTAATTTGGGTCAGTGCTTTATTCAGGACCGGATGCCTGCTTTGCCCACCGCAGGCGCTGGCTCCCCGCTTGCCATGCAGGCCTGAAAACTTTTTGCCCGCCTCAGGCCACAGAAAGGAACAGATGTAATGTGCGCGGATGATACACTTGTTCCACGCCGTATCCTGCTGGTTTCAGGGCTATCTGGTGCTGGCAAGTCCTCAATCCTGCGCATTCTGGAAGATCTGGACCACGAGGTTATTGATAATCCCCCCTTGGGAATGCTCGATGACATTGTGGCGCGCGCGGAACGCCCCGTGGCCATTGGTGTGGATTCCCGCACCCGGGGGTTTGATGCCTCTGCTGTGCTGGAGGCACTGGCGCGGCTACGCGTGAACCCCAACCTGCGGGTTGAACTGATCTACGCCACGGCGGAAGAAAGCGTGCTGCTGCGGCGCTATACAGCAACCCGGCGCCGTCACCCCCTTGCCCTGCACGGCAGCATCAAGGAAGGGATTGAGGAAGAAACAATACTGACCGCGCCCCTCCGCGCTGCGGCAGATCTGGTCATTGATACCTCGGACATGCCGCCACCAGAACTACGGCAGTTTGTAGAAAGCCGTTTCAGCCCGTGGCAGGGAGGATCAGCCGAAGGGCTGACCGTAGCCCTGATGTCCTTCGCCTTTCCTGCAGGTTTACCGCGTGAGGCCGACATTGTGTTTGATGCGCGCTTCCTACGCAATCCTCACTACGACCCTGCCCTAGCCCCCAAAACCGGGCTGGATGCTGATGTAGCGGCTTATGTGGCTGAAGATTCGGATTATCTTCCGTTTCTGGATCAGATTCACACCATGCTGCAACTGGTGCTGCCGCGCTTTGTGCAGGAAGGAAAGAAATACGCCACCATCGCCATTGGCTGTTCTGGCGGACGCCATCGCTCCGTGACTTTGGTGGAAGCCCTTGCCAAGCGCCTTGCGGCACCGGATGGCATGGGCACCTATCAGGGGTCCGGCCAGTGGCCCATCATGATCATGCACCGCGAACTGGCCCGGCAGGGGCTGGGTGCGTGGCGATGGGCCAGAAAGCCAACCGGCAGCCTTGCGGATGAAGCTCTTCCACCTGTCAGTTAAAGAAATTCCTCGCCTCTTCCGTCCCTCTGAAGGGACTTTTACTGCCGCTGCAACGCAGCTCAGCCTGAACCTCTTTGTTGCTCAGGCGTCTTTCATCTAGCCCCCTCTCTCTTTTTTTAACGCTGGCATTTCAGGAGCAGCGTAGCGCCCGCATTTTTTATTCGTTTACGGCAAGGTTCCTACTTCTCTTTATGTCCATCACATCCACCACCCTCCAGCATGAACCCATGGCGGAGACCATTCAGACCAAACTGACTCCTCTTGTCTCTTCCTTCCGCACATGGCTGAGCTGGCTTCCTCCTTCGCTGGTCTCTCTTCTGGTCCTTGCCCTCATCGGTCTTTGCGCAGCGCTTCTCAGCCGTCTGGTCACAGACCGCATTCTGATGCGTATTCCCGGTGCCAAACGCGGGGCCTTTGTTCGGTCCTTCACACGCACCATGCGGCGTCCTGTCCGGCTGACCGTTGTCATTCTGGCCATGAGCGTGGCCCTTCCCGCCTGCGGCCTGCGCGGAGACCTGCTGGATACGGTCGCGCATCTCCTGTTGATGAGTTTTGTGGCCGTCATGGGCCTGGGCACCCTGCTGACAACACGGGTGATTTCAGACGCCTATCTGGTGCGCTTTGCCGAAGCCGATCAGGATGATGATATTCTGGCCCGCAAACATGCCACACAGGTACGTCTGCTCCGCCGGGTGGCGGAAATTCTGATCTGCGTACTCACGGTCAGCGCGGAGTTGATTACGTTTGAGCCGGTCAGGGAATATGGGCTCAGCCTGTTTGCTTCGGCAGGTGCCGCATCCCTGATTGCGGGCCTTGCGGCGCGCCCCATTCTGGTCAACCTGTTTGCCGGTGTTCAGATTGCCATGACGCAACCCATCCGCATGGGGGACCTGATTGCGTTTCAGGGAGACTGGACATGGGTGGAGGAAATCACGTCCACCTATGTGGTGCTGCGTTCATGGGACTGGCGCAGGCGTATTGTGCCTATTGCCTATTTTCTCGACACACCTTTTGAGAACTGGACCTACAACTCGGCAGAGCTGATTGGCGCAGTCTATCTGCATGTGGACTACCGCGCCCCCATGGATCGTATCCGCGCCAAGCTGGAAGAAATTGTACGGGGCTGCCCACAATGGACAGGAAAAGATTTCAGCGCGCAGGTTGCTGACTGCACAGACCAAACCATGATTATCCGCGTTACGGCCAGCGCACGCACGGCCATCAGAAGCTGGGATCTCCGCTGCGAGATTCGGGAAAAAATCATTCGGTGGATGTGTGACGATTGCCCGGAAGCCTTGCCCCGCAACCGCTTCGCCATGACACCAACGGAACAGGGTGCGCTACAAGCGCCATTCCCTACGATGGATCATCCCGCCATGAGCAACTGGCCTGCCGGTGTGCCCAAGGGCCCGTTTGGACCATTTGACACGCCCCCGGCCCCATCAAAATCAGCCTCTCAGCCACCCATCCCACCCCAAACAGCATTCCGCCCTCTCTAACTAAAGAGAACATTCTGTTCAGGACGGTCAGCCAGAGGTTTTTATATCAGAAAAGGAAGCGGCCCCTCTGGGCCGCGCCTGCCATCAGAACGTCTTTTCCGCCTGTGTCAGCCCTGATAAATCTGATCAAAGATGCCGTTATCGCCAAAATGCTTTTTCTGAACTGTGGCCCACCCGCCCAGACTGGCAATGTCAAATGTTTCCACTTTTGGAAAACGGCTCGCGCTTTCAGCCGCGACAGTGGGGTCCACCGGGCGGAAATAATGTTTCGCGCCAATCCGTTGCCCTTCGGGCGAAAACAGAAACTCAACATAGGCCTGTGCCGCGGCCTGAGTGCCATGCTGGGCCACGTTTTTATCCACCACAGCCACTGGCGGCTCGGCCAGAATGGTCATTTTGGGCACGACAATATCAAACTGGTCCGGGCCGATATCCTTGGCAGCGAGAAGAGCCTCATCTTCCCACGCAAGCAGAACATCCCCCAATCCGCGCTGCACAAAGCTGTTTGTCGCGCCCCGCGCGCCTGTATCCAGCACGGGGACATGCTTGAAAAGCGCCTTCAGATAAGCACGTGCAGTTTCTTCAGACCCACCAGGTTGACGCAGTGCCCATCCCCACGCAGCCAGATAGTTCCACCGCGCCCCACCGGATGTTTTGGGGTTAGGCGTAACAACCTTCACATCATCCCGGATCAGATCCGGCCAGTCATGAATGTTTTTGGGATTTCCCTTCCTGACCAGAAAAACAATCGTGCTGGTAAACGGCGTGGAATTATGTGGCAGGCGCTTCTGCCAGTCCTGCGCAAGCAGGCCATGCTGGGCTAGGATATCAATATCATAGGCTAAACCAAGCGTAACAATATCTGCCGGAGCGCCTTCCAGAACGGAGCGCGCCTGCGCCCCGGAACCACCATTGGAGGTTCTTACAAAAACAGAACTATCTGCATGTGCTTTGGTGTATGCTGCTGCGAAGGCCTTGTTGATGTCCGCATACAATTCACGCGTAGGATCGTAAGATACATTCAGCAACCGGAGCGTATCCGCCTTTGCGGGCCGGAAAGCAAAACCGGCGGTTACACCACCAACCAAAGCTGCGGCACCCAGAAACGCGCGCCGTGACAGGATATCTGACACTGTAATTGTCTCTCCATCTTCCTTGCGCGTGTCTTTTCGGTAGCCTTGGCAAACCTTGGAACGTCAGCGCCTAATTCACGGTATCATTTGTATATTATTCGTCAAGTAAAAACATAACTCATAGTATTTTTTGATAACCCTTATCCTTCATCCTCATACGCCTTTTGAACCGCCACCTTTCCGCCAATTTGGCGCGTTTTTTGGCTGAACTCCATATAATCATCATAAATCGTTGTTATTTGTATATTGCGTTCATATTCGTGATATGCATATTCTTTTTTGTTACGATTAGATTTCGTTCAATTTGTGTCTACGCCTTTTCTGGAAAATCCCATGGTCGGTTTTCAACCTTCTGCAGTTCAGCGCCTCCTCTCTCTCGCCTCCTCTTCGGCGCTCTGCCTCATGGCGTCTCCAGCCATGGCAGCGCCCCCTACTTCTGCCGGTCTTTCCACCCCTGCACCGCCCCCGGCATCAGTACAAACGGCGCCTTCTGCGGCAAAGGCTGCTGCTCCGCTTCCATCCCATTCAGGGGAACAGATCACCGTTCACACCGCACCGTTGCCCCACATTGTCCTGTACCCTCACGCAACCCCAACCGGACAGCCCATCCGCACAACCGGGGCGCAAGGGCGCTCTTCCGGACGGCAATATGACTGGGGCGTCTTCAACCGGGGTAATGGTGAAGCAGCAGGATTCGGCCCTGTGGGGCAATACGGCGTTGCCCCTTGGGCAGAAGACTGGAGCCGCCTGCGTGACAAAAGCAAACGGACCGATCCTTTTGATATTCTGAAATATATTGCCCTGAACAACAGCGGCTCAATCTGGCTCAGTTTTTCTGGCGAGACCCGGTTACGCAACTGGTTTGAAAGCCGCCCCAATCTGGGTACACAGAAAAATAATGATTCCGGCCGCTTCGGCGTGAGAAATCTGTATGGCGCGGATCTGCACCTTGGGTCCCACGTGCGCCTGTTTGGTCAGCTTATCAATGCGGATGCAGGCGGATGGAACGGATACGGGTACGGCACCACTTACAGAAAACGCCTTGATGTCCAGCAGGCCTTCATTGAAACCCGCTGGAGCATGCTTGGCGCAAAAAGTGGCTTCATGTTTGGCCGCCAGCAGTTTCTGGATGCTCCTTCTTACATGCTCTACAATCGGGAAACGCCGAACGTCCCGCTCTCGTGGAACGGGTTTCGCGCCTATATGGTCTGGCCGCGCCTGCGCATTGATGGGTGGGATTTTGTCCAGACCAATGACAGCTATACAAAAATGTTTCGGGATACCGAAAACTATAATACCCGCCTTTATGGTTTCAACATGACATGGTCCGCACCGGATGGACATTTCATGGGAGACCGGACCTATTCCTTTCTGGATGCCTTTTATATTGGCTATAAACTGTCCGGCTCCAGCGGCGCCATTGCAACCGCTACCGGTAGCAGCAATGGCTCCAACACCCGCAACAATTTTGGCATCCGCTGGCATGGTATTGCCGGACCTTTTGAATTTTCCCTTGGCGGAATCTGGCAGGGTGGCGTCTTCCGGTATGCCAAAACCAATGAAGCCCGCTCTGTCAGCAGTTATGCCATCAACACCCTTGTCGGATACCGCTTGCCCAAAAATCCGTTCCACACCTTTCTGGGGCTACAGACCGATGTCTATTCCGGGGGAAACAAAAACAAGAATTCCGGCACCATTGGTACTTATATTTCCCCCTTCAATCCGCAGACCAACTATCTGGACACCACAACCTACATGACAGGTTCCAACCTGATCAGTTTTGCGCCATTAGTGCGGGCCACATTTGTGAAATCTCTCAGCCTACAAGTTAAATATCCTCTTTTCTGGCGTTACAGCACGCAGGACCCCATTTACCGGTCCTCAGGGTTTTATACGTTCGCCCACAATTTTGATGGAAAATTCATTGGCATGGCCCCTCAGGCCTCGCTGACATGGCAGATCACGCCCCATCTTTCCTGGACGCAATATGTGTCCCGTTTCATGACGTCGCACAGCCTCAACCGTGCAGGCGGATCAAGCGCGACCTATTACCAGTCAAACTTCGTTTTCCGGTTTTAACATGTTCATAGCAGGCACCCCTGATTGCACGACATCCTGTCAGCAAAAAATCAGGGAGATGCCTGCTTGAACCCCATTCGTAAATTACAAAATCACTGAAAAATAATGATCTTTGCGTAAAGTTTACCATTTACTTGAACAGAGAACCTGCAAAACAACATTAGGCGAGACGATGGCCATTGCAGCACGACCCTCGTACTCTTTCACCGGCACCTGAAACCGGTTGCCCATAAGAATGGCGCTCTCTCAACCCTTCCGGCCTGTCTGGAATGACGCATTCAAGCCAGTCCCCCAAGGATAGCAGTTGCCAAGCGGCGTTCATCCCTTCTTTCTCTTCATACCATGATCCGCAATCAACGCTCCGCTTTCCGAAACTAGACGCCCTGTGCGCTATCGCCCATCCTTACTGAGCGCCCCTCACTTTTCCTTCCAGCGACTGCTCACAATACAGCCCGCAAGTCGGGAAGCAGGGCACTCAAGTCCCCTCCGCTTATTCATTGGCCTGCTGACACACTACAAACCAATGACAAATGCTTGTTCGGTATTGCAAGCCCAACACCGCCATGCTGGATCACATAACCAGGTTCGTTGAATAACGCCCGCGCGTCATGATGGTGCAAGCCGCTGTTCAATCAGAAGACAATATGAATATCAAAGACCGGTTTGAGCACTATACTCAGATAAACATCGCCTCATTCAAAAAAGTTTACATGTAAATGTACAAATAATGTCACATTAAATGGAATAAACATAAACTATTCATAGAAATAATTTAATTAACTGAAGAATATCATTAAAAACCCAAACATATCTCCAATCCATTTTTATGGAATACAATATCATCCAGCATTGCCCCACAACCTTTCCCTATGCATCGACCTCTGCATGAAATGGGGCCGCCCCACGTTCGCCTCCAATACCTGACCATTTGCACAGATGCTCCGGGGCAGGAGCCACAGAAACGTCCCGGCTCAGCGGAAAGACTGTTACCAATTTGACACGACCATGCATGAAACACATCTCTGCCCTGATTTCTGTGTGTTCCTTGATGTTGTTTTATCGTAATGATGCGGCCTTGTCATTCTGTGACTTCACGCCCCCATTTTTCCAGCTGATGTGGACAGTACCCAATGCCCTCCTTCATGCGCCGCCTTCTTACAACCTCAGCATTGATCAGCTTTGCCATTCCTGCGGCAAGCGCACTCGCCGCTCCAGCAAGCGTGCAGAGTGATGGAAGCGAAAAACCTGTCCGCCAGGTCAAACCGGCAGTAGCGGCTGCGTCTTCTTCTCAGCCATCGATGATGGGATCGACAGCGCCGACGGATCAGGCGCCTGAGAACCTTGATGTCAAAGGGGCGCGGCATCGGTCAGTGGGCGGCGGTCTGATGATCAAGGAAGACGCGGCCAAGTCACGCTCCACCGTCACATCCGAATTCATCCAGAAACAGGCTCCCGGCCTGAACCCCATGCAGCTCATTGAAATGCTGCCAGGCGTGAACACCACCTCCACCGACCCGATGGGGCTTTCCGGCGGCCATGTCAGCATGCGCGGTCTGACCGAAAGCCAGATCGGCTTCACGCTGGAAGGCTTCCCCATCAACGATATCGGCAGCTATGCCGTCTATCCGCAGGAAATCGTCGATCCGGAAAACC
>NZ_LHZU01000084.1 GCF_001580995.1 Acetobacter senegalensis
GCGGCGGGGGAGGCGGTGCGGGGTTGAATTCGTACCGCAGGCCCAGCATCAGCGAGTGATTGAAATCGGTTTTCGTATCACGGTTGCCACTGGCAAAACTGTAAGACTTGCTCTGGTTGGCGCCGCCAATGGTGCCCCATGCCGTTGCACCATGAGACTGCGGGCCAAGCATGGTCCAGAAGCGATATTCAGCCGTAAAGGAAAGCCCGACAACCCAGGGGGTGGGGAAGGCCAGACCAAAAATGCCCTGATACGCAAAATTGCCGAACGTGCCGCCAATATGCTGGTTGAACTGGTTGCCCGGTGCGGTCACGGTGGTGTTCAGATGGGTCCAGCCATAACCGATGCCTGCGCCAAAATACGGGAACAGCCACGGCTTGCCGATATCCATGTCAAACAGGGCGTTGGCCATCACACCGTAGGTTTCACGGCGACCATCAGCACGGCTGTTCAATGTGTTGGTGACAAAGCGTGAATACGCCATGGAGCGGTAATCCCCCTCCACCTCAACGCGGAATCCGTTGCCCAGCCCATAACCAAGGGACCCGATTCCGGTGCCGCCGGTATGCCAGCGGTCTCGCCCGTCCGGGAACATGGGGGATGTTCTGACGCGTTGATCCTGGTTGAAGGTCGCTCCGCCTTCACCTGCAATATACAGCCCCTGCACGGGCTGAGCCATTGCCGGGGCGGCAAACAGCAGGAAGCCAGCGACAAGCGGCGCAGAAAGCAGTGATTGCGCGAGGAGGCCTTGGCGCAGCTTCATGTTCTTCTCCCTGCTGTGGCACTGTTTCCGCAGTGACCGGGCATCACGATATTGGTGCGTATAAAGCACATATGCCTGCCTTCTTTGCTGTAAACTTGCGTTGTGTGCAACAGGCAGGGACGGCAGATTTCAAAAACACAGGGGTTTTGTGTGTCATCTGGCCGGTCTGCGTGTGACATAAGTCACACATCTTCAGGTTATTTCAAACCAGAGTTGCTTCAAATGGAGGTCTGAATCCGGGGGGCTTCAAGTTCCAGCACCCACAGATCCGGATCAAAACGTGTCTGGCGTTCAATATAGCTGGCTGTTTCTTCTGGCGTGAGCGGTGTTTCACCTGATGCACGAAGCCAGGCGGCCTCGCCTTCTGCTGTTCTTGTCTGGCTGAGAACAACAGTAGAGCCGTCCCGTTCCAGAAGAAGGACTAAAATACTTCCGGCATCCGGGTCTCCCTTACGCAGCAGCATGGCAGAGCGTCCATCCTGCGCACTTTGCCGCAGAATGGCCCGCGCAATAAAATCAGAACGCAGACGGGGGCTGGTCATTCCCGCACCGGGCTTGGCAGGGCGGCAGGGTCATCCGGTATGGCGGACAGGGCCGTCGCGTACCATGCTTTGTTTTCCAGCACGGAACGCGCAACAGTCATGTCCCGATCGCTGCCCAGTGCAGCAGGGCACGCTTTGCGGATAGCCAGAATGCGCGAGACCGGCAGCGGAAACCGCGCCGCGCGGGAAGCCTGCACGGCGGGCTGGTTATCAAGCTGGCCATGGGCAAGGTCATGCATCTGGCGTGCGCTGTCCGCTTCACCCAGACTGGTGCAAAGCTGCGGCATCACGCCCAGCCCCTGCAAGGGCCAGTGCAGCGGCGCGATCACGCGGCTCCATGTCACAAACAGTTCCCCTTCATCAGGCAACTGGGCCACGGTCTGCACCAGCCCTTTGCCCAGCGTGGAACTGCCAATCACCACCGCTCTCTTGTGGTCGGCCAGGGCGGCGGCGAGAATCTCGGCAGCACTTGCTGTCCGGCCGTCCACCAGAATGGCAATGGGCAGGCCGTTCGTCATGTCTCCACCCTGAACAGCCCAGATATGATTGGCCTGTGCGTCCCGCCCATCGGTGACGGCCGCCACGCCACGGTCCAGCAGCAGCGCGGCAGCGGTCACGGCCTGTTGCAGCACGCCCCCCCGGTTGCCGCGCAGATCAATGATCAGCCCTTTCAAGCCCGGGTCCTGCGTGGCCTGATCCAGATACTGGCTCATCTCCTCTGCCGTGTCGGAGGAAAAAGATGTGACTCGCAATACCACCAGAGATCCACTGGCAAAGGCAAAGACCGTTTCCGGCGGAACTTTGGCGCGACGGAGCACCACGGTGTGGCCGCGCCGTTGACCGGGGGAGAGCAGCCGCAAGGTCACGCGGGAGTCTTCTTCTCCCCGTAGCCAGTTGGTAACGGTCTCGACCGATTGTCCGGCCGTCAGCCGGTTATTGACTGCCAGAAGCTTGTCCCCGGTATCTACTTCCGCAGACCATGCCGGGCCGTTGGCATTGACGGCGGAAATCACGATATCCCGCCCTTTGCGGGTCAGAGTGACGCCGGCATCAGCCTCCCCCCCCACGCGGGCTTCCCGATCCGTGCTGGCGGAGGAGGGGCCTATATAGCGGGAGTATGGGTCAAGATGGTTGAACAGTTCGTCAAAAAACGCCTGCACCAGTTCTTCCCGCGTGGCGGTGCGCACGCCATCTGAGTGCTCACGGGCTGCGGCTAGAAAATCAACCGCAAGCTGGGCCCACCCCTCGTCATTCTGGGGGGCTGGGGTGGCACGTGTGAGCAGAGGCGTTTGTCCCGCCAGCAGGCGGATGTCGGCTCCACGGGAATCGATCGCCAATGTGGGGTCAAGCGCTGTCAGACTGCCAAGCCCCCACAGGGTAAAATCCCGGCTGGAGTGCTGCTCAAGCGTGCGGGGGCCGAGGAATTCCAGTGCGGTTGCAATCACGGAATGCACAAGCGCCATATCAAGCGGGGGTGCTGCCGGTGCAGGTGGCGCGGTTTCCGGCAACGCGGCCGAAGTCTGCTCTGGCGCGGTGGCGGTTCCTGTCGTGCCTTCCACTGAGGATTCCGACGGCTGAGGCTGTGTGTCCGCTGTTTTTGTAACGGAACCGGAGGGCGCTTCCGGAGCCACGTTGGCGGTAGCAGACGCAGATGTGGCTTGCGCTTTCTGTGCGTCCGGCTGCGCGGAAGGGAGCGTGTCCGGCCGTCCTGCGGGGCTGCCCGTCTGTGCCTTAAGCGGCATGGGTTGGCAGACCAGCAATGTAGCAATCAGGACACAGGGCAGCACCCGCCGTATGGGTGGCACAAGGCGTAAGGCAGCTTCAGCGCGCATTGCGGGCAAGAGCCAGATCAAGCGTGCCTTGCGCCGGATTGGTTGAGATCAGGACAACAGACAGCACAGTACCCACCTGAAGCGTGGCTTCCGGGTTCAGGTTTGTGCGGGGGGTAGGCGAGTCGTCATTCATCCGTAATTCATCCGGCAAGGCGCTTGAAAAAAGGAAAGACGGAGTTCCGGTTTTCGTCAATGTCACGGCAACGCCGGTCCGTGTTGTTCCGGTCACACAGGCCCGCAGGGTTTGGCCAATGAAAGGCCGCAGGAAGAGCGCTGCCAGCCTATTATAGCATGCTTGTGTGGCAGAAGAAGCACGGCGCTCGGCAAGATGCAGGTGCCCGGCCAGAGCATGCATGGTGCTGGGCGAGAGCGTGGCTGATTCGCCACGGCTCTCCAACGTGCGGTCAGACGGCATCAGTGTCGCCAGCAGGGCACGGTGGTTCACCAGATCCGCATACCGGCGGATGGGGCTGGTGAAATGCGTATAACAGGCAAGCTGCAATCCATCATGCCAGGCCGGGCGGGGCGCATAACGCGCCATCTGGCGTCCTTGCTGCGTGGGGGAAGGTGCTGCCGGATGGACACGGAACAGGCCCGGAGCCGTGTGGCGATCCAGTTCTTCTGCGGCAAAGCGGTTGGCGGCAATCATGAAGCTGGCAACAAGATCATGCGCGGGCAGCCGCTGGCGTGGGGTGAAGGCGGTCGGGTGCCCAGAGGCATCCAGCGTGACCACAAACTCTTCTTCCCCCGTTCTGTCTGCCGGGTGAGGGGGCTGCGCCTGTTGCAGGGCATGGGCGGCAGCCATCAGGGTGGGCAGCAGGTCCGGTGGCAGCGCGGCCCAAGGTGTATCTGGCTTGGAGGCCGGGGGCTCAGGGGCCTCGCTTTGACTCTGTGGAGAAGACCCGAGTGCCTCCTGCACAGCCTGATAGGTCAGGCGCGCTGCGCTGCGCATCAGCCCGCGCCCGAAACGACCTGATACCCGTTGCCCATCGGCAGTGATGTGCAGGTCAATATAGACACACAGCCTGTCTTCCCCCGGTTTGAGCGAACACACACCGGCGGAAAGCGCCAAGGGCAACATGGGCACAACCTGCCCCGGCAGATAAACGGAATTGCCCCGGTTTCTGGCGTCCTGATCCAGCGCTGAGCTGGGGCGGACATAATGGGCGACATCGGCAATGGCGATGAGAAGATGGAAGCCGTCAGTGGTGCGTTCTGCCCAGATGGCATCGTCAAAATCTTCGGCAGTGGCCTCATCAATGGTGACAAGAGGAATGGTGCGAAGGTCCCGGCGTACAACAGGGTGACCAGAAAGCTTGCGTGGGAGCGCGCGCCCAGAGGACATTATGTCGGTGTCGGTGTCGGTGTCGGTGTCGGTGTCGGTGTCGGTGTCGAGGGGGAGGGCTTCTGCGTCAATCGGGAGGGTTGCCAGATGACGGGCTTCTGCCTCTGCTTCGGGTGAGAACACAGTAGGCATGGGATGCGTGAGAAGCGCGAGGCGGGCCGCCATTCCCGGTGCATCGACTGGCCCAAGAACGGTGCGGATGGCGGCTTTAGGTGGTTTTCCGGGTTGGTGGGGAACGAGTTCGGCCAGAACCACAGTTTCCGGTGAGAGAGGCCCCGAATCTGCGTAAAGAACCTGACCGAATCGGCGGTCGCAGGGAACGAGGGCGATAGACCGCCGGGCAGGCCCCACTTCGGCGGGCTCCAGGCTGGCAGCAGACTGATCTTCCTTTGCGTTGCCCTCAGGAAGAATTATGCGGTTTTCAGATGCATCGTTCACAGTCGCGCCAGTCGGCGACGTGCTTGGAAAAGACGACTTAGAGAGTTCTCTTTCAGGAGAAACATCTGGCTGCACGGTGGCAGGAAAGAGGCGCGGGGCAGCAGAAAGCAGCCGCAGAGGCCGGCCTTCCCGTCTTCCCCGGAGGGAGAGGCGGGGCCGCAGGCGGGCGACCACTTCGTCACCCGGCAAAAGCAAGGTGCCATCTGGTAATGTTGAGACCAGCAGAAGGGAGACTGCGGGCTCATCCGGCAGGTGAGCGTAAGCCTGTCCGTCTGATCTCAGGCGGGTTATTTTTGCCCTGACGGTTTCGGGTAGACCTGTGACGCCTTTCAGGCGACCCGGTGGCAGGCAGGCTAGATCACCCGCCAGCGCCATATCATGCAGCGTTGCACGGAGGGCCGCCTTCAGGCGCGCAGGCAGGTCAAGCGCCCGTAGAATGTCCGTAGGCCCTACGGGAGCATTGTCTGCCTCCAGAAACTGGCGAATGACCTCATGCCCGGGCAGGGCCGAGGCCCCGATGCCCTTGGGCATGATGGGCTACTCCGCCTTTTTCTTCCGTGTGGTGGTGGCGCGTGGTTTTTTGGGCGCTGCTTTCTTCTCCTTGGCAGGAGCAGCCTCACCCTCAGCAGTTTTTGCTGTCTTTTTGGTGGCGGTTTTTTTCGGTGCGGCCTTGGTGGTGCTTTTGGCTGCGGTTTTCTTCTTGGCCGCTCCCCCTTTGGCTTTCAGGGGTTTGCCTTTTTCAGCCAGCAACGCCACTGCCTCATCCAGCGTAACGGCGTCCATATCCGTGCCACGGGGAAGGGTCGCAACAATCTGGCCATGCTGCACATAGGGGCCAAACCGGCCCTTACGCACCATAACGGGTTCCTGATCCTTGGGGTGGTTGCCCAGCGTACGGATGGAGGCCAGTTTTTTGGCCAGCGCATCCACAGCCCGGTTCAGGCCAATGGTCAGAACATCATCGTCCTTATCCAGAGACCCATAGACCGCGCCCATTTTCACAAACGGGCCAAAGCGGCCCAGTCCGGCCTGAATGGGTTCTCCTGTTTCAGGATGAATGCCAACCAGACGTGGTAGCGAGAGCAAGCCCACGGCCTGATCAAGCGTGATCTTTTCTCCATCCAGCCCTTTGGGCAGGGAAGCACGTTTGGGTTTGGCTTTCTTGTCCTCCGGGTCTGGTTCACCCTGCTGCACATACAGGCCCCATGGGCCCTGACGCACGGTGATATCCTCACCCGTTTCGGGGTGTTGACCCAGAACGCGCATACCGTCCTTCAGCGCGCTGCTGCCGTCACCGTCTTCTGCACTGTCAGCAGAAAGGCGGCGGGTGTACTGGCACTCAGGATAGTTGGAGCAGCCAATGAACGCGCCATAACGGCCCAGCTTCAGCCCAAGCCGCCCCGTGCCGCAGGCCGTGCAGTGGCGTGGGTCAGACCCGTCCGGGCGCGGCGGGAAGAAGAACGGCCCAAGATCCTGATCCAGTGCGTTCAGCACATCAGTGATGGTCAGTTCCTTGGTGTCATCTACCGCCTTGGAGAAATCGTGCCAGAAGGAGGCCAGAACCTGCTTCCATTCCGCACGGCCGCCAGAAATATCATCCAGCAGTTCTTCAAGGCTGGCGGTGAACTTGGTGTCCACATAGCGTTCAAAGAACGAGACAAGGAACGCCGTAACCAGCCGCCCGCGGGCTTCCGGCACAAAGCGCCGGTTTTCCAGCGTGACGTAATTGCGGTCACGCAGCACGGTAAGAATGGAAGCGTAAGTGGAAGGGCGGCCAATGCCGATTTCTTCCATTTTCTTGACCAGTGAGGCTTCCGAGAAACGCGGCGGCGGCTGCGTGAAATGCTGATCGGCCTTTACATCCTCACGCTTGAGCGGGTCACGCTCCTGCATGGGGGGCAGCATCCGAGATTCGTCATCCGCCGGTTTGTCACTGTCATCCCGCCCTTCCGTATAAAGGCGCAGGAAGCCATCAAACGTGATGATGGAGCCATTGGCGCGCAGCACGGTTTTGCCGGAGGGGCCTGCAATATCCACCGCAACCTGATCAAGGGCTGCGGATTCCATCTGGCTGGCCACCGCGCGTTTCCAGATCAATTCATACAGACGGCGCTGGTCCTGCGTCAGGTGGGAGGCAACGGAGGACGGTGTACGGAAGACATCCGTCGGGCGGATGGCTTCATGCGCTTCCTGCGCGTTTTTGGCTTTGGATGTGTAATGGCGCGGTTGGGCCGGAACGTAGTTTTCACCAATATGCTTGCCAATGTGGGAGCGAATGGCCCCGATGGCTTCTCCAGCCATCTGCACACCATCGGTTCGCATATAGGTGATCAGACCAACGGTTTCTCCGCCCAGATCAATGCCTTCATAAAGCTGCTGGGCCGTGCGCATGGTGACCTGCGCCCCCATGCCCAGCTTGCGGGAGGCTTCCTGCTGCAAGGTGGAGGTGGTGAAAGGCGGCTGCGGATTGCGCCGCACCTTCCGCCGCTCAACAGATTTGACGGAAAGGTTTTCCGCTTCCACAGCCTTGCGGGCAGCTTCGGCCAGTTCGGCGTTGGCCAGATCAAACTGGTCAAGCTTCTTGCCGTCCAGATGTGTCAGCCGGGCTGTAAATGGTGCGCCAGAAGGCGTGGTGAGGGATGCGGTAACGGTCCAGTATTCACGCGGCTGGAAAACTTCAATTTCCGCCTCACGCTCGCAGATCAGCCGCAGGGCGACGGACTGCACGCGGCCCGCACTGCGGGAGCCCGGTAGCTTGCGCCACAGTACGGGAGAAAGCGTGAACCCCACCAGATAATCCAGCGCGCGGCGGGCCAGATAGGCTTCGATCAACGGGAAATCGAGCTCACGCGGGTGCGCCATAGCGTATTTGATGGCGCTTTTGGTGATCTCGTTGAAGGTGACGCGCTGCACCTCCACCCCTTTCAGGGCTTTCTTTTCTTCCAGCATGGACCGGACGTGCCAGGAAATAGCCTCGCCTTCACGGTCCGGGTCAGTGGCCAGATAGAGGTGTTTGGCGCCCCGCAAAGCCTTGATGATGGCGGCAACCTGCTTGGTGCCACGCTCATCAGACTGCCAGGACATGGCAAAGCCTTCGTCCGGGCGTACGGAACCATCTTTGGGCGGCAAATCGCGTACATGCCCAAAGGAGGCCAGCACGGTGTAGCCATCGCCAAGATATTTGTTGATCGTTTTCGCCTTTGCGGGCGACTCGACCACCACAACGTCAGTCATACTCTCTCCGACCTGCCGGAAGCAGCACTTGATCAGCCGTCTTTTCCATGCGGTGCTGCCAGAACAATCCGCCCACCGGGGAGGGAGTCTACGCAGCCGGAAAGCTCAAGTTCCGTGAGCACGGTCAAGACAGTGGAAGCTGAGAACTGGCAGTGCCTAACAAGATCGTCAACCGGTATGGGCGTAAAGGAGAGAAGATCAAGCACTTTTTCCCGCACGTTTTCGGGGCTGACTGGTGCCCCGTCGGAGCGTTCTGCTGGTGTGGGAAGATGCAGGGAAAATGCGCTTTGAACGGCGGATTTGTTCTGGTTTTGTGCAGTTGATCCCTTTTTTGCACTCCCCTCCTGCACCAGGTCGGGTTGCGTGGGGAAGAGGGGAGGGTTTTTTTCAGGGCATGCAGGAATGGCGGGCAGATTGGGCAGGATATCCGCTACGCTTTCGGTCAGAATGGCACCTTGGCGCAGCAGATTGTTGCTGCCTCGGCAGCGCGAATCAAGCGGTGAGCCGGGCACGGCAAACAGTTCGCGGCCGTAATCCACCACCAGCCGGGCAGTAATCAAAGTGCCGGAATGAGGCGCAGCCTCCACCACAACACAGCCTAGCCCCAGCCCAGCAATCAGGCGGTTGCGGCGTGGAAAATGGCGGGCCGTGGGCGTGGTGCCTAAAGGCGCTTCTGTAACCAGCACGCCTTTTTCTGCAATTTCAGCATGAAGGGTGGCATTTTCACGCGGGTAGGGGCAGTCCAGCCCACCCGCAATGGCGGCAATGGTCAGACCGTGCCGGTGCAACGCCCCCATATGGGCCGCACGATCTATGCCGCGCGCTAATCCGGAAATAACCACCAGCCCAGCTTCAGCCAGTTCCGTGGCCAGACTTTCCGCGAGTCTGACGCCGTGGGCCGAGGCATTTCGTGCGCCCACCAACCCCACCCCCGGTTTGCTCAGGCAGGAGGCATCTCCCAACACACTGATAACAGGCGGTGCATCAGGACAGGCGCGCAGCAAGGGAGGGTAGGTGGCATCGAGCAGAGTCAGAAACTGGCCCCCTATTTTCAGGGTGGCGTCTATTTCCGCCTCAATTTGCGCGGGTGATGGAGGGATAAGTTGAGTGCGCCCGTTGCGGGCGGGCAGATGCGGCAGGGCGTCCAGCGCTGCTTCCGGGGTTTGGTAGCGCTCCACCAGCCGCCGCCATGTGCGCGGCCCCACCGAATCGGTCCGGGCCAGGCGCAGGCAGGCGGCCAGGGAGGTCATACGCGCGCCGTCATTTCTGTTTTGGCGCAACCCGTGGTTCGGTGCCGTTCAGGATACGGCCAATGTTGGCGTGATGCCGCGCCAGCACCAGAATGCTGATCAGCAACGTGGCCATGGGCTTGGGGGATGCCTGAAAGCTGAACCCATAAAGCGCCCAGTTTACCACCGGCATGACAATAAAGGCGGCAATGGCTCCGGCAGAGGAAATGCGGGTAAGCCGTGCAACGCCCAGCCACGCAGCGCAACCCGCCAGCCCCGTGAGCGGAGAAAGGGCGAGCATGGCGCCCAGCCCGGTTGCGACGCCCTTGCCCCCCTTGAACCCAAGGAAAATGGGATAGCAATGGCCGACAACCACCGCCAATGCGGTGACGGAGGTAATGCGGTCTGCAAAGTCTGGCGGGGTCATGATCCATGCGATCAGAACCGCCAGAAGCCCCTTGGCGGCATCCAACCCCAGCGTGGCGGCGGCAAGGTCCTTGCGGCCTGTGCGCAGCACGTTGGTGGCCCCGATATTGCCAGACCCGATTTTGCGCAGATCCCCCGCGCCGGCCAGATTGGTCAGGATTAGCCCAAAGGGAACGCTTCCCAGCACGTACCCTAGGAAAGCCATGGCGGCCATAAGCCACAGCGCGTAGGACGGCAGGGTTTCCATCATGCGCTGGTAGCCTCATACACGCGGCGCCCGGCTTTCCATGTGCCGAGAACACGGCCTTCCAGTGGGCGACCATCGAACGGTGTGTTCTGGGCCCGGCCCGGCAATTTACCCGCTTCCACCAGCCAGCTTTGTTCCGGTGCAAACAGGCACAGATCAGCTGCGGCCCCTTTGGCGAGGGTGCCAGCCGAGGTGCCAAGCAGAGCGGCAGGCTTGTGGGTCAGAAGGGCAATGGCTTGCGGCAGGGTGAGCGTGCCGTCATGAACGCGGGCCAGCGTCACACCGAGCAGGGTTACCATGCCGGTGCCACCTGTTGCGGCCTGCGCAAAAGGCAACCGTTTATCGTCGGCGTCGCGCGGCAGATGGTCGGACGCTATGGCGTCAATGGTGCCATCGGCCAACGCAGCGCAGATTGCCAAACGGTCTTCTTCCGCCCGCAGAGGGGGCGAGAACTTGGCGTAGGTGCGGAAGTCACCAATCGCGTTTTCGTTCAGGTCAAAATAAGGAGGAGCGGTGTCACACGTCACATTCAGGCCGCGTGCCTTGGCCTGACGGATCAGGTTTACGCCTTCCCCGGTCGAGACATGGCCGAAATGTAACCGCCCACCTGTTAGTTCCGCCAGACGGATATCACGGGCAATCATGATGGCTTCCGCCACCGGCGGGATACCGGGCAGACCAAGGCGGGTGGCCAGTTCTCCCGCCGTGGCGCAGCCGGAACCGGCCAGAGAAGGCTCTTCCGGGTGCTGCACCACCATGGCTCCGAACCCGCCAGCATAAGACAGCGCCAGCCGCATCAGTTTGGCGGGGTCTATGGCACGCGCGCCATCGGTAAAGGCCACGGCTCCGGCCTCATGCAGCAGGCCGATTTCCGCCAGTTCCTGCCCCTTGCAGCCTTTGGTCAGCGCGCCATAGGGCAGAATGGTAATGGCGCCGGTTTCCTCCCCACGGGTGCGGAGCAGGCGCACCAGCGCGGGGTTATCAATGGCGGGTTCGCAGGTTGGCAGAATGGCAATGGTGGTGATGCCGCCAGCCGAGGCCGCACGGGCGGCAGAGGCGATGGTTTCACGGTATTCATGGCCCGGTTCACCAATTTCAACGCGCATGTCCACAAGGCCGGGGCACAGAACCGCGCCCTGACCATTGATAACCTGCGCTTCTTCAGGTGTGCCTTCGGCTCCGGCTTTGTCCGTGGCGTCAACTACGCCATTGCGGACCAGCAGGCGGCCGGGTTCATCCAGCCCGGAGGAAGGGTCCAGAAGGCGGACGTTTTCAAAAAGAAGGGTGCTCATGCGGAGTGCCTGCTGCGGGTCAGCCGATCAAGCACGGCCATACGTACGGCCACGCCCATTTCAACCTGTTCCTGAATCACGCTCTGGTCTGAATCAGCCACCTGACTGTCAATTTCCACACCCCGGTTCATGGGGCCGGGGTGCATGACCAGTGCCTTGGGTTTGGCCAGCGCCAGCCGCCGGTTATCCAGCCCGTAGAAGCGGAAATATTCACGCGCGCTGGGAATAAGGCCGGAAGACATGCGTTCGCGTTGCAGGCGTAGCATCATCACCACGTCCACATCGCGCAGGCCTTCTTCCATGGTGTGGAAAATATCCACACCCAGATGGCGGATGGCCCCCGGCACCAAAGTAGGTGGGCCGACCACGCGCACACGGCTGCCCATGGTGGTGAGCAGATGGATATTGGAGCGCGCCACGCGGGAATGGGCGACATCGCCGCAGATGGCTACCGTCAGCCCAGCCAGATGGCCGCAATGACGGCGGATGGTCAGGGCATCCAGCAATGCCTGTGTAGGGTGCTCGTGCGTGCCATCACCCGCGTTTACCACACATGCTTCCACCTTCTGCGCCAGCAGGGCCGGTGCGCCCGACTGTGCATGCCGTACCACCAGCAGATCCGCCTGCATGGCGTTGAGGGTGGCCGCAGTGTCCAGCAGTGTTTCGCCCTTGTTTACGGAAGACTGCGCCACGGACATGTTGATCACATCCGCGCCCAGCCGCTTGCCCGCAAGCTCAAAGGAGGTACGGGTGCGGGTGCTGTCTTCAAAAAACAGGTTGATCAGCGTGCGGCCCCGCAGCACATCGCGCGGGACCTTGCGGGAGCGGTTCAGCAGGGCATAGCTTTCGGCCAGATCAAGCAACGGCTCGATCTGATTGGGCGTCATGCCTTCCAGTCCGAGCAGATGCTGTGTGTGACGGCCGGAAAAGCTAGCCATTGAGCACGGCTCCGATACGGGCCAGCGTTTCATCCTTGCCAAGGGCAAAGAGGGTCGCGTCGATCCCCGGTGAGGTGTTGGATCCGGTTACGGCAGCGCGGAGCGGCTGCGCAACCTGCCCCAGCTTATGGCCTTCACGCTCGGCAAAGCGGCGCAGGGCGGCGTCAATTTCTTCCGGGGTGAAGTCCGGCACGGCGGCCAGTTCACGCGCCAGACCATCCAGAATGGTGCGGGCTTCCGGTGTCAGCAGTTTCTCCGCCTTGGCGTTGAAGGGCAGCGGCACATGGCGGCCAAGGAAGGCGGCACTGTCCGCCAGTTCAACCAGCGTACGGGCGCGTTCCTTCAGGCCGGGCATCAGGGCCAGCACACGGGCGCGGGTGGTGTCGTCCGTTGCAACGCCGTCCACAGCTTTCAGGCGGTCCATCACATCATTGGTCAGGCGGTCATCATCGGCCTGACGCAGCCATACGGCGTTGATGTGCAGCAGCTTGGCGTAATCCATGCGGGAAGGGGAGCGACCGACGCCGTCCAGATCAAACAGCTTGATCTGTTCTTCACGGGAGAGGATTTCCGCATCGCCATGGCCCCAGCCCAGACGCAGCAGGTAGTTGCACAGGGCTTCCGGTAGATAGCCTTCATCGCGGAATTCCACCACGGACTGCGCGCCGTGCCGTTTGGACAGCTTGGCTCCATCCGGCCCATGAATAAGCGGCAGATGGGCAAAGCGGGGCAGATCCCAGCCCATGGCGCGGTAGATCATGGCCTGACGGAAGGTATTGGTCAGATGGTCATCGCCACGAATTACGTGCGTGATGTCCATGTCATGATCATCTACCACCACGGCATGCTGGTAGGTGGGGGTGCCGTCGGAGCGCAGGATGATCATGTCATCCAGTTCCGCATTGGCAACGCGCACTTCGCCCTGCACCAGATCTTCAATCACGGTTTCCCCTTCACGCGGGGCCTTGATGCGCACGGCGTAGGGGGCTCCGGCTGGAGCTTCTGAGGGATCACGGTCACGCCACATGCCATTATAGCGTGGGGGTTTGCCATTTTTCATGGCGTCCTCACGCATCTGCTTCAGCTCTTCAGGCGTGCAGTAGCATTTGTAGGCGAGGCCTTTTTCCAGTAGCTCCAGCGCCACTTCCGTATGGCGTGGCTGGCGGGTGGACTGGAAAACGGGTTCTTCATCCGCCGTAATGCCCATCCAGGCCAGCCCGTCAAAAATAACGTCTACTGCCTGTTGGGTGGAACGCTCACGGTCGGTATCCTCGATACGCAGGAGGAACTCGCCGCCGTGATGACGGGCAAAGAGAAAATTGAACAGGGCCGCGCGGGCGTTGCCGATATGCAGCAGGCCTGTCGGACTCGGGGCAAAACGTGTGCGGATTTTCGTCATGAGGCGCTTCCTTATCACGCACGGGCGCGGGGAGCCATATGGTCTTGAGCGTTCCGGTGCGTCAGTCTGCGCACGTGGCCTGCCCGGAGGGTGCATGGCTGTTCCGGGTGCTGGCTTCATGCCGCACAGGGCACTGATGCCGGATGCTCCGTTTTGAAGGAGGGCTCCCTGCGCGAAATAATCGTGTTCCTCAAAAGTGATCTTCTTACCGCCGTGACGGCCCTTTTGCTGGCGGAGCAGAGGCGGCTGGTGCTGTGGGTGCCTGTTGGCATGGCGCTGGGCGTAGCGGGGTATTTCGGGTTGCGGCAGGAGCCTTCCGTATGGGGTGGGGTCGCTTTGCCCATGCTCTGCATTGGGGCGGCTTTGTTGGGGCTGTGGCGCGGCTGGCAGAGTGTGTGGGGGCGCATAGTGGCGGGTGGCTGCCTCGCGGTTGCTGTGGGGTTTCTGGCGGCATGGCTTTCAACGCATCGGCATTCGCCCATGCCGGAACTGCCGCGTCGGGCTGTGGAGATAACGGGCACGGTGCAGAGTATGGCCGCAGTAGCGGGGCGGGATGGCGCTGTGCCTGGCCGCATGGTTGTGCTGGCGAACGCCCGGTTCGAGACCCCGCTGGATGCGGACATGCTGGCCCTGAAGCGTACCCTGCGCGTGAAACTGAAGCCCGACGATATGGGGGATCTGGCCCCCGGTGATGAAGTGTGGGTGCGGGTCATGCTGATGCCGCCGCCGTTTCCTGCATTCCCCGGCGGGAGAGACCTTCAGCGGGAAGCATGGTTTGCCAACAGCGCCGGGTATGGCCGGGCTTTGAATCCGGTTGAGCGTCTCAGCATATCCTCTCGGCAGAGAGGCTGGATTGTCACGGTTCTCGAACCTTTGCGGGAAACGCTGGATACCCGTATTCGTGCGGTGCTGCCGGGAGCCGTGGGAGCGGTGGCCTCCACCGTGCTGACGGGAGAAAGCGCCAGTGTGCCGCGCGCGGTGCGGGAGGATTTTGCAGCGTCTGGTCTGGCGCATCTTCTGGCTGTGGCCGGGCTGCATCTAGGCTTGGTGATGGGCTTGCTGATGGGGCTTTTCCGGCTTGGGTTCGCCCTGTGGGAATGGGCCGCCCTGCGTTGGCCCTGCAAGGCACTGTCCGCTTTGCTGGCGTTGGTGGGCGGGGCCGGATACGCCATGCTGACCGGGCTGCATCTGCCCGTCATCCGCAGTTTGATCATGGCGTCAATCGCTGTGCTGGGCATAGCGGTGGGCAGGCGCGTTGTGTCTATGCGAGGGCTGGCTTTGGCCGCCACGCTTCTGCTGCTGATCATGCCGGAGGAACTGCTGGGCGTGGCGTTCCAGATGTCCTTCGCTGCCGTTATGGCGCTTGTTGCCGGTTATGAGGCTCTGGGGCCATGGTTTGCCGCGTATCGGGCGCGGGCAACGGGGATGGTGCACTGGCTGGTATGTCATCTCATCGCGCTGGCGCTCACCAGCCTGCTGGCCGGGCTGGCAACGTTGCCCATCGTTATGGCGCATTTTGGTCAGATCCAGCCCTTTTTTGTGCTCGCCAATTTGCTGGCCGTGCCCCTGATGGCGGTGTGGATCATGCCGCTCGGGCTGCTGGCCCTGCTGCTGATGCCGCTTCATCTGGAAGCGATGGCACTGACGCCCATGGGGTGGGGAATAGACCTGGTGCTTTCCATGGCGCATGGGGTTGCCCAGTTGCCTGCCGCACGGGTGAGTGTGCCGCACATGCCCACATGGGGGCTTGGGGTCGTGTTGCTGGGGCTCTGCTGGCTGTGTTTATGGCGGCAGCGCTGGCGATTGTGGGGCGTGGTGCCTGTAGCGCTAGGCATGCTGTCCCCATTATTGCTGGTTCAGCCGGATGTTCTGATCAGCCCGGACGGTGGGCTGATGGCGGTGCGGGATGGCGGCCATCTGCTGGTTGCTGGTCGTTCGCGGGATTCTGCGGCTGTGCAGGCTGCATGGGCGCAGGCTTTTGCGCGTGTGCCTGAACCGTTTCCTGTAAAAGGGCAGACGCCTGATGGTGTGCTCAGTTGTGGGGAAGATGGAGATCCGGATATCTGTTTTGTCAGCAAAAACGGGCGAATGGCGTTGCTGCGGGTCGTGGATAAAACCGATGGCATGGCGCGTCTGCCTGACGCTCTGTGCGCTGACATGGATGTCGTGATCAGCAGCGCGCCCCTGCGCGACTCCTGCCCCAATGCGCGCAGGTTGGATCGCTTCTCCGCATGGCGGGAAGGAGCGCAGGCTGTATATCTGGAAAAGCAGGGCGTGCGCGTCGTGACAGATCGCGCCGTGCGCGGCGCGCGCCCTTGGGTGATGAAACCCGGAGGGCACGGCATGCCCAACCTGCCCCTTGCGCCTTCTGAATAAGGGGAGGAGGGGCGCAAGGG
>NZ_LHZU01000060.1:0-2500 GCF_001580995.1 Acetobacter senegalensis
TGGTTGCGGGGGCAGGATTTGAACCTGCGGCCTTCAGGTTATGAGCCTGACGAGCTACCGGGCTGCTCCACCCCGCGTTTGTGTTGATTTTGGGGTGATTTGGAAGACCTGGCGGCGACCGACTTTCCCACGACTTAAGCCGCAGTATCATAGGCGCTGGGGGTTTTCACGGCCGAGTTCGGGATGGGATCGGGTGGATCACTCCCCGCCATGGCCACCAGGTCATCCAAATCACCCTTGAGTTGGGGTGGTGTGGACGGTTGGGTATGATGAAGTATGACGTTTTGCATGGATGATTTCTGTGCACGGGCCGTTCTTTTAAGGGAACGGTAAGAGAGTGAGCCTATTGGGCGATTAGGACCAGTTAGCTACACGCATTACTGCGCTTCCACACCTGGCCTATTGACGTGATGGTCTATCACGGCCCTTAGGGAGACCTAGTTTTGAGGTGGGTTTCCCGCTTAGATGCTTTCAGCGGTTATCCCGTCCACACTTAGCTACCCGGCGGTGCCGCTGGCGCGACAACCGGTGCACCAGAGGTGTGTTCATCCCGGTCCTCTCGTACTAGGGACAAATCCTCTCAAGTCTCCAACATCCACGGCAGATAGGGACCGAACTGTCTCACGACGTTCTAAACCCAGCTCACGTACCACTTTAATCGGCGAACAGCCGAACCCTTGGGACCTGCTCCAGCCCCAGGATGTGATGAGCCGACATCGAGGTGCCAAACCTCCCCGTCGATGTGGACTCTTGGGGGAGATCAGCCTGTTATCCCTAGAGTACCTTTTATCCGTTGAGCGATGGCCCTTCCACGCGGGACCACCGGATCACTATGGCCGACTTTCGTCTCTGCTCGAGCTGTCACTCTCGCAGTCAGGCGGGCTTATGCCATTGCACTCAACAGCCGGTTTCCGACCGGCCTGAGCCCACCATCGCGCGCCTCCGTTACACTTTGGGAGGCGACCGCCCCAGTCAAACTGCCCACCATACAGGGTCCCGGATCAGGCTAACTGACCGCGGTTAGACATCAGAAAAATTCAGGGTGGTATTTCAAGGATGGCTCCACGGGAACTGGCGCCCCCGCTTCAAAGCCTCCCACCTATCCTACACAGAATGTCTCTGATGCCACTGTAAAGCTGCAGTAAAGGTTCATAGGGTCTTTCCGTCTGACCGCGGATACCCCGCATCTTCACGGGGAATTCAATTTCGCTGAGCCGATGCTGGAGACAGCGGGGAAGTCGTTACGCCATTCGTGCAGGTCGGAACTTACCCGACAAGGAATTTCGCTACCTTAGGACCGTTATAGTTACGGCCGCCGTTTACCGGGGCTTCAATTCAGTGCTCTCACACCTCCTCTTAACCTTCCGGCACCGGGCAGGCGTCAGGCCCTATACGTCGTCTTTCGACTTCGCAGAGCCCTGTGTTTTTACTAAACAGTCGCTACCCCCTGGTCTGTGCCACCCGCCAATGGTTGCCCACCAACGGGTCTCGCTTATCCCGAAGTTACACGAGTAATTTGCCTAGTTCCTTCAGCATCGTTCTCTCAAGCGCCTTGGTATTCTCTACCAGTCCACCTGTGTCGGTTTCGGGTACGGTCTATACGCCAGAGCTATTTCCTGGAATGCGCAAAAAGCCAGTCCAATCCATTAAGGACTGACAACATCTTGCATTCGTCACTTCTGGCAGGTTCAGGAGTGTTCACCTGATTCCCATCGACTACGGCTTTCGCCCTCGCCTTAGGGGCCGACTAACCCTGCGTGGATTAACCTTGCGCAGGAACCCTTGGACTTTCGGCGACAGTGTTTCTCGCACTGTTTGTCGCTACTCATGTCAGCATTCGCACTTCCGATATCTCCAGAGAGGGTCACCCCGTCTCCTTCACAGACTTACGGAACGCTCCGCTACCGCGCATATCATAGATATGCACCCACAGCTTCGGCACGTGGCTTGAGCCCCGTTACATTTTCGGCGCAGGGTTTCTATTAGACCAGTGAGCTATTACGCTTTCTTTAAAGGATGGCTGCTTCTAAGCCAACCTCCTGGTTGTTTTGGAATCCCCACATCCTTTCCCACTTAGCCACGATTTGGGGGCCTTAGCTGGTGGTCTGGGCTGTTTCCCTCTCGACAATGGACCTTAGCACCCACTGTCTGTCTGCCAGGCTATACTTCCGGGTATTCGGAGTTTGGTTAGGTTTGGTAAGGCTTTGGGCCCCCCTAGCCCATCCAGTGCTCTACCCCCCGGGGTAAATACCTGACGGTCTACCTCAATAGATTTCGCGGAGAACCAGCTATTTCCGAGTTTGATTGGCCTTTCACCCCTAGCCACAGCTCATCCCCGACTTTTTCAACAGGCGTGGGTTCGGCCCTCCAGTGCGTGTTACCGCACCTTCAGCCTGGCCATGGCTAGATCACTCGGTTTCGGGTCTTCTGCCAGCAACTCGGCGCCCTATTCAGACTCGCTTTCGCTACGCCTACACCTATCGGCTTAAGCTCGCTGCAA
>NZ_LHZU01000128.1 GCF_001580995.1 Acetobacter senegalensis
GCACTGGCACTGGCACTGGCACTGGCACTGGCACTGGCACTCAACAAGCCAGTGGGCACCACAACGTCAAACCATTTTCTCATTTATCTGCATAAAAAAAAGCCTCTCGTACCACGTGGCAGAGAGGCTTTTTGTAGTGGGCGCTTTGAGAAGGCGTTTTGTCCGTTTTTCGAGACATCGCCTGCCTAATCGGCTCTTTTTAAAGGTGGGTCAGAGTCAAACCATACATGACGCCAGCAATCAGGATCATGAAGCCGACCATGGCCTTCAGACGTTCTTTCTGTCTGCGTCGCTTTTCAGCCAGTTCAGGCTGGCTCAGTATAATCTGCGTTTCCATCAGCCAATCCACCCTTGCAGAATATGGTCTGCCAGCAGTCCGCAAAACAGTAGGAACAGATACGCCAGAGAAAAGCGGAAAGAGATACGGGCTGCCTTATCTCCTGCCAAGCTTACCCCATTTTCATCCTGCGGTTCACGAAGAACACGGATGGCGCACAGCACAAACCCAAGCCCCAGCACCAACGCAGTGCCGGTATAAAGCCAGCCACATAGATGCAGCGCTGAGGGAATAAGGGAGATCGCCAGCAGCACCAGCGTATAGACAAAAATGTTCCAGCGTGTGTGCCGCGCCCCTTTGACCACTGGCAACATGGGAATTCCAGCCCGTCCGTAATCCTTGCACGCATACAGGGAGAGAGACCAGAAATGCGGGGGCGTCCAGAAAAACACGATCCCGAACATTACCACCGGCAGCACAGCCATATGGCCTGTGGCTGCGGCCCAACCAATCATGGGTGGGAAAGCGCCTGCGGCACCACCAATAACAATATTCTGCGGCGTGGAGCGCTTCAGCCACATGGTATAAATCACGGCGTAGAAGAAAATGGAAAACGCCAGAATACCTGCGGCCAAAGCATTGGTTGCCATCCACATCAGGCAGACAGAAAGGCAGGACAGACCAATTCCATAAGCCAGCGCTTCCTGTTCCGGAATACGCCCACCGGGAATAGGACGCGTAATAGTACGCTGCATCACGGCATCAATATCGCGGTCATACCACATATTGATGGCCCCAGCGGCACCAGACGCCATGCAGATGCACAGAATAGCTACGGCAGCTTCAAAAAGTGAAAGATGACCGGGGGCCATGATCATGCCCGCAGCCCCGGTAAAGACCACCAGAGAAATCACCCGGGGTTTGAGAAGCTGCACCCAGTCCTTTGCCGTTGTGCCAACACGGTCAGCTTTGAACCTGATGCGGCCTGTCGCTGAAACCTGAGCGGTTGTTTCACTCATGAGTGCACCATTGTTTCTGCAGCATCAAAAGCACCCTCGTTTCCTTCGGCGCTCTCTGCCATCGGGCGATTTTGCGTAAAGCTCAACCCCATGGTCAGCAGGAAGCAGAGGACAGAAGCACCCAGCAGGCCACCGCTCCACATCTGGCAGACAGGCGGAAGAGTTGGGATAGCCAAAGCCGTGCCAGCCGCCATCAACCCAAACTGCACAGCAGCCAGAGGCGTGGGATACCAGCGGTTACATCCCTCACCGCGCCAAAGATACAGACCGCAGAACACGGCATAAAGTGTTCCGACCTGAAGAGCAGAATGCAGGCCATCGCCCTGCATGAACTGACTGATCCAACCCGTGGAAACAACAGCCAGAAAGCCCAGACCCCATAGCATGGGAATCTTGACCGTCATGCTTGCGCGCCATGTGCCCGCCATCCACAAGGCAGCCAGCAGTACGGAAGCCAGCGTGGCGGCGCTCAGCACCAGTGTCTGGGCAGACAGCAGGGACGCAACAGTGGCAGCCCCAACCAGCCCATGGGCAAAAACGCTTTTAACCCACAGAATGCTCCCAGCCGCAGCAGAAGCACTCATAACGCCAGCAACAGGAAGAGGGGAAAAACGGGCAACCGTTGCACCCGTTTCAAAAACAATACCAAACCCAGCCAGCAGCGTGACCAGCATGATGGGTTCAGCAAACCCATCCAGCACGGAAGGCGTAAAGGCCACACCGTTCAAGATCTGGTGGCTCATGACGGCGGCCAGCACAGGCACAGTCATCAGAAGCACGGAAGACGCCAGCATTTCCCCCCACACAAACGGAGAAAAAGGCGCGCGCGCGGCACCATCAGCACGGCTATCAAAAATGGTGGCCAGAACAACCATCACGGCCAAAAGCGTGCCTGCGCACCACAGCAAGGTAGCGCCAGTCTGCCAGGGAGACGCAACCATCAGCACACCGGCGGCAGATACGCAGGCCAGAGACAGCTTGTTCAGACCTGGAAGAACCGTGCCTTCACGCTTGAGGGCACGCGGCAGCCACAAAGTACCGAAACCGCAAACCAGCGCAGGCACCACCACAAAAAGCAGCATCAAGGCCACATGCGCCTGCTCAATTCCGGCCAACAAACCGGTCTGGGGTACCATGCCAAGCTGCTGAACTGCAGAAACACCGCCACCCAGCAGACCAGCCAGAGCCGCAACCAGCAGGTAACCTGCTCCCACACCATCAACAGATGCAGTCCGCCGTACCATGCTGCTTTCCTTATTCTGGCTTTGTTCCGCACAAGCAGATGCCATGTTTCTCACCCCACGCCTTTGACAGATGTGTTCCGGGTGACGACAGACGCACCCCTGAAAGCCCCATCTATAGCGGCTTTTCCGCGCCTTAACGACCCATTTAGCTCCGCATGCCTATCGCCCCTGCCCTGTGTAGAAAGGGCGACAGCACGGAAGTGTGATCAGATGTTTTCAAGCGTAACGAGCGTAAAAAGCCCGGCCGGTGGCACCGGCTGAATCCGCGCCCGCACCAGATCTTCTGGCGGCAGAAGGGATCCCATGGCAAAATCAGGGTGCCATCCGAGTGAGCGAGAGGCACGTGCCATGCCACGTTCCACAGCACCACGGACACCGCCCGGTGCCAGAAAGTGGTTTACAAACAGAATATGACCACCGGGCTTGACCACCCGTTTGAGTTCACGCAGCAGACGGCGTGGATGCGGCACAACCGACGCCACAAACATGGCCACAGCAATATCGAAGGAATCGTCCTGAAAGGTTGTGTCTTCGGCGTCCATTTCCAGAAGCGCATCCACATTGTCGAGATGCTCTTTCTGGACGCGTTCACGCGCGCGGGCCAACATATCGCCTGACAGATCAATGCCTGTAATACGTTTGGTCTTGAGATAATGTGGAAGAGCGAGCCCCGTGCCGACACCCACTTCAAGAACATCAGTCCCTGGCAGGGCATTGACAGCCTCAACCGCCCGACGGCGACCAAAACCGGAAACACCACCGAATACGGTGTCATATACACCTGCCCACCGGCGGTAGGCGACCTTTACGGCCTCGGCATCCAGTGCTGATCGCGAAGGAGCCGGATCGTCACCCTGACCGGGCGAGCATTTGTTGAGAACGTCACTCATGGTTTCTCTGTGCCCGCTGGCGGCAATTTCTTCAAGAGCCACAACGCATCTTCCTTTGTTTTAAATAAAATGCGCCATAAAAGCGCCCTTGTCTCCGTGCCCATTGTCGCCTTACCTTCCGTGTGACCGGAACCGTTTTAGAAGAAAAGAGACATGCTGGAACTCCTGCTTGCCCTGCTCAGCCTTATTATCTGGTCATCCATTTTCATTTTCTATTTCCGCGACCCTATTTTTAACTGGCTGGACAACCGCTTTGGTAAGGACACGGTGTTTCCACCAGCAGATGACGCCTCCGATAGCCGTGCGGAACCTACTTTTTCAACGTCCCACGCCAAAACGCCGGAGTCCTCCGAGCCCGAGAAAAAAGCGTAACCCCCTCAGGCTACGCTTTTCAGTTTTGCTTCAATGCAGTCCCATATGGCACCTGCACCATTGACGCCATCAAAACGCTCCAGTTCCTGCAGGCCTGTGGGAGATGTCACATTGATTTCCGTCAGGTAATCACCAATCACGTCTATCCCCACAAAAATCAGGCCATGCTCTTTCAGGAACGGGCCGATAGCTGCGCAGATTTCCTTGTCTCTTTCTGTCAGCGCGACTTTCCGCGCCACGCCGCCAACATGCATATTGGAACGGTGATCATCCCCTGACGGCACACGGTTGATAGCGCCCACAGGCTGACCATCCACCAGAATAATCCGTTTATCCCCCTGCTTTACCGCCGGTTCATAACGCTGGATCATCAGAGGTTCACGGGAACGCGCGAAATGCATTTCCAGCAGAGCGTTCAGATTTTGATCATCTTCCTTGATCCGAAAGATGCCGCTGCCGCCATTCCCGAACAGAGGTTTGACAATAATATCCCGCCAATGGGCCCGGAAAGCGCGGATCTGCCCAACATCCCACGTTACCAGCGTTGGGGGCATGAGGTGCGGAAAATGCGTTACCAACAGTTTTTCGGGAGAATCCCGCACCCAGCGAGGATCATTGACCACGAGCGCCTTGCCCGGCCCAATTCCATGCACGTGGTCCAGCAAGTGTGTCGCGGTGATATAGGCCATATCAAATGGCGGGTCCTGCCGCATCAGCACCACATCCATCTCGCCCAGAGAGCGACGGGCAGGCTCCCCGAAGGTCGCGTGGTTGCCCTGTTCCCGCTGGACCGTCACAGGGCGCAAGGATGCGCTCACCTGCGTAGCCGTTTTACCACCAGGCGTTGTGGTTCCTTCTCCCAACGCCAGGGAGGGTACCTCATAAACAAACAGTTTATGGCCGCGCCCCTGCGCCTCCAGCATCAACGCGAAGGTAGAATCTCCGTTGATATCAACATGCTCCAGGGGGTCCATCTGGACAGCAACATTCAATGGAGATGACATACGCAGCCGCTTTCCTCAGAATCTCAGGATCAAATAAAATAACCGGACGTTATCGTATCGCTGTTCTGTCCGGCTGTCCAAGGCAGGAAAGCACAGAGCATTTTCTTTAAAGGCTGCCTGAAACATCTGTCAGGGTGCTCAGGAAGGTTTTGCGACCACTGACCTTGCAAATAATTCCTTAATTCCGGGTTGGCAGCAGAACAGCATTCCGGCTCTGCCCCGCTGCGGTGCACTGCATCTGTACATGGTAGATGGCATATGTCTCGCCCACCGCGCCATCCCGCGCACGGGAAATATCGGGCTCCTGCCCCAGAACCTTGAAGAAAGCACCATCGGGCAGATCATGCCGTCTCCTGCTACGAATAAGGTACCCGTCACCACACGACGCTGCGGGAAACGTAAACAGGTCCCATCGGGGTTCAACCGCCATTACGGGTTTGTCCAAAGGCGCATAAAATGCCAGTTCCGCCGCCAGCCCATATTCATCTGCAATCAAGAAAGAGTTGGCGGGCACGCGCGCAACAACCTCACGGGAGAAAGTCGGCCAGCCGCCCATCTGGCGCAACGTCATGTCAAAATGCGGGGAGAGTTTGAGGGGTGAAGCCACGGCCTGAATGACAATCAGCAACACGAGTGTCACGCCCAGCCCACTAGCCGCTTTCCACCCCCGCCAGTGCGGGAGCGCCGCAGCCACGGTAAGCGCCGGATAAAGCACCACGGGCCAGTTGGCCTGCACCCGCGCACCCACAGCATGCTGCAGGAATACCGCCAAAGGAACCAGAATCATGCACAGGAGCAAACGAGAGAACGAGTCCCGGCATTTCCAAAGCAGAACACAACCACCCACAAAAAACAGGAAGACGCCGGGGGATGCCAAACCGATCTGCCCACCAAGCAACTCACTGAAATAGGTCAGCATTTTTGCCGGATGCCAGTCACCGGTACGGCCACCCTGCTTCATGAAGCTGGCCCAGTGATGTGTCGCATTCCAATAAACGACCGGGCTAACAAACACAGCGGCAACAAGACCACCCAACCATGGCCAGCACGTTTTGAGCCATTGCCTCCCCGATGAGGTCAGCAGAAGCCATATCCCCATACCTGCGGCGGGAAGGACTGCAGTATATTTACTGTCAAACCCCAGACCGACGGCGGCCCCAACCACAAGCCACCATGCTCCCTTTCCGGTTGTGCAAAGCCGGGAGAGACTCCACACCATCAGCGCCATAAAGAGCAGAAGGGGCGTATCAGGCGTCATCAATAAAGTGCCCACGCCAAGGGCGACCGTTCCGTTCAAGAGAACAGCTGTGCGGAGGCCTGCTCTTTTCGCTTCGTCCGGGACGTAGCCTCTCAGAACCTGCAGCCAGTCCCGTGTCGCCATTGCCAGCACGACCGTACCAACCGCCGCAGAAAAAGGCCCCATGAGCCTGACGCCGCAAGCCGTATCTCCCCCTAGAAGGAGGCCGAGCCTGATGAACACTGCCACCATGGGGGGATGATCAAGATAGCCGGCTGCCGGTGCCAGCGCCCATAAACGGTAATAGGCTTCATCAGGCGTAAGCGGGACCAACGCTCCCATCAACACGCGTGCAGCGGTCAGCGCCAGAAGCGCCAGACTCCACCCATAATAGGACTGTTTCAGCCGCATCAGGAGGCGCTCACACGCGCCAGATGAGAGTGGAGGAAACCGCGTAATTCCACACCACTGCCAGAATTGCCCCTGCCACACTGGCCTGTGTCAGCCCTTCATGAGCCTGAAACAGCATTTGCGCCACGCCAACATTGGCCACAGCACCTATTGAACACACCAGCATGAAGGCAAGAAGACCACCCATAAAGCGCATCCCCCGCAGGCGTTTGTCCCGATAGGTAATATTATTATCGAGCACAAAGTTGAGGATCATGGCGACAACCGTCCCTCCGCCCTGCGCTACAGGAAAATCCCCCCCCATGCTGCGAATACTCTGCATGACGGCCAGATTAACGCCGACCCCAATAGAACCAACCAGACAGAAGGCAACAAAACGGAGGGGCAACCAGCCACGGCAAAGCTTGTCCAGCATCAACGCCAGAAACTGGAGCATCACGAGAGCATCCAGTTTGCTTTCTCCCGCCACACGGGCGCGGAAGCCACAGGGGACTTCCCGCACACGCAAAGGTTTTGGAGAGGAAAGCAGAATATCGAGCAGAATCTTGAACCCCGTTCCGGAAAGACGAGGGGCTACAGCCTCAAACACATCCTGCCGCAGGGCAAAGAAGCCGCTCATTGGGTCACTCAGCCTGACAGGCAACACCATCTGCGCCAGCTTTATACCACCATCAGACAAAGCGTGGCGCCATGCGTTCGCAAGGCCGGCATTGCTGCCGCCTTCAACATGGCGACTCCCAACCGCCACATCACAGCCACCGCTTTGCACGGCGTCAATCAATGCACCAAGACGCGTATCATCGTGCTGAAGGTCTCCGTCCATCACGGCGATAATCTGAGCCGAGGATGACAATGCACCTTCAATCACCGCAGAAGAAAGGCCGCGCCGCCCTACCCGGCATAATCCACGTACGCGCGCATCCTTCTGGGCAAGCTGCCTGACGGCATGCGTGGTGCCATCAGGCGAATTGTCATCAACAAACACCACTTCCCAGCGGCGTCCTGCCAGTGCGCGATCAAGGGCTGCCACCAGTGGGGCAATATTCCTGACCTCGTTGTAGCAGGGAATGATGACACTGATATCGGGACCGCCACACACCGCACCGGGCGACGCCGCAGCGTCTGACATCACGGACTGTTCCCCTCCACCCCGGCAGACAGTGGCACCCCGGTTCTCTCAAGACTGGTGCGGATGGTCTGCAAGGTCTGCACCCGGATAACATGCGGGCCTTCGGTCAAACGCCGAGTCAGTTGGTTTTCGTGAGCGGCATCCCGTGCGATCAGGCGCACGAGAAAATCTCCGCCGCCCCGAATCATGTGGCATTCGCGCACTTCCGGCCACTGTGCCAGATCCTGCTCAAAAGCGGACAGAATAGCCTCTTTCTGGCTATCCAGACCGATCAGGGCAAAAAATGTAATCGGCCAGCCCAGCATCCCGGCATCCGGTTCAGCATGATACCCCCGGATTACTCCTAGCTCCTCAAGCCGCCGCACGCGCCGCAAACACGGCGGAGCGGAGATCCCAACCCGGCGCGCCAGCTCCACATTGGTCATCCGGCCATCGTCTTGCAGTTCCGCCACAATACGCAGGTCAACAGCGTCAAGTTCTGTCACCTTATCTGTTCCATTTTACGCTGTAGCCTTTTTTCCTGAACATCTTGCTCCGTATATGCCATGCGTCTGCATGGCTCGCAAACCACTTACGCCTCTTGCTCAAATGGAAGGCTCCCGCCATATCGCAAGCAGGAATAGACGGTGCGTGCCACGCGCTCTTTCACACTGACATCTACCGGGAAGGCCTGCCTGACAATGACTGAAACCATTACAACTGACCTGCTGGTTATTGGCGCTGGCCCCGCTGGCTATACCGCCGCCATTTACGCGGCGCGCGCCAACCTCAAGCCGGTTCTTGTGGCGGGCCTTCAGCCGGGGGGGCAGCTTATGATCACAACGGACGTTGAAAACTATCCGGGCTTTGCAGAAGCGGTGCAGGGCCCATGGCTGATGGAACAGATGGCGGCGCAGGCCGAAAATGTTGGCGCGAGCATCCAGCATGACATTATTACATCCGTGGATTTCAAAGCGGGCTCTCCTTTCCGGATGGTGGGAGATTCGGGCACGCAGTACGTTGCAAAATCCGTCATCATCGCGACCGGAGCACAGGCAAAATGGCTGGGCCTGCCCAGTGAAAAGCAGCTTCAGGGCGCTGGTGTTTCCGCCTGCGCAACATGCGATGGCTTTTTCTACCGGGGCAAGAACGTTGTGGTTGTGGGGGGCGGTAATACTGCCGTTGAAGAAGCCCTGTATCTGACGCACCACGCCGCGCACGTTACCCTTGTGCACCGGCGCGATACGCTGCGGGCCGAAAAAATCCTGCAGGACCGGTTTTTCGCTAATCCCAAAACCACCATTGTCTGGAACAGTGTTGTGGAAGATATTCTGGCCGATGGTACGCCGGCCGTTGTCTCAGGCATCAAGCTCCGCAACACACAGGACAACACAACAACCGTTTATCCTACGGATGGTGTTTTCATCGCTATTGGGCATTCTCCCAACACGGGCATTTTCGCAAACCAGCTTTCACTGGATGACGAAGGCTATATTCTGACCACCCCCGGCTCAACCCGCACGTCCGTTCCCGGCGTATTTGCCGCAGGCGACGTACAGGACAAGATCTATCGTCAGGCCGTAACGGCAGCGGGAAGCGGCTGCATGGCGGCGCTGGATGCCGAGCGCTATCTGGCTGAAATACAGCACTAATTACAGCAGGTCCCTTGACCACGCCTGACAATTACTGCACGTAATAAACGAATGGCATGAATTCATGCCGTTAATCACTTTATTCAATATTGCAGGAGGCATGCGTGGACTGGGACAAACTCCGGGTTTTCCATGCTGTAGCCGAAGCGGGTTCCTTTACCCACGCTGGGGATGTCCTGAATCTGAGCCAATCTGCTGTTTCACGGCAGATTTCGGCTCTGGAGGATGTTCTTCAGGTTCCTCTTTTTCATCGCCACGCCCGAGGACTGATCCTCACCGAACAGGGCGAGACGCTGCATAAGACGGTGCGCGAAGTCTTTTCAAAACTTGAAATGACCCAAACGCTTTTAACCGAAAGCAAGGAAAAGGCAGCCGGTCGGCTACGGGTTACAACCACTACAGGCTTTGGCAATTGCTGGCTTATGCCACGACTGCACAAGTTTATGTCCGCCAATCCCGATATCGATATCTGTCTGATTCTGGAAGATAACGATCTTGATCTTGGCATGAGAGAAGCCGATGTGGCAGTGCGCATGCACGCTCCACGCCAGCCTGACCTCATTCAACGGCATCTGGCCGATTTCCATCTGCCCATTTTTGCGGCGCCGCTTTACATAGAAAAGTACGGCACGCCCAAATCGCTAGACGATATCAACGCACATCAGCTTGTTCTTTTCGGAGAGCATCATCCGCCGGTGGCGCATATCAACTGGCTGGCTGAAGCGGTTCGCCATAATGGCGCCAAACAGCAGGCCCGGCTGGAAGTCAACAGCATGGCCGCCATGGCATCCGCCATTGCATCCGGCCTTGGCATAGGCTCCATTCCCACTTACGCAGCCAAGGAATTTCCGGATCTGGTTCAGATTCTTCCTGAAGTTCCCACGCCTACGGTGGACGCCTATTTTGTTTACCCGGAAGAACTGCGCAGTTCCAAGCGCGTAGCCGTATTCCGCGACTTCCTGATGAGCGAACTGGGAATCCGCTAAAAGCAGATTATCTGCTGTTTTTCCCTTCCAAAAAAGCTCCCCTTCGGGGGAGCTTTTTTGTTATCGCCATCTTTATTTATCAATTTCTATTATAACTGTCTTCAATACGAATAATATCATCTTCCCCCAAATAAGCACCTGATTGCACTTCAATCAGCGTCAGGGGAATTTTTCCCGGATTTTCCAGTCGATGCGTGCAGCCCTGAGGCAAATACACGCTCTCGTTTTCACGCAGCAAAAGTTGCTCGTCATCCCGGGTTACCACAGCAACCCCAGCCACAACCACCCAGTGCTCAGACCGATGAAAATGCTTCTGCAAGGAAAGCTTGCCACCCGGGTTCACCACAATGCGCTTGACCTGAAAGCGGTCATTGCAGATCAACCCTTCATAAAACCCCCAGGGCCGGTAACATCTCTGGTGCGTAAAGGCTTCTGATCGCCCTTCCCGCTTCAACTGTTCCACCAGTTTCTTGACATCCTGAGCCTGATTTTTGTGCGTCACCAGCACGGCATCAGAGGTCACCACAACAACAACATCATCCAGACCGGAAACCGCCGTCAGCATCCCTTCCGAGCGAACATAGCACCCGTGTGCTCCCTCCGTCAGAACGTCCCCAATCAGTACGTTGTTGTCCGCATCCTTGTTACTGATATCCCACAGGGCATCCCAGCTTCCAACGTCTGACCATCCCAGATCTGCCGGGATAACAGCTGAAACATCGGTCTTTTCAGCAATGGCATAGTCCAGGGAAATATCCGGAGCCTGACTAAAGGCCTCTTTATCAAGCCGGATAAAATCCAGATCCGTCGTGCGCTTTTCAAAAGCAGCCTTCACATGCTCCAAAACCTTGGGAGCATATTTGTTCATTTCTTCCAGCAACACGTCCGCGCGGAAGACAAACATGCCGGAGTTCCAGAAGTAATTACCGTCTTCCACAAAACCCCGGGCGACATCAGCCGTCGGTTTTTCACGAAATGAACGAATAACAAAAGCCCCATCCACACCCGGCAGCGGTTCGCCTTTTTCAATATAGCCATACCCGGTTTCGGGCCGTGTGGGGGTCATGCCGAATGTGACAATTCTTCCGATCCGGGCTGCATCAACAGCCTTTTCCATAACAGCTTGCAAGGCATGATGGTTTTTGATTTCCGCATCCGCTGGCATCATCCACAGGACGGCCTGCGGGTTTGTCTGCGCAACCAGAAGGGCCGCAGCGGCAATAGCGGGAGCCGAATTGCGCCCGACTGGCTCCAGAAGGATACTTGGTTTCTCAACCATAACTTCGCGCAACTGCTCGGCAATCAGGAAACGATGCTCCTCATTGCAAACAATGACAGGGGGCGCAAAACCAGCGGAACTGCCGCGCAGAACTGTTTCCTGCAACATGCTGCGTTCACTCAGTAATGCCCAGAGCTGCTTGGGAAAACTGGCTCGGGACATGGGCCAGAGACGGCTCCCCGTCCCGCCCGACAACACGACAGGCACAATACCTGTTTCTGTCTTACCGTCCTGCCCCATTTTCTACGGTCCTTGTTTTATGTTCTGACAAATTATCAGAGCTGTTCAGCACTACCTCTGGCTGACTTCAAGACAAACGGCGTACAGCCAGCCTCCTGCCTTAATAGCACCCAGATGAAAGTCAATTATCTTGCTTTAAAATACCTGCGCAACGCCAGAGCAACGTCAGTCAGGTGGTTTGGGTTGCAAAAAATAACTGTGCATCATTGGACCGTTTCCATCTTGATCAGAAACAGAAATTACAAAAAGTTTATTTTACTTGCTATTTATATTTTGCCTTCACCCATATTTGCACCTGGATAAAGAAAAACCACTTTATTCAGGCCCATTTGAATATTTTCTATTCACAAAAAAAGATACTGATAGTATGTGTTACTGCATATCAGCCGATAAAATAAAAACGGATCCACCATGACTGAGAATCAGAGCTACCCCATCATTCTCGACCTGGTTGCAGAAATTGTTTCTGCCCATGTCTCCAACAACGCAACGGACCCGGCAACGATCCCGACCCTGATAAAAGATGTTTATCAGGCTCTGAAATCAGCGGATCAGCCGGTTAGCGAACCTGAAAAGCTTCAGCCTGCTGTGCCGGTGAAGCGTTCTGTTTTCCCCGACTACATCATCTGTCTGGAAGACGGCAAAAAACTGAAAATGCTCAAGCGCCATCTGCAAAGCGCTTATGGCATGACGCCTGAACAGTACCGTGAACGCTGGGGTCTGCCGGTTGATTACCCCATGGTTGCCCCGAACTACGCAGAGCGCCGTTCCACGCTGGCCCGTGAAATCGGCCTTGGCCGCAAAATTCACGCGACACCAGAAGGGGAAGATGCAAACGGTCGCGGTCGCCGCACCAAGAAAGCATCAGCCTGATTTGACCACAGAACCCCGTGAGCATTCCTCTGCTGAGGGCTGACGGGGTTTTTATGTATTGACGAACAATACCGCCATAGTGAAATCTGAAATGCGCAATCTGGTTTAAAGGCCTTGGTTGCGCATTTTGGGTCTGGGTGGCGTTCCCTTCTGAAAAATGTCCGGGTTCACCGCTCAGTAGTGTATCAGATCATATGAGTCCGGAAGGTAAGCATGACGAAATCTGAGCTCATTGCTGCTCTCATGAGAAAACACCCTCACCTTCAGCTCAAAGATATCAATCTGATCGTCAATACTGTCTTTGGCGCCATCTCCAGAAGTCTGGCCGATAACAACCGCGTAGAGCTTCGTGGATTCGGCGCATTTTCCATCAAGGAACGTGACCCGCGCATTGGCCGGAATCCCAAAACCGGGGAACAGGTTCAGGTTTCCAAGAAGTTCATTCCCTTTTTCAAAACCGGGAAAGAACTCCACGCCCGTATCAATAAGGCGCGTGAAGTTTAAAACACCGGCTGCTGACGGCGCTCTTCCATAAAGCGCTTCACCTGCCGCAAGTCTTCTAGAAAACGCTGATACTCGCGTTGTTTATCTGCCTCGTTCGGCAGACGCAGCAGGTAAGACGGGTGCACTGTAACCAATCCGTGGCTTCCGCCTTCCAGCGGAAAAATGCGTGATCGTTCCCGTGAAATTGTTACAGGACGCTTAAGCAGGCTTTGGGCGGCCGTAACGCCCATCATCACAACAAGCACGGGCTGAATCAGCCGTCGTTCTGCGTTCAGCCAGAGTCGGCATGCATCCACTGAGCTCGGCTCAGGTTTTTGATGGAGCCGCCGCGTACCCCGCCATACAAACCGGAAATGCTTGACCGCGTTGGTCACATACACATCCGGGCGCTCAATTCCGGCCTCCTGTAAAGCCCGGTCAAGCACTTGCCCTGCAGGCCCCACAAAGGGGTGCCCAGCAATATCTTCCTGATCTCCGGGCTGTTCGCCCACCAGCATGACCCTTGCCGTTATTGGGCCTTCCCCAAATACTGTTCGTGTTGCAGGCTGCCATAATGCGCAAGCGCGGCAATCCATAGCTTCACTACCCAGTTGATCAAGCGTGGTAGCTTGCGCAATGTCTTCTTCAGCGGGAGGCAAAACTGTTTTGGGATATCCCAGCCACACGCCCTCTCCGTCTCTTTGCCATAAGAGAGGCTGCTCCTCTTCACTGCCGGGACCAAATGAAAGAGCCCGTCCATCCCACTGCATCCGCCTGTACCCCGTTTGCACGGACCACGGCTCTGCAACACGAGCCAGACAATAGGAGGCATTAGCCTCAACAATATAATTGGAGAGGTGGCTGACCCACTCGCCCCGCCCGCCGTGACGGAAATAGGCGGCAAAATCTGCACGAAACCGGTGTGTTTCAGCAACCACTGCCTCAGCAAGCGCTTCCAACCGTCGCACATCCGGATCGTTTGCATGTGTGCGCAGATCCAGCCCTTCATGCATGACACGAAAAACAAACCGATAGAGCAGAGCAAACCGTTCCGGGTCATGTGCCTGGATTGCCAGCACCAGTTGTTCCACCAGACGGCGGGAAAGCCTGAGCGGTTCCTGCTTTTCTTCCTCGGAGACCGAAAACGCGGCCTGCGCATCTGGCCGAGATTGGAACAACAGCGCTGAGGGTTGCACTCGCCACGTCAGTTCTTCTGGCGATGTTCCGGCAAACACATGGTGCCGTGCGGCCCGCCGCCATGTTGCCAGATCAACCTGATGGGCCAGAAGAATCTCGGTCACGCTCTTTCTTTCCTATACTGACGCTGCTTCAAACGCTCCGTTTACCCAAACGACGCCGAAGACGCGCCAGAACGCTTGCTGCATCAATAATACCAAACGCATGCAGTAGTATTCCGTAGAAGACTGCGCCCAGCACAATCATGATACCAAGCCAGATCATGCGCAGAAACAAGCCTGCGGGAAAACCGATCACAGCTTCAACACACAGAAGTCCAGCCGCCATCAATCCTGATGCGCCAATTGTCAGTGCCATGTTACGCCCGGTTGCAGGCTCCAACTCCAAAGCCTGACGGCGACGCAGCAAGATGGTCAGAAACGCCACATTCAGAAAAGCCGCCACACTGCTGGCAAGGGGCGGCCCCACATGAAGAAGAGGCTTCATGAACAGCAGATTCAGAATGAAATTGAAGACCAGAATGCTGATCCCTACGTAAACAGGCGTCCGGGTATCCCCCCGTGCAAAAAAAGCGGGAGAGAGAACTTTCACCATCACAAATGCCGGCAAGCCGATGGCGTAAGCGCGCAGTGCCTGAGCTGAAAGAAGAGCATCATGTTCCGTAAAAGAGCCATGCCCAAACAGAACAATCATGATCGGGCCAGCCAGCACCAATAGCCCCGCCACAGCAGGGAGTGTCAGTAGCAACACATACTCGATTGACCGGTTTTGCGCGGCGCGCGCGGCCTCATGCTCACCTGCGGCCAGATGGCGTGTAAGAACTGGCAGAAGCGTTGTGCCAGCAGCCGCCCCCAGTACGCCTAACGGCAACTGGTTGATACGGTCTGCAAAATACATCAAGGAAACGCTGCCTGCAGGTAGCAAAGTGGCAATGATGGTATCAATTGTCAGATTGATCTGTCCCACCCCACTTCCAACCAACCCCGGCAGCATACGACGCACCAGCAACCGGATACGCGGCGTAAGCTGTGGCCAGAGCGGCATAAGCCCGAATCCGGCCCGATGACACGACCAGAGCAACAATCCCAACTGCACCACGCCAGACGCCGTGACACCCCACGCGGCCGCATAAGCCACATTCGGCATGAAAGGCGAGACAAACAGGATGGCCGCAATACCAACCACATTGAAGGCCAGATAAGCCGCCGCGGCCATACTGAACTTATGCAGGCCATTCAGCACCCCGGCCACAAGTGCCGCAGCACAAATCAGCACCAGATAGGGAAAGGTGATACGGCTGAGGCTCACACCAAGGGCATAACGGTCGCCCGTTTGCAAAAAACCCGGTGCAATCAGCCGTAAAACCTGCGGCATGAACAGTTCACCCGCCACGCACAGAAAAATCAGCCACGCCAGCATCACGCCAAGAGCCCGCCGTGCAAAAGTGCGGGCCTGTTCTTCCCCTTCCTGTGTCAGAACGGATGAAAACAGCGGTACAAAGGCCGCGTTAAAAGCGCCTTCCCCAAACAGCCGCCGAAACATATTGGGCAGGCGAAACGCCACCTGATACGCATCCTGTAACGCACCTGCCCCCATGAAGGCCGCCAGAAGCTGGTCGCGCACCAGACCAAGAATACGGCTGAGCATGGTCCAGCCGCCAACTGTAAGAAAATTTTTGAGCATGATTGCCGCTTATAAGAGGAGCCTGCCGCAGAGAGATAGAGGAGTTAAACAGGCAAAGCCAAAATATTCAGCGTGGCATGCCACCAAAAAGCAGTAATTATGTTACTCAAGCGACAGAGCATACCCATATTCTTATGGGCCGGGATCACCCGCCCGGCGCAAACATGCTTTTTCGGTAAACGAGGAGACGCGCCCTTCATGCCAGATCATCACAACCTGCCCTCTCTTTCCGGGCCGCCGCGTTGTGTTCTTGTCAAACCCAGTCAGCGGTCTCGGCGAGGACAGGAAGTGGCACGGGCTGTTCTGGCGTTTTTTATTCTGGCCATCGCTTTTTACACCATTCATGGTTTTCTGCCCGCTCTGGCATGGGGATGCGTGTTTGCTGTCGCAACCTGGCCCCTTTACACACGCGCACGGATGGCCTGGCCTAAGGCCGCAAAAGGCATTTTGTTACCGTTCCTCTTCACTGCGGCCATGGCGTTGATTTTTGTTATCCCCATGATGCTCATTACACTGGAAGCTGTGGGAGAAGCACAAAGTGCACTGGCGTGGCTGGAGAAAGCACGGCAATCGGGTGTTCCTGTGCCCGAGGCTATTTCCCGCCTGCCCTTTGGCAGCCAGACGCTGACCTCCTGGTGGCAGGCCCATCTTGCCAACCCGGAAGACGTTTCCGGCCTCACCGGAGCATTGGACAGTAAGGGCATGGCTTTGACCAAAGCCGTCGGCTCACAGATCGCGCACAGAGGCACTCTGTTCTGCTTCTCCATTGTCACGCTTTTCTTTCTTTATAAAGATGGCGTTTCCGTTATCCGGCAGTGCCGGGTGGCTTCCCGCCGGGCTTTTGGCAAGCGTGGAGAAACCATTGCCCGTCAGATTGTGGCCTCCATTCATGGCACTGTGCAGGGGCTGGTGCTGGTCGGCATGGCCGAAGGCCTGCTGATGGGGATTGTCTATTTTCTCTGTGGCGCCCCTCACCCAGCACTGTTTGGGGTGATCACCGGCGTTGCCGCAATGATTCCCTTCTGCGCCATGGTTGCCGTGGGCTTGGTATCTCTTCTGATTCTGGCTCAGGGAGCTTCCATCGCGGGCATCGCCACATTCTGCATCGGTGCGGTGATCATCTTTGTGGCCGACCACTTTGTGCGCCCGGTTCTGATTGGCGGCAGCACCAAACTCCCCTTCCTGTGGGTCCTGCTCGGTATTCTGGGTGGAGCGGAAACATGGGGCTTGCTTGGGCTCTTTGTTGGTCCAGCAGCCATGGCTGCATTGGACCTGCTCTGGCGGCGCTGGACAGCCGGAAACGAACGGTCGCAAGCCCCTCTGCCTCCCTCTTAATTTTAGAGGGAGTAGCAAGCCCTGAAGTGGAAGGACTGTCAGGGCTTTTGGGAAATAGTTCACTGGAAACTGGCTGCCCGATATAGGGCCAACGAGCACGCAGCCCTCGCCCCCCCGAAGCAGAAAGCAGCATCTGATGTTTACGGTTGGTTTTTAAAACCAACCTACGCAGCAAACAAAAAAGGGTGCTCATAGAATGAACACCCATCATTGCATCTGATTTTTCAGAAAAACCTTTAGCAAACAAGATATCGGGCAGGCGGGATTCGAACCCACGACCCCCAGTCCCCCAGACTGATGCGCTACCAGACTGCGCTACTGCCCGTTTGCTTGGTGTGAGGTCTTTAGCAGCCTCCTGCTATCCGCACAAGCCACCTGATCTGTTTTTTATGCAGAAAGGCGACTGCGCAATGCTTGCAGTTCAAGCAGGATATCGGCCAGATCATTACGCAGCCGTGTATTCTGCTTTTTCAGTTGCACAACATTATGACCCTCACCCTGCACGGATGCTTTATCCGGCTCAGGCAGGACTTCTGTAGTGTCTACTGCATCATCACCTTGTTCAACCGAGGCAGGCTCTTCAGCACCGAACGCTGCCACCACGTCTTCTTCCGTCACACCAGCAGACTGGGCCTGAGCAGAACTTTCTTCCAAGCTTTCTACAGCCGAAACATCAGGCTGCGGGGCACTCTCGTCTGATATGGGCTCTGGAGCTACAGCAAGGAGGGCTTCAGCAGAAACGGCGTCATCCATATTGGTCTCGACCACGCCAACCGCATCCTGCGGTGTTTCATCCCTCTCGGGTTCAGACACACTGGCAGGGGCATCAGCTTCTTCGGCTATTGCACTACCGTCTATAGCATCAACGACCTCGACAAGCGCGACCTCAACAGAGACTGGCTCAGCCTGTTGCGAAAGGTCTGTGCCTGCGGAAGCTGGAAGAACTGGCGCTTCTTCAGCAGCAGGCTGCACCGTTTCTGACGGAGGCGTCGGTTGTGTCGACGGGACGTCCGCCGCCTCTGCCGCCGTATGAGCCCCTTCGCGCAGCAGGCGCTGAACACCCTTTACAGTGTAACCTTTGCTGTAAAGCAGATCTGCAATGTAGCGCAGCAGTTCAATATCTGCGGGACGATAATACCGACGCCCCCCGCCGCGCTTGAGGGGACGAACCTGCTCGAACCGTGTTTCCCAGAAGCGAAGCACATGCTGCGGAACGTGCAGTTCATCAGCTACTTCACTGATTGTCCGGAACGCCAGAGGCCCTTTTTCTGACCGGGAGAAAGTATCTTCTTCAGACTGTGTGGGAATCGAGTCTTCCGGTGAAGAAAACGTGCCTTCAGTCATTATCGTCATCCACACCTGCATCAAGAGATTCGTGATTCACTTCTGCCCGCAAAAGCTGGCTGGGCCGGAAGACCAGAACCGAACGTGGAAGAATTGGGACTTCCTCACCCGTTTTGGGATTACGCCCGCTGCGCTGGCCTTTCTGTCTGACAGAAAAAGTGCCAAAGCCGCTAATTTTCACGCTTTCACCTTGTTCAAGCGCTACCATTACCGTTTCCAGAATATCTTCCAGAAGAACAGCGGATTCTTTTCGGGACAGCCCAACCTGCTGATAGATCTGCTCTACCAGAGATGCACGCGTGACAGTTTCCATAAAAGAGAAGGTAACATGTTGGCGGACCTCGTCAATTCAAACTGAACGACGACTCCTCCTTCCCTGATCAAAAACTAGAAACGAGCCAGAGCAGACCCCCATGTGAGGCCGCCACCCAAGGCTTCCATCAACACCAGATCGCCTTTCTGGATACGCCCGTCCCTTACGGCTTCATCCAACGCCAGCGGAATCGAGGCCGCGGACGTATTGGCATGACGGTCAACCGTAATCACCACCCGTTCTGGCGGAAGGTTCAGCTTTTTGGCCACCCCTTCGATGATACGGATATTGGCCTGATGCGGCACCAGCCAGGAGACATCGCCATATTCCAGCCCTTCGGCTTTCAATGCTTCGTCCACGGAAGAAGAAAGCTTGGCCACGGCGTGGCGGAACACATCCCGTCCGCTCATTTTTAGATGCCCGCTCATTTCCCGGCGGCCCACGGCGCCGTCCACATACAACAGATCACCTGCAGTCCCATCAGAATGCAGATGGGTTGAGAGGAGACCGGCCTCACCGGGCTCATCAGTGCCAGACAAAACGACTGCCCCGGCGCCATCGCCAAACAGCACACACGTTCCGCGGTCTGACCAATCGACAATACGGGAATAAACCTCGCTGCCAATCACCAGCACATTGCGGGCCTGGCCGCTGCGTATAAACGCATCTGCTGTTGAAAGAGCAAAAATGAATCCGGAGCAGGCCGCCGCGAGGTCAAACCCGAATCCCTGCTGCATGCCCAGTTCGGCCTGAATTCTAACCGCCGTAGCCGGGAAAGCCTGATCAGGCGTGGACGTTCCAACAATGACCGCATCAATATCTGCCGGAGTCAGGCCTGCATAATCCAAAGCACGACGGGCCGCCTGAGCACCCATGCTGGTTGCCGTATCATTCGGCCCTGCAATATGACGCCGGGTTATGCCAGTGCGGGTTTTGATCCAGTCATCGGATGTATCAAGCTGGGCTGCCAGTTCATCGTTAGTCACGACACGATCTGGCAGGAACCCACCAAACCCTACCAGAAGCGAACGTCTCGCCATCTCTGCTCTTTCATTATCCAGCACCGGCTACCACACGGGCATCAATGCTGTGCTATTCTATCCTGTCAGGACGCCGTCACGGCGGGTTCACGTTCCATGGAAGCCTGCTGGTGGGATAGAAGCGCCCCCATATGGGTCAGACGCTCGCGAATACCATCATTGAAGCCGTGGGTGACCATATCCATGGCAACATCAACTGCGGCGGCGAAGCCTTCCGCATCTGTGCCGCCGTGGGATTTTACAACCACGCCGTTCAGACCAACAAACACGGCTCCGTTATAGCGGCGGGGATCAAGCCACTCTTTCATCCGCTCAAGGCCGGGCCGAACCAGAAGATAACCAATCTTGGCGATAATACCGCGGCTGAAAACCTGGCGCAGAAGGGAGGTTGCCATCTTCAGCACCCCTTCCCCCGTTTTCAGCGCGACATTTCCTGTAAAGCCGTCCGTCACCACAACATCCGTAGTGCCGGCTGTAATATCGTGGCCTTCAATAAAGCCATGGAACTGGGACGCCAGCGGGCTTTCCCGCAGGACTTCAGAAGCGATACGCAGCTTCTCGTCGCCTTTAAGTTCCTCTGAACCGATATTGAGGAGACCGATCCGTGGAGCGGGGAGACCAAGAACAGCCTTTGCAAAGGCTTCCCCCATCACCGCAAATTCCACCAGATTACGCCAGTCGCACGCCACATTAGCACCGAGGTCAAGCATGACCACGTCGCCTTTGATTGTGGGGCTGATGGCCGCCATGGCAGGACGGGAAATGCCGGGCATGGTTTTGACCACAATCTTGGCCAATGCCAGCATGGCCCCGCTGTTACCAGCGGAAACAACGCCTCTGGCCCGACCGCTTGCCACAGCATCCATACCAAGACGCATGGAAGATTTCCGCACGCGCAGGGCGGCGGTTGGCTTCATGTCCATCGGCACGGCCTCATCCGTATGCCAGATGGTGCAGATGGACTCAGCCTTGGGGTGCTTGGCCAAAAGTGGACGAAGCTTTGCTTCATCTCCTGTCAGCAGCACCCGCATGCCGGGATGACGATCAGCAGCTATAGCAAGCCCAGCGACAACCACATCAGGAGCTCCATCGCCTCCCATTCCATCAACAGCAAGGCTGAACACCTCACTCTGTTCTGAAATGGAAATATCTGGACTCTCTTTCTTGCTCATGCCTGCTTCTCTGCCATGCTGCAGATGCCTTACCCCCGCATTGTGCCCTCTCTCCTCAAGGAGAGACGAGCACTTTCATTTTCAGGCGCGCACAGCGACTTTCAGCGCTTTGCCCGCAGCAATCACTTCACGGCCATCATAATGACCACAGTGGCTGCAAATGTTGTGCGGACGCTTCAGCTCACCACAGTTGGAGCATTCAGCATAGGCCTCCACACGCAGGGCTTCATGGCTGCGACGCATGCCACGACGTGAAGGCGAGGTTTTTCTTTTGGGTACAGCCATGGGCCCGAGCCCCTCCAAACAGATCTAAAGACCACCGGCGTCACAACACTCAGGCCATGCCGCCAGCAAGACAAAACAGGTTAATCACCAGATTGAGGGCGGGCTCTAGCAGAGAGCTGCCCCTTTCGCAAGCAACACTGCAAGAAATCCGCCTCTAACAGGTCAGCTATCTTTACGGCGCAACTGTTCAAGCGCGGAAAATGGCGTGTTTCCTCTGGCACGCGCCTCTTCCTGCGCCCGTTTCTCCGCCTCTTCCTCAGTGATCACAAGTCCGGGGGGCAGAACCGCATCCGGTGCGTGAGGATAAGGCTCCAGATCCAGAGCAAACTGCTCTACAGCCGCTTCTCCAAGATCAATGGAGTCTCCTTCATAAGGAATTTCATCAATCGCTTCCAGATCAGGCTCGGCACTTTCTTCAAAATCTTCCGCAGGCACGAACTGCACCTCAAAAGAGCCTGCCATCACGTCCTCAAACGGTTCAAGAGTCACCACACAGGTCTGCTTGAAACGCGCCGCCAGCGCACCATGAGCCGTAACGCAGTCTCGTCCGGTGGCTGTCAGGTGATATTTGCACCGCAACATGCTGACTTCAGGCAACCCAAGACGCACAGCAATCTGCCTGCATTCCTCTGGCGTTGCCTCAACCGTTACGTTCAGCCCTCCTGGCGCGATTCGGCGTACGGCCGTCAGGCGGGAAAATTCCGGTTTAGCGGCCATGGGAGCCTCCTGAAACAAAGACATCTGTGATGTTTAATCCAAACATGCTGCTACCGCCGTATTTGCAAGGAACAGACACTCACAGCCCTATCACAAACCCTGCGTGCCGTAAGGGCGGAACATATGGTTTTCCTGCAAAACAGCTCCATGACAGAATTCAGGAATTGACGCCCCCCGCCTGTTCGGGCATCCGACAGAAGCAGGTGTCTGCGTGTGGGCAGCCCTGTCTTTTTTTGTCTCGACACGTTAGAGTGACTGCACAAACCGGGGTGCTTTACTGACATGATGCCGCAACGCTCAAGAAAAATTGCCAATGTCCGCGCAAAGTGCGGGTTGCTGGCAGCCCTGTGCGTTCTTTCTGGCTGCAATGTGTTCCGCCCCACCCCTATCCCCCGTGGCTCCCTGATTGAAGCTGATGATTACAATCAGCTCATTCCCGGCACGAGCACACGGGCTGACGCGGTCGATCTTCTCGGCTCCGCCACGACCAAGGGAGCCTTTGACGACAACACATGGATTTATATTTCCATGGCCACCTATCTGCGCCCCATAGATTTTCCGGGCATCAAGAAGCAGCAGGTTGTTGTTCTCAAGTTCGGCGGCAACGGCACACTGGAAAGCCTGCGGACACTCAGCCGCCGGGATGCCCGGCCTGTTGCCATGATTAGTCAGGTCACACCCACCCCTGGCACCAGCATCAATATCCTGCAGCAGATTCTTGGTAACGTAGGCCGCTACAACCCCATGCAGAACATGATGGGCGGCGGCAGCACATCGGGCACTGGCATGATGGGCAACAACAGCGGCCCCGGTCATTTTGGCTCAGGCAACACGCTCTAAGAGTAGCGATTTAAAAGACTTACCGGACTGGTTTAGCCGCTCCATGGTTACGTGAAAGCGTTCTCCTTCAGCCGCCATGTTAGTCTTTGGAAATCTGCCTTTTGGCGTCACATCTCTCTATGTGGGTCTTGAGTAGGCTTAAAACAACGCTGAAATCACCGGCTCTTCAAACAGGAGAGACGAAGCGCCCTCTTAACCTGATCTGCGACAACGCCATGCGTCGGAACGGGCCAAACGTCCTGAAACGAATGAAGAGAATTCTCTCAGGGCAAAAGGATACGCACTCTCAGCCCGCCTGATGGGGAGACATCCAGCTCCATCTCTCCGCCATGCGCCCGTACGATGTCACGGGAGATGGTCAGCCCCAGCCCGGTTCCGCCACCTCGGCCACTTTCAAAAGCCCGGAAAACGGCTTCCCGTCGTTCCGGGCTGATACCTGGGCCATCATCATCTACTAAAATGCAAGCGCCTTCAGCGACCGCCCGGGCTGTTATGGTTATTGCGCCACCATGCCTGCGCGCATTGTCCAACAGGTTGGTCAATGCACGCCGCAGGGCATCCGGGCGTATCATGACCTGCAAATCCTTCTGCACACTGACGGCGCTTACCCGCGCGCCTGTGCGTCGGGCTGCTATCACAACGTCTTCCATGAATGGTGCAAATTCCACCAGAAGCGGCGTTTCAGCGCCCTCACCCCGCGCAAACGCCAGATAACTGTCGATCATGTGTTCCATTTCAACCACATCACCGATCATGTCATCCACATCCCCGCGCAGATCTTCTGCCTTCACCACCCCTGTGCGTGGCATCATGGCTAATGAGAGACGAATGCGGGTCAACGGTGTGCGTAGATCGTGCGATACACCTGCCAGAACACCTGTCCGTTGAGACACAAATCGGAAGATCCGGTCCTGCATGCGGTTGAAGGCTACGGAAGCCTTACGCACTTCCTGCGCCCCTTCCGGTTTGATGGGCCCGATATCCCGCCCCAGACCAAATTGTTCGGCCGCATGCGCCAGCCGCCTGATGGCCCGCACCTGATTACGCATGAACAGGCTGGCAATGATAAACAGCAGCAGAGAACTGCCTAAAGCCCATGCCACAAACAACCAGATCTGCCCCATATCCAGCCGTTTGCGGGGCGCTTCCACCTCCAGCACGCCATCGCTCAACTGGATGGAAATTTTCACGGTATGCGGATCACTCCGCCAGTTTACAAAAAATGGGTGATCGATTGCATTTTCCAGTGCGTGGGCCAGATCTTCATCCATTGGCCCAAGCACATGGTTGAAGCCAACCCGCCGCAGCTTGGCTCCCGCGTGCCAGGTTTCCACCAGCTGCAGGTGGTCACGCGCCTGTTCGACAAACCATTCCTTGTCGCTTTGTTTGTGCAACCGCTCCAACGCATTGAGAGAAAGCACAATTTCGGAACTGACGCTGTCTGACAGACGGCGGGACACAACCTTGAGAAAGTTTCCGTAAAACAGTTCAAGGGAGATTGCCTGCGTCACAAGCAGCGGAATGAAGACAATCAGCAGAGACCGCCCAAGCAGGGAGCGCGGCAGAACCCGCCGCATGGATTTCTCCACCCGACGGGATTTCCATATCCGTGACGGAAACAGCCTGAGCCTTCTGCGGTTCATCTGGCTTATTGAATACCCGGCTTCAGCACATATCCGCGCCCGCGAATTGTATGGAGGAAGCGGGGCTCACGCGGGTCTGGCTCGATACGGCGACGCAGCCGCGTAACCTGCACATCCACGGCGCGCTCTCCAATTTCAGCCATATCAAGGGCCTTGGCTATTTCCTCGCGGGTAAAAACCTCGTTGGGACGCCGCGCCAGGACAGAGAGAAGAGCAGCTTCCCCCCCGGTCAGATGAATATTCCCCTCTGGCCCGGAAAGAAGTGCGCGCATGGGGTCAAACTCCAGATCTCCCAGCCGAATGATCCGCAAATTGTCTGCTGCCGGTGCAGGCGCCAGACGCCGCAGATGGGCCTTGAGCCGCAAAAGCAGTTCACGTGGTTCAAACGGCTTTCCCAAATAATCGTCCGCACCGGCTTCAAGCCCGGTAATACGGTCCGCCGGTTCCCCGCGAGCTGTCAGCAGCAGAATGGGAAATTCCTGCCCTGTGTCCCGCAGCGCGCGGGTCAACTCCAGCCCGTTTTCTCCGGGCATGGTCACATCCAGCACCATGGCATCAGGCTGAATGCCCCCCAGCGCCTGCCGCGCCTCGGCCGCATTGGCCGCCACGCTGATACGGAACCCATGCTCAGACAGATAACGTTGCAAGAGCCGCCGCAGACGAGGATCATCATCCACCACAATAACATGCGGTGCCATGCCTTCTTCCAGCATCATGTCGTCGTGCAGATTATGAACCATGGCGTCCCTTCTTTCGTCCGGCGGCGTCTTCCGCCACTACTGCGCGGCTGCTGTCTGACAACATCCCCCACATGACACGGCGGAAGCCCTCCACCGCAGCGCCACCCGCTTCCCGATACGCGGCAACCAGCCTATGGCGCACCACGGCAAACAGACGTGCCTCCACACTCTGGCCCTCTTTGCTCAGGCGTAAAAGCTTCTGCCGTCTGTCCCGCATGCAGGACTCGCTTTCCAGATATCCCCGTTCGGTCAACTCCCCCAGCGTGCGCCCGAGGCTTTGCTTGGTCACGCCAAGAATTTCCTGCAGACGGCTGACAGAAAGACCGGGGCTAAAAGCCAGCACCTGCAACACCCGATAATGCGCCTTCCCCAGCGACTGCTCCGCCAGAATCGGTTCCATGGCCTGTGCCATATCCCGTCCGGCCAACAGCATCATGGTCTGGGCCAGCCGAATCTGTTCTTCCCTGAGAAAAAGGAGTCCTGCCCCGGCGTCATCACTCGGACGATACCCGCTCATCCCGCTGTTCCTGCGCGTCTGTCAGGCTGATGTCGCATAAGGCTCGGGCTGTCTGGCGGGCTGAAGGCCCCCGGTCAGACGCGCTTTCAGGCGGCCCAACCGCAGCACACCAGCCAGACGTCGTTCAACAAACGCCGCCAGATCAGCCTCATTTTGTCCACGGGAGAGCCAGTAGAGAAGCGTCGCGCCATATACCGTGCCCAGAGTGAGCCGTTTGGTCATGTAGGTCATGCCCGACGAATCGTCCTGAGCCGCCTGCCAGATGGCGTTCACTGTGCGCATCAGGGAACGGCGAAGCGCACCCCGACCGCATGGCGCAGCCAGAACACCAAAACCTGTTTTCGCCCCACTCCGCATGGCCGGATCAACGGGTAACCGCAGCAGAAGCGCCTGTTTGACACGCTGACTGAGGCGAGGCTCCTCGGTATCCGCCATGGCGGCAATCATGTCCCGGTCACACAGGTCAGACCAAGCCTCTACCATTTCCACAGGCCCACCGGGGAAAAGCAGATCAGCCTCAGGCCCTGCGACATCCCGCAGTGCCGCCAGACTCCAGCCCCGCTCTCCGGCAACGGAGGCGAGTTTTTTCAGGGCCGTATCACGCACTGGGTCCCGTTCTATCGCAGCTGGCATGCTGCTCGTTGCAAGCCCGGCTACCGCCAGAGACACTGCCTGCTGCACTTTCCCGCTCCACCCGCTCATGCCCGCACTCCATATCGCGCCATTTCGGCCTCAAAACCCAACTTGCCAAGATCCGTCATCCGCATGGGATAGAGAATCCCGTTCAGATGGTCCATTTCATGCTGCATGACATGCGCCCGGAATCCGGAGGCCACACCTTCCACGCGATTGCCTGTTCTGTCGTAACCAGCATAGCGGACCCGCTTGTAACGCGGCACTTCGCCCCGCCATCCGGGAATGGACAGGCATCCTTCAAACCGCGGAATCATCTCTTCATCCACCGGTTCAAGTTCAGGATTGATGATCACCTGCACATCCAGGGCAGGATCGTCCACTCCTTCGCTCCGACTCTCCGGAACGGAATAGAGAAAAAGCCTTTTTGAAACATGAACTTGTGGTGCGGCCAGCCCTACACCGCCAGCATCAGCCAGTGTTTCTATCATATCATCAATAAGGCGCTGAATATCTGGCGCGGTGCCATCTTCCACCTCCTCCGCCTTTTTCAGCAACACAGGATGCCCCATCCGGGCAATTTTCAGTACAGCCATTCCACACTCCCTTTCTGAAAGAACTGTGTCACAAGAGTTTGTTGGCAAGAAGCAAGAACGAATTGTGTATTTGCATCAGCCCGTGCTATAGACGCCGCCAATAGAGGAATCGGCAGCGCGCTGGTGCTGGATCGGTTCTTTTTTCATATCACTTCAAAACCGGGGTTATCCGGGTTTTCTGAAACAGGGGTTAGTGGCCAAGTGCACGTTCTCGTCCGTGACAACAATGTCGATCAGGCTCTCAAGGCACTCAAAAAGAAAATGCAGCGCGAAGGGATCTTCCGTGAAATGAAGCTGCGTCGTCATTTTGAAAAGCCGTCCGAGCGTAAAGCCCGTGAGTCTGCTGAGGCCGTGCGCCGCGCTCGCAAAATGGAACGCAAGCGTCTGGAACGCGAAGGCTTCTAAGCTTCCGCTTCATACGCCAGAAAAAGGCCGGTGCACCGCAAGGTGCCCGGCCTTTTCTTTATGGAGCAAACCCTCTCTGCCCCACCGCGTCAAACCGGCCCCTTGGAAGACAGGGGCCGGTTGTCAGATCACTCAGTGTGCATCCATCAGCCGATGAGACAGATAGACGGCTTCCAACGCACGCTCATGGGCCACTTCCGGCGCATTGACTGTACCGGAATGACCACCCTCAATATCTTCATAATAGAAGAACGGCTTGCCCAGAGCTTCCAGCCGTGCCGCAAACCGGCGGGCATGAACCGGCCCCACCCTGTCATCACTCGTGGCCGTAAAAATAAATGGTGTGGGGTAAGTCACCTCAGCCTTGAGATGCTGCACGGGTGATATCTTTTTAAGAAAAGCTGCCTCAGCAGGAACGGACATGGACCCATATTCATCCGCCCACGACGCCCCGGCGGACATGGTTTCAAAATGTTCCATGTCCAGAAGCGGCACACCAATAATCACCGCGTTCCACATATCCGGATGCTGCACCATCTGCACACCCGCCAGCAAACCACCATTAGAACGCCCCCGAATACCGAGGTGACGCGGCGTGGTTATTTTCCGTGAAACCAGATCCTGCCCCACTGCGGCAAAATCATCATAAACGCTCTGTCTGCCTGATTTACGGCCAGCTTCATGCCAAGCAGGTCCAAACTCCCCCCCGCCACGAATATTGGCGACAACATACACACCGCCGCGCTCCAGCCACAGCTTGCCGATTTCCGGCGCATAGGTGGGCGTATAAGACACCTGAAAACCACCATATGCTGTCAGCAGCGTGGGGTTGGCCCCATTCAGTTTCATGTTCTTTCTGTGCACCACAAAATAAGGAATACGTGTTCCATCTGTGGACTTCGCCCAGAACTGCTCCGTGGTCAGGCCCGCTGTATTGAAGCGCGCAGGCGCTGCCTTCACCTTACGGGGAGCCGTTGTCTCGTCCACCAGCCAGAGTTGTTGCGGTTCCAGATATCCCTCCACGCTCAGATAGGCGGTATCTGAGGCGTGATCTGTCGTCACAATGTGAATGGAGGTCATGTCTGGCAGTTCCAGCGCCTCACCATTCCATGGACGCCCCGGCTGCATTTCCGTAAAGCGCATGGCGCGACCGCGCACGTTATCAAACAGACTGACCAGAACCGTATTTTTGGTCACCCCCACTTCATCAATGGATTGGGACGGCCCAGGGGTAAAAATAACTTCCACACCGCTCTCCGGTGCTGCCGGGTCTATGGAGACCAGACTGCCCGCTGGCACCACGGGCAAGCCCTGAGGATGCCAGTCTTCCTGAACGGACAAAACAAGACGCCCCTTCAGCAGACCATGAATTTCACTTTTAGCAGGCACGGCCAGCCAACGCAGTTTATCGCCTTCAACCACCGCATAATGGGTTTCAAAAAACGTCACGTTACGCTGGATTATAACCAGTTTATGGCCGTCTCCATCCGTTAGCACCATGGGGGAGACAATCATGTCTGATTTCTCACCCCGGTACAGTTCAACAGCCTGCCCTTCTGGGCCACCGCGCACCATCTTCTTCACAACAAACGGATAACCGGACGGCGTGAGGGTCGTGCCTTTTCCATCCCAATCCCGCGCCAGCAGGATCGTATCCTGATCAACCCACGCCGCCGTCTGCTTGGAACGTGAAAAAACAAAACCGTTGGGCACAAACTGCCCTGTCTTGGTATTGAACTCGCGCAGGGTGTTGGCATCCTCGCCCCCGTTGGAGAGCGTTACCAGACAATGCTCATCTTCAGGAGCAAGACAGTCTGCCCCTTCAAAAACCCAGTTCATGTGCTCCTTGGCTGCTAGAGCATCCACATCCAACCGGGTCTGCCATTTTGGCTGCTTTGTCAGATAGGAAGACCGACTGGTCATCCGCCACAATCCGTGAGGATGATGTGCGTCCTGCCAGAAATTCCAGATATCTCCGCCCAGAATCTCCGGCATGGCAAGGCGGTCTGACGCCTGAAGAACTGACAGCGTATTTTTATAGAACCCTTGATAACGCTTATCTTTTTCAAGAGTTGACGTTGTGTGATGGTTCTGCGCCCTGACCCAGGCCAGAGCCTTTGCTCCGTGAATGTCATTCAGAAAAGAGGCGTCTTTTCCCATCCCGTCAGTTTGAGCAATCCCGTGACTTGCTGCCCCTGCCATAACAAGCGCTGATGCCGCGCATGTCAGTATCCAACGTCCAAGACGCATCAAGACTGTCCTCTTATTCTGCTGTCACATTTCAACGGGTTTTATTTTGTATCGGAAAGAAGACAATTTGTCTTGGCCTTCCCGTTCTGCACCCTCCCTGCGGCCATGACACAAAGAGGGGAGAATAGAAAACGGAAGGCATTTTATCCTTCCGTTTTTTCATGCTTCCAGAGTGATATCCGGAAAGCAAACGCTTTTATTTCTGGAACTTGTCCAGTTCACGCACAATGGCTTCACCCATAACGGACGTGCCAACGCGGGCCATACCTTCGCTCATGATGTCCGCCGTACGCAGGCCGCTGGCCAGTACGTTGGAGACAGCATCTTCAATCAACTGCCCTTCTTCCTGCAGATCAAAGGAATAACGCAGCAACATGGCGAAGGAGAGGATCTGTGCAATCGGGTTGGCAATGCCCTGCCCGGCGATATCTGGCGCACTGCCGTGGATGGGTTCATACAGTGCAGGTGTTTTGCCATTAGCGCCCGGCGCGCCCAGCGTGGCGGAGGGCAGCATGCCCAGGCTGCCGGTCAGCATGGAAGCCAGATCAGACAGCAGATCCCCAAACAGGTTGCCGGTAACAATGACATCAAACTGGCGCGGGTTACGCACCAACTGCATGGCGCAGTTATCAGCCAGCATGTGGGAAAGCTCCACATCCTGATATTCACGCGCATGCAGGTCTGTCACGACCTCTTTCCACAACAGGCCGCTTTCCATCACGTTGCATTTTTCAACGGAACAGACACGGCCAGAGCGCTTGCGGGCCAGATCAAAGGCTACACGGGCAACACGCTCAATTTCTGATGTGGTATAAACTTCCGTATTGATCCCACGCTTGCTGCCATCAGGCAGGGTTTCAATCCCGCGCGGATTACCGAAGTAAATCCCCCCCACGGTTTCACGCACGATCATGATATCCAGCCCACGCACCACATCGGGTTTGAGGGTGCTGGCATCCACCAGAGCATCAAACACCTTGGCGGGGCGCAGGTTGGCAAACAGGGCCAGTTCCTGACGCAGCTTGAGGATGGCCAGTTCAGGGCGCTTTTCAAAACCCACATGGTTCCAGCGCGGATCACCCACGGAACCGAACAGCACGGCATCCGCAGCGCGTGCTTTTTCAATCACTTCATCACGGATGGGCTCACCGTATTCGGCCAGAGAAGCCCCACCCACCAGATCTTCTGTAATCTCGAAAGAGAGCCCACGCTTTTCTTCCAGCCATGTGATGATACGCCCGACTTCGCGCATTACTTCCGGGCCAATCCCGTCTCCGGGCAGAACAAGCAGCTTTTTGGCTGGCTGAGCAGTCATGGGGTTCTCCAAGCTCATCAATCGAAGGAAATTTTGGGCATCCAGGGCAGTTCCTTGGCTACGCTGCTTTCAAAGGTTTCAATCTCACCTTCATGTTTAAGCGTCTGACCAATATCATCCAGCCCCTCCAGCAACATATGCTTGCGGAACGGATCAATCTCAAACGGCACTTCCTGCCCATCGGGACGGATAACAACCTGACGCGGCAGATCAACCGTCAGCTTTGCATTGCTGCCCATGGCGGCATCCGCCATCAGTGCATCACACACCTCACGCGGCAGACGGATGGGCAGAATGCCGTTCTTGAAGCAGTTGTTGAAAAAGATGTCCGCAAAAGAGGGCGCAATAACGCAACGGATACCAAAATCAAGCAGAGCCCACGGCGCATGCTCGCGTGAAGAACCACAACCCAGATTGTCATACGTGACAAGAATTTCAGCCTGACGCCACGGCTGCTTGTTCAGCACAAAATCAGGATTTTCAGAGCCATCCGGCAGGTAACGCATGCTATCAAACGCATGTTTGCCAAGGCCCGTGCGGCGCGTGGTTTTCAGGAAGCGGGCCGGGATGATCTTGTCTGTATCAATATTGGCTTCCGGCAGTGCCGCAGCCACAGCAGACAGAACCGTGAACTTATCCATTATGCCAGCTCCCTTACATCCGTCAGGCAGCCTGTAACCGCCGCGGCCGCGGCCATGGCGGGAGAGAGCAGATGCGTCCGCCCACCGGGCCCCTGACGCCCTTCAAAATTACGGTTGGAGGTGGAGGCACACCGCTGGCCCGGCGTCAGCCGATCAGGGTTCATACCCAGACACATGGAGCATCCTGCCTCGCGCCATTCAAACCCGGCATCAAGGAAGATCTTGTCCAGACCTTCCTCTTCCGCCTGCCGCTTTACCAGACCAGAGCCGGGTACAATCATGGCCCGCACACCGTCTGCCACCTTGCGGCCTGCAGCCACTTCGGCGGCTGCGCGCAGGTCTTCAATCCGGCTGTTGGTGCAGGAGCCGATGAAAACAACGTCAACCGGTGTTCCGGCAATTTTCTGCCCAGCTTCCAGCCCCATATAGTCCAGCATGCGCTGCATCTGCACACGCTTGGCTTCGTCTGGTTCCTGAGCAGGGTCCGGCACAGCGGCGGTAATGGGCAGCACGGTTTCCGGGCTGGTGCCCCATGTCAGGCTGGGTGCGATATCTTCCGCCCGCAGCGTCACTTCCGTATCAAAATGCGCGCCTTCATCAGAAGAAAGCGTGCGCCAATACGCCACGGCCTTTTCAAAATCGTCGCCTTTGGGGGCAAACGGACGACCGCGCACATACTCGAACGTCACATCATCAGGCGCAACCAGACCAGCACGAGCCCCTGCCTCGATGGACATGTTGCAGATGGTCATGCGGCCAGCCATGTCCAGCCCGCGGATGGCAGACCCGGCAAATTCGATCACATGCCCGGTGCCGCCTGCCGTGCCGATATGCCCGATAATGGCCAGCATAACGTCCTTGGCGGAAACCCCGGCCCCCAGCGTTCCTTCCACAGTCACGCGCATGTTCTTGGCGGGACGCTGCAGAATGGTCTGCGTGGCCATGACATGCTCAACTTCAGACGTACCGATCCCGAAGGCCAACGCCCCCATGGCGCCGTGGGTTGAGGTATGAGAGTCCCCACACACAATGGTCATGCCCGGCAGGGAAATACCCTGCTCCGGCCCCACCACGTGCACAATACCCTGATTGGCGGACAGCAGCGGAATATACGGCACGCCAAATTCCTTGACGTTCCGTTCCAGCGTTTCAATCTGATTGCGGCTTTCCGGCTCTTCAATCGGCTGCGTTCGGTCAGATGTCGGCACGTTGTGGTCTACAACGGCAACTGTCATTTCCGGGTGACGCAGACGGCGGCCAGCAAGGCGCAGGCCTTCAAACGCCTGCGGGCTTGTCACTTCATGGAGGAGGTGACGGTCAATATAAAGGATAGAGGTGCCATCCGGCAGAGTCTCGACAACATGGTGGTCCCAGATCTTGTCGAACAACGTACGCGGCGCCATGGCCCTCCCCTTTCGTGAAACAGTGCGGATTCGCGCAGAGGCATCTGCAATACCACAACCAGCAGAGCAAGGCTTATGCTTCTGCGGTGTTCATCCAGCCATGACGCGGCATGCTGGACGGAAGGCAAAACAGCTATCTGACAGACGAAAAGAACCGCGCCTTCATCTTCTCAGCATCGCAAAGACCCGGCAGGCACAGGCCCGACCGGGTTTTGAAAAGTCAGACCAGCCCGCAGGCTGGTCAGCCTGTTTTTAGTTGGCAGCAGCAGCCGGTGCCACAACGTCACGCGGACGTTCAGCAATGCGGGCAGACTTACCGCTACGGCCACGCAGATAGTACAGCTTCGCGCGACGCACTTTACCGCGACGCACAACCTTGATTTCAGCAATGGTCGGCGCATACAGCGGGAACACACGTTCCACACCTTCACCATTGGAGATCTTGCGCACGGTGAAGTTGCTGTTCAGACCCTTGTTGGAGCGGGCAATCACCACACCTTCAAAAGCCTGCAGACGCTGGCGTTCACCTTCAACAACGCGAACGGAAACGCGAACGGTGTCACCCGCAGCAAATTCCGGCACGGCGCGCTGAGCTGTCAGACGCGCGATTTCGGCAGCTTCATACTGCTGAATAATGTTCATATCCGTATCCTTCCTCAAACCCCAGTTCGGCCTGACTGTCCGGACCTTCCGGCAGCAGCCTCATTTCTTTCCCTGCGATCCAGCCAGGCAGACCACAGGTCCGGCCGTCTTTCCCGCGTTATTTCTTCAGCCTGTTTCTGCCGCCATGCCGCGATTGCCGCATGATTACCAGAGAGCAGGACTTCCGGCACGTCTCGCCCGTCCCATGATGCAGGGCGGGTGTAATGGGGATATTCCAGCAGCCCGTCGGAAAAACTTTCCTCCACGCCGCTTTCATCACTTCCCATAACACCGGGCAACAGCCGGACACATGCGTCCAGCAACACCAGAGCAGCCGTCTCCCCCCCGGAAAGAACATAGTCTCCGATGGAGACCTGTTCGATACCCCGGGCTTCAAGCACACGCTCGTCCACGCCTTCAAACCGCCCGCACAGCAACACCACACCGGGCCCCTGCGCGTAACGACTGACGTCCTGCTGACGCAGAGGGCGGCCACGGGGCGTTAAAAACACGCGTGGCGCACCTTCCGGAGCCTGAATGGCAGACAGTGCGGCATCAACCACATCTGCCCGGATCACCATGCCTGCTCCACCGCCAAACGGCGTATCATCAACAGCACGATGCCGCCCCAGACCATGCTGGCGCAGATCATGCGTCTGGCATGACCACACACCACCACCCAGCGCCCGCCCGGCCAGAGACAACCCCAGCGGCCCCGGAAACATGTCCGGAAACAGTGTCAGGATTGTTGCCTGCCAGCTCACGCTGAAGGCTCCGGCGTTTTAGGGCTACCGACACCGCGTCCTTCTTCACCCGCAACCTCTACAGGGCGGATAACGGTCAGAACACGGTTAGCCTGATCAATCTCCGGCACGCAGGCCCGCGTAAACGGAACCAGCATCCCCCCGGCAAGCTCCAGACTGGCTCCGGCACCGTAGTCATGCACCATGACCACCTGCCCCAGAGACTGTCCGTTTTCCCGTGCCTCCATGCCAATCAGATCAGCATGGTAGAATTCTTCCTCTTCCGGCTCGGGCAGAGCATCGCGCGGAACGTAAAGACGCGTGTTCACCACCCCTTGCGCTGCCGTACGGTCCGCCAGTGCCTGTCCCTGCGCATCACGCAGTTCCGCCACACCATCAGCCCCACGCCACCGCAAAGACCAGTTACGGCCTTGATCATCCACCAGAGCCTTGAACCCCTCAAGTGCTGCAGGATCATCCGCATAGCTGTGCACGCGCACAAGGCCGCGCACACCATGGGGTCTTCCTACAACGCCTATCAGGATAAGGTCAGGACGCATGATCCGGTCTGCTCAGTGCTTTTCAGACTCAGGCAGCGGCTTCAGCAGCTTTGGCAGCAGCTTCTGCGCGAGCCTGGGCCTTCTTCTTCGGCGCAGACTGCTTGGGCTGTTCTGCATAAGCAGGCTTCGGAGCCAGACCGGCGTTCCCCAGGAAGCGGGCCACACGGTCCGTGGGCTGTGCGCCCTGAGACAGCCAATGCGTGATGCGTTCGTTCACCAGACGCACGCGGTCTGCGTGGTCAGACGGCAGCATTGGGTTGTACGCGCCAACCTTTTCAATAAAACGGCCATCACGCGGGGAACGGCTGTCTGCCACAACAATGTGGTAGTACGGACGCTTTTTTGCACCTGCGCGGGCAAGACGAATTTTAACACTCATTCAGATCACTCCAAACCCAGAAAAACTTGAAAGAGAAACAGGCCGCTTAGCGGAAGGGACGGCCACCACCCGGCGGCCCTCCTCCCATTCCTTTAGGCATGAGCGCGGACATTCCCTGGCGCATGAGACCTTTCACGCCCAGCTTGTTAAAGCGCTTCATCATGTCGGACATCATATCAAACTGCTTGAGCAGCTTGTTGACTTCCTGAACCGTGGTTCCAGACCCGGCGGCAATACGCTTCTTGCGGGATGCCTTGATAATGGCAGGCTTCTTCCGCTCGCCCTTGGTCATGGATGAAATAATGGCGAGGTGCTTCTTGAGGACGGACGTATCCAGATCCTTGTCCCCCAGCGCCTCTTTCAGCTTTCCCATTCCGGGCAGCATGCCAACAATGCCGGAGATAGACCCCAGCTTGTTGATCTGCCGGATCTGGGACGCATAGTCATCAAGATCGAACTTGCCGGCCATCATCTTCTTGGCCAGGCGTTCGCCTTCTTCATGATCCAGCGTATCAGCCGCTTTTTCCACCAACCCGGCGATGTCACCCAGACCGAGGATACGGCCAGCAACACGTTCGGGGTGGAATTCTTCCAGCGCATCCAGCTTTTCGCCAGAGCCAGTCAGCTTGATTGGCGCGCCGGTAATGGCCTTCATGGACAGGGCGGCACCACCGCGCGCATCACCATCCATACGGGTCATGACAACGCCGGTCACGCCAACAGCCTCATTAAAGGCCTTGGCGGTGTTCACGGCATCCTGCCCGGTCATGGCATCCACAACCAGCAGCGTTTCGGCAGGATGGGTTACAGCGCGAACCTGCCGCACTTCTTCCATCAGTGCTTCATCAATGGACAGACGGCCCGCGGTGTCGAGAATGACAACGTCAAACCCTTCACGCCGGGCGGTATCCAACGCGCGATGCGCAATTTCAACCGGAGTCTGACCCGCGACAATCGGCAGAGACGGCACACCGGCCTGCTCTGCCAACTGCGCCAACTGCAACTGCGCGGCAGGACGCTGCGTATCAAGAGAGGCCAGAAGCACTTTCTTGCGTTCACGCGTTTTCAGGCGCAGCGCGATCTTGCCGGATGTGGTGGTTTTACCAGAGCCCTGCAAACCCACCATCAGAATGGGCACAGGCGGCACGGCATTCAGATTGAGCGGGACGGCACCAGCGCCGCCCAGCGCATCAATCAGGGCATCATTGACAATCTTGGCAACGGCCTGGCCGGGGGAAATGCTTTCCAGCACCTCCGCACCCACAGCACGCTCTTTAACCTTGTTGACGAAGTCCTTGACCACAGGCAGCGCAACGTCTGCGTCCAGCATAGCCAGACGGACCTCGCGCATTGCCTCCATAACGTCAGCTTCTGACAGCGCGCCACGTTTGGCGAGTCCATCAAAAACTCCGGAAAGCCTGCCTGAGAGAGCCTCGAACAATAGCGTACCACCCCATAAGAAAACGCGCCACTGCGCGAACACTCGCGGGGTGGCGGTCCTGAATTGGGGAAGGGGTTAAGCCACCCCTTCCCATGAGTCAAGAAACTTCTGTCTGTTACTTGCTGGCGTCAGTCGGTTCCGGGTGCTGCACTTCCCGCAACTGCTCCATCAGATCCCGGATTTTGGTCTGACGGGCCTTGATCTGCGCGAGCTGATCATCTGTCAGCACATCATGAATACGCTCGGCCACATCAAGATGGCGGGCTTCCTGCTGGGCCCGCAAAGAGGCCTGCTGCTGAAGCAGGGTGTTGATCTGGTCCTTGTTGATCGGGCCCGGCGTTGTCAGCTGATCCTGGATCTGCTCATGGAGCTTCCCCATGTCATTACGGATGCTGTCCGTCTGATCCTGATCGTGCGCATCGCTCAGAATGGCGTCGATCTTCTTGCGCTGCTGCTTGGTCAGGCTGATCCCTTCCAGCATGTCAGGACCACCCTGCGCGCTCCACAACGAAGATCCACCATGAGCGCCCTTGGGCGGATGGGACGGCCGGGCATTGGCGGAGGCAGGCAGCACGGCGCAGAGAAGCCCTGTCACGGCAGCCGCAGCGAGAAATCCATTTTTGTATGACATCTGGTTGCAAACCTTTCCTGAAAATCCCGTTCGTCACGCATCCGCAGGCCTATTCTTCTGCGCATACCTTTTGCCGAGCGATCATAAACCAGCAAAAGGCTTTTTACGTCATGGAATAAAGAATAACCACTATCGGGATAATACCAAGCAGAAACCATGATCCCATGGCGCAGGTTGCAAAAAGATGAGCGGCACGCGCCTGCACGCGCGCTTTTCCACCGGATGATGACATACGCTGGCGTAGCATATCGTCTGTATCAGAGTCAGATCGCATCACGTTCTCCTTATCTGGCAACATGACAGCATAGTTGCAGGTCGTTCATTCTTCCTGCTGCATGACCTAATGCGATCTAGAAACACACCGCGGCAAATTCATGGCAATACCGACAAATTGCCGAAGCCTCGCTGCTTTGCCCCGTTAGTTCTGGCGCGACAACGCCAGAAACCGGGCTGCATCTGACACTTCACGTACCAGCGCTGCGATACGGTCCGTTATTTCCGTATCTTCTCCCCACCGTTGCATCTGCGCACGCTCATCAAGCGTTGCGCATGCCACCAGTGTTTCCGGATCGGCCTGCTGCTCTACCAACGCCAGACCCAGCACAAGGCTGCCAAGTGCTGGCACGGCTACACTCAACGCAGCAAGCTGTGCTGGCGTTGCCTGCTCCAGCACACGCCGCAGTGCATTAAATGTTTCTGCCGGTTGAGCTATGGGCATGATGCCCTCGGAAACCTCAAGCGGTGCATCAAACCGCTTGCAGCACCAGTCCAGCCACGGCGTCCATTGCTCCTTCTGCAACCGCGCCAGATCGGACCAGTTTTCGGCCCGATAGCACAGCAGATCACTTCCGGCATATGCGAGCAGGCTTTCCACCACCCCTTCCCGTTGAGCGGGAATACGTTCAAGCATGGACCCCACGATACCGGTAAGCGGCAGATCTTCCGGCCGAAAGAGCCCCCCCGCTTCCTTACCTGCTGCCTGCCATTCCTCTGCCAGCGCGTCTGCCAGCGCCCGGCTTTCTACCCGCAGCGGCGTGCGCTCCGGCAACCTTACGGGCTTGCCGTCAAGCTGCACGGCATAGCCTGCCCCATCGGGCACCACACTGGCCTGCTTCCAGAAGCGCTTGCGCCCAGCCGATGCCGCTACGGCCTTTGCATTTTCACTCACTTGAACAATCCCAGCCCACGCAACATGTTCATGACCTTCCCTTCCTTCCCCGCCTTTGGCGCAGAAGGGGCCGGTCCTGTGCCCCCTTCCCGTGCGGAGGAAAGCAGGGCCGGGCAATTATCCCCGCCGCCGTCATCCCCACCGATATTGATGCCATAACGGCCGCCATAGGTGGGTTCCATCTGCGGCACGGGGGCGGCAAATGTACCTGTCACCCGCACGTCAGACGCGGCGGATGCGCCCCCCAGCGCCACGCGGGGCGAGAGATGCAGATCAAGCGCCTGATTTTCCAACCCCACAGTCCCGTGGCCATGCAGAGAGAGAAAATCACTCTCCAACCCCAGCAAATCTACACGAGCCACCCCATCACCCACCTGCATGTGGGTGCCAAAGCAGCGCACGGGCATTTTTCCTTTAAGCGGCACATTAGGCCCCAGAAGCGTGCGCAACGCCGGGCCACCAATGCTGCCATCCACAACAGATGCGCCGATGTGCCCCGTGATTGTCCGACGCTGGGTAGAGGCATCTGCTCCCTGAACAGATACAGCCCCCACCACTGTCATAGCGCCTTGCAGAAGCGCGGGGGCGCCAGTCCATTCCTGCACAAATTCGACCGGCAACACCACCGGGTGCGCCGCCATATCAACCTGCGGCACAGCGCCCGAGGCATCATAGGCAAATCGGCCTGACTGCTGCACGCCAGAGCCTTCTGCCTTGATCGGGTCCGCCGTCAGTTTGCCGCTCTGCACGGTGACATGGGCGGAAACCTGGGTCCATGTCAGCCCCCGCCACACCACCTGCGGGGCCTGCACATCCACAGCCGCCGTCACCCCACGGATAACCTGTTGCACGTCATGCTCGTGCACCAGCGCCAGGGTGTTCGCAGCCTCTACATGGCCGTCCACCTTCAGATTTTCCACGGTGGGGCGGCCATCTCCCAGCGCCAGATGATCCAGCACACCGTGACCATCCAACGTGGACCGACCTCCGCCCAAGGTACCCGCCACCCGAAGGCTGGAGGCCCCATCCATGACCATCAGATCCGCAGGCATATCGGTCTGCTCTGGGTTGAGCGCCAGCGCCGTGATCTGCGCCAGTGTGCCAACCGTGCCCCGCAGGCCCAGCGCCTGCGCGCCCAACTTGCCATCGACCAGCACGGCCAGCCGGTCTTCCGGACGGGTGGCATCCAGGGTCATGCGGCTGATCGCAGCCCCCGGCACAAGACGGCTGGCATCAACCGGCCCGGTGCGCACATGCAGCCCCTGCACCTGCGGCTGATCGCCCTGACCACCAATTATGGCATCAATGGAGATATTCTGTCCGTCTGGCAGCGCGGCATGCGGGAAGAAGGTTTCCAGCGTTTGAAGCTGCCCCACTGAACTGCCAAAGTTCAGCGTGTAGGCCCGCTTTCCATCAGGATCGGCAATAGTGCCATCCAGATGCGCAAGCCCGGCAGGATGCCCATCCACCGTAAAGGTCATTCTGGCCTGCACTGGCAGCGTCTGCGCCGCATCAGGCAGAAGCTGGCCTGTCTGGGCGGTCAGCAGGAACTGCCCCTTGCCCTTGCTTGCCTTGACCTCGAACTCGGGCTTGCTGCCTTCAAGATTGCTGGCCCGAACCACATCAAGCGGTAACCACCCGGACCGATGCCGCAGCATATCCTGCCATTGCACATCAGCCTTGGTGATATGCACACCTGTCACGCCCAGATTCCAATGCATGGAACCAGAAGACGGCTTGCCGGGTGTTGTATCCTGCGCGGTCTCGGGTCTGGGGGTAAAATGCCAGTCAGCCCGGCCATCCGCCAAACGCCGCACGGAAATATGCGGCTCAATAATGCTTACATCATTCAGCACGATCCGATGATGAAAGAGCGGCATGAGCGCCAGCCGGGCGCGGATTTCGCCTGCGGTGAGCATATCCGGCCCACCCTCTTCCACGCCGGAAAACCGAACGCCTCGGGCTTCCACCCAAGGGAATGGCAAAATCCAGACATGCAGATGGTCAATGGCCAGATGGCGGCCCGTCCGGGCTTCTACTGCCTCGGTCAGTCTGACACGCATCCAGTTTGCATCCTGCATGGAGGACACAACGCTGCCGCCCCCCACCAGAAGCACAGCAGCACCGGCCAGCAGACCCAGCTTCCATTTCAGCCGCATAGACGTCTCTCCTGATAGCGAAGCCCTGCCCCTTTACCCGCCCCGACGGACAGGCTTGGGCGTTGAACCCGGCGTAAAGCCCAGAGCACGGAAGGTCTCACGCATATGCGGCGGTAATTCGGCTGTGACCACCAGACGTCCTCCCGCAGGGTGCGGCATGTCCAGTTCACGGGCATGCAGATGAAGCTGATCCTTGAACCCGTCCACATGCGCGGTTGCACCGCCATATTTCGGGTCACCCAGAATGGGCGTGCCAAGGGACTCGCAATGAACGCGCAACTGATGCGTACGGCCCGTAAGCGGCGAAAGAGCCAGCCACGAGAACTTCCGGGCCGCAGCATCCACCACCTCGTAGGTGGAGCGCGCATATTGCGCATCCTCATCCTTGCGGTCTGCCGCCACCATAATAGCATTGGCACCCGCACCCAGCCGGGCCAGAGGCTGATCAATTTCCCCGGCCAGCGGATCAGGACGGCCGACCACAACGGCCCAATAGGTTTTTTTCACATCCCGCCCACGGAAAGCCTCCGCCAGCTTTGCGGCCACACCCGGAGTCCGGGCCAGCAGCAGCAGGCCGGAGGTATCCCTGTCGATCCGATGCACCAGCCGGGGGCGCGGATCATCCGCTTCCGCCCGCAGGCCATCCAGCATCATATCCACATGCTTGGTAATGCCGGGGCCACCCTGCACAGCCAGACCGGCAGGCTTGTTCAGCACAATCACCTGCTTGTCCTGATACAGGACCATACCCTTGATTTCACGCACCAGCCGTTCATCAAGCTGACGGGGCGTATCTGGCGCTGGTTTAACAGCCTTGGGGATAGGCGGCACCCGCACGGACTGCCCCGGTTGCAGGCGCGTAGAGGCCTCCACACGTTTGCCCTCCACCCGAATCTGCCCTGTACGGCACAGTTTCTGGAGCGCGCCCTGCGTTAAATGCGGGTAATGGCGGCGGAAATAGCGATCAAGGCGAATGTCCGCCTCGTCCTCGCTTACGGTCAGAATCACAACACTCATGGCACGATATTCACGACTGACGCCGATCCCGCAAGCGGGCCCATGTTTCAAGCCGGTGTCGGACCTCCCGTTCATACCCCCTGCCGGTAGGATTATAGAAGGTCTGACGCTTCATCCCGTCCGGAAAATAATTCTGGCCGGAGAAGCCTTCTTCCGCGTCATGATCATATTCATACCCCTTGCCGTAGCCGATATCCTGCATCAGCCGTGTGGGCGCATTCAGAATATGGGCTGGCGGCATCAGGCTGCCTGTCGCCTTGGCGGCACGGCGCACCGCACCATAAGCTTTATAAACGGCGTTTGATTTGGGGGCCGTGGCCAGATGCACCACAAGCTGGGCCAGCGCCAGTTCCCCCTCCGGCGAACCAAGCCGTTCGTACGTTTCCCACGCGGCAATAGCCAACGGCAGAGCGTGCGGGTCTGCCATGCCAACATCTTCCGCCGCAAAGCGTGTCAACCGGCGAGCCAGATAACGGGGGTCCTCCCCACCTTCCAGCATCCGGGCAAACCAGTACAACGCCGCATCCGGGTCTGACCCGCGCAGGGATTTGTGCAGGGCGGAAATCAGATTGTAATGTTCTTCACGGTCCCGGTCATACAACACGGCCCGCTTGGCCAGCAGCCGGGCGAGTGCCTGCGCATCCAGCGGCTGTTCCGTTTTCAGGCTGAGAAGCTGCTCGACCATGTTCAGCAGATAACGGCCATCCCCGTCCGCCATGGCACGCAATGTGGCGCGCCCTTCTTCCGTGAGGGGGAGCGGCCGCCCCGTTTCCTCTTCTGCGCGCACCAGCAGGGCTTCCATAGCGGAATCGTCCAGCCGGTTCAGCACCATCACCTGACAGCGCGACAAAAGTGCCGAGTTCAACGCAAAGGACGGATTCTCGGTTGTCGCCCCGACCAGCACAATGGTGCCGTCTTCCACCACGGGCAGAAACCCGTCCTGCTGGGCACGGTTGAAACGATGAATTTCATCTACAAACAGCAGTGTACCGCCACCGGCTTCCGCCTGCCGCCGCGCATTTTCAAACGCTTTTTTCAGGTCTGCCACGCCGGAAAACACGGCTGAAAGCTGCACAAACTTCAAACCTGCCGCCTGTGCAAGAAGGCGGGCAATGGTGGTCTTCCCCACACCCGGGCCGCCCCACAGAATCAGACTGGCCAGAGAGCCCCTTTCCAGCATGCGGGTAAGGCTGCCATCCGGCCCCAGCAAATGCCCCTGCCCCACCACATCTTCCAGCCGGTTGGGCCGAAGCCTGTCCGCCAGCGGTTGGTTAGGGGCAGAACGCGCCGAGGCAGACATGGCAGCATCAAAATTCGGCGGAGGTGCATCCTCCCCAAAAAGATCTCCCGCCATGGGCGTTGTCCGCCGTGCCGCCATACCCTTATCGCCTTGTTCTATCCTGGTCCGCGTTACTGCCCCTGCTTTGCAAACAGCCGACGCACTTTTATTCCGTCTTTCTATATCGGCCTGTAGCCCGGCTTTTTCCAGCCACCCCCGGAAAGAATCCGAGACCGACCACGCCCCATCAGTGTCTTTGCTTGCCTACAGGACGCTCCGCGACGGAGAACGCAGCCCTTATGCTTCATACTGGTACCATCAGAAAAACTGGGGCACCTCCCTAAGGACGGAGGAGCAATAGGTTTTTAGGAAGCTGCTTGAGAACTCTGTCGGATCGGTCTGGCAGGTCTCTTTTGAGACTGAATGCACTGAGTTTTCGCCCCGGTCGCTAACGTCAGGTCTTCAACTTCGCCTTTCTGCATCAAAAAGCCCTCACCAACCTCCTTCTACTGATTTTTTAAACCAGCTTCTAAACTCAACACTGCACACGACAGCCCGAACCTGAGAAAATCAGGTGGAAACTCCTCTACCGCCGACATTCATGGCCGTCCGGTTTCTTATTCAGGCTGAGCAGGAAGCGTAAATGTATTGGGGGGAATGCTGATCCCCGTATGCACATCAAACAGTGTCACACGCGTCTCGCGTCCCTGTGCGTCCAGTACGCTCCATGACCGCAAAGAGAGGGGTTTGTCATGAAAGACCAGAGTCAGACTACCATCCCCTGGAGAGGACGTTCGCACCAAGGACACCTGAACAAGGCCACTTTCATGCGCAAAACCTGTTACCGTCACATCATCAGACAGGCTGATATGCTGGCGTAGCAACAACCCCAGTGGAGTCCGTTCCATGGGAATAACCGTGGTCTGGTCCAACTGGTTATCCCGGAACACCACCTTGCCTTCGTTCGCCACCAGTACAAGCGGGGTTGGCGGATCATACGCCAGACGCATCTGACCGGGGCGCTTCATCCACACCACACCGGTTGTCCGCTTACCATCCGCATCCAGTTGCTGCATCCGCGCCTGAAAGGTGGTGGCACTGTTCAGCGTCTGCTCGATCTTCGCCAGCCAGGCACGGTCAGAATCGGAGAGCGGTGCCGCTTCTGGAGCAGACGTCTCTTGTTGGGGCACGGACATCCGTGCTCCAGCCTCCTGAGCCGATGCCACGGGCAAGAAGCTCACCACAGCAACGGGCAGCAGCACGGCACCGGCCATCAGACACTGACGAAACGAGGAAAAGGCGCGCAAAACCTTGGTCATATGTTCTGTTATTCCTACTCGTGGCCCATGAGGCACAAAGCCTGCCACCAGACAGCCTTCTCACGCCATTATTATGGCAGCGTGCCGCAAACAGTAAGAGGCTGCCTCAAAAGTCCTGAATGAAGAACGGGCTGGGCCTTTTTACGTCAGAGACCATGCCTTACAACCATATCAGCGCAAGCCGGTTCTCTTTGAAACCACCGCCCATCACCTCATACAGCGATAAGCCCGAGTGCAAGCGCCAGTGCGACTGCCAGTCCAATTTCACGGCTGAAGCGAAACTGTGACAGGCACATGGCTGGATCGGCCGGATTAACGCCAGCCGCCTGCCGCGCCAGCAGCACAACCGGCAGAAGCAGCGCGGGCCAGAACAGCAGACCAACACCCGCCAGCCCTCCGGCAAGGACCAGCAACACCACCATTCCCGCATAGCAGGCGCCAATGAACCCCCGCGCCTGCGATGCCCACAAACGAGACGTGGACTTCACGCCAATGCGGGCATCGTCCTCCATGTCCTGAAAGCCGTATATGGTATCAAATCCAAGCTGCCACAGGATAGTCGCACCATAGAGCGCCGCCTGAGCCCAGGAGAGTGAGCCTGCAGCAGCGGCATACCCCATGGGCGCGCCAAACCCGAACGTGAAGCCCATCACCAGTTGCGGCCACCACGTAAACCGCTTTGCCAACGGATACAGGGCCACCAGCACCAGAGAAGACACACCAAGCAGGCAGGATAATCCGTTCAACTGCACCAGAACCGCCAGCCCGATCAGCAGCAGCAGCAGCAGAAACAGGGTGGCCTGCCGCATGCTCAACGCTCCGGATGCCAACGGCCGCCCTGCCGTGCGCGCCACCTGCCGGTCAATATCGCGGTCCCACATATCATTCACCACGCAGCCCGCCGCGCGCATGACAAGACTGCCAATGCCAAACAGGATAATCAGCCGCACCCGTTCTGCCACCGCCACATCACGCGGCAGCAGGATGCCCCACACCCCGGGCAGAAACAGCAGCCAGGTGCCAATGGGCCGATCAAGCCGCGCCAGCAGGGCATAAGCCCGCAACCCTGCCGGAAGACGGGCAATCCACCCCGTGGTTTTGATATCAGTATGGGAAGAAGAGGCTGATACGGACACGGGGCTGACTTATCCCTGATTGCTGAAACTTTTTATGAATGGCAGCCATAAAAGCTGCCTGAACAGCTTCTTACAGAATCGCCAGCCCTCAAACCACCCGTGCCATGAAGATGCACGTTCATCTAACCGCCCTGACTGCCCTCTGCAGCAGCATCAAAACGATAATCCGCAGCTTTCATACGACGATTGGAAGCCCGCCACAAATCGGCTGGCCATGAAGCACTTTGCATAACGCCCCGTTCCCGCCTAAATGTGGCCTCCTTCTCCTCTGGGCGTTCCGCCCGCTCTCCTTTTAGCCAGATTATCCGAGTATGAGCGTCCACGCCCACCTGCCCCGCCTTTACCTGCCAGCCGACGCCCTTCCCGCAGCAGCGGCTGGGTCCGCCTGCCCGCTCCTTCCTGCGCAAGCCCGCTATCTGGGCACGGTTCTGCGCAAGCAGGCGGGCGATTCCGTGCGCGTCTTCAACGCCAGCGTGGGAGAATGGCTGGCAACACTGGGAGACATCCGCAAAGACAAAGGCAGCCTGACCTTAACGGAACGCCTTCGCACACCGCAGACACTCCCTTCCCTTGTTCTTGCTTTCGCCCTGCTGAAACGCGATGCCACGGATCTGGTCCTGCGCATGGGCACGGAACTGGGCGTCACGTCTTTCCAGCCCCTGATAACCGAGCGCACCAACACCCACCGCGTCAATCTTGACCGCCTGACCGCCATTGCAACTGAAGCTGCGGAACAGTGCGAACGGATGGATATTCCGGAAGTGGCCAAACCCTGCGCCCTGACAACGCTGCTAGGCACATGGCCGGAAAACCACCGTCTGTTCGCGGCCGTAGAACGCACGCAGGACAGAGGGCTGGCCCCAAGCCTGACCTTCCACCATGCCCGGGCCGGTGATGGCCTGCTGATTGGCCCGGAAGGCGGTCTGAGTGATACGGAATGTCAGGCCCTGCTTGCGCGCCCCTTTGTTGCCCCGGTATCACTTGGACCATTGGTGCTTCGGGCAGATACCGCCGTAGCGGCCGGACTGGCATTGATGGGTGATGGCTTGCGCTCTGCGCAGGATCAGTCACAATAACCTGACTTCTCCGTTCTGGGCCGTGCAGCGTCACGGCCCGATTTTCAAGGAACAATACGCTCTCATGTCCAACGCTGGTGCCCTAGACGACACGCCTGTCCGCTCTGTTTCGCAGTTGGCCGAAATTCTGGCGCAGGGATGCAAACCTCGAGACGCGTGGCGCATTGGCACCGAGCATGAGAAATTTGGCTTCATCCGCCCGGAAGCCGCCAGCAATGGCAGCAACCCACAGGGGGGCCGCCCAGCCTATGCCGCCCCACCCTACGCCCCTGCCGGGATTGAAGACCTGCTTATGGGGATGCAGAAAAGCGCGCCTGATGAATGGCAGCCCATTATGGATGCCGGCAGCATTATCGGTCTGAAAGGCCAGAATGATGCCAAAGGCGCTGGAATTTCGCTTGAACCGGCGGGACAGTTTGAACTTTCCGGTGCGCCGTTGCGAACATTGCATGAAACCGCGCAGGAACTGAACGACCATTATGAAACAGTGCGCCCCTTGGCCCGCAAGCTGGGCCTAGGCTTTGCACCACTGGGGTTCCACCCAACCGCCAGCCGCGCAGATCTGCCGTGGATGCCCAAATCCCGCTACGCCATCATGCGGGATTACATGCCCAAGGTGGGCAAACTGGGACTGGACATGATGCAGCGCACCTGCACGGTGCAGGTTAATCTGGATTTTGGTTCGGAACAGGACATGGTGCGTAAGATGCAGGTCTCGCTGGCCCTGCAACCTGTTGCGACCGCCCTGTTCGCCAACTCGCCGTTTGTCGAGGGCAAGCCCAACAACTTCCTCTCCAACCGGGCACGGATCTGGACGGATACGGACAATGGCCGTTCCGGCATGCCTGCCTGCGTGTTTGAAAAAGATTTCGGTTTTGAGCGCTACGCAGAGTGGGCGCTGGATGTGCCGATGTATTTCATCATGCGCAATGGCAAAATGCGCAACGTGGCAGGCCGGTCTTTCCGCGCCTGGATGAATGGTGAGCATCAGGACGGTCTGGAAGATGTCACCCCTACGCTGGGTGATTTTGAAGACCACCTGACCACAGCTTTCCCGGATGTGCGCCTGAAGCAGTTTCTGGAAATGCGGGGAGCCGATGCGGGCTCCTTTGAAATGATGATGGCGCAGTCCGCCCTGTGGGTTGGTCTACTTTATGATGATGCCGCACTGGAAGCTGCTTACGAACTGGTATGTGAACGCCCGTGGGAAGACTACGTAAAGCTGCGGAGCCTTGTGCCCATGCAGGCCCTGGATACGCCATGGGGTGAAGGCACTGTGCGCGATCTGGCCGCACAGATGATCGGCATTGCCATGGATGGTTTGCAGGGGCGTGGAATTGTGGATGAGAACGGCGTGGAAGAATGGGCCTATCTGGCCCCCCTCACCGCTCTTGCCGCTGGTGCCCCCACACAGGCTGAACGGTGGCTGGACCGCTATTACGGAGCATGGATGGGTGACACCAGCCGGATCTTCCTGGAAAGCGAGATCTGATCACCCGCGCATAAACAGGCGGCTTGCACTTAAAGCCGCCGCACTTGCCGCAACACAGGTGGCAGCCAGCAGGCAGGCCCGCGCGCCTTCATGCGCAAACTGCGCGAAGAACGCCGCAACCCCCATCGCCCCAAACGCCTGCCCGGCCTGACGCGCCACCTGCACCATGCCACTGGCCCCGCCAGCACGGGCATGGGAGACAGAAACCATCATGGCGCGATTATTGGGCGGCTGAAAAAAGCCGAACCCCCACCCGGCTACTGCCGTGCGCCAGGCGATATCAAAAACCGAGGGCTGCAACGGTAAAAGCCACAGCAGCAAAAAGCCGGTTGCCGTGACAGAAAGCCCGATGGATGACAGCACACCGGCAGAAACACTATCTGCCACGCGCCGCACCACGGGGGCGGCACACATGATGCCAATAGGCCATGGTGTAATCAGCAAGCCCGTCAGCGCGGCGCTCAGCCCCAGTTCGTCATGCAAAGTGAACGGCATGGAAATAATGTAGAAATTGGAAGCGACAAACCCCAGAAAGCCCGTGACAAACGCCACGGTGAAATCTGGCTTGGCCAGCAGATCAACCGGCAGAATGGGCTGCGGTGCTTCCGCTTCCCGCCGCACCAGTACCACACCAGCACCAAGCCCGATCAAAATCAGGCAGACAGACAGGGCAACATTGCCGTGATGGGAGAGTTCATCACACCCCATAACCAATGCCCCTACGCCCAGAATGCACAGAAAACTGCCCAACGTGTCAGATTTCTGATTGCTCCGGGGCGTTTCCGGCAATGCCTTGAACGCCATAATAAGCGCCAAAGCCCCCAACGGCAGATTGACCCAGAACAGCCACGGCCAGGAAGCAACACTCAGAATAACGGCTGCCGCTGTAGGGCCAAGCGCCACCCCCACAGCCACAACCACGCCGTTCAGGGCAATGCCACGCCCGATTTCCGCATGAGGGTAAATAAAGCGCAGCAGCGCAATATTTACGCTCATGATGCACGCGCCCCCAATGCCCTGCAGCACCCGCGCGCCCGCCAGCATGGGCAGGGAGGTTGCCGTAGCGCATAGCAGGGAGGAAACCATGAACACCATGATCCCCACCCGGCAGAGGCGGGAAAATCCGACCTTACTTCCCAAAGACGCCAGAGGCAGAAGGGAGACCAGACTGGCAAGCTGATAGGCGTTCACCACCCAGATTGAGGATGAAGCTGATGCGTGGAGATCGCGCCCGATATCCGGCAAGGCCACATTGGCAATGGCGTAATCCAGCAGCGCCAACAAAACGGAAAGAGAGACAGCAATCACAGCCAAGGTGCGTGCCGAACCCTGCAAGCCATCGGTAGAAGGGGAAGTTGTTACGCGCTCAGCCGGATGCGCAAGGTCTGTCATGGGCTTGCCGAAGCTCCTGTTTCATTCGCGTCATGATCTTGCGCCGCGCGCTTCTGTGCCATTCCTCTTCCTAAAGAGAAAGCATTTTATCTCGGCTTCCGCCTTCGTATGATGCGTTGCGGTGCGCATGTGCGTCGCTCCACACGAAAACGTGCAATCCACTTGATATAACATGGCCTGTTTTACGCGATGGGGCATTCTCCCTGTTCTCACATCCTTGTGCCCAAAGTTTTTCACGGAATGCGGCAGGCTGAAACAGTTTGCCCGCAAGGAAGGAGTTGACATCCCCCAGCCACCTCGCTCCATCCTCCGATCATGACGCCTCTTCTCGCTACGGTTCTGACAGCCGCCGCCATTCTGACATTGGTTTTCCTGATTGGATGGGTACGCCTCAACCCGTTCATCACGCTGTTTATCGTCTCGGTTGGGCTGGCGCTGGTCGCCGGTATGCCGGCCGAGAAAGCCGTGGCGTCGTTTGAGGCGGGCATGGGCCATGTGCTCGGGCATGTTGCGGGGGTTATGGCCCTTGGCACCATGCTGGGAAAGATTCTGGCTGAAACGGGAGGCGCTGATCAGATTGCGCTCACCATTTCCCGCGTTGCGGGCAAAAGGCGGCTGAACTGGGCCATGATGGTGATCGGCCTGCTGGTTGGTCTGCCTGTGTTTTATGAAGTCGGGTTTGTGTTGCTGATTCCGCTTGCTGTTGTGCTGTCCCGCCAGAACAGCCTGCCATTGACCATGCTGGCGTTTCCTATGGCGGCAGCACTCTCGGTTACGCACGCCATGGTGCCGCCTCACCCCGCAACACTTCTGGCCATTTCCGCCTATCATGCCCACACCGCGCGCACATTGTTCTGGGGGATACTGGTGGGCACACCCATCGCCGCAATTGCCGGACCTCTTTACGCCTATTACATTGTTCCCCGTTTGGGAGAGATTGAGCCCACACCTCTGGCCGCCCAGTTCACGCGCGCGTCTTCCCCGCAGAAACGTCCTTCTTTTGTCCTGTCCTGCCTTACGTTGCTGATGCCTGTTATCCTCATGCTCGGTGGCGCGGTGGCGGAAATGATCTATCCTCCGGCCGCATGGCAGTATCGGCTGCTGCATTTTCTGGGAAATACAGATATCGCCCTGCTGGTCGCAACCCTGATGTCCTTCTGGCTGCTCGGTAGCGTCAGTGGTCTCTCGCGCGAGACCATTCTGCGCTTTTCCAACGAATGTCTGGCCCCCACAGCAACCATCATGCTGCTGATTGGCGCGGGCGGCGGATTTGGCCGGGAGCTGATTGACAGTGGCCTCTCCCATTCCATTACGGACATGGCACTGGGCGCACATGTTCCGCTGCTGGTGCTGGCATGGCTGCTCGCGCTTCTGGTCCGCATTGCCACTGGGTCCGCAACGGTGGCCACCACCACAGCATCAGGCATTGTTGGCCCCATTCTGGCGTCTTCCCCCACGGTGTCACCAGAACTGCTGGTGCTGGTAACTGGTGCCGGGTCAGTCGGGCTGAGTCTGATGAATGATGCCGGATTCTGGCAGATAAAAGAATATCTGGGCATGAATCTCAGCCAGACCCTGCGCAGTTGGACGGTTATAGAAACCCTGATCGCGATACTCGGCCTGCTGATCTGCCTGCCGCTTTCATGGATTATTCACTGAGATACAAATCGCCAGATTGGGCTATTGTAAAATCCTGCCCCAAACAAAAAAATGCTTCCTTCCCGAAAGAAGAAAGCATTTCTTTACAATAACCAATACCAGAAAACCGATATCTCAGCGATCGGCATAAGGGTTTTTTGTGCCACGCAACTGTAAGCGAATAGGCACGCCCGGCAGATCAAACGTTTCACGCAGGCCATTGACCAGATACCGCTTGTAATCTTCCGGCAGCAATTCCGCACGGGTGCCGAAAATAACAAACGTGGGCGGGCGGGACTTCACCTGCGTCATATAACGCAGCTTCAGGCGACGGCCTTCCACCAGCGGCGGGGTATGGCGTTCAAGCGCTGCTTCAAACCAGCGGTTGAGTTCGCCTGTTGGTACCCGCGCGTTCCATACCGTCCACGCATCTCGCACGGCAGGAAGCAGACGACGCAACCCTGCCCCGGTCAGCGCAGAGAACGTTACCACCGGCACGCCGCGCATCTGCGCCAGAGAAATGCTCAGCCGATCCAGAATGGCTTTGCGCGTGCCAACCCGGTCTTCCACCATGTCCCATTTATTGAGGGCCAGAACACACGCACGGCCTTCCCGCTCAATCAGGCGGGCAATCTGCAAATCCTGCTCATGCACGCCCAGCGTGGCATCAAGCACCAGCACAGCGACTTCCGCCATTTTCAGTGCTTCGATGGAAGCTGAGACGGACATTTTTTCCAACGCCTCATCAATCCGCGCCTTACGGCGCAGACCGGCGGTGTCCACAACCTCGAACTCGTCACCATCATCATAAAGCGTAACAGCAACCGAATCGCGGGTCAGCCCCGGTTCTGGGCCGGTAATCATCCGCTCTTCACCCAGAAGGGCGTTCATCAGGGTAGATTTCCCCGCGTTGGGGCGACCAACAATGGCAAGACGCATGGGGCCTTTGGGGCCGACATCAGGAACGTCCTCGCCTTCTGGAAGATCGACGTCATCAACGGCAAAGTCTTCTTCCGGAAATTCTGGCTCTTCCGGCTCTGGTTCCGGGGGCAGATGCTCCACAATTTCAGACATGAGGTCAGCAAGACCTTCCCCATGCTCGGCAGAAACTGCAACCGGTTCACCCAACCCAAGTGCATAGGCTTCCATGGCGGAGGCAGCGCCGGACCGACCTTCGGCCTTGTTAGCCACCAGCAACACCGGACGGCCCTGACGGCGCACCCATTGGGCAAAATGCTCATCTGCCGGGGTAATGCCGGCACGGGCGTCCACACAGAACAGCACCAGCGCCGCGTTCACCATCGCACCTTCGGATGACGAGCGCATGCGGCCGAACAAGGTATCCGGCGCGGCTTCTTCCAACCCGGCAGTATCAATCAGGCGGACATGCCGGCCGCGTAGAATGGCCAGACCTTCCTTACGGTCCCGCGTCACGCCGGGGGTATCTGCCACCAGAGCCTGACGCCGTCCAACCAACCGATTGAAAAGAGTGGATTTTCCAACATTGGGGCGGCCAACAATGGCCACGACCGGTAGATCACCGGAAGGAAGCGGCGCAACAGGCCGCATGGGCCGACGGCGATCAGCCATAAGAGCGCAGCTTTCCGTCGTTTGTTACAATCAACATTTGCTCATCAACAACAATAGGCGGCACGAAAGAAACCGCATCAGAGGAATCAACGGAGATAATGCCACCGGTTACAGGGTTAACCCGCACCACTCCGTTGCCGGGCAGGGTACTGATGCAAACCAGTTGTCCCCCTGCCATAACGGGGCCCATCCACGTTATGATATCTTTGCTCACATCCACACGGCGGAAGCGACGCAACTGCGTAATCCAGCGCACATGGCCGGAAAGACGATCAATACAGGTTAGCTGTTCGTCCAGAGACACCACAAACAGCCAGTCCCCTACGCACAGAATGCTGTTCTGGCTGGCAACGGCACGCTCCCACAGGCGGCGCCCGGTCCGAATGTCCACCGCGGCCAGAACCTGCGCCATACTGACAGCATAGACAGTGCTGTCCACCACCACGGGCAGACCGCGCACACAGGTCAGGTTCAGGGTGCTGGCCTGGCTGCTTACGTTGCCAAGCATGTCGCTCCACACAACCTCACCCGTTTCAGCACGGAAGGCCACCAGGTCTCCCCCGCCAAAGCCACCAATCACCACGCCATTGGCATAGGCTGGCGCGGGCAGACCAAACACCGTTGTATCTGCCTGCGTGGCCCCATAGGACCAAAGCTGGCGGCCTGTAGCGGCATCCAGCGCAAAAAAGCGTTCATCAATCGTGCCAAAAAAGACACGTCCATCAACAACCGTAGGAGCGGACCGACCAGGAGTGCCGATATCTGACCGCCACTTCACCTTGCCGGTTGAGGCATTGACCGCCAGCGCTTCTGAAATGGCGCTGACAATATAAACCGTGTCTCCATCCACAGCCACGCCGCCGCCCAGATTGCTGGAGCGCATCTTTTTAGGCTTGGGGTCAACCGTCCAGAGATGAGACATGCGTGGCCAAGAGAACGCCCGCACAATGCCCTGCGCATCCATAATGAACAGGCGACCATTCTGGATAACAGGGGAAGACTGGATCAGCCCGCGGCCAAAACCGCCCAGCGCCGCCCATGCCAGCATGTCCGGCTCGGAAATACCGGCCCCGATGGATTTGGACCACCGTTCCCGTAGCCCAGCCCACTTATAGTTGCTGCCCACATGGGAGCTCACACGCCCCACCAACGGCCATTCAGAAACCGTGATCGGATCTGGCAGGGTGATGGAGGTATGGTCTTCCTTGTCTACTTCCAGACCGGAACCGGAGGACAGCACATCTGTCCGGTGGCCAGCCAGAATGGGCTTTTCGTCTTCATCAAACAGGCTGCATCCGGCCAGCGCTGGCGCAAGCGCCGCCCCGGCCAGAAGTTTCCGGCGCGCCAGGGAGGCCCGCACAACGGTAGAAAAGCGCGTCTTGGTCATGAAATGCCTCACCCTGCCGAAGGATCCAGTGCCTGGGTCATTGCCTGCGCCCGGCTTCTTACGCCAGAGGGCACATCATCCGCCGCAGCCAGTTCTGCAAATTTCTTGCGGGCATCATCCATATGCCCTTCCCTTACATCCAGCGTGGCGAGCGCTTCGGTCGCCAGCCCATGCCATGCCTTGTCCTTGCCCGTCAGCACGGAAAGGCGCGAGCGCAGGCTTGGAATGTCACCTGCATCAATCTGTTTCTGGCACCACAACAGCGTGGCAAGCTGGCGCAGGAGCGGGTCTGCCTTCTGGTCATTCTGCACGGCATCCCATGCCGCCAGCGCCGCTTTGATGTCGCCATGAGCGGCCTGCACAGCCCCTTCCTGCAAACGCGCAAGGGTGGCAATGCCATCAGGGCTGGAGGCTGCGAGCTTCTGCAGGCTGGCAAGACCGGCCTGCGCTGTTTCACCCAAAGGCGTAAGATTTTCGGAAGCCGGAGGGAGATGATCCGTCTGCCGCAGCGCGGTCAGATAAGTGCCTGTCGCGGCAAGAGAGGCTGATTTCTGGCTTGAAAGATGCCAGGACCATGCGCCCGCACCTGCCAGAACCACCACAAGCACCCCAAGCCCCAGCCCCGCGTAACGACGGGCGGCCTGCCGCAGGCGCTCTGCCTTCAGTTCGTCATCAACTTCCTTGAAAACATCTTCTGCCACGTCTGGCCCGTTCCCGTTCTGGCTAACTATAAGTGCGTAACGGGCATATCTGCCCTACATGCACGCATCATACAAGGCACCACTCCGGAAAGACAGCCCCTAACAGGCGTGCACCGCGTGCGTTTTCCCCCATACCGGACAGGACGTTGCCCGACCGGCATGCCTCCCGCCGGACACTTTATTTAGTGAGACGCCCCTCCGAACTTGCTGCTTCCCGTCTTGAGGGTTGCCGTCATGCGGCTGAAATTGGCTGCAATCCGCTTCTGCACCGCAGCACTGCCTTCATGAATGTGCGCAATTTTTTCGCGCGCTTCATTGCTGATGGCTGTTTCTTCCTTATTGGCAGTGCGCGCAACACAACTGTTATAGGCGCGGGCCGCTTTTTCGTAGGCCGTGGCTTTGTCAACGCTGGCGTTATAATGTTCGACCGAGGAGACATCCATGGAAGGCATGGTGGGCTCAGCACCGCAGGCTGATGCCGTCCAGGCGGTGGTAGCGGCTTGCGCCTTACCGCCCGCAGTCGGCAGGCTCGCCATAACGGCTACGCCACAAACCAGAAAAAAACCTTTCCTCATTTTTTTTATTCCCTGTGATAAGCAACCTCTCCTGCCTGACACACCACAAAGGTAAAAATCAGGCGGCCGCTGCAACGCCGGGTTCATGGCACAGGCTGTATAAATGTCCAGACCCTCTTCACGCAGCACGGGCTCACGCCCATCCTCTCCCCTGCCTTGGAAAAAACAAAAGGGCGGTATAACAGAGGTCTAATGCGTATTCTCTTCATCACGGCCACACGCCTGGGCGATGCCGTGCTCTCCACTGGCCTGCTGGCACATCTGATACGCACCATACCTGATGCCCGTTTTACCATTGCCTGCGGCCCTGTCGCCGCCGGGCTGTTCCAGAACCTGCCGGGACTCGACAAAGTGCTGGTGATGGACAAACGCAAATACGATCTGCACTGGCTGGATTTATGGAAAGCCTGCATCGGGCAGAAATGGGATCTGACCATTGATCTACGCGGCTCTGCCACCACGCTTTTTCTCCGTAGCCGTAAAAGACTGATCATGCGCGGCGGTCGTCGGCCCGGCCGACGCGTAACCCACCTGGCCAAGGTGCTGGGACTTACCCCACCTCCATTGCCTACCGTCTGGCTGAGCGAAGCAGACAAAGCTGTTGCGGCGGCTACCTTACCGGCAGACCAGCCACTTATCGCATTGGGGCCAACCGCCAACTGGACCGGAAAGATCTGGCCCACAGACCGTTACCTGCCGTTATGGGACGCCCTTTCCGCCACCATGCCTCAGGCTCGACCTGTCATTTTCTATGGTCCCGGCCCGCAGGAGCGCGCCCTTGCGGAACCCGTTCTGAACGCCCTTCCCAATGCGGTGGATGCAGGCGGTCATTTCTCGCTGCCTCAGGTTGCCGCCATGTTGGCCCGCTGCCGCCTGTATATCGGCAATGATTCCGGCCTCATGCATCTGGCCGCCGCGACAGGCACTCCCACACTGGGGCTATTTGGTCCCTCTCGTGCGTCAGAATACGCACCCTCAGGCAAACATACGGCATGGGTGATTGCTCCGGGGCCAGAAGGCGACGCGCCGATTGCGGGCCTGAGCGTTCCCACGGTTGCACAAGCCGCAAGGCGCCTGCTGGCGGAAACAGATTTATGAGCCCGATCATGCCGCACTCTCCTCTACCTGCCTCCTCCGGCCCCAGCGCGCCCCTCCGTGTCGCGCATGTGATGGCCGGTGCGGCGACAGGCGGTGCTGAACTGTTTTTTGAACGTCTGTGCATCGCACAGGCGGCCTCGGGGCTATCCGTGCTCCCCGTTATTCGACGGGAAAAAGCCCGCGCCCAGCGGATGCAGGCGGGCGGTATTGCCCCGACAGAACTCACCTTTGGCGGCATGGCGGACCTTACCACCCGCTGGCGTCTGAAACGGGCCCTTACGGCCTTTGCACCCCGTGTCACGGTTGCATGGATGAACCGTGCAGCCCGCTTCACCCCAAAGGGAAACTGGGTTTTAGCCGGGCGACTGGGCGGGTTTTATGATCTTTCTTATTATCGCCGATGCGACCATCTGATTGGCAACACACATGGTCTGGTCCGGTGGATGAAGGAACAGGGCTGGCCGGAAAACCGTGTGCATTATCTGCCCAATTTCGCCACGGACCTTGCCGATACGGCCCCTGTCCGTCCCGATGGCGTGCCGCCCGATGCCCCTTTTATTCTGGCGCTTGGCCGCCTGCATAAGAACAAGGCGTTTGATGTACTGATCCGCGCCATGCGGTATTTACCCGGCCAATGGCTGGTGATCTGCGGAGAAGGTCCGGAACGCGAAGCGCTTGAAGCACTTGCCCGACAGGAAGGGGTCGCCGACCGTGTGCTGATGCCGGGCTGGGCCACACAACCGGGAGGATTGATCCGTGCCTGCTCCGTGCTGGTCTGCCCTTCCCGTCATGAGCCGCTGGGGAATGTGGTGATTGAAGGGTTTTCCGCCCTTAAACCGGTTGTGGCTGCGGCGTCTCAGGGACCTACGGAATTGATCCGTTCTGGAGAAAACGGTCTGCTGGCTCCCGTAGAAGATGCGCAAGCTCTTGCACACCAACTTGGCACAGTTCTGGAAGACCCCGCTCTTGCGCATAGGCTGGCCCTTGCAGGGCGCGCGGATTATGACCAGATATTCGCCACTGGCCCGGTTCTAACTGCCTGGCAGCAGTTTCTCTCCTCAGTGGAGGCCCCCTGATGTGCGGCATTGGCGGACTGGTCTATACCCGCGGCACATCCCCAAAGCCGCAGGATGTGCTGGACCGCATGGCCGCAGCCCTGAAGCATCGCGGGCCAGACGGTGCTCATTTTGCCCGCCTGCCGCATGCTGATCTGGTTCATACCCGCCTGTCCATTATTGATCTGGCCGGTGGAGACCAGCCGCTTTCCGCAGGGACGGGTACGCTTATTGCCAATGGCGAGATTTATAATGACCCCCAAATCCGTCACCAGATCGGGCAGAGCCATTTCAAAACCGGCAGCGACTGTGAATCCCCCTTGCTTTTATGGGAACGCAACGGAACAGATTATGCTCGGGGGCTGCGGGGCATGTATGCCATCGCCCTCTATGACAGCGCACAGGAAGAACTCCTCCTCTCCCGTGATCCATTCGGCATAAAGCCACTTTATGTCACGGAATTTGACGGCGGACTGGCGTTTGCATCAGAACCCGGTGTACTGCTGGCCGCAGGGCTCGCGCCCCGCACAATGCGCCCATCCGCACGAGATGAATTGCTGCAACTTCAGTTCACCACCGGGCGGGAAACCATTTTCAACACCATTCATCGCGTCATGCCCGGTGAAACGGTACGCGTCGTCCAAGGTCGTATTCTGGATCGCCAGCATTGTTCGGCCCTGCCTGACGTGCAGCCTGATCAACCCGCACTTGGGGAAGAAGACGCCCTTCATCGGCTTGATGCTGCCCTGATGAACAGCGTGCAGGCCCATGAGCGCTCTGATGTGCCTTTTGGCCTGTTCCTCTCCGGTGGCATAGACAGCGCCAGCCTGCTGACCGCCATGGCGCGCCTGCCGCGCCCGGAAAAGCTCCGCACATGGACTGCCGTTTTTGAAGCCAGCAACGCAGCGGATGAAGCAGATGCCGCAGCAGAACTGGCTCGCGGCGTGCAGGCCGAACATGAAACGGTGCGGATTACCGCGCCCATGGTATGGGACCACCTGCCCGCCATTGTAGCCTGCATGGATGATCCCGTAGCCGACTATGCCATTATCCCCACATGGTTCCTTGCCCGAAAAGCAGCGGAAGACGTGCGCGTCATCCTCTCGGGAGAAGGCGGGGATGAACTGTTCTGCGGGTATGGTCGATACCGGTCAGCCATCCGCCCATGGTGGCGTGGGGGGCGACGCATGTGGCGTCGTGGCATGTTTGATGGGCTGAATGTACTGCGCACCCAACCGGCCGACTGGCGTGATGGCATCATGGCTGCCGAAGTCAATGCTTCTACCGCCCCTTCTCGGCTTGCAGCGGCCCAAGCGGTGGATTGCGCCGAATGGCTCCCCAATGATCTGCTGATAAAGCTGGACCGCTGCCTTATGGCGCACGGGCTGGAAGGCCGCACGCCCCTGCTGGACCCCGTGGTGGCGGATATTGCATGGCGGCTGCCTGATACGCTGCGGGTACGTGGGGACAAAGGAAAATGGCTGTTACGCCGGTGGCTTGAACTGCATTGTCCCGCAGCCAGACCCTTTGCTCCAAAACAGGGCTTTACCGTTCCCATCGGCGCATGGATTGCCAAGGAAGCCGAGCGCCTGGGTACGTTGGTGGCGCAACAGGATTGCATTCAGGAAATTGCCCGACCAGACCGTGTACGCGCCTTGTTCCAAGCCGCCGGAGGCCGCAAGACAGGCCATGCGGCATGGACACTGCTATTCTATGCCCTGTGGCACCGCACACACATACGTGGCCTTGCCCCCGCCGGGGATGTATTTGAAACGTTAAGCCAGTAACCTCATTTCAAGAAGATCGTCCTGCTTCTGGGAGAAGACGCCATGCCACCCATCACGCATGTTGCCCTGCTTGAAAACCGAACCGTTCTGAAGCTGTCTGGCGCAGACCGTGTGAAATTTCTACAGGGCTTGGTTACAGCCGATATTGCCGCCCTCACACCCGGGACGGCAGCATGGTCCGCCTGCCTGACTCCGCAGGGACGCTGGCAGGCCGATTTCTTTATTGTAGCAGACCCCGATGACACCTGCCTGCTGCTGGACTGCGCAACGGAACAGGCCGAAGCCCTGCGCAAGCAGCTATTGCGTTTCCGCCTGCGGTCTGACGTGCAACTGGAGCCAACAGGCATACGCGTGCTGGCTGCGTGGGGAGAACGCCCGGAAGCCGCCCTGCTGGAAAACGCCATTACCTTTGCAGACCCCCGCGTGGAAGCCGCTGGCTGGCGTCTGCTTGATGCCCCGCCAGAAACCACGCTGACTGCAACCGAACAGGATTATAACCTGCACCGGCTGGTTCTGGGTCTGCCCGATGGCGTGCAGGATTGTGAAGTGGGCCGCACGCTGGTGGCAGAAACCAACATGGATCTTCTGGGCGGGGTTTCCTGGACCAAAGGCTGCTATATGGGGCAGGAAGTGACCGCACGCATGCATTACCGCACGCTGGTCAAACGTCGGCTTGTGCCTGTTGCCAGCACCGCCCCTCTGCCCGCGCCCGGCACCCCCATTCTGGCAGACAACGTAGAGGTTGGCACATTACGGTCTTCTCAGGACCATGTCGGTCTGGCCCTTCTCAAAACAGCAGCCCTTGAAAAAACCTTACTTTGTGACGGCCACAAACTGGTACCTCGTCCGCCAGCGTGGCTCACCGCAGCCCTTGATGCACCATCTTCCACCTCTGAAAATCCTGAGCCTTCATGACCTACACAGCCCCTTCCGCCGCCGTAATTGACTCCATGCTGGAGGCCGTCAATTTTGACGCATCCGGCCTGATCGCCGCCATTGCCCAGCAGCATGATACAGGCGAAGTGCTGATGATTGCATGGATGACGCGTGACGCCCTGCGGGAAACCCTGCAAACGGGCCGTGTGTGCTATTATTCCCGCAGCCGCAAAAAACTCTGGCGCAAAGGCGAAACATCCGGACAGGTGCAACATCTGCATGAAGCCCGGCTGGATTGTGATGCTGATGCCGTTCTGCTTCTGGTCAATCAGATTGGCGTGGCGTGTCACACGGGGCGCAGAAGCTGTTTTTATCGTGCATTTGAGCCGGATGGACTGGTAGAACTGACCAAACCGGAAATTGATCCCAACCAGCTCTACGGGCACACTCATTCTTAAAGCCAGAGCCCGCATCTTTCCTTCCCCGCCCCCTTCATAAAGGACGCGCGCCATGCCCTCAGCCCCACAGTCTCCCAACACTGCACGGCCTGAGGGTGAGCCTTCTATCCGCTCCGGGCACATTACTGAATACACGTTCCGCGCCATCAGCGCGTGGCCTGTGCTGGCAACGTGTCTGGCGCTTGTTCTTGCCGGTGCGTGGCTTTTTTACCTTGCAGGCCATCCTCCGATACTGTCCCCCGCGTTGCCGGTTGTTGGCATTGCCTGTTTTCTGCTGACCTTTTTCCTGCTGAAAGGCCTGATCATTCTTCAGCCGAACGAGGCCGCCGTCTGCCTGCTGTTTGGAAAATATAAGGGAACACTCACGCAGGCTGGTTTCTGCTGGCTGAACCCGTTTTATACCCGACAGAAACTCTCCCTACGGCTTAAAACCCAGGAAACAGGGCCCCTCAAGGTCAATGATGCCGTGGGGAATCCGGTAGAAATTGGTGCGGTCATTATATGGCGGGTGGCACAGGCTGCACGTGCCACACTGGAAGTAGATAATTACGGCCTTTATGTCTCAGCCCAAAGTGAGACCGCTTTGCGCCTGCTTGCCAGCCGCCATATAATGACCGCACCAATTTCTACCGGAT
>NZ_LHZU01000093.1 GCF_001580995.1 Acetobacter senegalensis
GAACAATACCAGTTCCGAGGTCTGGGCAGACAGTGCCTATCGATCCAGGCGCAACGAGAAATGGCTGTCGGACCAGATGCTCACGTCCCGTATTCATCGGCGCAACCCCATGGGCAAGCCGATGTCAAAGGTAACCGCGCGGGCCAATGCCGCCAAATCCTCGATCCGTGCGCATGTTGAGCATGTCTTCGCGCATCAGAAAAACCGGTTCAACCTGTTCATCCGCACCATCGGCCTCGCCCGCGCTGAGGCGAAACTGACCCTTTGCAACCTGGCCTACAACTTCAATCGGCTGATCTTCCACGAGCGTCTAGAAACCGCAGGCTGACTCTGTCTGAAAGTCGGCAAAACCGGCGAAATCAACGACGGGTATCGTGGAAATCGGTCCGAATGATACCCTTGGTGTGCCCCGCAACCTCGACGTCATCAAGCCAGCCCGCTTCGCCAGAAATTACCCGGTTTTTGCGGGTCTCCAGCTGAGGGCAGTTTGGGGGGGGCAGCGATGGAGGCTATGCTGGTGAAAAACTGCACACGGCCCTTGCGCAACTGGGCCAATGGATCATCGAAATCGTCAGGTGTTCTGACAGGGCAAGGGGTTTTACTGTCCCGCTAAAACGCTAGATCGTAGAATGTAGCTTTGTCTAGTTTTGTCGTTGGCGTCACCTCAGTAGGGATGTCGAGGCGACAGTTTCATCTTCACATGCCTGGCTGATCATCGCCCATATCCGCAGAGTTGTGCGGAAAATCGCTCAGGTCCCTTTTTGCATCAGGCTCTAAGAGTCGCCTTCTCCCTGTGGGTATTGCGCTGCTTTGGAGGCGCCACCAGAGTTGCGTTCAGGATCTGACCTGATATCGGCAGATAACCGGCGTTCCGCACGCTCGCCTCACAGCGATTGAACAGTATGTCAATCACATCCGCCAGTGTCAGACGCTTACGAAGCAGCCAGACCGTTTTGGCATTGAGCACACGATCGGACAGCTCAAGGCCAAGGAAACGCATGAAGGACAGTCGATCATTGACCAGATACTCCCTCCGTTCATCGGACAGGTTGTTCAGCGTCTGGAGCTCTAGGATTTTGAACATCAGAACTGCATCACAGGGCGGACGGGCAGCTTTTAGTTCCATTTGTATAGGGCAGGGTCTTGTTCAGATTAGGTCGGAACGTCACAAAATCTAATGTCTGGGAAAATACTTCTCGTAGTTAATTGCTAAGACGACCCAGCGAGACAGACATTCTTCAATATTAAAGAAACCCGATTGTTTCATTCCATCTTTTTCAATCAAGGGTGAGAGAAGGAAGCACAAAGAACTATTAAAAACGAAAGGTTTTTTAGAATCCTCTAGTTCATCTGCTACTGTTCGCTTTGCTCATTGGCCAATTTGGCAAGGCGGTTGAGAGAGGCGTAAATCGCTGTGAAAGCGGCGGAACCTTTTAGGCAGACCATCCAACGCTCCCCGATTAGGTGCACGTCATTCACTCGGTCGACAGGGAGATAAAAAGAGTGCTTTTAACGCCTATGGTGTCGAGCTGAAAAATATGCAACTAAGACTTGTTCGCATATCACGGTTGTCTCTCGTTTTTCAAGTGAGTAAAAGAATGCTGATCCACATACCGCGTGTATTGACATCAGATGAAGTCCTTTATTGTTTGCGCCAGCTTGGTGCGAGCCAATGGGTTGATGGTAAGGTTACAGCGGGTGATCAGTCAGCCAAAGCTAAGACAAATCTTCAGATCGCTCAGGATTCAGAGGTCGGGCGGAAGCTTGGGACACTGGTCCTGAATGCTCTGGCAAGAAACGAGCTGTTTACCAGCGCAGCATTGCCGTTACGTGTATTTCCTCCGTTGTTTAACAGGTACGACGCGGGAATGGAATTTGAATACCACGTTGATAATAGTATCCGTCCCGACCCCGAAACAGGGTTCCGTATCCGTACTGATGTTTCTTCCACTTTGTTTTTGAGTGGACCTGATGAGTATGACGGTGGAGAACTTGTCATCCAGGACACCTACGGCACTCATTCTGTTAAGTTCCCAGCAGGTGATCTCGTTCTTTATCCGTCAACAAGCCTGCATAAAGTCAATCGTGTCACCCGAGGGAGTCGGTGGGCTTCATTTTTCTGGACCCAATCCATGGTGAAGGATGACGGTTGCAGGACGCTTCTTTATGAACTGGATCAGTCAATTAGATCTGTGCGGCAGCTTATACCAGACACGACCCCGGCTATCCTTGGCTTGACTTCCTCTTACCATAATCTGGTGCGTAAATGGGCTGAGCTGTGACGGAAAGGCAACAGTCTTCCGACTTTTTTCGATGCAAAGAATGATCCCTAGTTGCGAACGAGAGTCAATAACATCATAAGGGGGCGGCTAAACAAATTGTGCTGCGTATCAGTGTTGGATGATTGCATCCTTCAGGAGATCATAATGAAACGGTGTGACCGTGCTCTTTCCCCTAAAGTTCGTCTTGGTGCGGCAGTTGCCATAGGTCTTTCGGCAGGCCTGAGTTGGACAGATAAAGAAGCAGAGGCTCAGGAGACAAAAACCGAGCCGGCAGCAACTGACACTAACATCAAACTTCCTGCCGTTCGGGTAAAAGGTGAGACCAAGGGGCCGGCTGAAATTCCCAATACAAATGCGACAGTACTTGATATTGGGCGCATGCCGACTTCAGTGCGTGATACCCCGCAGGTTATCAATGTTGTTCCGCAGGAAATCATCAAGCAACAGCGGCTTTATACGTTGGATCAGGCACTTGCAAACGTGCCAGGTATTACTCTTTCCACAGGGGAAGGGAGAGGTGGTCTGAATGGGGACCAGTTCCGCATCCGTGGTCAGCAGGCCCGCGGCGATATTTACACCGATGGACTAAAAGACTTCGGCACATATACGCGTGATATTTTTGATATTGAAAATGTTGAAGTCATCAAGGGGCCTGCGGGTGAGTATTTTGGCGCAGCCAACCTAGGTGGACTTATCAATGAGTCCCTTAAAAAAGCCCATGAGGGAACATCTTATAATTACGATCAGGCTTTTGGCAGCGCCAGCATGTATCGTGGTCAAGGGGATGTAAATTACCAGTTTAATAAAGATGTCGCTCTGCGCATTAACGGTATGTACAACCGGGCAGGGGTGGCGGACAGAGATTACGTCTATTCAAACCGTTACGGCGCATCTGCCGATCTTGGGGTGGGGTTACGTAGTAATACGTCCTGGCATCTGAATTGGCGGTGGCTGCATACTGACAGTATGCCAGATTATGGTGTCGGTATGATCAAAATGGCGAATGGTACATACCGCCCCATGACCAGTGAAGGCCTTGCGCGGAATACAACATACGCTCGGAGCGAAGATAGGGACAATTCGGATATTCATAGCCTGACGTCCTCTCTGAAATCCAAAATTTCATCCTGGTTCACGCTTAGTAACAATACCCGCTTGACCAAATACGAACGTAATTATGCAGCGACGACACCTGCCGCATGTAGTACGGCGGCCTGTGTGAGCCAATTTATGGCAGGAGGAAATCCCGCCTTAAGCTATGGTGCCGGAGGCGGTGCTGCTTACCTTTCAAAAGGGTGGGGCGCAGAAAATGTTCTTATGGGGGCGGCACGCTTTACGACATGGAACATGAAGCATGATTTGAAATTTGGTGTTGATGTCAACTACCAAGATGAAAATCGTTACGTTGGGACATGGTATGGGCGGGTCAATAACCAGACGATCCGTAATGCCTCTCACTCTGCTAACGGTGCCTATCTTCGTTTCCCTAAAGCGAATATGGCCAACTCTGATCAACGTGATGTCGGCCTGTTTCTTTCAGACCATATCCAGTTGACAAAAGAACTGGCGCTGTTTGGATCTGTTCGTTGGGATGCGTTCCAATCAACATTCGCGGGCTACCAGTTGTCCGCAACGCCTGTGCCTCGTCAGAAACAGAATGCTGACCGGTGGAGTCCATCCGGAAGCATTATGTATACACCTTTGAAAAACTCGTCTTTCTACTTTACGTTCTCCAGATCTTACAAGCCTATCGGGACAGATGTTTCCTCTCAGGTTACCATTCTTCCTAGTGATACGCCGCAAAATGGTGCGGACTTTAAACCGCAGCGGAGCGATCTGTTCGAATTTGGGAACAAGACCGATTTTCTGCATAAGCGTCTGGGTTTAGGAGTTGCGTTCTTTCAGATCAATCAAAACAACTCCTACTATTATGATGAAAACGGTGACGTTGTAACAGGTTTTAGTGACTCTGGCGTTGGGCTGCGCACACGCGGTGTGGAGCTGAACTTGACCGGGAAAATTACGAAAAACTGGGACATTTATGGTGCATATTCCTGGATGGACGGAAAAATCAGGAACAATGCGACCTATCGTGGAAAGGAAGCCCCCGGCGTTTCACACAACAATTTCTCGGTGTGGACATCCTATGATCTGACTGATCACCTTTTCCGACCTGAAACAGGTCACCTGAAGATTGCAGGCGGTGCGCAATATGCTTCTGGCTATTGGGCAAATGGAGATTTCAGTAACACGGCCCGTATTCCTTACCAGTTCTCACTGAACGGTATGATCTCATGGGAGGCACAGCATTATCGTATTTCGTTTAATGCGAATAATATTACGAACCATCTGAATTATGCGTCCTCCTTCAGCACCAGTCGTGCGGTGCCGGGGCCTGGTCGCTCCTTCATTGGGAACGTAGGTTTAACCTTCTGATGGAAACAAATGATCTGGTGAGGGATACGTCCCTCGCCAGAAAACAGCCGGATAATGTTGAGGTTCAGTTGCTGATAGGGCAAATGTATCTCAACAAAGGTGCATTTACAGAAGCTTTTGATATGTTTGTGGTGGCGGCGCAAAGCGGCCAACCGCAGGCCCTGAACATGCTTGGTCGCGCTTATGAGCAAGGGTGGGGTGTTACGCGAAGCGTGGGCCACGCCATCAAATATTTTGAGTCTGCCGCAGACCAGGGGGACGGTTGGGCCTGTTTCAATCTTGGGGATCTGTACCTTGCTGGGGATGGCGTAGAGGCTAACCCGCAACTGGCCTTCAGGTATTATGTTCAGGCAGCACGCAGCGGTGTCAACAAGGCTCTTAATATGTTGGGAACACTTTGCGAGAGCGGATTGGCTACAGGGCAGCCTGATAAAGAAAAAGCTCGTCTTTACTTTCAGGCTGGTGCGGAGGCCGAGGATTGCTGGGCGGCGTTCAACATAGGGCGTATCTGTCTGGAAGAAAAGAACGACAAAAAAGCCTTATACTGGTTTGAACGTTCCTTATCTTACGGTTTTCCTGCTTACTGGCAGATGCTTGAGGTTTTTCTCTCTAAAACAAGGTCACCGCTTTTTCTAAAAATTTCTGCTAAAGCGCGAGAGCTTATTGGAGGAACATCCGGACGTGGGAAGCAGTCCGTTTTGCCAGGATAGGATCAACTCCATATTTCACTTTTAACCCTGTTATCAAAGGTTGTTCACAATGCCCCCCGAAGTTTCTGCAACAGCGACACCTGCGGCCTCGACGTCTCGTTCACGGGGACCGTTCGCAAAATTCATGAACAAGTATGGTACCCCGTTTACAACCATTTTCTTTTTAATCTCGACAGTGACGGGTGTAGCATTATTTTTTCATTGGGGCCCGGGCGCATTTCATCCAATGCATGAATGGCTCAGCATGGTTCTGTTGCTGGCTTTTGCATTACACCTGCTTAAAAACTGGACGCCTTTGGTGAATTATGGCCGTCGTGGCTTGTTGTATATCCCTGTGCTCATAGGCGTTCTGTCCTGTGCCTATTTTTTTCTGCAGCCCACGGGAAAATCAGCCGGAGGAAAGCAGGTTGCTTTTCGGCTTGCTGCAATGGCAACCAAAGCGCCGATCGGGCAACTGGCGCCTCTTTTTGGTACTGATGCGGAAGGTGCTCTTGGCCGACTGCGCGCTCATCAGTTTGTGGTCACGACAGATGATGAGACTGTTGATCAGGTGGCGCAGGCAAGCAATCGTATGCCTAATGATGTCCTGATGGCACTCATGCCGGGAAAACCCGAAAATTCTGAGCACGGACGCCATAGGAAGGGGTAAGTTGTTATTTCTCTTTGCATCAAGAATGAACAAAGAGTTTTTTCTGAGTATTTTGGGGTCATGTGATGCAAGGGGAGATTTTGCGCTCCTCCTTGCTATGTCACATCTTTTGTCACTCCGCTTGATGGGCGGATTAGCACGTTATGTAGAGCTGACGAGCGATATGCTCGTGGAGTGGGCTTAATTCTGGCAGGCACGGGGCCTGCCATTATCGTCCCCCGGTAATCTCTAACTGATTTTCCAAAAAACTAGAAATTGTAGGTCAGATCTCCACCAATCCATCGGGGTGTCTGTCTGTATTCCACACGAGAATTGTCGTTGCTGGAGAATGAATAGGTATTACCATGCTTGTTCAGCAGGTTATCCACCCAGACGGAGGCTTCCCATTTGCTGTTGGCGGGACGGAGAGCTAGCCGCATGCCCATGGAACTGATTTTATCGGTAATGCCATTAGGGTCTGCCAGGCCGTCAATCTGATTATCTTTCCATGTGTAGCTGACCTGATACGCCATGGTGTAGTTTTTAGACAGGTTCCATTGGTACCGTGCCACTGCGTCCCACGAAAAACGGGGGGAGAACGGTAAAACCGTGTTGTTGGAAATGGGGGCAATCAGGCTCATACCGCGGACGGACGACGGGGCCTTGAGAATGATGCCATCCATGTAGGAAAAACCAGCGTTAAAATCGAGACCCTTGATAGGAGTGACCCACCGTGCCTGTAATTCCCCCCCACGAGAACGGGCACGCGGAATGTTGCCGAGTGTTCCCGCAACACCAGTCAGCGTGTTGGCGACCACCAATGTCTGTCTGTTATGGTATTCATAATCAAACAATGCACCTTGCAGAGTGAGGGTGCGATTGAAGAGTGCTGCTTTGGCGCCGACCTCGTAAGCGACCAGATTTTCAGGCCGTACATAAGAGAGGGCCTGCTGGCTACCCACTGCGGCGGAGTAATAGGTGCCGGGTTTATAGCCGTTGGAAATGGTGGCATAAAGGAGCACATCGGGTGTCACCTGATACTCCGCCCCCACTTTTCCGGTAAAGCGATTGTTGTAGCGCGTCTGGCTGATATGGGTCAGGTTGGCCATGGGCACACCGCTCACCGCTCCATCATTATCAACCGTGCCGCCAAAATAGGACCGTTGATCCATGGAGTAGCGACCGCCAAAAATGAGGCGGAACTTGTTGGTTACTTTTACAACGTTGTTGGTGTAAACACCAAAGGAAACGTTCTGCTGCCGATAGTCAGATGTGAAATTGGCGCTTGGCAGTTCATACAGGTCTTTTTCCATATGTTTATAAAGACCATCGATATGATCGAATGATTCGAACAATCCGACAGTCCAGCGCACGGGAGAAGCGGTTCTGGACGTTAAGTGGATGTCCTGAGACTGCACAAAATAATTGTCTCGGAAGTAATAATCTGACCGCTCCAGCCGTGATCCGTCAAAGTTATCATAGATACGGCGGGAATAGGCATCCACGGCTGAGGTTGCTACCAGCGTGGCAAAACTGAAGTCATGCCGCAGGGTTAGCGCTGCGCCGCCCCCATTCTCTCTGCGGCTTACGGGAAAATCTCCCACGTTTACGCGGGTTGCATCACGGTTGGAACCAGAAACGCCATTGGTGCCCACAGGCAAACCCATCAGGCTATCTGTTGTTGTATTCTGCGGAGAGTTTGGTGTGCCGTAATTGCGGGTGTAATGAATGTTCAGCAGAAGGGATGTTTTGTCATCCAGCTCAAACTTTGTCATGTTGCGCAAAGCAAGGAGATCGCTCGCGCCATAGCGGTTTCCGTTATGCAGATCTTTCTGCCAGCCATCCCCATTGCGATAGGAAAAGGCAAAACGATCTGTAATGCGGTCTGTCAGCGCCCCATTGATGGCCCCTTTGGCGGTGTTGGTCGCATAACTGCTGTAACCCCATGTCAGATAACCACCAAATTGGTCTGTGGGTTTCACAGATTCATAATTTATGGCACCGCCGGTTGCGCTTCGACCGTAGTCAAACCCTTGCGGTCCTTTCATGACATCTACATGCTGGATATCGAGCATTTGCCCGGAGTAGAAAACAGGAAAGGGCGAGTAAATGCCATCAAAATACATTCCAATGCCGCTCATGTTCGAGGCATTGAAATCATCGAGCCCTACGCCGCGGATACTGAAAATGGGGACACTGCCGGATGTGGCCTCGACCGCACTGAGCCCAGGCACGAAGCCTGCAATATCCTTGGGGTTGTTAAGGTTGAGGGCCCGAATTTCCGCGCCTCCTATGGAGGTAACGGCTCCGGCAGTATGCAGGGCAGCGTTTCTGTGACTGGTGCGGACTTCCAGATCTTCTACTGCGCCTTCAATGGAACGCGGCCGGGGTGCAGGTTTGCGTTTTGTGACGGGTACCTGTTTTTTTACGCCTCCCACCTTACCCGTAACGGCTGGTGCAGACTGCGCATTTGCATGAGAAGAGAGATTTATATGCCCCCATTCTGCCCCGGCAAAAACGGCGCAACAGAGGAGAAGCTGCTTTCGGCGTAGCCCGGTTCTTCCGGAAGGCTGACAACGACCAGACATCATGATCTGTGGTTTCCTTATCCTCAAATCTGTGTTGAAGAACCAGCAAGATCTGGCAGGCGGTGTGGCCAGTCTGCATTTTCTTCCGGAAGAGTAACAGAATTTATCTGGAGAAGGAGCGCTTTTCAGGCGTTTCAGTTATCAAACAGAAAAAGTTCACTTTTCGAAATGATTAACAGAGGAAGATGGCTTTTTCTGGCATGATATCAGTCACAGAGCCGCAAGAAGGACGTGATTCGTGATGTCTCCCTTTATTACCTCTCCATTCATATCTGAAGCGCAATTCACTCAGTTTCAACAGGATGGAGCGCTTTGCCTGCGTAACGTGATACCGGCTGAAACACTACAATCACTTACAGAGGCATTGCCACAAGCCATTGCCGCCGCTGGTCCGCATCATTTCAAGTTTGGGAACCCGGAAGAAAAAGGTGGTTTTTTCGGAGATGTTCTGGTGTGGCAGCGTGTTCCTGCTTTTCGTGATTTTGTTTGGACCGGTCCGTTATCACATGTTGCGGGTGCCTTGATGCATTCTCGTACTGTCACGTTTTATCATGATTTTCTGCTGATCAAGGAAGGTGGCACCTCTAAACGGACGCCATGGCATCAGGACCAATCTTACTGGTGTGTTGATGGTTCTCAGGCGCTTACGGTATGGATGCCGTTGGACGAGATTCCGCTTGAAACGTCTTTGGAATTTGTGCGTGGATCACATCTTTGGAACACACTTTATGAAGCCGTGCCCTTTGACAGCGCCAGTCGCTTCAATGGTAGTCGCGATAACCGTCCTGCAGTTCCGGATATCGATGCTGCACGGGCAGATCATGAGATTCTGAAATGGGCCTTGAAACCCGGTGACTGCCTTGTGTTCCACTGCCGTATGCTGCACGCTGCACCGGGCAATATCAATCCCAATCGATCGCGCCGTGTGCTGTCCACTTGCTGGGCCGGCGATGATGCGCGTTACATGGAAATCAAAAGCGATCTTGCGCCGCCTGTCAAAGGTGACAATCTGGTGGCAGGAGGGTCGCTTACCTGTGCCACTTTCCCACAGATCCTTCCGGCACCCACTGCGGCTTGAGGTTTTGTGTTGTTACCCCGCCGTGGCGGGGTAATGCCTGATCTTTTTCCGATATTTTTGCGTATGGAAAAAAGTTGTAGCAGGCACTTTTATGGCTGCGATAAGGGAGTGAAGGGCAAGCTTGTTCCCGTGGATCAGCAGATCAGGAAGGCAGATGCTGGGGAGGTATAGCCCCCGGCATTCATGCAGGAACAGGCAGATGGGCGCAGTCGTATAACGGCTGGCCCTTGTGCGTGTTCCGGTATCTGTTTCTAAGCCTGAGTTAGTCTTTGTAGTCAGGTTGTTCTCTGTCCAGTTTGCGGCGGAGTGCCTGCCAGATAAGCTGGCCCTGATCAAGGTCATCATCAAACTGCTTTTTGGTACGAACAATTTTTTCTTCGGATGGGATATGTAATGGCACCCCTGTTGCCTGTGCCGCAATCTGGATACGGCATGCCTGCTCCATATAGTACATCCGGTAAAAGGCCTGCGCTACGGTTGCACCCACAGTGAGCAGGCCGTGATTTTGCAGGATGAGCCCACAATGGTTGCCAAGATCGCGCACCAGGCGTTCACGCTCGCTCAGGTTGTCATCCGCAGCAATGCCTTCATAACCATGAAAGCCTACAGCACCATAAAATTCGATATTCATCTGGTTCAGGGGAAGAATTTTCTGATCCTGCGCGGCAACAACCATGCCTGCTACAGTATGGCTATGCATGACGCATGCAGCATCAGGCCTGCTGCGATGAATGGCGGAGTGAATGACAAACCCGGCAGGGTTGACCGGCCAGGATGTTTCCTGTCGGGGCTGACCATCAGCATCCACAATCACCAGAGAACTGGCGGTGATTTCTTCAAAAAGCAGCCCGTAAGGGTTGACCAGATAGCGATGGCTTTCACCGGGCAACCGTACGGATAGATGCGTGTAAACCAGATCGGTCATGTTGAAGAGCGCCATAAGACGGTAGGCGGCAGCCAGTTCTTCACGCAGAGCCTGTTCTGTGGGGGCAGCAGAGGCAAGAGACATTAAAATACGTCCTGTTTTTCTAAGACACGCACCATTTTTTCAGGCGGTAGGTTCAGATTTGGCCCGTTTGAAATGGCCAAAGGTGGCGGTTTTGCGTGCGCCTTCAGGCAGGGTAAGTTTGCCTTCCTGCACGCGGCGCACCAGATACTGATAGGTTTGCAAAGCCTGCGCCCACATATGCTCGCCAATGGTAATGGTTTCGTAATCCTCCTTCCCTGTGGCAAAGGCGGGAAGAGGGCGAATTTGGGTATGATAATCACAGGCATAGAACAAAGGGAAGGAATACCGTTCTTCCTTGACGCTCCGTACGCGGTGCGCTGTTGCCACAAAGGCCCCGGCTGTCATGACTTCCAGCATATCTCCGATATTCACCACAAAAGCGCCGGGAATGGGCGGGGCGTCAATCCAGTCTCCGTGCCCGTTCATCACTTCCAGCCCCGGCTGGTCAGCCAGCAGAATGGTGAAGCACTCGTAATCTGTATGAGCCCCGATGCCGGGGGCGTCCTGGGCTTCGGCGTCATAAGGGTAGTGGATCATACGCAGTTTTGACGGTGGGAAATTTGCGTGGTCGTCAAAGTAGTGTTCGGGCAGGCCAAGGGCCAGAGCAAAGCCCCTGAACAGTGTCCGCCCGAGTGCAAATACCGCTTTGTAGTAAGCCTGCGCCGCTTCCTTGAAGCCGGGAACTGAGGGCCAGTTGTTCGGGCCCAGAAGCGGTGTACCCGCCTTGACCAATGGGTTATCTGCCGGAACTTCAAAGCCGATATCAAAGGCTTCCTTGTGGTCTGGCCGCCCGGAGCCGTAAACTTCTTCCCCTTCAGGCACAAAGCCTTTGTGGGTGGCGGATGTGCCAATGTAATAATCCATTTTGCGCTCAAAGGGCAGGGCGAAGAAGTTTTTCGCGGCCTCGCGCACGCCTTTGATCAGATCATCGGGCACTTGATGACCAGAGATATAGAGGAAGCCGACATTTCGGGCGGCTTGCCCGAGTTCTTCTGCTACGGCCTGACGGTCTTGCGGGTTTTCACTATACAGGCCCGCAATATTGACAACCGGGATGGACGTGAAGGTTTCAGTCTGTTCTGCCTGAGGGGTGTTTGATGTCATGTCGGGATCTCCGGTTAGGGGCAGAGGGTCATGAACTGTTTGAAATGAGCCTGTTCTGTTTGGCCCATCCACACATTCAGGCTCCACAAATCGGCAATGGGGGCGTTGGTGAAAGGCAGAGTGTGCAGGTAGCCATCAGGCCCGCATTCTGGTGTCAGGGTGGTAACGGCGTACCCACGTTTCTTTTGTGCCAGCCAGATCTGTTCCCAGATGTGCTGGTGGAAGCGCAGGGCTGGTTCATATTCCGGGGCAGCGGGATGCGGTACCTGCGGCCCCTGATCATAGCCGACACGTGCCTGAACGTGATGAACGCGGCTCAGAAAAGCTGAGAAATCATCAAGCGGGTCGTCCAGAAGCCGTTCACAACTGACAATCCAGTGGCTGATATCGGCCGTAAACAGGATATCGTCTGCAAGTTGGGGTAGCACATCCATTGTGATCCATGGGGTAGCCAGAATACGGGAGCGATGTGTTTCAAAACTGCAGAGCAGCCCCATTTCCTGACCGATGGCATGGGCCCGGTTTATGAACTCGGCCTGCTGGGGGGCGGACCAACGGTCATTTCCTCCCAGCACGTTGATGAAGCGCGGTTTCATGCACAGCGCGCGTTCAAGAGCGGATTGAAGATCAGCCAGATGATCTTCAATGGTGGCCGCTTGCTGTGGGATCACACCCCCACCTGTCATGGCGATGGCAATATAGGGGATGCCTTCTCCAGCCAGCACATCCGCGTTTTGGCGCGCATCTTCCATTGAAGCGGGAATACGGGCTTCAATGCCAGTAAAGCCTGCCTTCGTCATATCCTTTATTGCGGCACCCCAGGGACGGAAATCTCCCCATAATGTTTTGAAAACATCAAGACGCATGGGATGATCCTGAAAGGGGGCTCCATTCCGGTAGTGTCAGAACTGGAGCGTGTTGGCGATCAGTAACTTTAGGGGAAGTCCGTTCCCGGTAGGCACGGTGCCTGTGGAGGGAGGATGTCTGGCTGCTTTGGGGTGTTGGCAGACAGAAATCCGCGGCGGGATGTGCCAACCCGTTTTTCACGAAAAGGCGCACAGAACAGGCGGTCATGATATCCCCTGTAAGCGGGAGCAGGCGAACCTGCCCGGGCAAAGACTTCATTTCCAGTTAATAATGAAGTGGACGAGTTTTCGTTTGAAATGTTGCAAACCTTACTTTTGGCAGGGCTTGGGTTTGGATGTGGCTCAGTAGCGAATCATCTGGTTCAGGAAGTTCTGGGCTCGTTCCGTCTGCGGCGTTGTGAAAAACTCTTCCGGGGGCGTGATTTCCAGAATGCGGCCACGGTCCATGAAAATGATCTTATCAGCAATATGGCGGCTGAAAGCCATCTCATGTGTCACACACAGGGTGGTGATACCCTGTTCTGCCAAAGTGTTCATGATGCTGACCACGCCGGTAATGGCTTCCGGATCAAGGGCAGCGGTCGGTTCATCAAACAGCATCACCTCAGGCTGCATGCAAAGGGCGCGGGCAATGGCCACACGTTGCTGCTGACCGCCTGAAAGCTGAATGGGGTATTTGTTAGCCTGTTCCGGTATGCCCACCTGTTGCAGAAAGTGGAGGGCCATATCCTTCGCTTCCTTGCGGGAGAGGGACCGCACAAGCTGAGGGGCAAGGGTGCAGTTGTCTACTACACTCAGATGAGGGAACAGATTGTAGTTCTGGAACACCATGCCGACCATGCACCGAAGCTGGGTGAGGTTGGTCTTGTCATCAATCAGGGTGCCATCAATCAGAATACTGCCGCTGTCATGGGGTTCAATTCTGTTGAAGGTGCGGATCAGGGTGGATTTGCCCGAACCTGATGGCCCAAGCACAACAATCTTTTCCCCACGCTGGACATCAAAATTCAGCCGGTCGAGCGCGACAAAGTCCCCATAGAGTTTGCTCATGTTTCGTACGGAAATCATGGCGTCATCCGAGAGAGTGCCAACAGCGTCTGGAGTAACGGGGGCTGCGCCGGATAGATCGGGTTCAGGATGCATTGGCGGAAGCTTTCTTGCGGTCAGCCCAGGAGAAGCGACGTTCTACCCGTTTCTGCAGGAACAGGAAAAAGAACACCATGGCCAGATAATAGACGAGAGCCGCAGCGTAATATTCCGTAAATTCGAACGTGCGCGCCACTTGCACCTGCGTAATGGCCAGAAGTTCCTGCAGGGAAATTACGGAAGCCAGAGATGTGGTTTTCAAGAGACTGATGAAGTCATTGATGGTGGGGGGGAGTGCTATGCGAAGCGCCTGAGGGAAGATCACGTAGCGGTAGACTTGCCGTCGGCTCATGCCCAGTGCATCCGCCGCCAGTTCCTGGCCACCATCCACCGCGCTCAGGGCTGACCGGTTGATTTCTACCTGATAGGCGGATTCATTGATGGAAAGGGCAACCAGAGTTGCCAGAAAGGGCGTAAACCATTGTTCCCGAAAGATGGGAAAGAACTGGGGCAGCGCGTTCCAGATGAATAGAAGCTGCAAGAGTGTGGGGGCTCCCCTGAAGACCGAGACGTAGGTTTTCAGAACGGCTTTGAGCAGGGAGTTGCCGCGTCCATTGAGGGTAATGGCCATGGGGATGGAAATCACAATGGCAATGGCGTGGGATAAGAGCGCCACAGCAAGAGTGATAAACGCGCCCCGCAGGAAGGCCATGGAGGTTAGCGCAGAGAAAAAAGCCCCCCAGTTGAAGGCTGGTGCGCTGTTATCTTGTGTAAGCGCCTGTTCAGTCTGGGATGAGATAGACCATTTCTGGCGATAGGCGGTAAGGGTACCATCCTGCTCAAGGGTGGAAATGGCATTTTGGACCAGTGTGCGGTCCTGTGCGTTCTTGCGCAGGTAGATGGCGAAGTGTCTGTAGTCCGAATAGTCGGGTTTCAGAATAATACGGACCTTGCCATGCAGTTGCTTCTGCCGGAAATAAAGCTCCACATCCTGGCTGACAAAGGCAAACACACGGCCAATCAGCACCTGCTGTACAACCTGATCTTCAGTGGGGTATTGCTGGATGATAATGGGCAGCTTGCCTGCGGCGGTCAGGGCCTCGTTTTCCCGGTTGATGCGGGATGCGTAACTGGTGCCAGACTGCACGGCTATGGTTTTGCCGGATAGATCGGCCATGCTGTTGATGGGCGCGGTATTGGCGCGTGCCACAACCGTGAGTGCCGTGTCCTGATAGGCAACAGCATCAAAATTCTTTTCCCGGTCCGGCAACTGGATAATGCCGCTGATCACCATGCCGCAGCGTTGTGCGCCAAGGCTGGGGAACAGGCCCGTAAAATCCATGGGGATGATGGAGAGTGTGGCGTGCCATCGTTCAGCCAGCGCGCGGGCGACATCAATGTCCATTCCTTCCGGCTTGCTGGCGTCCGACCCTTTCACAAAGGTCATGGGAGGCAGGGTGGGGTTGGTGCAGACGGTCAGGGTGCCATTTTGCGCGAAAGAGGGAACGTCCGTTTGAGCAGTCTGGGCGTGAACCACGCTTGGTCCGGCCATGAGAAGCCCGAATGCAAGCAGGCAAGCGGTTCTGATGTGGTGCAACGGTTTCCGTAAACGGAAGCGTCCGACACCAGAGAAGTGCTGCCGCAAAAAGCTGTTTCCGGCAGCGGCAAGCGTTCCCACGGATACCCGCGAGGCTGGTGTGGGGGCGATAAAAGGTGGCTCAGGATGTGAAGACCCAGAAAGCCATGGCGATGAGGGCATCAGTAGGATTCTTCCAGAAGGGCGCGGAATGTTTCAACCATCAATCCCGTTTCGGGAGAGGTGCGTGCCAGAAAATGAAAACAGGTGAGCAGTTGCAGGTTGTGAAACGCAATGCGTCGCAGCAATCCGCGGTCAACCAGTGGTTTGGCGAAAGCCTCAGGCAGAAAACCAATAAAATTACCGGACAGGATCAGGAGGGCTCGGGCATCCACATTTTCCGCTGCGGCGTGAAAGGAGAAATGGGAGCGGAGTTCGTTCCATTGTGGAGACGTGGCTGCTTCTGCCACCGCAATCATGCGCTGGGCGGTCAGGGTTTCCAGCGAGATGCTCTCTTCCGGCACAGCAAATAACGGGTGGCGCGCGCCGCAATAGAGATTGAGGGCTTCTGCCACCAGAGGGGTGCCTTTTACGTCCGGCATATCCTGCGGGTAGAGGGCGATGCCAGCCGTGGCTTGACCATTCATGACGGCGACTTCCACTTCGCGCGTGGAGGCGGAATGGACAGTCATGAAGACGTTGGGATGTTGGGAGGTAAACGTCTCTATGGCTCGCACCAGTGGGGTTTCCCCATGCGCCTGGATGTTGTCTGGCACATAAAGGCGGAAAATGCCGGATAACACGCCACTGATCTGGTTGATTCGCTGCTGGAAGCGCTGAATATCCAGCAACAGGCTCTTGGTGGCTTCCAGCAGGGCGCGGCCTTCGCCTGTCAGCGCAAACCCACTGCGGCCACGCAGGCAGAGTTTGAGGCCTAGCCGGGTTTCAAGGGCTGAAATATCCAGACTGATGGAGGACTTGCTTTTACCCAGGGCGATCTCCGCCGCAGAAAACCCGCCCTGTTCGGCTACGGTGTGAAACACCCGTAGCAGCCGCAGATCCACCTCTGAAACCTGCCCCTGAAAGCCGCTGCTGCGTCTATGTTTGGGGGAGCGGAACGCTGAAGATGTTTTTGCTGGCGGGGGAGAGGCTGATCGTATCATGTGGATCTGGCGTGTCCTCTGTCAGATGTAACATGCTGGAGAGATAACAACAGGATGTGAAGCAAGGTTCCGGTGCCGGGAGTGGAGGTAAGCTTTCCTGTTGTTTTGTGAACAAGGGGACAGTCTGTTCTCCTGTACTTTTCAGCGTGGCCGTGAAGACTGAGCCTGCGGCTTCCGAAAAAAAGATGCAAGAGGGTAATGACCATCTTCCATGCTGGTGGATGCGGTGAGAGAGCGGGTTTAAGGGGAGGGGTTTTACAGTTTGAACGGGCAAGCAAAGATGTTTTCATAAACAGCAGGGTGCTGTTCAGAAGGCCCGGCATGATGATTAACAAATTGATAAAGTGAACTACGGTTTATTCTTATTTTGGAACCGTTTTAAATTGGGTAGGGTCAAGAGAAATTCAGCAATCTAAGGATTTCAGGAATGAAAGCGAACCGGTGGTTTATTGATAGCGAGACCGGTGATCTGGCTGATGTGCTCCTCTGCCCGCCTGAGTATTATCAGTGGATTCCCAGCAACGATATTGCCATTCAGACCATGGCGCACGGTGGGGCGATTGACCGCACTGCCCTGAACACCCAATTTGCCGAACTGGTTTCTACCCTGCAGGGAGCGGATGTTTCCTGCCATTTCCTGAAGCCGCAGGAGGGGATGCCATATCAGGTCTATACGCGTGATAGCTCACAGACCACGCCGTTTGGCACGGTTGTTACGCGTCTTTCCCGTCCTGAACGTGTTGGAGAGGAAACGGAAATCCGGTCTTTCTATGGATCGGATGAGATCTGGAAGACCTGCACAAAGGGAAACATTGAAGGCGGCGACATTCATATCATCCGTCCGGGGCTGCTGGCCGTAGGGGTAAGTGGCGGACGGACTGATGAAGCCGGAGCAGCCGAATTTATCAGCTGGTTTGAAGAAGCGGGCTGGACCTGCCGGATGATCCGCTTTCCCGAGCATTTCCTGCATCTTGATGTGATTTTCACGATGGTAGCCGAAAATCTGGCTATTGCCGCTGTTGACTGCATTGCTGACGAGGATCTGGACTGGTTCCGGGCGCAGGGGATTCGTCTTCTGCCGGTGTCCTATAAAGAAGCGATGCGTGACATGGGGTGTAATGTGCTGGCCCTGGGGCGCGATCGGGTTGTAAGCCCGCATCATTCAACGCGCATTAATCAGATGTTGCGGGCTGAAGGGCTTACAGTGCTTGATCCGGAACTCAACCAGTTTTCTCGGGGCGGAGGGAGTGTGCATTGCATGACCATGCCGTTGCGTAGAAAATCGCTTCAGTCAAGCTGAGTCAAAACTGCCTTTGACCAGATGTCTCGGTTTATCACCGGGCAGGGGCTGAGAAGAACCCAGTAGCCAAGCCCTGTGTCTTGCACGGCAAGAGGCGGGGTTTGCTATGTTGGGACAGAGATAAGGGCAGCAGGGGAGTAAACCATGGTCAGGCTGATTGTCAGTGCCGATGGCGCAGACAAATTTGAGAGCTGGAAAAAAGCGTTCTCTGAAGTGTCGCCAGATCTTGATGTCTGCTCATGGTATGAGCCTTCCGTGCAGCCATCTGCGGCCGATTATGTGTTGGTCTGGACGCCTGAAGAAGATCATTTTGAACATTTTTCCTCGGTAAAGGGCATTTTATGTACCGGGGCAGGGGTTGATCACCTGCTACGTGCCCCGCAGTTCCCGCGTCATGTTCCCTTGGTGCGCATGGGAGGAGAGCAAACGGCTGGCCTGATGGCAGATTACGTAACGTGGGCTGCCATCGGTTTGATACGTGATGCCCGGACATGGGCCCTTCAGCAGGCTGAGCGCGTATGGTCATATAATGGTGTTGCGCGAACAAGTGGCGAAACCCGGATAGGCGTCATGGGGCTTGGACATTTGGGGAGCCATGTGGCGGCTCATCTGGCGCGGATAGGGTTTCAGGTTTCGGGCTGGCGTCGTTCAGGGGGTAGTGTCGCTGGTGTGGAGGTGTATTCCGGAAAAGAGGCGTTGGCAGATTTTCTGAAAACAGCCGATATTCTGGTTAATCTTCTGCCAAGCACACCTGAAACGCGTGGGTTGGTAACCTATCCTTTTCTGAGTGCGCTTCCGCGCGGTGCTGGTTTTATTAACGTAGGCCGTGGAGACCATGTGGTTCAGGCTGATCTGGTGCGTGCGCTGGATGATGGGCTGATCAGCGGCGCTATGTTGGATGTGGTGACACCCGAACCTCTGCCTGCGGAATCTTGGCTGTGGGCGCACCCACGTATTACGCTGACACCCCATGTTGCCTCAGAAGCCTCCAGAATCATGCAGGCACGTTACGTTGCTGAGACTATTGCTCAGATGGAGCGTGGTGAACGCCCGGCTTTGCTGTGTGATCCTGATAAGGGATACTGAAAATCCAGCCTTTTCACGAGTTGGAATAAAAAATTCCTGATGATGGGCCATCAGAAGAAATCACTGAAAAAGCGGAGGGAAGCACATGGTTGCTCAAAGTAATATTGTGGTGGACGGATCTGCTTTGTGGTTGGATTTGATGGAAACGGCAAAGTTTGGTGGTACACCTAAGGGAGGAATCTGTCGTCTCGCTTTGTCTGAGGAAGATGCGAGGGTAAGAGAGTGGTTTACCCGCACCTGCGAGGCTCTGGGGTGTGTTGTTGGCTACGATTCCATGGGAAACCAGTTTGCACGGAGGGCTGGTGAGGAGGATGGTCTTGCCCCCATCATGATTGGCAGCCATCTGGATACCCAACCTACCGGCGGAAAATTTGATGGTATTCTGGGTGTAATGGGCGGCATTGCCGTATTACGTGCGCTGCGAGATGCCGGATTGACCACACGGCACCCTATAGAAATAGTTAACTGGACCAACGAGGAAGGCGCGCGCTTTACGCCCCCTATGTTGGCATCTGGTGTGTTTGGCGGAGTATTTACACAGGAATTTGCTCAAAGCCGGACGGATCGTGCCGGCGTGAAGTTGGGCGAAGCGCTGGATAAAATAGGCTATAGTGGAGAAGAAACCTGCGGTGCGCACCCGGCGGCAGCGTATTTTGAACTGCATATTGAACAAGGACCTGTTCTGGAAGCAGAGAAACGGACGATTGGCGTTGTGCAGGGCGTACAAGGAATGCGCTGGTACAGCGTGACCGTAAAAGGGCATGATGCTCATGCTGGTACAACACCCATGACCATGCGGTCTGACGCCCTGTGGGCCGCTGCCCGCATGATTGATGAGGTGCATCAGGTTGCGATGGATCACGCTCCTGATGGACTGGGTACCGTGGGTATTATCGAGTGTTTGCCATCCAGTAGTAATGTGGTGGCGGGGGAAGTCTCTTTTACTGTTGATTTACGCCATCCTTCCGACGATGTTCTTGAAAAAATGGAAAGAGAGTTCCGTCAACGTATGGAACGTCTGGCTTCACTGTGCGGTGTGGAAATGGAGATTACTCCGACCTGGGTTTCTGCCGCTGTTCATTTTGATCCGCTTTGCGTGGAATGCGTGCGGGACAGTGCGCACGCGCTTGGCTATTCCATGCGGGATATTGTATCCGGGGCAGGGCATGATGCCGTGTACGTGGCAAAGGTAGCCCCTACCGCCATGATCTTTGTGCCGTGTTGGAAAGGCATCAGCCATAACGAGGCAGAAAGTGCGGAACCCGAGGATGCCAAAGCTGGCGCCAATGTCTTGCTTCATGCTGTTCTGGCCGCTGACGCTCGACTGGATGCCTGAGGACGGCATATGCTCCTTGAGCGGAGTTGAGAGTATTCAAAAGGGTTTGAAAAGCCTGCCAGGTCCATCTGGCAGGCTTTTTTAGGCTGGAGCTATTGGATTTTCGTTTTGATACTCTGGCATCAAGGCCTTAAATCTGTTTTTTCTGCTGAGACAATCCTTGCTCAGACACTAGGGCTAATCGACATTCAAGCGCTCCAGATCATGACTG
>NZ_LHZU01000101.1 GCF_001580995.1 Acetobacter senegalensis
GCACACGGCACACGGCACACGGCACACGGCACACGGCACACAGCACACGGCACGTTAAGCCGTCAGTATTTCGTATGTCGCCATGCCCCAATTCCATGGCCTCATACGGGAAGGTGGAGGGGCTGGGGGTGCGGGCCTCTGTCTTGCTGAGATAGATCGTGCCATGTCGCCTGAACGCAAAGGCTGCGTGGCATCCGTCCCGTAATGAGGCCGCTTATCAGAAACCGCCAGCCCGATCAGGAAAGATCAGGGTGTGGCGGTTTTTTTGTGTGCGAGAGAGGCCGTGTCAGCCGGTGTGGGGGCGCACATGTCCTGCTTTCCCCCAACGGCACGGAGAAACAGGGTCCAGCCGCGCTCAAAATAGGCGTGGCGTTCCACGCAGCATTCCAGCGGTTTCAGGCCGAACAGGGCATCTTCCAGCGGTTGGCCGGTAATCAGGCCGCAAAGAAGGTTGGCGGTGGTGTTATCCGCATTGCCGGGTTCAATCTGGCCTGCGGCTTCCGCCGCTTTCAGCAGCCGCACCACGCAGTTATGAATGGGCGCGCCAATGGTGCTGGTGGCGTGCGCAATGAGTGATGGATAACGGTAGGCATCGGAAATCAGGATGCGGTAGGTGCCCAATGCTTCGGGCTGGAGGGTAAGGTCAAGCAGCAGGCACATGACATGCCGCAGCTCCTGCAACGGGTTGTGCAGGGGCGTTTCCTCTATGGTGCGCAGAACGGAGGCCGTCAGATTGGTGATAACCGCCTTGAACAGTTCTTCCTTGGAGGAATAGCGCCGGTAGAGCGTCTGTTTGCTGGCGGACGCCTTGCGGGCAATCTGGTCCACCGAGGTTCCGGCATACCCATGCTGCACAAACAGCCCGGCGGCTATTTCAAGCAGATACTGGTCAAGCTGTTCAGTATCATGCGGAGTAGGGCGGCCACACCGGCGTTTTTTCCCCTCAAGGCAGGGGTTCGCCATATCAAGGTGGGCGGTCGTCCTTTCAGGTCTTGGCATCAGGCATGAACTCGAACAGAGGGGTGGGCAGCATGCGCTGCTCAGTGGGGGTTATGTTCGCATAGCGGGTGCGGACGTCATCCTCAATAGGCGTGTCCTGCCCTCCTATATAGGGAAGGCTCCCGCAGGTTACAGGTGGAGCGGAGGGAATGGCTGGTCTGATAGGGGTTTTATGCCCGGTTTTCTGCATTTTTTCCAGTGTCCCGATGATGTGAGGCTGCGGTGCGCTGGCGTATGGCGTTAAACGGGCGCAAGATCATGCCGGTTCCAGCCGGAGTGGCCGCGCGCCTGTGGCTGGCTATCTGGTAGCAGGAGCGCAGGTACCATGGCGGAGCCATCCCCACCCCCGGAAGACGCAGAACCGTCCCATCCCCTTTCATCCTCCCCCGGCACGGCGTCCCAGTTGCAGTTGGCCACGGCGGCGCTTGTCGCGTTGGAGCATACGTTGGGGCGGTTCTATCGGCTGGCCCTGACAGTGGTGGTGCTGGCCATTCTTTCCCTGCTTATCGGCACCGGCGGCCCTGTGCTGATGGTGGTGTGTGCCTCTGCGCTGGTGGCGGTTGTGCTGCACGGGGCCGCACAATGGATCACCCACCTGCTGCGCCTGCCGGAATGGCTGTCCGTGATTGTGCTGGTCATGGTCATTGCGGGTGCGCTGACGCTGCTTGTGCACGTTTCAGGGCCGGACATTACAGTGCAGGCAGGCCATCTGCGCACGGCGCTGGTCACCCAGATCAGCACTTTGCGGGACACCCTGAACAACGATGCGTTCGGCCATCTGATCATGGATCATATTCCGCAATCCATGGGTGGGAACCAGACCGGGCCCGGCGCGCGCAGCCTTGGTGCGGATTTTGCGGGGTCCATGACCAACGTGCTGACCTCCACGTTCGGCTCGGTCGGCACGCTGATCGTGATTGTGATTGCGGGTATCTATTTTGCGCTTTCCCCCCGGCTGTATGCCAACGGCGTGTTGCGGCTGGTGCCGGAAATGCATCGCCCACTGGCGCGCAAGCTGCTGCACACCATTGCCCATACGCTGGGCGCGTGGGTGGCGGGGCAGATGCTGGATATGACAGTGGTTGGTTTTCTGACCTGGTGGGGGTTGTGGGCCATAGGCATGCCGTTGGCATTACCCCTTGGCCTGATAGCGGGCATGGCCAATTTCATTCCCTATCTGGGTGCATTTCTGGGGGCCACGCCCGCGCTGTTGATCGGGCTTTCCGTCAGTGGGCGGGAGGCGCTTCTGGTGCTGGGCCTGTATGCCGTGATCCAGACTTTTGAGGGCTATGTCATGTCCCCGTTCATTCAGAAACGGGCCGTGAGCATGCCGCCTGCGCTCACCATTTTATCCCAGACCATTTTCGGGGCGTTTCTGGGGGCGTGGGGGTTCATTTTTGCCTCCCCCATAACGGCAGTTCTTCTGGCCGTGGCCACCCAGCTTTCCGCGCCGCTCAAACCCAAGGATGAAATCTGATCTTGCGGGGCGGCTGCCACAGGTGCAGGCCGCAGAAAGCGGAAGAAAGGGTAAGATAATTTCCGTTTTCACAAACCCTCTGGCGCGATAGGGTGCGGCGGCAGTAAGCCGCAAGAGGGGAGGCGTTTTGGACATGGATGCACGCAAGCCGCTGGATATGTTTGCCGTCAGCCTGACGGCTGTTTTGTGTCTGTGCTTTGGTTTGCAGCAGATTGTGCTCAAGGTCGCAGCGCCCGATATGGCGCCCATTCTGCAAATTTCCCTGCGGTCCGGCCTGTCCGCCCTTCTGGTCTGGCTTTACATGGTCTGCCGGGGCGAAAAACTGAACCTGTTGGCGAACGGCATATGGAAACCCGGATTACTGGCCGGGGTCCTGTTTTCTCTGGAATATCTGATGGCCGGTGAGGCTCTGCGCTACACATCGGCCTCTCGCACCACGGTATTTTTATACACATCGCCCATTTTTGCCGCCCTTGGGCTGCATGTTCTGGAAAAAACGGAACGCATGGCTCCGCTTCAGTGGGTGGGGATACTGCTTGCGTTCAGCGGCATTGCGCTGGCCTTTTTCGGGCAGGGGGGCTCGGCGGATGCCGCCCATGGCCACCAGATGCTGGGCGATTTTCTGGCGCTGATGGCGGGGGCGTCGTGGGGCATGACAACGGTTGTGATCCGTGTATCCCGGCTTGCGTATGTCTCAGCCAAACAGACATTGATGTATCAGCTTGTGGCCGCTTTTGTTCTGCTGCTGGTCAGTGCAGTGTGTTTGCAACAGACCGCTTTTACCCTTACGCCCCGGCTGGTTGGCAGCGTGGTGTTTCAAGCCACCCTTATTTCCTTTGCGGCTTTTCTGGCATGGTTCTGGCTACTGCGGCATTATCAGGCATCGCGCATTGGGGTGCTTGCGTTCATGACGCCTCTGTTTGGGGTCGTGCTGGGCTACTGGCTGCTGCATGATCCGCTTGAGCCCGGTTTTCTACAGGGCGCTGCGTGCGTGCTGCTGGGTATTGTGCTTGTCAGCGGTTATGCGTGGATCGGGCAGGGGCTGCGCAGGTTTTGGCCCTTTTCCCGTTTTCAGGCCTGAGGGGGTATTGTTCTCGGGGCGTTTTTTAACCGGCCCGGTCGTGTGTTTCTCACTCTCGGCTTGCAGAATGCAGTTGCGAAGACGCAAAGTCTGCTCAGGCCTGTTTGTTATGACACATGACTGCTCAGCATTTTGTGGTGGCTTTTTTCGCACCGTAACCCTCTATAGTGCACGCCCGTGTTGCCAGTTCAGAACAAAAGAGGCCAATGGCTATGCCCGCAGAGTACGAGAAGTTTCGCAACCTCAGCCCCTTTGAACTGAAGGATCTGCTTATCCAGCTTGCCTCCGGGCGGGCGCAGCACACCATGCTGGATGCGGGGCGTGGCAACCCGAATTTTCTGGCCACAACGCCCCGGCAAGGGTTTTTCCAGTTGGGGTTGTTTGCTACGGCGGAATCAGAACTTTCCTTTTCCTATATGGCAGAAGGGGTAGGGGGCCTGCCCCGGCGTGATGGTATAGAAGAACGCTTCAACGCCTTTGTGGCCGCCCATAAGGATGAACCCGGCGTTGCATTTCTACGCCGTGCGCTTTCCTATGTGCGGGATCAGCTTGGCCTTTCTGCCGATGGTTTTTTGCAGGAAGTGGTGGCTGGCATTCTGGGGTGTGATTATCCAACCCCGCCGCGCATGCTCAAATATGCAGAAAAGATTGTGCGCCATTACCTTATTCGGGAAATGGCCGGTGGCGCCATGCCGGAAGCCACAACGGACCTGTTTGCGCTGGAAGGTGGCACTGCGGCCATCAGCTATATTTTTGCCTCCCTGCGGGAAAACGGGCTGATCAAACCCGGCGATAAAGCCGCCATCGGCATGCCGGTCTTCACTCCGTATGTGGAAATACCGGAACTGCGGGATTACCAGTTGCAGGAAGTGGCCATTAACGCTGCGCCTGAATGCGGCTGGCAATATCCAGACAGCGAGTTGGATAAATTGCTGGACCCTGCCGTAAAAGTGTTTCTGGTGGTCAACCCCAGCAACCCGCCGTCTGTCAAAATCAATGATGCCGGGCTGGCCCGCATTGCCGAGATTGTCAAAACCAAGCGGCCTGATCTGATTATTGTCACGGATGATGTCTACGGCACGTTTGCGGATAATTTCCGCTCTCTTTACAGTATTTGCCCACACAATACGGTTCTGGTCTATTCTTTCTCCAAGTATTTTGGCTCCACCGGCTGGCGGCTTGGGGTTGTAGCAACCCATGTGCAGAACGTGCTGGACCGCGCATTGGCGGCCCTGCCGGAAGATGAGAAACAGGCGTTGGACAAACGCTATGCTTCTCTGACCCCCGATGTGCGTGGCCTGAAGTTTATTGATCGTCTGGTGGCGGATAGTCGCAGCGTGGCGCTGAACCACACTGCGGGCCTTTCCACCCCGCAACAGGTGCAGATGACCCTGTTCTCCCTTTTTGCGCTAATGGACGGACGGGATGCTTACAAGGCCGCCCTGAAAAACCTGCTGCACCGGCGGGAACTGGCCCTGTACCGGGATCTGGGCGTTTCCGCGCCGGATGATGCTGGCAGCACGCATTATTACACCCTGATTGATATGGCCAAGGTGGCCACCCAGCTTTACGGCACCCGCTTTGCCCGTTGGTTGATAACGCGCGTGGATTATGAAACCATCCTGTTCCGCATTGCAGAGGAAACAGGCGTTGTGCTGCTGCCCGGCATTGGCTTTGCAGTGCGCAGGCCATCCGCCCGTGCGTCCCTCGCCAACCTGAACGAGTATCAATACGCCAGCATCGGCACAGCCCTGCGCCGCATGGCGGATGAATATTACGCCCGTTACAAGCAGGAAAAAGGAGCAGAGGCACCAGAAGCCAGCGTTGCCCCAAGCCCCAAACCGAAAGGTGCAGACCCTATTAACGGCTGAAAGATGAAGGATAGTACTTTCTTCAAATTATGAGAGTGCGTTTCATGTTTTAGGCGGTCTCTCCCCGGCAGGAATTTTATCAGTCATTTGCCGGGGAGGAAGTGTTTTCGGATAAGTAACATTTCCGTGATGTTGGTGTTTTTCTTTTCTGATGCAAAAAATTCCCGCTACACGCGAAACTTATGATGGAAATTACAAACCACGGCAATGGAGGAGTTAGGAAGAAAAGAAGTCTCTTTCATCCAGAATAGACACAATATAATTGACGATCCTGCTGAATTAATCACCATCAAGACTTATGGAAAAGGTCTCTATAATGTTGATCAGGATCAGCAGGCTATAGGTTAAGTATGCTCGCGGCTCTATAGCAGACTTACCATACGGGTGGTTTTTGGGGCTTCCAGCATCTGGGTGTTCCTGCTGGGATAAGAGGCACTAAAAGGAGAAATTACTCCACGATTGCAATTGGGCTTTATGCTGCTGCGGCGGGCTATTCAGAAAATACGTATGCAAAAGTGCGCTCTAAATTTGGAAATGAACCAAGAAGTAGTCCCTATCCTTATTTACCGCCAAGAAGCAGCGACAATACGCTACTAGGATTTTATCATGAAAAGAATTTCAGTCAGCAAATATAATCTGGTAGACAGTTTATGGGAGGCATTTTTAGCATATATCATCTTCTCTTATATATTTGCGAATAGTGGGTTTTTCAAAAACTTCGATAAAATTTTCAGCGAAATTCTTGATTCTTTTCTGGCGTCTTTTGCGGTTTCCATGTGGATTTTTCCATATTTTTTACTTTTGTCTCCTTTTATTGTTTTGACATTTTTTCTATCAAGAAAAGTTTGTTTTCTAGAAAATAGATCTCTGGTTTTAAATTTCATTTACAGAATATTTGTAGATTTTTTTGTTCTTTATAATTTGTATGTTTCTTTTATTTCTTTTTTCTGGTGTATTAATCCGAGTTGTAATTATGACAATGAAAATATTCTCATCACTCCTACCCCTTCCTACTGCACTCATAAATTTTTCCTTCTTAAGGTTTTTGATTCGTTCATATTTTTCTGGGGGCGCGATATTATTGCTGTGTTTTTTTCTATTTTTATGAGTTCTCTACTGGTTGCTGGTTTGGAAAAATTTCGTGCGTGGAGAGAGCACAGAAGATCTTCGATTATGCTATAATAATAAATAGATGGAGGGGCCTAAAAACTAGAACCCTCCAATTTTCATTTTGAATGATGAGCAAAAAACATATCTGTTTAAATAAAATAGAGCTATTGCCTTTCCAGTTTCTGGGATTCTTTGATTCTGCAATAAATATTTTCCAGGAATATTTGTGCGTAACATCCTAAAAAAGGAGATATGATGGGACCAATATGTCTAAATAAACTTTCTGGAACATAATCTTTTAGAATTATATAAAAAAGAACACTGAATATTCCGCTTTGATAAAGTCTTCTCTTGGTCGTGTCCATAAAATGAAGAACCTTGCAATATTGATGGAATTTTTCTGGAAATATAGCAGATGAAAATGCCGAGCCGATAATTTTATTGTGACAAAAATAAGACACTATCATGACCCGTGACAGCATTTTTTCAGGTCAATATCCTCCTCATTTCAGGGGATGGGGCGCGTGTTACTGGAACCGGGCGTGGAGCAGGCAGCCGTCAGTGCTATGGCCGCTAACGCGGAGAGCGTGGTCGCTCATCTCATCATGGGCCCGCTTTTGCTGGGTTTACGCTGGTTCTTCTCCCTTGCTCCATTCTTCACAAAGGGTCTGAAAGAGGAGCCTTTCCATACGGAACATGAAAAAACAGGCAGATTACCGTCTTTCAGTTGACAATGATTATTAGTTACAGGTAATGCGCAGCCCTTGGTGTAATGTGTTGGGTGCGAGTCAGCAATGTCTTTTCCGCGTAGGACGGGTGGTCTTCTTCTTGTTGTCATGAGCATGGGAGGACTGGGTGGCGAGGCAATGGCGGAGCCGTTGGGCGCTGACACTGCAAAAGCCGGCGAGGAAACGCAGGCCGGGCCTACGCCCGCATCAGCCGGTGTGCGTGGGGGCGCTGCTGGTTCAGCGTCTGCGGGAGCGGGAGCAGCTCCGCCCGCGACCGGAACCGGGCGGCAGGCAACGGTTGCGGCCAAGACGGAAGTGGTCACGGTTACCGCCACAGGGCTTTCGCATGCCTCGGCTTCCACCAAAACACGCACACCCATTATTGAATCGCCTCAGTCCATTTCCATCGTGAACCGCGAGGAAATAGAACTGCGTGCGTCCCCCACCATTGCGGATGCGCTGGCCTATACAGCCGGGGTGCAGTCCGAACCTTCGGGTATTGATAGCCGAGTGGATGAAGTGTCCGTTCGTGGCTTTGGTGCTGGCGGGTTTTCGTCAAACAACAACTTTGTGGATGGTCTGCGCCTGCCTTCTGGCGGGCAATGGACCCGCACATCGTTTGACCCGTTCGCGCTGCAACAGATTGAAGTGCTGAAAGGCCCGTCTGGCGCATTGTATGGGCAGACGGCCCCCGGTGGTGTGGTGAACCTGGCCACCAAGCGCCCCACGGAAAAAAGCGAAGGCGAATTCTTTCTGCAAAGTGCTGGCTTTACCGGCATGGATAACTGGCAGGGGCAGGCTTCGGGCGATGTATCTGGCAAGCTCAACCATCAGGGTACGGTGCTGGGGCGCGTTGTGGCGCTGGCGCGGTATGGCGGCACGCAGGTGGATGATGTCATGCTGGGGCGGTATTATGTGTCGCCCAGCCTGACATGGAAAATCACCCCGCGCACCACATGGACGTTGCTGGCCCAGTATCAGCGCGATCAGGGTGGCTCCACCTTCCAGTTTCTGCCTGCTACGGGCACGCTGTATTCGTCCAAAGGCCGCCATATTGCCAATAATGCCAATATTGGTGAGCCGGATTGGGATACATTTGACCGTAATCAAGCGTTGGCCGGATCTTTTCTGGAGCACAAATTCAGCAAATACCTGACCGTGCGCAATAATACCCGCTACACCTATATTGATACGCTCTACCGTGCCACCGTGCTTTCCGGTGATACGCTCAAGGCCTGTCCCCCTTCCGTTGCCGGGTGTGTTGCCGGGGAAACGGTAAACCGCCGCGCGGTAGAAGGGCGTGGGCGCTCGCAGGGTGTGGCGACGGATACGCAATTGGAAGGGCATGTCATCACTGGCCCTGTGCGGCACCTGCTGCTGGCTGGCACGGATTACTTCTACACAAACTGGGAGCACAGCCGGGATTTGGTCAACGCCTCCCTTGTGTTGCCCATGCTCAATATTTTTGACCCCGTCAAACGTGGCTCCGCGGGCTATGCCAATGCGTTGGCTCCGCAGGTTTACACCTCTACTCTCAGCCAGCAGAACGGCATTTATTTTCAGGATCAGCTCAAGTTCAACCGCCTGCGTGTGACCATTGGCGGCAGGCAGGACTGGGCGCGGGATGAAACGCTGAACATTCTTACACAGAAGCGCTATAACACCCGTTCAGATGCGTTTACGTGGCGGGCAGGGGCCGTTTATCTGTTTGATAACGGGTTGGCCCCGTATTTCAGCTACGCGCAATCCTTCCAGCCTCAGGTTTCTGATCCTTCAACGGCGCTGAATGGTGTGCCGTTCAAACCCACCAAGGGGGACCAGTACGAGGCTGGTCTGCGCTATCAGTACGGCAAAAGCATTTATGTCACGTTCGGCGGGTATCAGATCACCCAGACAAACATGACAACGCCAGACCCCAACGGCACTATGTGCGGCACCACAACCTGCCTTGTGCAGACCGGCAAGGGCCGGGTGCGTGGGCTGGAACTTGAAGGCCGCGCCACCCTGCCGTGGGATATGGCCGTTATTTTCACCGGCACCCGGAGCGATGCCCGCGTCACGCAGTCCAATACAGCATCACAGGTGGGCAATTATCTGCCACAGGCCCCCAAGTGGATGGCCTCCCTGTTTGTGGATCAACGGTTCCGGCACGGCTTTTTTGCGGGGTTAGGGGTAGGTGGCGGCGTGCGCTACACCGGCCACAGCTATGGTGACACCAACAACACCCTCTCCATTCCCGGCTATACGGTGTTTGATTCCTTCCTGCGGTATGATTTTGGGGTGGCGCACCCGCGTTATGATCACCTCTCTTTTTCCGTCAATCTGCGCAACATTGCCAACAAACGCTTTGTTTCAACCTGCACGGCTGTCTCTGCCTGTTACTATGGGCAGGGCCGCAGTTTAACGGCACGCTTGGAATATCGCTGGTGAACGCATCTGTTTTCCTGATCGGTGCCAGTGTTCTGACGGTAGCAGGGGGCGTGCTGTGCTATCTTGCCTCCCGCAACCAGCTTTTGCTGGCCCGTGCGCCCAATGCGCGCCTGTGCCTGCTGGTGGGTGGGGCGCTGATCTGCGTGGCTTTGGGGGTGCTGCTTCAGGCCAGAAGCCCCGCCACAGCGGTTTTCATGCTGCTGACATTGCTGATGGCCGTGTGGTCCCTGCTGCCGCTGGGGCTGGCATTGCTCAGATACAGGAAGAAAGGCCCATGAACACACAGGCCAGTTTTTCAAAACCGGAGCCTCTGAGCAGCCGCAACTGGTTCCCAAAAGTCTCCGCTGCCGTGGTGGCAGGCGGGCTGCTGACCTTCGGGATCATGGGGGTGGTGGGGCTGCTGTGTCATTCTGATGCCTCGCCCCGCACGCTGTCCGCGCAGTTTTTACTGTGGCTGGTGGCCCTGGTCTGGTGTGTGCTTCTCAGCGTGTGCTTTCTCTTCCGTTCCGGGCGGCAGGCTTGGGCGGTGCTGGCGGTTGCCAATGTGCTTGTGTGGGGGCTGTTTTTTGCCATCCGGGGGCTGGTATCATGAAAATTCGGGGTGATATCGTCCGCACCTATCGGGATGTGCACAGTTGGGTGGGTATCATCGCCGGGCTGTTCCTGTTTGTGGCCTTTTATGCCGGGGCCATCACCATGTTTGAACAGCCTTTGCAGGAGTGGGCGTCTGCCGCCAACCCGCCTCCGGTTTCTACGCCGTTTGAGCGTCTGCCCGCCCTGATGGAAAAACTGTTTGCCGCCCATCCAGAAGCGGCGCGCAATTACAGCATTACCCTGCCAGCCGCCACGCCGGGGCAGGGGCAGCTTTCATGGTCCATTGCCAAACCGGGCGCACATGGGCATGGCCCTGCCACACAGGTCAGCCTGAATGATCAGGGAGATCTGGTCATGGTGCAGGATCAGCCTTCTGGCGCCGCGCGGTTTGTGGATGTTCTGCATCAGCAGGTTGGTTTGCCCTTCCCGCATACGCTCAGCATGTTGCTGATGGGAACGGTGGCGCTGCTGTATGCGGTGGCGCTGGTTTCAGGCGTTATTGCGTTTCTGCCCGGTCTGGCAAAAAACCTTTTTGCTGTCAGCATTGGGCGTAACAGCAAGAAGATGTGGCTGGATATGCACAACCTTCTGGGTGTGTTTTCCCTGCCGTTTCATCTCATTATGGCGCTGACATCTGTTGTCTTTGCGTTTCATGAACCCATTTTTGCCACCCAGCAGTGGCTTCTGGGCGGTAGCAGCGCACACCAGCATATGCAGGGCGGCCCACGGCATGGCGGCGGCCATGGTCGGGGTGGCGTGGCGCATGGTGGGCATGGTCCGGCTGGCACGGAGCATGGGGGGCAACTCCCTGTGGCCGTGCAGCCAGCAGGTGAACATCAGGGGCCATCTGACCATGGGCCCGTGACTGGGCATGATGGGGTAGGTCTGCCTCAGCATGAAGGAAGTCCTGATCCTGCACAGGGGAATGACCAGAAAAACGCTGCCGCGCCCCGAACACCGTTGCCACCGCAGCAGATTGTGGCGGCACTGGCCGCGCAGGCCCCCGGTTTTGTGCCTGATAGCCTGACCTATACGCAACGGCCGGGTGCCGGGGTGGCGTTGAATGTGGCAGGGCATGATCCGCGTTACAGCATGCGCGGGCCTGTCAGCGGTTTTGCGGGCGTTGATCCCTATACCGGCAAAATTATTTCCGCTGATTATCTGCCCGGCCATCAGGGCACAGGGTTTTCTATTATTACCACCTTCTTTGCGTTGCATTTTGGCAGCTTCGGGGGCGTGGCGGTGCGTTGGGGGTATGTGGTGCTGGGGCTGGGGGGCGCGTTTCTGTTCTATACCGGCAACCGGCTCTGGATTGCGTCCCGCCAGAAGCAGGAGCGTAAAACCGGGCTTGTTGAAGAAACACGCGGCACACGGTTTCTCGCCTGCCTGACCTCAGGCTGCACATTGGGATGTGTGGCCGGAATTTCCGCCATTTTCTGCGCCGTGCCGTTCCTGCCGCATGGCGGAACCTACCCGGTGGTAATGGGGCTGTATTACGCGGTTTTCTGCCTGTTTGTGGCAGCCGCTTTTCTGCTTGGCAGCCAGCGGTGCGACCGTATTCTGCTGGTGGGCGCGGGCGTTCTGACGGCATTGGTGCCAGTGGCAGCCAGCGTTGGCAGGCAGCAGGGAGACTGGCTCTCTCCTGTTAATCAGGCCGTCGGGCTGACCTCTGTTCTGGTTGGGGTGTTTCTGCTGGTCTGTGCGTTCAGAAAAATCCGCGTGTCCTCCCAGCGCAGGCTGTCCGCCTGACTGTGGCAATGCTGCGCGGAAGCCGCACATAAATGCTTACGGTAAGCGGCAGATCTCTCGTTCTGCCAAAGGTCTTTAAGAAAACCCGGTAGCAGGGGCAGCGTTTGACAACAGGCCCCACCCCCTACCGGCGGATGCTTCAAAACAACGTGGAGGGTTCTCAAAACCCCCTATTTTGATTTTTCCAGTAGTTGAATATCAATGGGTTACGATTTTCATACAGGCGGGAAAGAGGGTTTTTAGAACCTTCCATGTCTTCGCGCTGCGGTTCTGGTGCTACCCGTAGAATCTGAAGTGCGGACGCAAAAAAGACGGGGGCCAGCAAGCCTCCGCCTTTTTTTGATGTCAGAATGAATGAGGCGTATCAGGATCAGGCGTTTTTACCAAAAGCCGGGCGTGTGGCTTCAAACAGGAACCATGTGCGGCGTTCTGTTTCGTCAATCCAGTTTTCAATCAGGCTGGCGGTTGCCACATCATTTGCGTCATCACAGATGGCGTGCACCTTGCGCAGGCGCTTGGTGAGGGAGAGGTTATCGTCCCGCAGTTCAGCCAGCATGTCTTCCGGGGTGACATACAGGGCGTCATTATCCAGAATTTGCGTGCGGCGGCTGATTTCGCCAATGGAATGCAGCGTGGTGCCACCAATCTTGCGGGCGCGTTCGGCCAGCGGATCAGTCATGGCAAAAATCTGATCGCTCTGTTCGTCCAGCAGCAGATGGTAATCGCGGAAGTGGCGGCCGCTCATATGCCAGTGGAAATTCTTTGTCTTGACGTAAAGGGCAAACACATCTGCCAGTGTATCGGCCAGACCAATGGCGACTTCCTTTACGGCGTCGGCTTTCAGGTCTGTCGGCGTGCCCAGATATTCTTTGACGTGCGCCGCCTTGGCATCAAGCACTTTGGTATCGGGAGCTTTAGTCATAAAACCCGTCCTTTTTTCACCATTAAAATACCGTCTCATCACGGTCAGGCGTGACGTATAAGGATGTAGGGAGCCATAAGTTGCATGCAATGGGGAATGTATCTGCCATGAAAAGGACGCAGGCATTCCGCATGGCTATTCCGGTGGTGCTACTCAGCCTTGAGGGGACGGTCCAGCAGGCGGCTGCGTGCTTCTTCCAGCGTTAGGGTTTTTGCCAGAAAATCAGAAACGGTTTCAATAATGGGCACGTTTACGCCGTGCGCACGGGCCATTCCCAGCAGGGCGCTGGCGGTGGTCACACCTTCCGCCACGCCGGGCAGGGCGGCTGCGGCATCCTCCGCCACGGCACCGTGGCCCAGCGCCAGCCCCATCTGATAATTGCGGGAGGCCACCCCCGTGCAGGTGAGCACCAGATCCCCCATACCCGCCAGCCCGGCAAGGGTAGCGGGTTGGCCACCCAGTGCTGCCGCCAGCCTGCCGGTTTCTGCCAGCCCGCGTGTAATCAGGGCTGCGCGGGCGTTTTCGCCCAAGCCTGCGCCCATTGCGGTTCCGGCGGCAATGGCAATCACGTTCTTGGCGGCGCCACCCAATTGCACACCCGTACAGTCATCACTGGCATAGAGCCGCAACGAGGGGGAGGAGACAGCGGCGGCCAGCGTAAGCGCCTGATCCATATGCGGGGCAGCCACAACGGCTGCGGCAGGCAGGCCCGCGGCAATCTCGTGCGCAAAATTGGGGCCGGAGAGCACAGCGCCCGGACATTCCGGGCGCACCCGCGCCAGCACATCCAGCGGAAAAGTCTGGCTGGCCCGCTCCACACCCTTGCAGCACAGAATGGCGGGCACACCCGCAGGCAGCAGCGGCAGAACAGACGCCAGATGCTGAACGGGCACAACCACCAGCACAAGGTCTGGCTTGGCGGGAATGGCGTCAGAAACCGTAATGTCAGCAGGCAATGGCCAGTCTGGCAGGCGGGGCATGGCCCCTGTAGGCAGCCGAGTGGCCGGGTTGCGCGCCCATACCTGCACGCGTGCGCCTGTGCGGTGCATATGCAGCGCCAGTGCGGAACCCCACGCGCCTGCGCCCATAACCAGAATATGCCTGTTCATGGCAGTAGCCGTGCCAGATGTAGGCACAACAGGCAAGCGATGGCCGTATAAAGAAAAAAAGACCTCCCGCCCTGTGCGGGAGCAGGTCTGTTCAGGCGGAAAGAGCGGTTACAGGGGCGCTCTGCTGCATCAGGCCAGCCTGCACCTGCTTCATGCGTGCTTCCCGCAGAAGGCAGACAACACCGGGCACGCAGTTTCCGCACTGGGCCTTGCACCCTTTGGATGCATAGATTTCACGCGGGCGGGTTGCCCCACCAGCCACGGCGGATTCAACATCTTTATCCGTCAAGCGATTACAAGAGCAGATGACCATCAAGATCGTCCCGTTCTGAGTCTGACGCCGTGACCATACACGAATGAGAACTATTCGCAATAGACTTTCTGCAAGATTCCGATCGGGACAAAACGGGCCCGTCTGACAGAGTGTTTACGGCACAAGGAAAGAGGGCAAGCACAGCGCAGGGGCTGGCGGGAAAAGCCGGGTGGCAGCCGCTATGTGGGGGTGATGCGCAGAAAACCAAGAGTTCTGCGATAAAAAATTGGCCGCCAGCCTAAAAGAAACAGCAGCCTGTGGAACCTTATGCCTCGGCGGGCAAAGAGCGCTGGGAAGACCGGGGCGCATGATCATGGCGTGAGAGCACAAAAACGGGAGCAAGAAGGGCCATGCATTCTGTGTAAAGCAGCGTCATCAAAAGCGGGGCTACCAGAGACAGTCCATCGACCGGATGGCGAGAAAGAGCGTCACGGCTACCAACGCGGATGTGGAAAGAACGGCAATGGTCGCCAGCATGACCATACGTGCCTGCCACACCACCTGCTGGTCTGCCGGGGTGCGGTCTGCGCCGCCATTTGTGTAGAGAGCATGGTGATTTTTGATATGCGCCACAAACCCGCAGGGCAGAAGCAGTAGCGGATTAGCCAGATATTGCATGCCCTCGAACGGGCCAAGAAGCGCGCAGGCGTAAAGAAGCGTTTCCGCTCCTGCCACGCAGAGGAGCACCCACAGGCGCGGTGCTTTTTTCATATATGGGGTAGGGGAGAAATCTCCCACGCCCAGCCGCCGGACCGGAGCCGTGACACACAGCGCTGCTTTATCCAGCACGGCAACAACTCTGTCTGCAAAGGAAGTATAAGGAGGGTACGGCATGCGGCTGGTCCGTCGTGCGGTGTGATCTGGTGGCACACACTCTAGAAACGCATCCGGCCTGATTTCAACAGAAAAGCATTACGGAATGGTTATGCCCGCCCGTGTTACTCGCTGGCAACGGCGTGTGTGCGGTAAGATGGGGCAATGGGAAAAACCCAGTCATACGCAATATTGAAGAAAAACGCATACACCAGATAAAACAGCGCCAGAGAAAAACTCATGGAAAATGCCTGCGGAATGCTCACGCGCAGATACCAGGCAATGGCGGGCAGCAGCACAACCTGCAATCCGGCCTCAAACAGCAGCGTGTGCAGCACACGCATGCCCACCGTTTTGCTGACTGATCCCGTCAGGCGGCGCAGGGCGTGATCAAACCCCAGATTATACAGATAGTTCCACACGGTAGCCGTGACAGCGCTGCCGATGCCAATAATACCCATATCTTCGGTATGCAGGCCAAACAGATGTGCCCCCACGGGAATAACCAGCGCCAGAGCCACACATTCAAACAGCAGGGCGTGGCGCACGCGGTCTGAGGGCGAACGGAGGGTGGTGGGGAGAGAATCGGGCGTTGACATGCGCGCAACCTATCTCCTACCCAGAGAAAAGAAAGATAGAACCTATCTGGAAAAATGATGGATGAGCGTTTCTCTGGATCAGTTGCAGGCGTTTGTTACGGCGGCGGAAAATGGCTCTTTCTCCGCTGCTGCCCGCCTGTTGGGCAGGGCGCAGTCTGCCATCAGCACCCATATCAGTAATCTGGAGGTGGATCTGGGGGTGGTGCTGTTTGATCGCTCTGGCCGCCAGCCGGTGCTTACGCAGGCGGGCCTGCGCCTTCTGCCAGAAGCGCGCGTGGTGCTTGAACGGCGCGAACATCTGATAGGGGTTGCCCATTCTCTGGAAGAGCAGGTGGAAAACAAGCTGGTGGTAGCCATAGACCAGCTTTACCCCGAACACGCGCTGGGCACGATTTTTTCTGAATTCGCAACGAATTTTCCTTATGTTCAGGTGGAAATCCTGTTTCCGCTGATGGAGGATGTCGGCCAGCTTGTGCTGGATGGCGTGGCCGATCTGGGCGTGATGTGGCAGCAGGATCATCCGCAGCCAGACCTTGTTTTTCAGGCAATAGGGTATGTGCCGCTCAAGCTGGTGTGCGGGCGCACTCATCCGCTGGCGCACCGGCAGGTAACGTGGGAGGACCTTAAACGCTACCGCCAGATTCTGGTGGCCACCCGTGGGCGCGAACAAACACGGCAGAGCCTGCGCGTGGCGGCGGATGTCTGGTGGGTGGAAAGTCACTGGGTTATTCTGGAAATGGTCAAACACAATATTGGGTGGGCGTTTGTGTCAGACCACGTTCTTGCGGCATCCCCCACCGCGCCGGATATTGTGGCCCCCAACCTTCAGTTTGATGCCGGAGAACGCCTGACCCCTCTTGTTACCGTATGGCGCAAGAAGCATTCTCATGGCCCCGCCGCCCAATGGCTCCGCAACCGCCTGCGCCACGGCGGCATCCCACCCGTCAACCGCCCCGCGCGCGAACCCTGATCACCCACCAAAACCCCGGCAGGATCGCGCAAGGCGTAACGCTTTGTAAAATAGTCATTTTCTCAAACCCATAGTCGCGCCATGTCCAACCTGGCGCTTCATCCAAGCCGGTTCACGCAAAAAGCCCATTTATCCAGCCCGAGACAAATGCGGGCGTGTCGTCAGTTTGCTCCGATGACAGCGGAGACGAGATTGGTGGCAGCGATGAAGGGTGATTTCAGCTTGTCATGGCGTGTTGCCATGCCTCTGAACCGCGTCAGTCTGGCGAAAAACCGTTCACTGATGCTTCATTTTTTATAAATTGAAGAACAGGTTTTTCATGGACAGATGCGGTTTTTCTTTGAGGGGATAACCGGTGTGATCCCCCGGTCTTCACGTTTTTCAATGAGCAGACCGGCGCCATGATCCTCCTGCTTAACTGACGACACGCTCTGGTCTTTTGATCTGCCCGTCATTCCCTGATTGTCAAACAGCCGGTGTGGCCTTTACCATAGCGGCCTGACGGGAGCGTAAGAGCATGACCAGACTGAGCATTTTAGGGGGCTGTCTTTTTCTTCTGGCCAACGGTGGGGGTGCCGCATGGGCACAGAAACCGCCCCCTGCTTCCGCCCCGCAGCAGGAAGCCCCTGCGCCACAGGTGGTGGTGCCAGATGCCGGTACGTGGGATGTCAAGCAGTCTGACAGCAAGGATGGCGGCGCGTTCTGCCAGCTTGAAGGCACATTCAGCGATGGCCGCAAACTGGCGTTGCTGACAGGCCAGCGCACTTACCCGCACCACACGCTCATGGTGGAAGAAACCAGTTGGCCCGACATGACGGGCGAGAACATCAAACTGATCTTCCAGAGCGCCAAAGCTGACAAATGGCAGCAGAGCTACAACATGTTCGGCGCGAATGACACGCTTTCAACCACGCTGGATATTGATGACCTGCGTATTCTGTTTACCGGACTGACGCATAGCGGCTGGCTGGTGATTGGCTTCCCCACGGGAGATGAGGACACATGGGTTCTCAACATGCTGGGCTTTATGGAAAAGGCCAAGGATTTCAGAACGTGCGTTTCCCGCGTGACCGAGATTGAAGGGGCGATCTAACCGTTGAAAGTCGCGGGTCAGGAAACGCGCTTTCACTTGGTTCACGTTCCAGCAGGCTCTATCAAGCCGCTTTTTTGACTGACAAGAATATGCTGCATGTTGCGCATACGTTTTTTAAAACGTTCTCGTACAGTATTCCAAAAGCCGAAGCAGAGTATTGCGTGGATGAGTGGAGCCAGTTTCCACGGTCAATCCCGGTTGCGAAGCCTTCGGGTTCAGCCGGCTTTTGCTTTTTCGTTTCCTACAAAGCTGTTTTTTGTGAAAAACGATTATGAGCGTGTTGAAGACGGGCCGTGCCTCTCTTCTTGAACTGCCCTATTCTGGCTTCCTTTAGAAGTCTGCTTTGGGTGTGCTCAGTTCCTGCTTCAGCAGGGTTTCAACGGCGTCCACCAAGGCGCGGCCGCTGGCTTCATCTCGTGCTGGGGCGGGAAAGCGGGGGCCGAGGCGCACGCGGTAGCGCATGGGCAGGGGCGGGCGACGCAGAAAGGGCCAGCCCTGTGACAGATACGGGGAATTGGTTTCAATCAGCAATGGCTGCACGTCTGCCCGTGTGCGCTGGGCAATGGCGGCAAATCCGGGTTGAAACGCGCCGGGTTCCGCACCGGGGCGGGAGCGTGTGCCTTCCGGAAACAGCAGCAGTTGCCCCGCTTCTTTCAGGCTCTGGCTGGCGGGGCCAATCAGGCGCAAAAGGCTGTCATGCCGGGGGTAGCCCGCCGTGCGCAGCGTGCTGCCCAAGGTGGGGCGCTCCCAGATGGAGGCTTTGGTGACGCAGGTCATGTTGGGCAGGGCGGCAGCCAGAATCAGGCTGTCCAACCGCGAGGGATGATTGGCCACCAGCACAAGGTTGTGCTCCGTGCGCAACGGGACCAATGCATCCATATCACACGCCACAATGCCCGCTGCCTGAAGATAACGGATAGCCAGCCGCGCGACGCCATGCAGCCACGCCCGCCCCAGCCTGCGGCGGCGGGGGCCGTCAGGCAGAAGGTGGCGCAGCACGAAAGACCCTGCATCCAGCGCCAGAAAAATGACGGCAATCACCATCAGAGAACTGTAAAAGCGCAGGCAGGCACTTAAAGCAGAAAAGCGGAACATGCGGGCTCAGGCTTTCTCCGGCAGGCGCAGGGAAGCCCCTGCATACTGGCCCTTTCAGTCCGCCGCCAGTGGAAAGTGACACGCGACCTCATGGCCGGGGCGCACCGTATGCAGCGCAGGGTCTTCAACGCGGCAGCGGTCCTGCACCATGGGGCAGCGTGTATGAAAACGGCAGCCGGAGGGCCGGGCCACCGGGCTTGGAATATCGCCGCGCAGGGGCGGGTGCCGGGGCGCGCCCACCACCGGGCGGGGCACGGCCTGCGTCAGGGCTGCGGTGTAGGGGTGGGCCGGATGATGTAGTACGTCATCCGTTTCACCCAGCTCCACCACAGCGCCCAGGTACATGACCGCCACGCGGGTGGAAATCTGCCGCACCACCGCCAGATCATGCGCCACAAACACGTAGGTCAGCCCCAGTTGGGCTTGCAGATCAGCAAACAGGTTCACAATCTGAGCCTGCACGGACACATCCAGCGCGGAAACGGGTTCGTCCGCCACCACCAGCCGGGGAGAGAGCGCCAGCGCACGGGCGATGTTGATGCGTTGCCGCTGGCCGCCTGAAAACTCATGCGGGTAGCGGTCCAGCGCGGTAACCGGCAGGCTGACAAGGTCCATCAACTCATGCAGGCGGGCGGTGATGGCAGCGGCAGGCCGTTTGCGCCCGTCCGGGCCGGGATGCACGCGCAGGGGCTCGGCCAGCAGATCACCAATGCGGCGGCGCGGGTTGAGCGAGGCGTAGGAATCCTGAAACACCATCTGCATGCGCTGGCGCAGGGGCCGCAACGCGCGCTCGCCCAGATGGGTGATGTCCTGCCCTTCAAACGTGATCTGGCCGGAGGAGACATCCGTCAGCCGCAGCAGGCATCGCCCCAGCGTGGATTTGCCACAACCGGACTCACCCACCAGCCCCAGAACCTCACCGGGTAAAACATCAAGTGAAACGCCATCCACCGCCTTGAGCGTCTGCCCCCGTGGGAGGGAATAGGTCTTGCGCAACGCCCGCACACTCAGCAGCGGTGCGCCAACCTGTTCAGGAGAGGACACGGGTAAAGCACTCATGCCGTGCGCTCCCGCATGGAGGAGAGAGTGCAGGACAGCACACTCATGGGGAGACCTCCCCATGAGACGGCGGGGGCGTGGGAGCGGCCCGATGGCGTATGGACGCGGCGGCTGAAGCACATGCCGATATCAGCCGTGGGGGCAACGGCGTGCCCTCCGTGGATAGCACGCAGGCAGCGCTCTGATGTGGGCCGACGGGTAACAGCGGCGGCGGCGGGGCGGGCAGGCAGGCCTCATGCACGTAGTGGCAGCGGGGGCTGAAGGCGCAACCCGCGGGGCGTTCCAGCGGAACGGGCGGGGCACCGGCAATGGCTGGCAGGCGCTCTGGGCGGGGGCCATCCAGCGGCGGAATGGAGGCCAGCAATGCGGCGGTGTAGGGGTGCCCCGGCTGAGCAAACAGCGCCTGTGTTGGCCCGGTTTCCGCCACCCGGCCGGAATACAGAACCAATGTCGTGTCACACGTTTCCGCCACCACGCCCATGTCATGCGTGATCAGCAGGACGGAAGACCCATAGGAGGTGCGCAGACCACGGATGAGGTCCAGAATCTGGGCCTGCACGGTCACATCCAGCGCGGTTGTGGGTTCATCAGCAATCAGAAGTGCCGGGTTGCAGGAGAGCGCCATGGCTATCATGGCGCGTTGGCGCAGGCCGCCCGAAAGCTGGTGTGGGTAGCGGTCTGCCGTGCGGGCAGGGTCCGGCACGCCCATTTCCGCCAGCAGGTCCACCGTGCGGGCGCGGGCCTGCTTGCGGGAGAGGCGTTCATGCGCGCGGATCTGCTCATCAATCTGCCAGCCTATGGTGTAGACTGGCGTAAAGGCTGTCATGGGGTCCTGAAAAATCATGGCAATCTGCCGCCCGCGCAGGCGGCGCAACTGCTTTTGCGGCAGGCCCACCAGTTCCTGCCCCCGGAACAGGGCAGAGCCGGTGATCTGCACGCCGGGGCTGTCTATCAGCCCCATCAGCGCCATGGCGGTTACGGATTTGCCGGAGCCGGATTCCCCCACCAGCCCCAGAATGTCCCGCTCCGCCAGCGTGAAGGAAACATTCTCCACAATGGGGATCATCCTGCCGCCAGAGGGAAAGCTGACGCACAGGTTACGCACCGCCAGCAGCGGCGCGGCGGTGTGCTGCGTGGTGGCGGGCTGAACGGGTGCGGAAGGAAAGTTATCTGGCATCACGTACCCTTGGGTCCAATAGCAGGTAAACGCTGTCCACCACTGCATTGGCAAGCACAACAAACACGGCGGAATACATGACCGTGGCCATGATCAGCGGCAGGTCCAGATTGGTGAGCGCCTGATAGGTCAGCCGCCCCACGCCCGGCAGCCCGAACACCACTTCCGTCAGCAGGGCGCCGCCGCCCACAAGCTGCGCGAAATCCAGCCCGAAGAGAGAGACAAATGTGACCATGGAGGTGCGCAACCCATGGCGCAGCAGCACACGGGTGGGGGAAAGCCCCTTGGCCCGTGCCGTGCGCATGAAGTCTTCACCCGCCAGCGCCACCAGATCAGCCCGCAGCACGCGGCTGTAGATACCAATGAACATCACGGCCAGCACCACCCACGGAATGACCAGCGCCTTGAACCAGCCGAGCGGGCTTTCCGTAAACGGCACGTAGCCCAGCCCCGGCACCCAGGAGAACAGCCACGTATCATGGTAGCGGCTCTGGGTAATAAGGTTGGCCACCTGGCCCAGCCAGAACACCGGCATGGAAATGCCAATCAGCCCCAGCATCATCAGTCCACGGTCCACCCATGTACCCTTCATGGCGGCGGCCAGCGTGCCCATGGCAATGGAGGCCACAACCCAGATCAGCGCCGCCCCGCATACCAGAGACACAGTAACCGGAGCCGCACGGGCAATTTCCGGCACAACCAGTTCGCCACGGTCCACGTAGGAGGCCAGATCGCGCGTGATGAAGAGTTTCTTCATCATGGTGGCGTACTGCACGGGCAAGGGGCGGTCGAACCCGTATTCCTTGCGCACTTTCTCCATGGTCTGGGGGGAGGCGTTGCGCCCGGCAATGCGGGCGGTGGGGTCTGCCCCCGGTGTTGCAAAGAACACGCAGAACACCAGCGCGGAAATACCGAACAGCACAAAGACTGTCTGCCCAAGGCGGCGCAGCAGGGCGGTGATCATGGCGTGCGCTCCTTCATGAAGACCGCCGTGCGGCATCACGCACATCCAGCGCGTCCCGCAGGCCATCGCCCAGAATGTTCAGCGCCAGCACCACAATCACAATGGCAAGGCCGGGGGCCACGGCCACCATGGGGCGCGTGTAGATCAGCCCTTCGCCATCCTGAATGATGGTGCCCCAGGATGCCGCAGGGGCCTGCACACCAATGGAGAGAAAGGAGAGCGCACTTTCCGCCAGCAGGGCCAGCGCCATCAGCAGCGGGCCGAGCACCACCAGCGTTGTCATCACGTTGGGCAGGATATCAAACAGCACAATGCGCCAGCGGGGCACGCCAAGGCAGCGCGCCGCCGTAACAAATTCCGCCTGCCGCAATGCCAGCACACGGCCACGAATGGGCCGCGCGGCATAGGGCACATATACCAGCGCAATAATGACAATGGGGATCAGCAGATTATCTGCCTCGATCACGAACGGCCCCAGCTTAAGGCCCTGACTGACCGTAACAATGGAAAGCGAGATAGCGAACAGATAGACCGGCACTGCCCACATGATATCCATCATGCGGGAGAGCACGGTATCCACCAGCCCGCCAAAAAAACCGGCGGCAATGCCTGCGGTGGCGGCCAGCAGCAGGCACAGCACCGCTGCACAGGCGGAAATCAGCAGTGAGTTACGGCCCCCATACAGCAGGCGGGCCGCAACATCGCGCCCCTGACTGTCCGCCCCAAGCAGGTAAGCGGCGTGGCCCGTCGGCCCGATGGGGCTCAGGCCCAGATGCAGCGGGTTATCATTGGGCTGCATGATGTCCACCTCATGCCCATCAAGCATTATGCTGCCTGCCACGTTGGAGGTGAACGGGTCCACCCGCGCTACATCGTGCGCATAGAGGGGGGCCAGCAGGCAGGCGATGGTCATGCACACCAGCACGCCAAGCGCTGCCATGGCGGAGCGGTTGCGCAGCAGAGTGCGGCCCGCCTTGCGCCAGGGGCCAGCCGGGCGCGCGGGTGCGGGCACCGGAACACCCGTGCCGGAAGCAGAAGAATAATCAGCCGTCATTGGATCTGAAGCTGGGAGAGCAGAATTTCATCATTGAGTGTTACGATGACGTTACGCGCGCGTTTTGACAACAGCGTAACCCGTTTGATCTGCACCAGCGGCACGGAGGGTGCCTGTGCCATCAGTGCCCGGTCCACTGCTGCCCATGCCTGTGCGCTGGCGGGTTTGTCAGTCAGCGCAAGGGTGGCGGCGTGCTGCATCTGGTCTTCAATGGTGGGGTCACAAAAGGCGGACATGTTCAGCGAGTTATCGGAATGTGGGTGGATGCTCTCGCACGAATACAGCGTGTGCAGGATGCCTCCGGCGGAGGGATAATCCGCCTGCCATCCGGTCAGCGCGACCTGCACGTGGTTGTCACTGTTCTGAACGTAGGGGAACTGCACTGTCTGCGTCATGCTGCGCACCACGGCATCATACCCGATGGCGGCAAGCGTGCTGCGCAGTTCCATGGCCATGGAGCCGTAGCGCCCATCCAGCGGCGCGACGATGGTGACTTTCTGCCCTGCCGTGCCACTCTCCCGCACCAGCCTGCGGGCGGTTTCAAGGTCCGGGGCCTGCCACCGCGCGGCGGGATGTTCGGGTGAGGCTCCTTTGGTGTAGGCACAGGACGACTGATGAGCTGGCGCGCCTTCGGGCAGAAGCTGGCAGAGCGGCACGGCTACGGCAGGGCCACCATGATAGATCACCATGGCGTGGCGATTGACGGCGTAATTCAGCGCCTGCCGCGCCTTGAGGGAATTGAACGGCGGCAGTGTGGTGTTCAGGGCCGCGTAATAATACAGCAGCAACGTGTAAAGCTGTACCTGTGCGGCATAGCGTGAGCCAACTTCGCCCAGCCTGTCGAGCGGTACGTCCTCATACATCCAGTCATACTGGTTGTTTTCAATGGCCGTGACTTCAGATTCCGGCTCCAGCCCGAAGGTCAGGCGTATATGGTCCGGGTAGCCCGCGGGCTGGGCTTCATGCGCCCATTCCTGAAAATACGGGTTCCGTTCCATCTCCAGATACTGGGTGGGGTCATAAGCCGTTATGCGGTAGGGGCCGGTGCCGGGTGGCGCGCTATTGCCCATGTCATGCGGCGGGGTGCTGGCGGGCAGAATGGCGGCGTGCCCCCATGCCAGATGTTCCAGAAAATCCGGGTCTGGTGTGCTGAGGTGAAACACCACGCTGCGGGTGGCGGCATCTATTTCCACACCGCCTGCCAGTGTGCAGTGGGCGGGGTCTTTCAGGCAGGCGTCCGCCCCCACAATATGGCTGTAATACGGGCCAGCGGTCGGGCTGCCGACCTTGAACACTCTGCGGAAGGAGGCCGCAACATCCTCCACCCCCAACGGTTGGCCGTTGGAGAAGCGGATACCCTTGCGCAGTGTGAGCCGGTAGGTCAGGCCCCCTTCTTCCGGTGTGGGCACCTGTTCCACCAGATTGGCAATAACCGGCAGCGCGCCGGGGCCGGAGAATTTGGGATAGGCCAGCAGCGTATCATACACCGGCGTTTCAATCTGCCGGGTGAGGGACATATACGCCACCTGCGGGTCCAGCGTGCCGCCGGAACTCTGGGCCGTGAGACGCAAGGTGCCCCCACTGTGGGGCAACGGAGCGGAAGAAGGCGCGGCCGAGGCCGAGGTCGCATCCACCCCGTTTGAGACCAGCAGCATGATGCCCATAATCGCACAGAGAGCCGCCTTACCACCCCACCGCCTTCGGCCATGAGCGCTGAGCCGAGAGCCGTATTCCGTCCCAATTGCCGCCGAGAAAAGCGAAAGTCCCACAAGGGAGACCGAAGCCCGTGCATTATGTGAAATAAGACGCCGCTGTATCATGCTGCCGTGTTTGTTTCCTGCAGACGGTCCGGTGCTTCTGGAGGGTTCGGAAAACCCCTATCCGGGCCTTTCTGTCACGAGCGGTATCAAGGTGTCATGATTCCGTCGTGACCGAAAAAGGTGGATTTTGCGCCCCCTCGATTTTGCTCCTTTAAGGAGAGGCGTGGCCAGTAACCCCTTTCACCAGAAAGACGGCTAACGGGAGGGCGGCTAACAGCCTAGTCCTGCGGCTTCATGATGGTGGCGAGGTGCTCGGCCATTTCATCCGCGCTCTGGTTGGCGTCCACAGTGCCCTTATAGCGGGTATCCGGGTCCATCACCACAAAGCGGGGAGACATGCGCATGGTGTACTGCCATTCAGGGTCATCCACTTTTTCAATTTTTGCGTGGTATTCCTGCGTCAGTGCTTCCAAGGAGCGCGGGGCGGCGGTGCCAGCCACCACGCGCGGGCCAATGGCCGCACCGTACTGGCGCAGGCGGTCTGCATCATCACGGTCCGGGTCAAGGCTGACAAAAATGATCACAGCCTTGCGCTTGCCGGGGTCCACCTTGTCCAGCGCGGCGGACATGTTCCGCAGGGCGGGTTCACAGGCATCCTGTGCGCAGTGGGTGGCGCCAAACAGCACCAGCATCCAGCGGCCACGGAAGGTCTGGTCCGTCATGGTGCCGGTTGTGGCGTCCATCAGACGGAAAGACCCACCAACCTCATTGCCATAGGTGCTCAGGGTGGGGCCGTGGTGCATGGCAAAGCGGGTGGCCATGTAGCTGCCCGCACCGGCAACGGCCAGAATGGCAACGCCAATCAGTGCAAAGCGTTTTTCAGAAGGAGTCATGTCTTAATGTGCCTCTGCCCAGTTGCGGCCAATGCCGGTTTCCACCACCAGCGGTACGGAAAGTGTTGCTGCGGCTTCCATGACCTCACGGGCCAGAGCGGCCACGGCTTCCGCTTCGGCTTCATCTGCTTCAAACAGCAGTTCGTCATGCACCTGTAGCAGCATGCGGGCAGAGAGCCCGGCCTCTTTCAGGGCGCGTGGCAGGCGTACCATGGCGCGTTTGATAATATCCGCAGCCCCCCCCTGAAGTGGGGCGTTGATGGCCTGCCGTTCTGCATACTGCCTGCGGGCCGCGCTTTTTTCCTGAATACCCGGCACGTAGCAGCGGCGGCCAAACGGGGTGAGCACATAGCCGTGCAGGCGCGCTTCCTCGCGCATGCGCTCCATATAATCCCGGATGCCGGGGTAGCGGGCGAAGTACGCATCAATATAGGA
>NZ_LHZU01000146.1 GCF_001580995.1 Acetobacter senegalensis
GAGCAGATGGAAGGCACGGTCAAATCCGATCAGGCGCTGGTTGATAACCAGAAGCTGCAGCTCACCTACTGTCATATCATCGCTCCGGTGGACGGGCGGATCGGTATTCGTGCGGTTGACCAAGGGAACTACGTTGCGGCAGGTCAGTCTGGCGGCCTCGCCATCCTGACGCAGATGCAGCCCATTTCCGTCATTTTCACACTTCCGCAGGACCAGTTGCCGGACGTGGCGGAACAACTGCGCGCCAAGGGCTCCCTGCCAGTTGAAGCATGGGACAGTTCAAACACCCACAAGATTGCCGATGGTACCGTCAGCACGCTTGATAGCCAGATTGACACCGCAACAGGCACCGTGCGCCTGCGTGCGCTCTACCCCAATACGGATGAACATCTCTTCCCCAACCAGTTCGTGAACGCACGCCTTCTGGTCAAAACGCTGGAAGACGTCATTCTTGTTCCCGCCACGTCTCTACAGACCGGCCCCTCCGGCCAGTTTGTGTATGTGGTGAAGGCAGACAACACGGTTGAAGTCCGCCCCGTGACGGTTGGCATTTCAGACGGCAACCGCACGGTTGTCAGCGGCGGCCTGAAAACCGGAGACCGCGTTGTGACGGATGGCACTGATCATCTGCGCGCTGGCATCAAAGTGACAATCCCGGCGGTTACTGAAACTGCCGAGAAATCTGACTCCTCATCAGGTGCACCTGCCCCGTGAATCCCTCAGGTCTCTTTATCCGCAGGCCGGTCGCCACCACGCTGCTGATGCTCGCCATTCTGATGGCGGGCCTGCTTGGCTACCATTTCCTGCCTATCTCCGCCCTGCCGCAGGTTGATTACCCCACCATCACGGTAGAAACATTCTACCCCGGCGCAGGCCCGGATGTGATGGCGACCTCCGTTACCGCGCCGCTGGAAACACAGTTCGGCCAGATGCCCGGGCTGGATCAGATGACCTCCCGCTCCTCTGGCGGGGCTTCTGTCATTACCCTGCGGTTCAACCTGACCATGTCCATGGATGTGGCCGAGCAGGAAGTTCAGGCGGCCATCAATCAGGCCAACTCTCTCCTGCCGACTGACCTGCCTGCACCTCCCATTTATGCCAAGGTCAACCCGGCCGATACACCGGTGCTGACCTTGGGCATTACCTCCGCCACGGTGCCCCTGCCGGAGGTAGAGGACTATATCGACACCCGCCTTGCGCAGAAAATCAGTCAGATTTCAGGCGTTGGGCTGGTGACACTTTCAGGCGGCAACCGCAAGGCCATTCGCGTACGGGTGAACATTCCCAAGCTCACCTCCTACGGGATTGATCTGGATACGCTGCGCACCACCATTGGCAACGTCAACGTCAACTCCCCCACCGGCACGTTTGATGGCGCAACCCGCGCCGCTACCCTGCGCGTGGATGGGCAGATCACCTCCATTGATACGTTGCTCAATCAGGTTATCGCTTATCAGAACAGTGGCCCCATCCGCATCCGGGATGTCGCGTCTGTTGTAATCGGTGCGGAAAATACCCAGCTTGCTGCGTGGTCCAACCTCACCCCCGCCCTGATCATGAGCGTGCAGCGGCAGCCCGGCGCGAACGTGATTTCCGTGGTGGACAATATCAAGGCCACCCTGCCTGTCCTGCGCAAATCCCTGCCGCCAGGCATTGATATTGTGCCGCTGACAGACCGTACCACCACCATCCGCGCCTCCGTTGCGGATGTGGAGTTCGAGCTCTTTCTGGCGCTGGTGCTGGTTGTTGCCGTCATTTTTGTGTTCCTGCGCAATATCCCGGCCACCATCATCCCCAGCCTGTCCGTGCCGCTCTCCATCGTCGGCACGCTGGCCATCATGTATCTGCTCGGCTTCTCGCTGGATAACCTCTCGCTCATGGCGCTGACCATCGCCACCGGCTTCGTGGTGGATGATGCCATCGTGATGATCGAGAACATCTCCCGCTATGTGGAAGCTGGTGAAGACCGCATGACTGCCTCCATCAAGGGGGCCGGAGAAATCGGGTTCACCATTATCTCGTTGACCATATCTCTGATCGCGGTGCTCATCCCGCTGCTGTTCATGGGCGATGTTGTGGGGCGTCTGTTCCACGAATTCGCCATGACACTGGCCATCACCATCATCCTGTCCGCCGTGGTGTCCCTTACGCTTGTGCCCATGATGTGCGCCCGTATCCTTACGGAACGCCCGCATGATGAAGCCAGCGCCACAACGGCGTTCCAGCGCTGGTCAGCCCGGATGGAAGTGGCCACGGAAAAGCTGATCGCCGCCTATGACCGCGCGCTGGATGTTGTGCTGGCGCACCGGGTGCTGACGTTGATGGTGGCCGTTGGCACGCTGGTGCTGACTGGGGTGCTGGCGTTTGTCATCCCCAAAGGGTTCTTCCCGGAGCAGGACACGGGCGTCATCCAGGGCATTTCCGTTGCGGCCCAGTCCATCTCCTTTGAGAGCATGAAGACACACCAGCAGGATCTGGCAAAAGTTATCCTGCAAGACCCGGATGTGGTTTCCCTGTCCTCCTTTATCGGGGTGGACGGGCAGAATGCCACGCTCAATCAGGGGCGCTTTCTGATCAACCTGAAAGACCATGATTCCCGCTCCAGCAGTGCCGCGGAAATCGCGCGCCGCCTCTCGCAGGAAACGGCACAGGTTACGGGCATCAAGCTCTACATGCAGCCCATTCAGGACCTCTCTCTGGATACAACCGTCACGGCCACCCAGTACCAGTTCCTGCTGGAAAACCCGGATTATGATGCGTTCAAGACGTGGATTCCAAAGCTTTTGGAAAAACTGAGGGCTGAACCCTCGCTCTCTGATGTCACGTCTGATCTTCAGGCTCAGGGGCTGGTGGCAAAAGTCACGCTCGACCGCACAACTGGCGCACGGTATTCCATCACGCCCCAGACCATTGATAACGTGCTCTATGATTCCTTTGGTCAGCGGCAGATTTCCACCATCTACACGCAATCCAACCAGTATCGTGTCATTCTGGAAGCTGATCCCCGCTTCCAGAGCAGCCTGTATTCCCTCAACCAGCTTTATCTGCCCGGTATCAGCGGCAATTCCGGCGAAAGCGCATCCGGGCCCACCCGGTCTCCCACGTCCGGACTGGTGCCACTGGCGGCGGTCACCACGGTCTCGCATGAAACCGCACCGCTGCTGATCACCCATTTCGGACAGTTCCCGGCCACGACCATCTCCTTCAATCTGGCCAAGGGTTATTCGCTGGGTGACGCCACTGCCGCCATCCAGAAGGTGGAAAAGGACATCAACCTACCCGCCTCTTTCCAGACATCCTTTCAGGGAACAGCAGCCGCGTTTGAAGGCTCGCTGAGTAACGAACTGTTCCTTGTGGCTGCGGCACTGGTGGCGGTCTATATCGTGTTGGGCATTCTCTACGAAAGCTTCATTCACCCTGTCACCATTCTGTCCACCCTGCCCTCCGCCGCCATTGGCGCATTGCTCACGTTGTGGGTGGCTGGCGCGGGTCTGGATGTCATGGGCATTATCGGCATTGTGCTGCTGATTGGCATTGTGAAGAAAAACGCCATCATGATGATCGACTTCGCGCTTGAAGCCGAACGTGAACATGGCATGGACTCTCTGCAATCCATCCGGCAGGCAGCCACCCTGCGTTTCCGCCCTATTCTCATGACCACCCTGGCGGCCATGCTGGGTGCGGTTCCCATGGTCATTTCGCAGGGCACGGGGTCTGAACTGCGTTACCCGCTGGGGCTGGCCATTATCGGGGGGCTGGCCCTGTCTCAGCTGCTCACGCTCTTCACCACTCCGGTTATCTATTACACGCTGGATACCTGGGCACACCGGTGGAACACGTGGCGGCAGCGCGGGCATACGCTTCCCCCTTCTGAGCAGACCGCACCGTGAACTTCAGCCGGATCTTCATTGATCGGCCCGTCGCCACCATTCTGATGACTGTGGCACTCCTGCTTGCCGGAGCGCTGGGTTACAGAAGCCTGCCAGTGGCGGACCTGCCGAATGTCGATTTTCCCGTCATTCAGGTTCAGGCCCGTCAGGCTGGTGGCTCGCCGGAGGAAATCGCCAGTTCGGTGGCGGCCCCGCTAGAGCGGCATCTGGGCCAGATTGCAGACCTCACGGAAATGACGTCGCAATCGTCCCAGAACACCACGCGCATCACCCTTCAGTTTGCCTTGTCACGGGACATCAACGGGGCCGCGCGGGATGTTGAGGCCGCCCTTCAGGGCGCCCATGCAGACCTTCCCTCTTCTCTCCGCCAGAACCCCAGCTATTCCAAGGCCAACCCTAACGGCGCACCCGTTCTTATTCTGGCCCTGACATCGGACATCCATACGCAGGCGCAGCTCTACGATTATGCAACCAACGTTCTGGTGCAGCATCTTTCACAGATCCGCGGCGTTGGTCAGGTGGAAATCGGGGGCAGTTCGCTCCCGGCAGTACGTGTGGAAATCAATCCGCTGCCGTTGTACCGTTACGGGATCGGGTTTGAAGATATCCGTGCGGCCCTTGCTTCTGCCAATGCGCACGGCCCCAAAGGCATTATTGATCAGAACGGCACACGCTTTACCCTTGATACCAATGATCAGGCCAGAAGTGCCCAATCCTATCGGGATCTGATTATTGCGTGGCGTAACAGCCGCCCGGTACGGTTGTCAGATGTGGCAACTGTTGTGGACAGCGTTGAAGACCGTCGCAATGCTGGCTACTTCAATAGCGCTCATTCTGTTCTGGCCATTGTTTTTCCGCAGGCCGGGGCAAACGTTATTGAAACAGTTGATGAAATCAACGCCAAACTCCCCATGCTTCGCGCCGCCCTGCCCGGCGGTGTAGACCTGCATACGGGGCTGGACCGTTCACTGACCATTCGCGCTTCTCTGGCGGATACCCAACTCACCCTCGTTATTTCGGTCGTGCTGGTGGTGCTGGTGGTACTGGGGTTCCTTCATTCCGTCCGCATGACCCTTATCCCGGCCATTGTGGTGCCTACCTCCATTATCGCCACCTTCGGCGTCATGCGGTTTCTGGGCTACTCGCTGGACAATATGTCCCTGATGGCGCTGACGGTCTCCACCGGTTTTGTGGTGGATGATGCCATTGTGGTAATGGAAAACATTGCGCGCTACATTGAACAAGGCCTTTCCCCGCGTGATGCGGCGCTAAAAGGCAGTAATGAAGTTGCCTTTACAGTTATCTCAATTTCCATCTCGCTGATTGCGGTTTTCCTGCCCATCCTGCTTCTGGGCGGTCTGGCTGGACGCCTGTTTCATGAATTTGCCATGACAGTCTCCATCACCATTCTGATCTCCATGGTGTTGTCTCTTACCCTCACCCCCATGATGGCGGCGCAGCTTCTGAAACCCACAGCCCCGCATAAACCTTCAAACAAGGTAACGCAGTTTCTCATTACGCTGACCACAAACCTGCTGGACAGCCTGCAAAGAGGATATGAGCGCTCTCTGAATACTGCGCTGAAATACAGCAAGATTGTCATTCTCTCTCTGCCATTTACGCTTGTTGTCATTGTGGCGCTTTTCATCAGCATGCAGAAAGGGTTCTTCCCGACTGAAGACACCGGCCTGCTGATGGGTCATTTGCAGGGAGATCAGAACATCTCCTTTCAGGCGCTCTCCAAAAAACTGATAGAAGTGCAGAAGGTTATCAAAACTGACCCGGATGTGGAGAGCGTTGCCAGCTTCATGGGGAGCCGCGGTTCATCCAACTCCGCCAACATGTTCCTGCAACTTAAAGACAAAAGCGAAAGAAGCGATACACCAACGGAACTGATTGCCCGCATTGAAAAAAAACTGAGTCATATGGTCGGGGCCCAGTTCTTTCTGATGCAGCCGGGTGCCGTGCGCGCAGGTGCGCGCCAGAGCAATGCGTCCTATCAGTACACCCTTGAAGGAGAAGATGCGTCCGAGGTTTACCAGTGGACGGACAAACTCCTCGCTGCGCTGGCCAAACATTCAGAACTGACTGAGCTGTCTTCAGATGTTCAGCAGGGTGGGTCCGCCATTGATGTGGATATTGATCGAGACACATCCTCCCGCGTCAGCATTACGCCGCAGCTTCTTTCCAACACGTTGTATGATGCATTTGGTCAACGTGCGGCGTCCGTTATCTATAACCCCTTGAACCAGTATCGCGTGGTTATGGAAGCCGACCCTACCTATTGGTCAAACCCCAACAGTTTGATGCAGGTGTGGGTCAGCGTATCCGGCGGCTCGGCCGCAGGCGGCACAGCCTCCAACACGGTACGCGTGCGCAATACAACTGGCCGGGATTCCTCTGGCAGCAGTTCCGCCTCAACGTTAAGCAGTGAATCCTTCAAGAACCAGATTGCTAACTCACTGGCTGGCGGAAACAGCGTGTCCACAGGGTCTGCCGTTTCCACATCGTCGTCCGCCATGGTGCCGCTTACGCTGGTTTCCAAACTCAGGCCGTCTCAAACGCCCCTCTCCGTCAACCATCAGGGGCAATCGGTCGCCTCGACCATTTCCTTCAATCTGGCCAACGGAGTTTCTCTCAGCGCTGCCACACGGATTATTCAGACAGCGCAGGTGGAACTACACATGCCGCCAACCATCCATGGCAGCTTCGCTGGCAACGCGGCGCAGTTTCAGAAAACCGTCAACAATGAACCCATTCTGATCCTGGCAGCACTGGCGGCGGTTTATGTGACACTTGGGGTTCTTTATGAAAGCTATGTTCACCCCCTCACCATTCTTTCCACCCTGCCCTCCGCAGGTGTTGGGGCGCTGCTGGCCTTGCAACTGGCCGGAGAAGAATTTTCTCTGATCGCCATGATCGGTGTTATTCTCCTGATCGGCATTGTGAAAAAGAACGCCATCATGCTTGTCGATTTTGCCATCGCAGCCGAACGGGAACATAATCTTTCTCCGCTTGAGGCCATCCACACAGCCTGCCTTCTGCGCTTTCGCCCGATCATGATGACGTCTCTGGCTGCTGCACTGGGCGCATTTCCGTTGATCATTGCCAATGGCTATGGGGCCGAACTTCGCAGGCCTTTGGGGATCGCCATTGTCGGTGGGTTGATCGTCAGCCAGGCGCTCACCCTCTATACAACGCCTGTGGTTTATCTGATGTTGGATACCCTGCGCCTGCGCTTTAAACAGATAAAGATCCGGCCCTTTTTCTTCTCCCGTAACCCGCAAGATACCTGAAGTTTTCCGATGAAACCCATCTTCTCCCGTCCGCTTTCTCGTCGCCTGGGTATCCTGCTGGCGCCTCTTGTTCTGACCGGTTGCATGGTGGGGCCTTCCTACAAACGGCCGACCGCTATTATATCCCCCAAATTCAAGGAACTGCGGCCTGCCCCCGGCTGGAACTACGCCAACCCCGCTCTGGCTGAAATTCCCAAAGGGACATGGTGGACCATCTATAATGATCCCATCCTGAACCAGCTTGAGGCACAGGTTGAAATCAACAACCAAAACGTAAAGGAATATGAGGCGCGTTACCGCAGCGCGCGCGCCACCATCAATTCCGTCCGCGCCCAACTTTATCCCACACTCAGCGGCTCGCTTTCCTTCAACAGGCAGAGCTCGGGACGTGGCTCCCGTTCCAGTGGCACGATCATCAATTACGGGAGTGATGGGTCCTCCTCTTCTGGTTACACGCCTTCCAACACTACGGAAAACACGTACGGAATGGGGCCAACGGCTTCATGGGATCTTGATCTGTGGGGTAAGATCCGCCGACAGATTCAGGCACAGGTTACGGAAACACAGGCCACTGCGGCTGATCTGGCGAATGCCAAACTGTCCTATCAGGCGCAGCTTGCCACGGCCTACTTCAACATGCGTTATCAGGACAGCCTTTATGATCTGCTTGAACGCAACGTAAAGTTTTACGAACGCTCCTATCAGATTACCCGCAACCAGTATGAAGCTGGCACGGCAGACCCGACCACCCTGCTTCAGGCCCAGACACAGCTTGAACAGACACGCGCGCAAGCCACCGCCACGCAGGCAAGCCGGGCACAGTATGAACACGCCATCGCTGTCCTGATCGGCAAGCCCCCCGCTGAAGTTTCCATTGCTCCCGGTGCCCTGCCCCGCGCCATTCCGGCCATACCGGTTTCCGTACCGGCCCAGCTTCTTGAACGCCGACCAGACGTTGCGGCGGCAGAACGCCGGATGGAAGAATATAACGCCCAGATTGGCGCAGCCATTGCCGCGTTCTATCCAGACGTTCAATTGACGGCTTCCTATTCCTACAGTGGTGACCCAGTTGGCACTCTGGTGCAGGTTGCCAACCGTATCTGGTCTCTTGGTGCTTCGGCTACGGAAACACTGTTCTCCGGCGGCAGCCGCACCGCCGCCGTGCATGAAGCGGATGCAACGTATGACAACTATGTTGCCACCTATCGCCAAACCGTTTTGACAGCATTGCAGAATGTGGAAGATCAACTCTCCAACCTGCGCGTGCTGGCCCAGCAGGCTGACGAGCAGCAGGTTGCACTGGAAGCCGCCAACCGAGCTGTTACCGTGGCCCTGAACCAGTATCTGGCTGGCACACAGATCTACACTACGGTTATCACATCGGAAGTCACCGCGCTTTCCAATGCAGAAACGGCCTTACAAATTCAACAGAACCGTATTCTGGATTCCGTCACGCTTATTCAAAATCTTGGCGGTGGCTGGAATGCTTCCGAACTGCCGAGCAAAAACTCCATGCAGAAAGATAACCCCTTCCTGCCTTCTTTCATTCAGAAAGATAAAAACTTCCTCCCGAACGACCACAAATAACCGCACAGCCTCTTTGGAATGGTATTGCAAAAATACCTTACCAAAGAGGCTTTTTTCTCTTCCCAAAAATAAACACGATAAAACAAAGACGCTGCTTATTGTAAGCGCGACATAGAACGCGGCTTCCTCGCCAAAAAAAGACTAAGAGCAAGCCATATTCCCACGCCAACGCGCGTCTGCTTCGCATCATTTCCCAATAGGGGCTGTAAGAGTAACCGGGCACACCTGCTCGCATAGATAGAGCCAAGCTCTTCTCCGGCGAACACGCTAATTGTTTCAGCGCCACTACTTAAAAGGGCTGTTTCAGCAGTCACTCGGAACAGTCGGCCCTATCTTTCGCGTCCTATGTGACTTCTTGCCCTCAAGTTACTGCAAGGTAACAACAAAGCACTTTTCCACCCCTAAAAGATGCTTAGCAGTCCTCTTCCCTGAATTCCCGAAACCGTCTTTTACCCTCTCACTGCATCTGCCGTGTCATTATAGGTCTCTTCTAAAGTCAGGACGAAAAAGCTCAATCCAGCAGGCTTAATTCGAGAGAGAGGCCGCAGCAAAGGATCGAATGCTGCTCGCTTTTATAGAATGCCACCCAGCATTTCTCATTATGTACGTTATTTTCCGAAATCATTCCGAAGCTTTTTTGAGTAGGCTGAAACATTAGAGAACTTCAGGTGATACAGATTTCTGCAAGTCTCTACCGAAATTTTCAATCATGCTTGGCTGATCGAGCCATTTTCACAACAACTTCACCTGGGAGCTTCAAAAAATCTGATTTTGATCACATCAAAATCATGCCCATTGATAGCACTCGTGACAAAAAGCTCGGCTAGGTTTTTTGATCCCCGCCACCTTGCATTACCGACTATATAGCTCGACATTTTTTCTTATAGCTTTTTTTCATAAATCTGATGATGGGGACTGGCGACATATTCAGTGTCAAAAGAAACACCAGACTTCACCCCGGCGATATATGAACAGCCTATTATTTATTCTTTGAAAAATTTATTCTGGTGACTGGAATAGTTCCAATCACCCAAATCTCACACTAACTACACAAAACCAATGTGAGAGAAATCCACAGAAATAGGAACACCTCTGACTTTCTCAACGAAAAATCAGAGGCATCCCGAACACGATAACTTTAGGCGAGAACGATGTCTTTCACTCGTTCAGCTATTTCTGCTGTAACGTCCTGAGTAAACAGGCTCTGCACCACACTATCTTTCAATTCCACAATAATGTTCAACGGCATCACGCCCACCGTGTCATTGACGATATTCACCAGTGACATGCGATAATTGCCATTCAACGGTTTTGAGAAACCGCTGTTGAAATTGATATTGGCCGTAAAGCCACAGCACAGAGGCGCATCAGAGAAAATGCCGCTGACATCATTGCGGATCGCACGCGTAGTGCGGAAATAAACGACATCATCCTCGTCTTCACTCACGCAAGCCAGGTACACCTGCCCCGCCGCACGAAGATTATGCATGAAGGTCCAGCCCTTCATGTAAATGCCATTCCCATCAACTTCCGGCGGCAGATCACCAATCAGATCACCGCAATTGTCGATAAAATACACCATATCGCTACTGTGGTCGCGTTCCAGAACATCCGTGTCGATATCAACCATCTTGATGTTTCTGAGCTTACCATCGCGATGAGAAACCCGAGCAAAATCACTCAGGATCTGCTTGGTTGTCGGGTCTTCCTGTTCGATTTCAACAATTTTACCTTCTTTTACTGTAATCTGGCAGCTGGTTACAGCAAAGCTGGCTTTGGTGTTGATAACGTTCATCAGCGCAATGCGGTATGTGCCTTCACACCACTTCCCACGCAGAGCGGCCTGCCCGGCAAACCCGGAACGCCGCGGCGCATCCGGATAAACAGTCAGAACGTCGGGGCGAGATTCCCGGATACAGGGCAGGAAGATAATGGGCTGATCCTCATTACCAATCAGCACCGTATAAAGCGTTCCGGAAGCGTTGACGCGCGGCACTGCGTACCAACCACGAATATGGAATTCGTAGGCTTCTTCAAAATCAGATGGCTCGCTTTCCGCAAAGACCAGGAAGCAGACATCATCAATATAGAATTTGGCATCCTGAATGGAGAACCAGTCTGTAACAGGCTCGGGCAGCTCCACCGTAAGATCACGCGCTGTCGGCGGATCAAAGATATGACGGGGCGGAGCCTGATGGCGCCAGGACGGATGCGGTAGCAGATGCACCTGTCCTGCATCAATCTGCATTTCCGAGAACCCAAGACGCGTAACCGGGGCAACCTCGTTATAGATTTCAAAGAGGCTGTCGCCATAGCTCTGCCCGTCAGGCCACAGATCAGGCGAGATATTGGCCATTATCTGCTGACGCAGGGGCTCTGAAGAACGGAGCAGTTCCAGACGCTCAAGCACTTTTGCCGGGCTATTGAGCTTCACAGCAAAGCCGTTCTCGCCGTCTATCACACGATCATGCAGCGCGCCAATGTCACTGACAATGGGAATAAGCCCCGTCTGCCAGGCTTCTGAGAGAGAAATGCAATAGGTTTCGGGCCATATGCTGAGATTGAGGGCAACATCAGCAATTTTCAGCTTATCAATATTCCCCATGGAATACTGACCATGAACCGTAATGTTGGGCCGGTTCAGATCTGCCAGAACCTGTTTGTATTCCGGGTGAACGGCCCCAAAAATATGGAAATGGAAATGGTCGGGGTGCGCCAGTTCAAACAGGCTCAGAATAGTATCTGCCCCTTTGGTACGCAGGAAGTTCCCGACCACGGCAACGCCCAAGGGGCGACCATTCAACGGAGCATATTCTTTGGGTGTGACCGGCAAGGTGCTTTCAGGAGACGGAATACCCAGGACAGAGCATTTTTTCGTCTCAACGACAGGATAGACTTCGCTGATCAGATTGTAAGAGTGTTCAGACCCAAACAGGAAAGCGTCAACGGAATGCAGCATGTTTGCAATAAAGGCGCGACGGGTCTGCTCGCCCCCGAATTCAACATTTTCTGCATTTTTCAGAATAATGTCATAGGCAACAACGGATTTTGCCTTTTCTTCATCATACTGAAAGCTCTGATCGAGCAGATTGTAGCGTGACGAGACCAGCCAGAAATCATGTGCGGAAAAGACCACCCCTGCCCCGCAGGACTTCGCGATAATCGGCAAAGACAACGCGTGGTGGCCAAGGTGCTGGAAATGCACAAGGTCAATATTATAATGGCTGATGACATTGGAGAATGCCATTTCTTCCGGACCATCGCACATAGCGTCTGTCCAGCCGACTTCCGGCACATCAAAACGTTCGATTTCTTCCCCGTCGGCCGTCAGGAAGCGACATTTGTCCCCACGGCGCAGCCAGTAATAAAAATCGACCTTTCTTCCCAGCAGATTGCACAGGGTTTCCTGATAGACCTCAACCCCGCCCCAGGCCGCTTCATAAACGGTGGAATGCGTACACATCAGCACCTTGAGCCGCCGGTTTTCAGCAGGCAGTGCAGGCGGCTGGACGCGACCAAAATTGGCGCCCGAAACTTCCATAATCGTGCGAATGCGATTTTCATAAAGATGCTTGTTCTGAACATCTTTTTTCGCACTCTGTGCCGACCGCCTTCTCAGAGTGGGGTTGCTGAGCAGAGCATCAATGGCGGCGATCACATCGTCAACGTTACGGCACAGCATGGTGCCGTGCACATCGTCGAAATATTCCTTGCCCATCACCTCGGGGGCTTCAACCACCTGAGCCGTCCCTGCCAGCCCAAGTTCATAGAAACGCGGTCCCGGAGCAGTTGCCTGGCTGGTGTCCCCATGACTTGCATAGTCGCGGAACATGGTCAGCGTAACGGCACTCGCGTTGGCGAAATCAATAAACGCTTCATGACTGACCGGACGCTGAATGGCAATTTCAGCAAGATCGCTTGGCAGAGGCGGCAGATATTCGTTGCCCGGGCAGATCAGTTTCAGACGCGCATCAGGAAATGCGGTGATGACGTGCCGCAGGGTTTCCACACGGTTGGGCCACATGGTGCCCGCAAAGAAGATATCGTAATCAAGCTCATCCGCTTTCTTGATTTTACGATCATGCAGAGACACAGATGCAGCCAGCGGCAGATAATGGCCTTTACTGCCGTAAGCCTCCACGCATACGGGATCATTGGTAAAGACATGATCGAACAATCCTGCGTTCGCAGCATTGAATTCTTTCATGAACGGATCCTCGAATGTCCAGAGGATCATGGTTTTGAATGCCGGACGCACACGTTGCAGAAGAGGAATATTAATACGCTGCCCGTCTATGCAGATGAGCGTTTCATGCTCCCCTTTGGAAGCCAGCTCACCCAAGGAGCGGTTGTCTGCAACAACAACCTGATCCTTCCCCAGAATCTCCCGTGCGGCCCGCTCGATGGCGAGTGTCAGGTAGGCATTCGGGTTGTGCGTATAGTTTGTATTATAAATAACTGCCATCGTGCTCTCTTCTGCGGGGAGGTGTTTACTGTGTCAAAATAACGTTAAAGCCAGTTCACCGGATACCTTCTGAAAAATACTCTACTTTGAACTGATTTTATGACGTTACAGGAAAGCCTTCAACCTTATTGCCTGACCGTTGCGGGAATTGAGACAGAATATTTCTGATCTCATGGGTATAAGCCTCAGCATTATTTTCGCGCGCTATCCGCCGCAAAGCATTATAGCGCAGCTTTTGCCACAACTCCCTTTCCTCATAAAGCGACACTATTGCGTCAGCGAAAGAGGCCGCATTTCCTGTAGCGGGTGCCAACATATCTTCACCAGCCTGCCAGCCCACCTGCTCACACAGGATGTCTGACGCCACAATTGGCAAACCATGTGCTGCGGCCTCGTGAATTTTATACGGTATCCCACCGGCAAAACGCGTCGGCGCCACAAAGATACGATGCGTATCATAGTACGGCGAGACTTCAGGCACGCGGCCGACAATCTCAACACGCGGATTGAGCAGCAGGCGCGACACATCAACTTCAGGATTCAGATAGCCGCAAATCCGGAATTTTACATCTTGCGGTAATTTACCATCCAGCTTCGGCAGAACGTCGCTTACGAACCAGATCAGTGAATCCAGATTGGGAGAGTCTGTGTCGTGTATCGCCCCAACAAACAGGATATCCCGCCGCTCCTTGAAACCGGGTGTAAAGCGACGCGCCTGTTGTAAATGACCAAGCACATGCACATCACTATGCCCCAAACGGCGTAGGATGCTGGCATCTTTTTGGTTAACAGCCACAAACCTGTTCACATACCAGGCTGCGCGGAATTCCTTCTGAAGCAGTTCATCCAGGGTATGCTGTGGCGTTTCACCTTTCAGCACCCATTTCTGAAGTTCCCGCGGGGCGGCTACGGCCTCAGTGTCCAGAACAATCTTGCTTCCGGCCAGCGCCGCTGCGCATTCCGCAAACACCGGTGCCAGCCTGTCCAGATTATGCGTACGCGCTATCCAGATAACATCATAATATCCCGGACGGGAGTTGAGAAAGCCCGCCAGATCCTCAAGCCCCTTATTCCACATGACTTCCGCGCGGTCAGGAAAACCGGTGTATATATCTTCCGTCATGCCAAGAGGGCGGAAAATGGGGTATGCGGTAACATGACAATTCAGATCCCGCACCATCACTGTCATGATGTCATTGGACCGGGTAAAGCCTGACCCCAGATGCCTGAACGGCAGGAAATCCTCCAGAAACAACACCCGCTTATCAAACGACCGCGCTGACCGCGCCAGAAGGTCTTTCTGGGCGTTCCGGGGATAACGGGACGCAATATAGTCTGCATTCTTCTCAATGAAGAGGCCCTGGTTCCTCTGCATCATGTGAACGCTTTCTATCGTGCCAGACGTTCCATATTCATAATGAAGAATCACAACACCGGGATCATAAATGACATCCCATCCATGCCTACGGATACGAACGCAAAGGTCCGTCTCCTCAAAATAAGCTGGGGCATAATCATCCAGAAACCCATTCAGGCTACGCAGCAGATCTGTTCTGACCATAAGGAAGGCACCAGAACAAAAATCCACGGAGCGAACATAGTTTGCTTCCGGGCAATCGGGGGATTCATCTCTCAAATAGCCGCAAACGGACCCATTTTTCCAGACAATGCTTCCTGCCTCCTGCAGAAGGCCGTTGGTGCGCACTAGTTTGGCACCCACCGCCCCTGCCTGAGGTTCTTTCACAAAGCGAGCCAGAGCCGTTTCTATGGCGCGCGGCATCAATTCAAGATCATTATTTAAATAGAGGGTAAAATCTGCCTGAACATGCTGTAGCGCAGCATTACACCCCTGTAAAAAACCAACATTCCCTAATGTTCTAATAACATTGATGCCGCGAACATGGCGCTCAATATGCCGAATTTCATCCGATGAACCGGAATCAACAAGCACAACCTGAATCTGGCCGCCGAAATTCTCGCGCAAGGAATTAAGTGCTGTCATCGTCATGGCGAAATTATTATGCGCCACCATGATCACACTCAGTTCTGGGTGATCATACGAGAAATCGAGCCCGCCACGCAGGAGAAGAGGCAGGCGGATACGGCACATTTCCTGATAAACAGCCTTGGAAATAAACTCCCGTTCCTCTGAAGAATATCCTCCTTCTTCCACAACACCACCATGCACCATGTAATGAACAAAAAAACTGGGATACCGTTGTGACGCAATTTCACTTTTTACTTTGGGATTTTCTGCATACACCCGGAGATTGACATCCCGGGCGGGCTGACGGAGTTCATACTGACCGTTTTTTACAAAATGCTCATAGCAGTTTCTGAACGCCCCATGCTTGACCGCGCCGGCCACATCTTCATAGGCCTGAGCGTAGAATTGCTCGGAGAAAAAAGCGTTGGGATTAAATGCTTCTGGCGTCGGGTTCGTCAGATAATGATGCAGCGGCCCCTGCCAGTGAACCGCAGCTTTCTCCAGATCAGGATAAGTCTCCAGATACCAGACAGGATCAAAATACCAGGATAGCTTTTTGTCGTGCAGGACATTGTCAGGAAACGCCTTGAGGAAGCTGATATACGCGCCCTCATCTGGCTCTACAACAAAGTCTGGGGCTTCTGCCAGGAAAACAACAGGGTCAAAAAAAGGCGAAGAGGGACAATTGAGACGGCTTCCCTGCTTCAGGTAATGGTCATACCCATTCCTGAACCCGTTTCTTTCAATGTCTTCTCGTGAAAAATCCAGAAACTTCCGCCGGTAATAGTCTTCATCAAATAGCCAATGAGGACTTTTATCCCAAAAGCCGACTTTGCAGTAATGATCAAACCCGGATTTGAACTGACCGGAACAAACCTGTTCCCTGACATCAGCATACCGCTGTGTATACCATTGTTCATCAAAAAACGGGTTAGGGGAATGCTGTAAAGCGCCCCCAAAACGATCATAAAATTCTCTGACTTCGTCTTCCGATGTCGCATTTAAAAAATTCAGGACATGGTTATATTTTGTTTTATACCAATCGAAGTCGAATTCACTCCAATCAAAACTCTTTTTTGTGTCAGAGTGAACCATCATTCAAGCCCATATATAGAATACCCAACCTCAGATCACACGGTGCGCTTGCCCATTTATGCAGAGACCGGAGAGCACGCTTCGCTCTCCGGCTCCAGGCCCCTACGCGATGAGTTTTTCTTTCCGAAGAATGGAAAGAACATCATGAATGCGGTTGCCGTAGGTATGCTCATCCAGCGTCCGTTTCTGGGCCTGCTGAGCAACTTCCAATCTACGGTCCGGGTCATCCAGAAAGGTTTCAATCAGTTCATCAAAATCCCGCTTATTGGAAAATGTCGGGATCTCATCGGCCGTGAAGTAGCGGCGAAGTTCATAGGTATCTTCATGGAAAATCTGAAATGCACCTGCCGCGGCCGCTTCAAATGTACGCGGGCCAGGCGTAGACGGAGAGATCATGAAGCGCTTGTTTTCAAAGTGCAGGGAGCGCCCCAAATTCAGCACAATTTTAGAGCGCTGATACAGTTCAACCAGTTGATGCTTTTCGATCCGGGCATCTGAAAATCCAACACCGAACTCCCCCCAACCCGGGCCGATGATGCGAATATTCAAACGCCGCAAAGACGGCATCAGGTTACGCACAATGTCTTTACGGCTGGTAAAAGCGACCCCACAGAACAGGACATCAATATTCCTGTTGGTTTCATCCATGACAGGAGCGTAATGGAGTTCACGGCTGGCTGCCAAGGGAAGGTGATAGACCCTATCCCGCTGGTAAAAGTTTGAACCCCAGCGGTCACAGGAGAAAATGACGTCAAAATCGTCCGTAATGCGGTAGTTGGCGTCCTGTTCGTAAGGATCTTCTGTTGCCCAGAAAACGGTCGTCGCGCCGATCTTCTTGGCCTCACGACTGACTTCCCCAAAATAAATACTTTCCGGCAGATAAGAGCCAATAGAAAAAACAATAGTTGGCTTAAGCTGAGCTATTGATGCTGCCGCCCCACTAATATGGACAGCCGTTACATTCTCCGCCCCAATACATTCGGCCCAACCATCCATAATAGATTCACGAATCTGGGCATTTGCCTGAGATTCATACCGACCACCACTACAAATCAAAACACGCTGGTCTGTTTCAAGGCCTGAGAATGTCACGTTATTCCCCTTGAGAGATTTCACAAAAGCATCCAAACATAAATATAAATAAAAATCTCGGCTTTTTTACGCAGGCAGGGTATTTTTGTAAAGTTACATTCCGTGCACACATCGCGCCAGAAACCAGACCTGAATAGTTCTCATTGCGAATATAAAAATAAAAATTTTATTATTTATTTATTGAAATTCATAGATCGAACTATTCATCCAAAAAAAACAAGCGATCTATACCAAAAAATATAAAAAATATGTCCCTCGTTCTATTCTTTCATTTCTTTTTACTCAAAAAAAGCTTTCTATAGAAAAATCAAATATATGTTTTAAAAATAAAAACAATCCACGGGAAATACCCCACTCTTCCAAGTTAAATATTTATTACACAAGAATAAAATAGTGGCCGAATGCCAATACTATATCTCTCGACAGTTCAGAACAGGCAGAAAAAAAGCTCTCGTCCTTTCAGACGAGAGCTTCGTTGCAAATAAGAAATAAAGAGAGGCGGTTATCTCGTAAGTGAACGGCCCGCAAGCAACGCGACCACCAGAAACACCACGAATAGAACAATTGCGATAAAGAACAGAATCTTCGCCATCCCTGCGGCAGCAGAAGAAATTCCGCCGAACCCGAAGAGACCTGCAATAATAGAAATTACCAGAAAAAATAATGCCAGCTTTAACATCTCTTACTCCCTTTCAACGCTAAAAAATTTTATGCAAAATCTCTAAAAATCAGAGCTTTCTGGCAAGCAGCGCCCCAAGCAGAAACCCGCTGATCCAAGCCACCACAACAGATGCGATAGGCTGATCAGCAATCACGTCGCGCACAGCTTCTACAGCACCGCAGCCTTTGTTACAGGCCAGATCTTCAATGGTATCAGATGCCTTGTCCCGCAGGCTTTCCGCGCCATCCTGCACGCGTCCAATACCTTCTTCCAGCTTATGCTGGATGTCGTTTTCATCACTCATCACGCACACTCCTTATCGTTACACCTTTTAACGTCCCCTCATGCACAGGGATGCACTGACAAGGCAAATTTCTTACGGTTTGCGTTAAATTTCTGCAGAATGCCAGTAAGGAGCGCCACCGGGGTCCGGCTCCCCAGCGATCATGGCCCGCAGCCGGGCGGTATAGACCTTGAAAGCAGAAGAATTGGGGTCTTTCTGACTGTCTTCCACCCTTAGCTCTCCCGTAATCCCTGCCGGTGCGCCGGACAGCACCACGATACGGGTGGCCAACTTCAGAGCCTCTTCAATATCATGGGTCACGAAAAGAACTGTTTTGTGTGTCTGCTGCCAGATTTTCAGCAGTTCGTCTTGCAAAGCACCACGGGTTATAGGGTCCAACGCACCAAAAGGTTCATCCATCAGCAACAGATCGGGGTCCACAGTCAAAGCCCGTGCCACGCCCACACGTTGACGCTGGCCGCCAGACAGTCGCCGAGGCCAACGGCCTCCCTCCCCTTCAAGTCCAACCAACCGCAGAGCCGCCAAGGCACGCGCCAGTTTTTCTTCCCGCGTGAGCGCCAGCCCTTCCAAGCCGAACATGACATTACGCAACACACTGCGCCACGGCATCAACCGTGCATCCTGAAAGACCAGAGCCTGCGCACGGCGCTTCCCTGCCTCGCGCAGCCCTGCGGCCACACCTGCAACACTTTGGTTCGCGCCGGTTACACGGCCTTCCGTCGGTTTGCTTAGCCCCATAAACACACGCAGCAGGGTTGATTTGCCCACACCCGACGGACCGAGCAATGCGACAAACTCTCCTTGCTGCAAAGAAAGGCTGACATGACGCAGTATGAAATTCTGCCCGCCATCATGAGAAAGCCCTACATCTTCAAGGCACGCAACACTACCGCTGCCGTTCATGGCTGCCACCGCAAAATATAAGAACTTACAAAGCCAAACAGAAAATCGGTCAACGCATACAGCAACGCCATGGTGAGCATGTAAACCACCACGACATCTGTTGCCAGCAGACTGGATGCCTGCATCATGCGCGCGCCAATACCCGGCACGCCAAACAGTTCTGCCGCCACAACAGACATCCATCCCTGCCCTAGGCCGGTTCTCAATCCTGCCATCAGGCCGGGTGCTGAAGCAGGCAGCACGACCTTGAACAACCGTCCCCAGAAGCTACCGTGCCCGAAAGCGGCCGCCAGTTCATAAAACTCAGGGTCAACACTGCGCACTGCGGCATAGGCCGCGTAAAAATTGATCCAGAAGACGGATATGGCGATCACAAAAGTTGCACCCGCCGTATTGAGCCCGAACCACAAGATGGCAAAGGGTACCCATGCCAACCCCGGCACCGGACGCAGGAGTCTCACTATCCCTTCCAGCAAACCATCCACTACGGCCACCATGCCGCACAGCAGCCCCAGAAGCGCCCCGAATATTGAACCGACCAGCAACCCCAGACTGTAATGGCTCAGGCTGTCCACAATAGCCTGCTGCCAGAAACCACCGTGAACCTCGTCCAGCCACGCCTGCCATAAGGAGCTTGGGGCGGGCACCATCCCTGATGGGAGAAACCCGGTTCTGACGGAGGCTTCCCAAGCTCCAAAAAACACAAATAAACCGACTGCCGATAAAAGCAGCCGGTTCCGTTTAGACAAAGTCCGCATCACTGTTTCAGTTGCCGCCACAAATCGAGATCGAACAGATCATCCACCGGTTGAGCCTTACGAAGCAAGCCCTGTTCCACCTCGAAATCCTGCAACTGGCGCACACCGTCCACAATGCGGGTAGGATCACTAATAAAGCGGCTGGCCGACCGTTCCAGCGCCTTCTTCATGACATCCTCGTTCAAAATGCCCCCGCCAAGCGCCTTTGTGACAAACGGAGCCGCATCGTCCGGATGAGAGGAAAGCATTGTGGTCGCACGAATAAACAGGGAGGCCAACTGCTTGGCCCATACCTGCCGATCAGGCGCATCCGGCTTGACAATCGCCAATACGGAACCTGGCTGATCGGGCAACAGATCATGGCCAGTCGCCAAGGTGCGCACATCAGGCAGACGACTGCGCACGACTGTCAGCGCAGGTTCACGCAAGACAGCCGCATCAACCGCGCTGGCAAGAAAAGCCTGTTGTGCGGCATCAATATCCACGCCCACAATACTGACGGCAGTCGGAAGAGACGCTATCCCCACCCGTTTCTGCAACCAGAAACGTAACAGGCTATCTGGCACGGAGCCTACAGGCTGCGCAGCAATACGCGGTAGACGCCCATTTTCCTTGCTGAACGCCGCGAACGTATTTTTCACGGTATCTGCAGAAAACCCACCGTCCTGATCTTTGGGAAGCTGTGCCGCTAATGCCCCGCGCGTTACAACCTCAAGCTCCTCAACCGAGGCCGCCGTAACCACCTTCACATCGGAGCCATGAGCGCGCGCCTGCAAAAGAGGTAATACCCCGGCCACGTAGGCATCAATCCGGCCAGAAACCAGAGCCTGAATAGCCTGAGGGCCTGACGTAAACCGCACAAGCTGTAAGTCCAGCCCGGCATCCTTCGCCCAGCCCTCGCCGTCCACCACAAAAAGCGCGGACGAACCCAGTACGGGAATATACCCCACCCGCACTGGAGTGCCCGCCTGTGCTGGCAGTGCTACCGCCGCAAGCGCCATGCCTCCCAGTATGATCAATCGGGAAAAGAGCCGCTTCATTTCATCACCAATATAGAAAAGAGGGTTTAATCTATCTTCTTAAAGGTGATTAAATTCCAGGCAGTGTCAATATCACAGGCAAAAGTGGGATTGAATTTTCTACATACTATTCAAATCCGGAAAATACGATCAGCCAAAAGGTTGCCCCTATCGGCTCAAATCACCTTTCGCCTTTTAAGGCAGCCACGCAGAGTTACCTCATTGATCCAATAAAAAAGGTGCATGGAGAACACCCCATGCACCTTTTTCTCGGTCAAACCTCAAAATAGCTTAACGCATCGGCGTCACCTGGCTGAGAAGTTTATTGACCCCCGGCAGCATGCATCGCTGCTTCCTTATCAAGCTGAGACGCTTCCAGTTCAGCCTGCCGGGTATAAGCCCGTGCCTCGGGAGAAACCGTAATCGCCATCGTCATGAGGGCGGAGAGCACATACAGACCGCTGAAGATCCAGATGACGCCCGCCGTGCCAACAGAACCCTGAAACCATGTGACAATGGCCGGACCAACCCATGTGCTCGCGCCAGCGCCGAGACCCAGAATAGAAAGTGCTGCTGCTTTTTCCTTGGGGCAAACCTGCGGCATCAATCCGGACAAGGGCACAAACGCGGCCAAAGATGCCCCGTACAAAACACCCATTGCAGCAGCAATCGGGAAGTTATGCGGCATGGACAACGGAACGTAATAGAAAAGCGGCACACAGATAGCGGCACCAAGACCACCACCGACAGCCACAACAGTCCTTGGGCCCAGACGATCTGCCAGAATACCGGACAGCAGGTTGAAGATAATGTTGCTCAGGAACACGATGGACAGCAATTGCAGCCACTGTTCCAGAGAAAAACCAACCAGCTTGGTAAACACGCCCGGCATGATCACCAGAAAGGCGTATTCAGAAGACGTGTTGATCGTCCGCACAAGGCCCGCAATCGCAGTTTTTGGTTCACGCCAGATAATGCTGATAGAGCCGAACATGGCCTGCTTCAACGTTACATCCGGCGGGCTCAGACGCTTGGAACCGCTGGGTTCATGTGTGCACAGCAGAGCCACCAAACCACCCGCCATAACCAGTGCGAGGGAAGACCAGAACGTCCCCATTTCCCCAATGCGCGGAATAGCAAAGCTGGCGAACAGTGACCCTAATGTGGGCAACCCACCAGAAAACGCAAACCAGAACCAACCTGCGGCCGAGCCAAGCTGCCGTGCGGGAGTGGCGGCCGCAATCCAGACCAGAAAACCATAAGCAAAAAGCGGATACCCAAGGCCACGAGCCGTGTAAGCCACAACCATCATATTGTAGTTGTTCGGCTGAAGCCCGAGGACCAGAAACAGGACTTCAAAAATGCCCCAGATCCACAGCCCTACCCACATAACCTTTTTTGGGCCCCACATGTCGGAGAGCGGGCCGGAAAGCCAGGAAGAGATGGAAACAGCAACACCATAAACAGTAAACAGCAGAGCAACGCGTGTTGATGATTGCCCCTGACTTTCGAGAAACGGTGCCAGATACCCGGCTTCAACACCGTCCCCGATCATGAAGAGCAAAAGCCCAACAAAGCCCCAAAGCAAAGGGCGAGGTATACCTATTCGGTCTATAAGATTCTGCGGTTCCTGTTGCGTTGCTGTCTGCATCTACATGCTCTCCTTACATGCGATGATGGCACGCATATCCAGCACCTCATTGTGCCAGCTTCGGGCTCATCATCAACACGAACCATGGCGGGAGTGCTCACCCGGTCCGTCAGAAAAAGATTTTTGTTCGGGCACCGCATAAAAGCGGATTAGACAGATCTGGAAGATCTCACCCAACAACAAGGGACGGAGCCAAACTCGACATCCAGTGTTGTCTCAATCGTTCATACACATGAACGACAGGCATAAAAAGGAAAAAGGGAGCCGCTGGGCGGCTCCCTGCAAAACCGTCAGCTTGACTTAAGCTGCCAGATCCTGCGTTTCCGTCACTTCCGGACGGGGGCCGCTGTCCTGGCCCTTCGCGCTAACATCGCGATCAACCAGTTCAATCACAGCCATGTCTGCGGCATCGCCATAACGCATGCCGGCACGCATGACACGAGAGTAACCACCCGTGCGGCCTTTGTAACGTTCTGCAATAGCAGAAAACAGCTTCTTCACGATCACATCGTCACGCAGCATAGCAAATGCCTGACGACGAGCGTGCAGATCACCACGCTTGCCCAGCGTGATCAGCTTTTCCACAACCGGGCGAAGTTCTTTTGCCTTCGGCAGCGTGGTGGTGATCTGCTCGTGCTTGAGCAGAGCAACTGCCATGTTACGGAACATGGCAGCGCGGTGAGAAGAGGTAACGCCGAGCTTTCGGCCGGCAATACGGTGACGCATAGTTCAGTTCCTAGTCCTAAGAAGTGGGCTTAGAACGGCTCATCAAGCCGTTTTGCCAGATCTTCAATATTTTCCGGCGGCCAAGCCGGCACATTCATACCGAGAGAAAGCCCCATGGAGGTCAGGACTTCCTTGATCTCGTTCAGAGACTTGCGGCCGAAGTTCGGAGTCCGCAGCATTTCCTGCTCGCTCTTCTGGACCAGGTCCCCAATATAGATGATATTGTCGTTCTTCAGGCAGTTTGCACTACGAACAGACAATTCAAGCTCATCAACCTTACGCAGCAGGTTACGGTTGAACGGCAGATCATCCTGCGGTTCTTCCGCCTGAACCGGGCGCGGCTCATCAAAGTTGATGAACAACTGTAGCTGATCCTGCAGGATTCGGGCAGCAAGTGCAACCGCATCTTCCGGCGTGATCGCACCGTTGGTTTCCACCGTCAGCAGCAGCTTGTCATAGTCAGTTACCTGACCAACACGGGTCGGCTCAACCTTGTAAGACACGCGCTTAACCGGGGAATAGATAGCATCAACCGGGATAAGACCGATCGGCGCATCTTCCGGGCGGTTTGCAGCAGCAGGCACATAGCCCTTGCCCATACCAACCACAAATTCCATTCCCAGCTTCACACCGTCATCCAGCGTGCAGATTACCAGATCCGGGTTCATGATTTCAACATCATGGCCTGTCTGGATCTGCCCGGCGCGAACCTCGCCAGGGCCGGTTGCCGTCAGCACCATGCGCTTCGGGCCTTCGCCATGCATACGCAGCGCAAGCTGTTTGATGTTCAGGACGATGTCCGTCACATCTTCACGCACGCCAGCAACAGACGAGAACTCGTGCAGAACGCCATCAATCTGCACGGCGGTCACTGCTGCCCCTTGCAGGGAAGACAGAAGCACGCGACGCAGGGCGTTACCCAGGGTCATCCCGAAACCACGTTCCAGCGGCTCGGCAACAACCGTTGCAATACGTGTCGGCTCCACTCCGGATTCGACTTCAAGCTTTTCGGGCTTGATCAGAGATTGCCAGTTTTTCTGAAGGACCAAGGTACCGGCCTTTCAATATGAAAAACCACTGCTGAAGCAGCGATTTCTCTGAACATTAATAAACAAACCAAAAGACGGCGGTTACCATAAGATAACCGCGCACTTTCAATCCTTAGACGCGACGACGCTTGCGCGGACGGCAGCCGTTGTGCGGCACCGGCGTCATGTCACGGATGGACGTGATGGAGAACCCAACTGCCTGCAGAGCACGCAGTGCGCTTTCACGGCCTGACCCAGGACCGGAAACTTCAATTTCCAGCGTTTCCATGCCGTGTTCGCGAGCCTTACGACCAGCGTCTTCAGCCGCAACCTGTGCAGCATACGGCGTGGACTTACGAGAGCCCTTAAACCCCTGAGCACCGGCGGAAGACCAGGAAATAGCATTCCCCTGGGCATCAGAGATGGTGATCATGGTGTTATTGAACGTGGACAGAACGTGTGCCACGCCGGAAATAATGTTCTTGCGCTCTTTTTTACGAATACGCGGTGTAGCGGCTTTCGCCATAATTTTTCTACCTCAGTCCCTGCCCAGAAGCCCGCTAAAGCCATCCGGAAAACTTCAACAAATCGGATTAGCGTGTGGCTTTCTTCTTGCCTGCAATCGCAACAGCCTTCCCCTTGCGGGTACGGGCGTTGGTGTGCGTCCGCTGACCATGCACAGGCAGGCCACGACGATGACGCAGACCGCGGTAGCAGCCCAGATCCATCAGACGCTTGATGTTCATCGCCACTTCACGACGCAGATCGCCTTCAACGCGATACTGGGTATCAATCAGCTCACGCAGCTTCATGATTTCGTCGTCGCTCAGTTCATTCACGCGCTTCGCTTCAGGAATACCAGCAGATTTACAAATCTGGTCAGCCTTGGTTGCGCCAATCCCGTAGATATACTGAAGCCCGATAACAACCCGTTTGTTTGTCGGGACATTCACGCCGGCAATACGTGCCACGCCTTACACTCCTGTCGGGTTCACCCAAAAAGGGCGAACACTCATAGCCTCCGCCACCGGAAGCAGATTTCACTCAGTGGCCGCGAAATATACCGGCCACCCGCACAAGTCAACGAAAACGGATCACTTTTTCGTGATCGATTACTGTCCAGCCATAACTGCTTCAATTTGCGCAGTAACTTCGGCAGCCGGCAACATGCCGTTAATTTTATAAAGACGACCGGTTTTTTCGTAGAACGGAAGAATCGGCGCAGTCAGTTTCCGATACTCCTTAAGACGCTCAACGACCGTCTCCCGCCGATCATCAGCCCGACGCTTGAATTCATGGCTCCCACATGCGTCACACTCACCTTCCTTCTTGGGAGGGTTGGAGACTTCATTGTAGGTCGCCCCACACTGCGCACACGTAAAGCGGCCAGAGATTCTATCCGCCAGAATGTCTTCATCCACATCCAGAAACAGAACGACATCAATCTTCTTGTTGTCGGCCTTCAGCATTGTATCCAACGCTTCTGCCTGTCCGGTTGTGCGTGGGAATCCATCCAGGATGAATCCTTTCACACAATCTGGCTGCTCTATCCGTGACTTCAGCATGGCGATGATCAGCTCGTCTGGCACCAAGCGCCCGGCATCCATCAGGCTTTTGGCCTGCTTGCCGATATCGGACCCACGCGCCACTTCTGCCCGCAGCATATCGCCAGTCGAGATCTGCACCAGCCCATACCGTTCTTCCAAACGTTTGGACTGGGTTCCCTTTCCTGCTCCGGGCGGCCCCAGAAAAATAATGTTCATCGCCGGATGATCCTCTGTTTCTTACCGCCCCGAGAGCGACGCATCAGTCCCTGGTACTGATGCGCCACAAGATGCGACTGCACCTGCGTGACCGTATCAATCGTAACCGAGACGATAATAATCAGACTGGTCCCACCAAAGTAAAACGGCACATTGTAATGGCTGATGAGTATCTGCGGCAGAAGACAAACCAGCACCATATATGCCGCCCCGATTGTCGTCAGGCGGGTCAGAATCTTATCAAAGTAGGCGGCTGTGGCGGCTCCGGGCCGAATTCCGGGAATGAAGCCTCCCTGCTTGCGCAGATTATCCGCCGTCTCCGTCGGATTAAACGTTACCGCCGCGTAAAAGTAAGAAAAGAAAACAATCATGGCGGCGTAGAACAGCATGTAAAGCGGCTGCCCCTGCCCGAGTTCCTCACCTAGGAAAGAGAGCCACCCCGGCATGGACTTACCGTTCATGAAACCCGAAATAGTGACCGGAATCAGCAGTACGGAAGACGCAAAAATCGGCGGGATAACCCCAGCTGTATTGACCTTCAGAGGCATATGAGTGGTATCGCCCCCAAACATCCTCTGTCCCATCTGGCGCTTGGGATACTGAATAACCACGCGACGCTGAGCCTGCTCCATGAACACGATGAACGTGATCGTGATAGCTGCCAGCACCAGAAACACCAGAACAAAGAAGGGTGAAAGCGCACCCGTATAACCAAGCTGGAACAAGCTCGCCAAAGCTTGCGGCAGGTTGGCCACAATCCCCGCAAAGATGATCAGAGAAATACCATTCCCTACCCCGCGCGATGTAATCTGCTCACCAAGCCACATCAGAAACATCGTGCCACCCACAAGGGTGATGACACAGGATGTAAGGAAGAACACACCTGGGTTCACCACTGCCGCACCGGCAGCGCTGTGCATATTTTCAAGCCCCACAGCTATGCCGTAAGCTTGAAACAAAGCAATAAAAACAGTCAGATAGCGCGTATACTGATTGAGCTTCTTACGCCCCTGCTCGCCTTCCTTCTTCAGCGCTTCGAGAGACGGAACCGCTGTAGACATCAACTGCACAATAATGGATGCAGAGATATAAGGCATGATGTTCAGGGCAAAAACCGTCATACGGCCCAAAGCACCACCAGTAAACATATTGAACATGCCCAATATGCCTCCCTGATGCTGCGCAAGCAGTTGCCCCATGACCGTGGCATCCACTCCTGGAACAGGAATGTACGTGCCAAGACGGTAAATAATCAGCGCACCAAGGGTAAACCAAATCCGCTTTTTGAGTTCGGTTGCCTTGGCGAAGGAGCCCACATTAAAGTTGGCAGCCAACTGTTCGGCCGCGGAAGCCATGCATCCGTCCTTTCACACAAACAGCGTCACCACATAATGCGGGACGCTGGCATGATAGTCTAAAAGTTAAACCAGAACATCTCTGGAAAAACAGACCAGAAGAGGACAGCTATGACCCTGCCCTCTTCCATTCGCATTAGGATGCGCTGGCTTCGGCTGCTTTCGGCGCAAGAATCTTTACAGATCCCCCTGCCTTTTCGACAGCTGCAACTGCGGAAGCAGAAGCGCCAGAGACTTCAAACGTGACAGCACGTGTCAGTTCGCCTTCTCCCAGAATGCGCACGCCAGCATATTTACCAGTGCCAACAAGACCAGCTTTCTTCAGCAGTTCTTCCGTCACCGCTGCACCGGCATCAAGCTTACCATCTGCAAGAGCCTTTTCAACTGCACCGAGGTTAACCGGCGCATAGACCTTGCGGAAGATGTTCTTGAAGCCACGCTTTGGCAGACGACGATAGATCGGCAGCTGACCACCTTCAAAGCCGTTCAGGGAAACGCCTTCACGCGCTTTCTGCCCCTTCACACCTTTACCGGAAGTCTTGCCCTTGCCGGAGCCGATACCGCGGCCAAGCCGCTTTTTACGATAACGAGCACCGTCGTTATCGCGAAGCTCATTCAGATTCATATCAATCCTCCACCTTCACAAGGTGGGCCACTTTACGGACCATACCGCGTGTTGAAGGGGTGTCTTCAAGAACCCGCTCACGACCGATCTTGTTCAGGCCAAGACCAATCAGGGTTTCTTTCTGGCCAGGCTTGCGTCCGTTACCAGACGCAATCTGGACAACCTTGAAGGTTTTTGTCTCAGGCATCTGCAGCCTCCCCAACTGAAGCGGCCTGATCGCGCTTGCCGAAGATTTCTGCAACCTTCTTGCCGCGACGGTTCGCTACTGAACGCGGGCTGGCACAGCGGGTGAGAGCATCAAACGTTGCCTTCACCATGTTGTGCGGGTTCCGGGTCCCGAGGGACTTCGCAACCACATCGTTGATGCCCAGGCTTTCAAAAACAGCACGCATCGGACCACCAGCGATGATCCCGGTCCCGGCTTCAGCCGAGCGCAGCACAACCTTACCAGCCCCGAAGTGACCAGCAACATCGTGATGTAGGGTGCGGCCTTCCTTCATCGGCACGCGGATCATGCCACGCTTGGCACGTTCCGTAGCTTTACGGATCGCTTCCGGCACTTCACGTGCCTTACCTGCACCGTAGCCAACACGCCCCTTCTGGTCACCAACAACAACCAACGCTGCAAATGCAAAGCGCCGACCGCCCTTAACAACCTTCGCAACGCGATTGATGGTAACCAGCTTATCTACCAGTTCATCGCCTTCGCGTTCACGATCACGGCCGCCTCGACCGCCTTCTCTTGGTTCACGAGCCATTACGTGATCCTTTCCTCAGAAGGAGAGACCGCCCTCGCGGGCAGCCTCCGCCAGCGCCTTCACGCGCCCATGATAAAGATATGCCCCACGATCGAACACAACCTGAGAGACACCAGCGGCAACAGCACGCTGGGCAACCAACTTACCAACAGCGCCAGCGCTGTCTTTGTTGGCACCTGTCTTCAGGCCTTCACGCAGCTCTTTATCCAGGCTGGAAGCAGCAGCGAGGGTACGCCCCTGCACGTCATCAATGACCTGCGCATAAATGTTCTTGCCAGACCGGAAGACCGACAGACGCGGACGACCACCAGCCTTGCGACGGAGCTGAAAACGGAGACGATCCCGCCGCCGATTCCGCAGTTCCTGCTGAGTGCTCATTATTTCTTCTTGCCTTCCTTGCGGCGAATGGTTTCCGTCTCATAACGCACGCCCTTGCCCTTATAGGGTTCCGGCTTGCGGTAGCTGCGAATATCAAGAGCAACCTGCCCTACACGCTGCTTGTCGATCCCTTCGACAAGAATAGCGGTCGGACGCGGCGTGGAGATCTTGATGCCCTGCGGAATCGGATAGACCACGTCGTGAGAGAAACCGAGGTTCATCACAAGGTTGGAGCCCTGGACGGCAGCACGATAACCGGTGCCGTTGATTTCCAGAGCTTTCGAGAAGCCTTCAGACACACCCTTGACGGCCGTGGCGATCAAAGCGCGCGTGGTACCCCACATCATACGAGCCTGCGCAGCATCGTTCACCGGACGAACGGCGACCTTACCTTCTGCAATTTCAGCCTCGATGTGAGAAGACAGAGGAACGGAAAGTTCACCCAGCTTGCCCTTGGCCTTGAAAACACCGTCTGCAATCGAGACAGTCACACCCGCGGGAACGTCAACGGGATATTTGCCTACACGTGACATGTATCCCTCCTCAGAACACGCGACAGAGGACTTCACCGCCAACATTGGCAGCGCGAGCCTCGACATCGGACAGAACACCACGCGGCGTGGACAGGATGGAAACACCCAGCCCGGCGCATACACGCGGCAGCTCCTTGATTTTGGAATAAACACGACGCCCCGGACGGGAAACGCGGTGAATTTCCTTAATAACCGGCTCACCTTCAGAGTATTTCAGTTCGATGTGAAGCTGAACGATACCCTTGCGCACTTCTTCGCGCTTGTAGCCACGAATATAACCTTCGCGCTGCAGAGCATCCAGAACGTTTGAACGCAGGTTAGAAGCCGGAGACACACAGGCAGCATGGCGCGCACGCTGTGCGTTACGGATACGGGTGAGCATATCACCCAGCGGATCAGAAAGTGACATTGTGCGCCTTTACCAGCTAGCTTTAACCATGCCCGGAATCTGGCCACTTGAAGCCAGATCACGCAGTGCAATACGGCACAACTCAAACTTACGGTAGTTACCGCGAGACCGGCCCGTCAGCTTGCAGCGCAAACGCACGCGAACGCGTGACCCATTGCGCGGCAGCTCTGCCAGCTTCAAAGACGCATCAAACCGATCTTCCACAGGAAGCGAGCGGTCCATCACAATATTCTTCAGCGCCGCACGCTTTTCCTTGTCACGCGCAGACATGCGAGCCCGCTTGGCATTCCGCGTGATGGCAGAAGTCTTAGCCATATATTTTTATCCTCCGGAACCCTTCGAAAACCTTCGACGGTTTTCCAAGACAACAACACCTGATGACAGGTAAACGATTTCCCTTAGGCTGCAAAGGGAAGATCAAACGCTTTCAGAAGCGCTTTAGCTTCCGCATCCGTTTTTGCGCTGGTCACGAACACAACGTCCATACCGCGGATTTCATCAACCTTATCATAGTCGATTTCCGGGAAGACGATCTGTTCTTTCAGACCCAGGGCAAAGTTACCACGCCCGTCAAAACCCTTGTTAGCCGGCAGACCGCGGAAATCGCGAATACGCGGCATCGCAATCGTCACCAGACGATCAAGGAATTCATACATCTGGGCACGGCGCAGCGTAACCTTACAGCCAATCGGCAGACCTTCACGGATCTTGAAGCCCGCAATAGCCTTCTTGGCAACGGTTTTCACCGGCTTCTGACCAGCAATCAACGTCATTTCGGCAACTGCTGCATCAAGCTTTTTCTGGTCACCAGCAGCTTCACCAACGCCCATGTTCAGGACGATTTTTTCAAGCCGCGGCACTTGCATGACGTTTTTGTAGCCGAACTGCTCACGCAGCTTGGCACGCAGTTCGTTTTCATAGCGTTCCTGAAAACGAGGAACGGAACGAACGCCCTTAGACTCACTCATTCTCGCCTCCTCAGCCTTCAATCACTTCGCCGGTTGCCTTGGCAACACGAACTTTACGGCCATCTTCCAGCACACGGAAACCAACACGCGTCGGCTTCTTGGAAGCTGGGTCAACCAGCTTCAGGTTGGAAAGATGAACAGGCGCTTCACGGGAAATGATCCCACCTTCTTCGCCCATACGGGTTGCTTTCTGGTGACGCTTCACAACAGCAACGCCACGCACGATGGCGCGGTTTTCTGCCGGACGCACAGAAAGAACTTCACCTTCAACACCCTTGGAGGAGCCGCTGATGACAACAACCGTATCGCCTTTTTTAATACGAGCGGCCATTATTATAGCACCTCCGGAGCCAGAGAGATGATCTTCATGAACTTGCGCGCACGAAGTTCACGAACAACCGGGCCGAAGATACGGGTACCAATCGGTTCCTGCTGCTTGTTGATCAGCACAGCGGCGTTCTTGTCAAAGCGGATAGCACTGCCATCAGGACGACGCACCGGATAGGAAGTACGCACGATAACAGCTTGGTGGACGTCGCCCTTTTTCACCTTCCCGCGGGGGATGGCTTCCTTGACAGATACGACGATCACGTCGCCGACCGAGGCGGACTTCCGCTTGGAGCCGCCCAGCACCTTGATGCACTGCACCTGACGCGCACCGGAGTTGTCGGCTACGTCGAGGTTGGTCTCGGGATGGATCATGTTCTAGATATCCTTACCTTACGCCGACACGCCGACAGCAGAGGCATCTACGGCCTCGCCATTGCGAGCAACCACAGCCCATGCCTTGCGCCGGGAAACCGGGGGGCACTCAATAATACGCACCGTGTCGCCAACTTTGCAGACGTTTTCTTCGTCGTGCGCCGCGTACTTCTTGGAGCGACGGATAAACTTCTTATACAGCGGATGCATGACGCGACGATCGACAAGAACTGTTACGGTCTTGTCCATCTTGTCGCTGGTCACACGTCCGGTAAGGACGCGCCTTGGCATCGTCCAACTCCCTTCAGGAAATGGCAGCAGATGTTTTCGCACCTGCCGCAGTCTTCTCATTTTGCGCCACAATCGTCTTGATGCGCGCAATTTCACGCCGGATCACCCGAACGCGGCTCTGGCCTTCGGTCTGCCCGGTTGCCTGCTGGAAACGCAGATTGAGCTGTTCACGCTTAAGCTCGATGAGCAGCGCATTCAGTTCGTCTGACGTCTTGGCACGCAGATCAGCTGGCTTTGTTGCCTTTGCCATCTCACGCATCTCCAATTCGGGTCACAAACTTGGTCTTGATCGGCAGCTTTGCTGCACCGAGAGCCAGCGCTTCACGCGCGACTTCGGGCGGCACACCTTCGATTTCGAACAGAATGCGACCAGGCCTCACACGGGCCACCCAGTATTCAGGTGATCCCTTGCCGGAGCCCATACGCACTTCTGCGGGCTTTGTCGAGACCGGAAGATCCGGAAAAATACGAATCCACACGCGACCAGCACGTTTCATCGCTCTAGTAATGGCCCGACGAGACGCTTCGATCTGCCGTGCGGTGATGCGTTCGGGCTGAAGAGCCTTCAGACCGAACGTGCCAAAGTTGAGCGTGGTTCCGCTTTTGGCAAGACCGTGAATACGGCCTTTGTGCGCCTTGCGGAACTTAGTACGCTTTGGAGAAAGCATTGTCTTCTATCCTTCGCCTCAGCGCTGAGGGGCCTGTTCGGCCGCCCGGCGGTCCTGAGCCAGTGGGTCATGCGCCAGAATCTCACCTTTGAAGATCCATACCTTTACACCGCAGGTGCCATAGGTGGTCTTCGCAGTAGCTGTTCCGTAGTCGATATCGGCACGCAGAGTGTGAAGCGGCACTCGGCCTTCACGATACCACTCGATACGAGCGATTTCTGCACCACCCAGACGACCGGAACAGTTGATCCGGATACCCTGCGCACCAAGACGCATGGCAGACTGCACAGCGCGCTTCATGGCGCGACGGAAGGCAACACGGCGTTCAAGCTGCTGGGCAATGTTGTCTGCCACCAGCGTTGCGTCGATTTCCGGCTTACGGATTTCAACGATGTTGAGCGCCACTTCCGTGCCAGCCATACGGGTCAGCTCTTTACGCAGAGCGTCAATATCCTGACCCTTCTTGCCGATGACCACACCAGGACGTGCTGCATAGATCGTCACGCGCGGCTTCTTGGCCGGACGTTCGATCACAACACGAGACACACCAGCACCAGAAAGCTTGCGACGCAGAAACGCACGCAGCTTCAGGTCTTCGTGCAGCAGGCGAGAATAATCACCGTCAGCGTACCAGCGGCTGTCCCACGTGCGATTGATACCGAGCCGCAGCCCGATCGGATTGACTTTATGTCCCATACCTCAGGCCGCCTTCTGCTCAGTAGAAGCTGCTTCAGGCTCGGGAGCCCGTTCGGCAACAACGATCTTCAGGTGGCTGAAGAATTTTTCCACGCGGGCAGAACGACCACGACCACGTGCATGGAAGCGACGCATCACGATGGACTTCCCAACTTCAGCCGTCTTTACCACCAGCTGGTCAACATCCAGCTGGTGATTGTTCTCTGCATTCGCAATCGCGCTTTCCAGGGTCTTCTTGACCTGCTGGGCGATACGACGCTTGGAGAACGTAAGAGTGGCAACTGCCTGAGACGCCGGCTTGTTGCGGATAAGACCCGCAACAAGGTTCAACTTGCGGGGACTAACCCGAATGTTGCGCGTAACGGCCTGCGCTTCAGTTTCCGCGAGCGTGCGCGGCTGTTTCGGCTTGCTCATTTTAGCCCCGCTTCGACTTCTTGTCGGCCCCGTGCCCGTGGAATGTACGGGTGGGAGAAAATTCGCCGAACTTGTGCCCGACCATATTCTCCGTCACCTGCACAGGCAGGAACTTCTGACCATTGTAAACACCGAACGTCAGTCCAACGAACTGCGGAAGGATCGTGGAACGACGTGACCAGATCTTGATCACTTCATTACGACCCGACGCGCGGGACGCTTCAGCTTTGCTTAGCAGATACCCGTCGACGAACGGGCCTTTCCAGACGGAACGTGCCATCTTCTATTGCCCCTTACTTGCCGGTCTTGCGACGACGGATAATCAGACTGTCCGTACGCTTGTTGACCCGAGTTTTGTAACCTTTGGTGGGCTTGCCCCACGGTGTGACCGGATGACGACCACCGGATGTCCGGCCTTCACCACCACCATGCGGATGGTCAACCGGGTTCATCACAACGCCGCGGTTATGCGGACGACGCCCCAACCAACGAGCACGACCGGCTTTACCCAGATGCTGGTTCATGTTGTCCGGATTGGACACAGCACCGATTGTTGCCATGCATTCACCACGCACAACACGCAGTTCACCGGACTGCAGCTTGATCTGCGCGTAACCGGAGTCCTTACCAACGAGCTGGGCATATGTGCCTGCAGAACGGGCCAGCTTACCACCAGCGCCCTGCTTCAGTTCGATGTTGTGCACGATGGTGCCGACCGGGATAGAGGCCAGCGGCATCGCGTTACCCGGCTTAATGTCAACGCGCGTGCCAGCGATAACGTTATCGCCAACTTTCAGACGCTGCGGAGCCAGGATGTATGCCAGTTCACCGTCTTCATACTTCACCAGAGCGATGAAGGCTGTACGGTTGGGGTCATATTCCAGACGCTCAACCGTGCCGAGCACATCAAACTTGCGCCGTTTGAAGTCTACGTAACGATAAGACTGCTTGTGACCGCCACCACGGAAACGAGAAGTCGTACGGCCGTTGTTGTTACGACCACCCGTCTTGTTCTTGCCTTCCGTCAGCTGCTTGACCGGCTTGCCTTTCCACAGATCGGCGCGATCAATCAGAACCGTGCCGCGAAGGCTCGGCGTGACGGGATTAAAGTGCTTCAGTGCCATTTGTTCCTACCCCACGTCACGCCAGTTTGGCGGTCAGGTCAATGGACTGACCTTCCGCAAGCTGGACGAACGCCTTCTTGATGTCAGAACGCTGTCCCAGACGCCCTTTGAAGCGCTTGGTCTTGCCCTTCTGGACAAGGGTGTTCACACCAACAACCTTGACGCCAAACAGTGTTTCCACTGCCACTTTGATTTCAGGCTTGGTGGCCGTAATGGCAACCTTGAAAACAACCTGATTTTTTTCAGAAAGCGCGGTTGCCTTTTCTGTGACCAGCGGCGCACGAACGATATCGTACATCGCCTCACGGGAAAGACGCTCAGCTTTCTTGCGCAGCGCAAGAATGTTGGTCATGCCAGGCGCTCCTTCAGACCTTCGAGACCAGCCTGGGTAATGGCCAGAACCTCGTGGTTAAGAATATCGTAAACGTTGGCGCCGATCGTCGGAAGAACGTCGATTTTGGGCAGGTTGCGCGCAGCGCGAACAAAGCCTTCATCAACAGCAGCGTCAACAATGAGGGCGGACTTCAGGCCGAGGGTCTTCAGCTTGACTGCCAGTTCGCTTGTGCGCGCCACACCGGAAGCAGACTGCAGAACAATCAGTTTGCCATCCTGAGCTTTCTGGGAAAGCGCAGAGATCAGGCCCAGACGACGCACCTTCTTGGGCAGGTCATATCCGTGGTCACGGGACACCGGACCATGGACCACACCACCGGTACGATACTGCGGTGCACGCAAAGACCCCTGACGGGCGCTGCCTGTGCCTTTCTGGCGATACGGCTTCTTGGTAGTGCCAGACACGTCAGCCATGCCTTTTACCTGATGCGTACCTGCGCGGCGCTTTGCAAGCTGCCAATGCACGACACGCGCCATGATATCTGCGCGCGGAGCGACTGCAAACAGTTCATCCGGCAGCGTAGCAGAACCAGCAGTGCCGTTATCAAGCGTTTTGATTTCGATTTCCATGACCTCAGCCCTCCGCCGTCACGAGAGCGGCCGGATAAGGCGCATCGACATGGCGGGCTTTTTTGATCGCATCACGAATCAACACGGTGCCGTTTTTTGCTCCAGGAATGGAACCGCGCACCATGATCAGATTCTTTTCCGGATCGATCGCTGCAATTTCAAGATTCAGGGTGGTCACGCGTTCATCACCCAGATGGCCTGCCATCTTTTTGTTCTTGAAGGTTTTGCCGGGATCCTGACGGTTACCGGTAGAACCATGAGAACGGTGAGAAATAGACACACCATGTGTGGCTTCAAGACCAGCAAAGTTCCAGCGCTTCATGGCGCCTGCGAACCCTTTACCCTTGCTGGTGCCGGTCACGTCCACTTTCTGGCCTACAACAAAGTGAGCAGCGGAAAGGGATGCGCCAACCTCAAGCGCGGCATCTTCAGCCACGCGAAATTCGCGTACAACCTTTTTGGGCTCAACCTTTGTGCGGGCAAAATGGCCGCGGTTCGGCTTGGTGACATTTTTTACCTTGGCTTTGCCCAGACCCAGCTGAACAGCCGTATAGCCATCCCGCTCCTGAGTACGGACATCCACCACCTGCACGTCATCAACATGCAGGACGGTAACAGGCACATGTGTGCCATCTTCCTTGAACAGTCGGGACATGCCCAACTTTTTTGCGATCAATCCGGTGCGCATCGTCTGGACCTTAAAGTTTGATCTCGACATCCACGCCAGCGGCGAGGTCGAGTTTCATGAGAGCGTCCACGGTCTGCGGAGTCGGCTCGACAATATCGAGCAGGCGGCGATGAGTCCGAATTTCGAACTGCTCGCGACTTTTCTTATCCACGTGGGGAGAACGGTTAACCGTAAACCGTTCGATATGCGTCGGCAGCGGGATAGGACCCCGAACCCGCGCACCCGTACGCTTCGCCGTGTTGACGATCTCCTTTGTGCTGTTGTCAAGCACGCGATGATCGTACGCCTTTAGGCGAATGCGGATGTTCTGGTTGTCCATTGTTTCTTAGTCCAACACTTTACTTGTCCGGGGAAACCCGGCCGCCAAGTAAGACCCCGGCTGAAGGACTCAGCCGGGGCCATACAGTTCTTAGGCCTCTTACCGATTACTCGGTGATGGAAGCCACAACACCTGCACCAACGGTGCGACCACCTTCGCGGATAGCGAAGCGCAGACCTTCATCCATGGCGATCGGTGCAATCAGTTCAACATCCATGGCGCAGTTATCGCCAGGCATGACCATTTCCGTGCCTTCCGGCAGGTGCACAACACCCGTCACGTCAGTCGTACGGAAGTAGAACTGCGGACGATAGTTGGTGAAGAACGGCGTATGACGGCCACCTTCTTCCTTCGTCAGGATGTAGGCTTCTGCCTTGAACTTCTTGTGCGGGGTGATGGAGCCCGGCTTGGCCAGAACCTGACCACGTTCAACATCTTCACGCTTCGTGCCACGCAGCAGCGCACCAATGTTGTCACCAGCTTCACCGCGATCAAGCAGCTTGCGGAACATTTCAACACCGGTAACGGTCGTCTTGACGGTGTCTTTCAGGCCAACGATTTCAACTTCGTCACCAACGTTCACAGCACCACGTTCGACACGGCCCGTCACCACGGTCCCACGACCAGAGATGGAGAACACGTCTTCGATCGGCATCAGGAACGGACGGTCGATCGGACGTTCCGGCTGCGGGATGTATTCGTCAACAGCGTCCATCAGGTCTTTGACGCGGTTTTCGCCAACTTCCGGATCGCCATCTTCCAGCGTCACCAGAGCAGAACCCTTGATGATCGGAATTTCGTCGCCCGGGAACTGATAAGAAGACAGAAGTTCACGAACTTCCATTTCAACCAGTTCAAGCAGTTCCGGATCGTCAACCTGGTCAACCTTGTTCAGGAAGACAACCAGAGCCGGCACACCAACCTGACGAGCAAGCAGGATGTGTTCACGGGTCTGCGGCATCGGGCCGTCAGCAGCGGACACAACCAGGATCGCGCCGTCCATCTGAGCGGCACCCGTGATCATGTTCTTCACATAGTCAGCGTGTCCGGGGCAGTCCACGTGAGCGTAGTGACGCTTCGCGGTTTCGTATTCCACGTGAGCCGTGGAAATAGTGATGCCACGAGCGCGTTCTTCAGGAGCAGCATCGATCTGGTCGTATGCTTTGAAGTCAGCACCGCCGCTTTTTGCCAGCGTCTTCGTGATAGCAGCCGTCAGAGACGTCTTGCCATGGTCAACGTGGCCGATGGTGCCGATGTTGCAGTGCGGTTTATTCCGCTCAAATTTAGCCTTAGCCATTTTTCCACTCCATACCTCTCGAACCACTCAAGAGGCAGTTTCCAAATAAGTTTGCCACTTCCCTTACGGGCAAAAATGGCACCCTCGAATGATTACCAGCGATAGTGACTGAATGCCTTGTTGGCTTCAGCCATACGGTGGGTATCTTCGCGCTTCTTAACAGCAGCACCACGGTTGTTCACAGCGTCCAGCAATTCGTTGGACAGCCGGTCCTGCATGGTGTTTTCGCCCCGCTTGCGAGAGGCATCAATCACCCAGCGAATAGCCAGCGCCTGACGACGCTCAGCCCGGACTTCAACCGGCACCTGGTAGGTTGCACCACCAACACGGCGAGAACGAACCTCTACTGCAGGCTTAACGTTATCCAGAGCATTGTGGAACAATGCAACCGGATCAGCAGAAGCCCCACTCCGGCGAACAAGCGCCTCGAGAGCTCCGTAAACAATCCCTTCCGCAGTGGATTTTTTGCCATCATACATCAGAGCGTTCATGAAACGCGTGATGACAATGTCTCCAAACTTCGGATCAGGAAGAATCTCACGCTTAACAGCGCGGTGACGGCGGCTCATACCTTAACCTTCCCTTACTTCGGACGCTTGGCGCCATAAAGCGAACGCCGCTGGCGACGCTTAGCGATACCTTGGGTATCGAGAACACCGCGAAGGATATGGTAACGCACACCCGGAAGGTCCTTCACACGACCGCCACGGATCAGCACGACACTATGTTCCTGAAGGTTATGGCCTTCACCCGGAATATAGCTAACCACCTCATAGCCGTTCGTCAGACGCACCTTGGCAACTTTACGCAGTGCGGAGTTCGGCTTTTTGGGCGTCGTCGTATAAACACGGGTGCAAACACCACGTTTCTGGGGGCAACCCTGCAGTGCAGGCACTTTGTTGCGCTTGACCGCAGGCTTGCGCCCCTTGGCAATGAGCTGGTTGATGGTCGGCATGCGCCTTTCCCGATCCTTACACAGTTCGGCCGGCTAACCTTTTTATCGGCTGCCGACTTTCATTTGAAAATCCCACCAGGCACAACACCCGTATGGGGCTATGTTGACATCCGGCACCACTTCCTGCCGGAAGCCAACCGCATGCTTAACAGAGAATTACGATTTACCCCTGCTCCTGCAATGGAGCGGAGCTGAGGGCTGCTACCTACCCCTGCACCTGGTTGAAGTCAAGCGGAGATGAACGATTCTCCGCAGTTTGCTTTGGCCCAGTGCAAAAAAGAAAGGGGGCAGGAATAACTCCCGCCCCCTTTCCCGCCTACATCGAAGCAGACACGCCTTATTCGGCTGCTGAAGACCGTCCAACCCGCTGCTTGTCCTGAGAGGCAGCAATAGCCCGCAGGCGGTTCATGACGCTTCCTGTCCCTGCAGGGATCAGGCGCCCAACAATCACGTTTTCCTTCAAGCCGTTCAGTCTGTCGACTTTCCCGGCCGTTGCTGCTTCCGTCAGGACACGCGTGGTTTCCTGGAAGGAGGCCGCAGAAATGAAGGACTGTGTCTGCAGGGACGCCTTGGTGATCCCCTGCAGCACCGGCATGGCCACGGCAGGACGTTCACCTGCGTTCATGCACTTTGTATTTTCGATATCCAGCTCAATCCGATCAACGGTTTCGCCAATCAGGTATGTCGTGTCGCCTGGCTCCAGAATTTCAACCTTCTGCAGCATCTGACGAACGATAACCTCGATATGCTTATCGTTAATCTTCACGCCTTGAAGACGATAGACATCCTGAATTTCATTCACGAGGTAATCGGACAGAGCCTCAACCCCCATGACCTTCAGAATATCGTGCGGCACGCGGGGACCATCGACCAGCGGATCGCCCTTTTCAACAAAGTCACCTTCCTGAACGGAAACGTGCTTGCCTTTCGGGATCAGATATTCGGTCTCTTCACCTGTCTCATCGTTCTTCACGATAATACGGCGCTTGGACTTGTAATCCTTCCCGAATTCAACACGCCCTTCCATCTCAGCAATGATGGCATGGTCTTTCGGACGACGTGCTTCAAACAGTTCTGCCACACGCGGCAGACCACCTGTAATATCACGGGTCTTGGAGCCTTCACGCGGCAGACGGGCCAGAACGTCACCGGCATGAACTTCTGCACCGTTTTCAACGGACAGCAGTGTTTCAGGTGACAGGAAGTAACGGGCATCGCTGCCGTTTTCCAGTTTGATGACCTCGCCGTTCGGGCCTTTGATCTGCAGACGCGGCCGCAGATCAACACCCTTCCCTGCCTGCTTGTAGTCAACCACCACTTTGGAGGTCAGGCCGGTGACTTCGTCCATACGCTCAACGAGCGTGATGGAGTCAATCAGGTCAAGATATTCAATCTTACCAGCCTGCTCCGTGATGATCGGCAGGGTGTAGGGATCCCACTCTGCCAGTTTCTGACCACGGGACACAGATGCGCCTTCCGTTGTCAGCAACCTTGCACCATAAGGCACACGATAACGGGCTTTTTCCACACCAGCATCGTCAGTCAGCAGAATTTCACAGTTACGCGCCATGACAATCGGCACGTTCTGAGAGTTCTGCACCACGTTACGGTTGCGGATAACAACCTTACCGTCGCGGGATGCTTCGATCATGGACTGCTCGGCACCACGCTGAGCCGCACCACCGATATGGAAGGTCCGCATGGTCAGCTGAGTGCCGGGCTCGCCGATGGACTGTGCCGCGATAACACCAACGGCTTCACCAATATTGACCGGCGTGCCGCGGGCAAGGTCTCGTCCATAGCAATGGCCGCAAACGCCTACCCGGCTATCGCAGGTGAGCACGGAGCGGATGAAAATGGACTCAATGCCCGCTTTTTCAATGCGCTCTGCATCCGCTTCTTCAATGAGATGATTGCGTGGAACAATCACGTCACCAGAAGCAGGATCGACCACATCCGCAGCCGCGGTACGACCGAGGATACGTTCTGACAGGGAGGCAACAATTTCACCACCATCGAGAACGGCGCGAACCGTCAGACCACGTTCCGTACCGCAGTCTTCTTCAATGATGATGCTATCCTGCGCAACGTCCACCAGACGACGGGTGAGGTAACCGGAGTTCGCCGTTTTCAGAGCGGTATCGGCCAGCCCCTTACGTGCACCATGGGTAGACGTAAAGTAATCGAGAACCGACAGACCTTCTTTAAAGTTGGCGATAATCGGCTGTTCGATAATTTCACCAGACGGCTTGGCCATCAGACCACGCATCCCGGCGAGCTGCTTCATCTGGGCCGGTGACCCACGCGCCCCGGAGTGGCTCATCATCCACACGGAGTTGATGGGCTTGCCAATTTCCTGACGGGAAATCTCTTTCGTCATGGCCGCCTGCACTTCGTCCGTGCAGCGTGACCAGGCATCGACCACCTTGTTGTAGCGTTCGCCAGCCGTGATCAGACCATCCTGATACTGCTGTTCGAATTCCTTCACTTCAGCAGCTGTACGATCAACAAGCACTTTCTTTTCAGTCGGGATGATCATGTCATCCTTACCGAAGGAAATGCCTGCCTTTGCAGCGTGACGGAAACCAAGAGCCATCAGACGGTCACAGAAGATAACCGCTTCTTTCTGACCGCAGTGACGGTAAACCGTATCGATCACATCAGACACGGCCTTTTTGGTCAGCTGTCTGTTGATCAGCGAGAACGGAATAGCGTCGCTCTTCGGCAGGATCTGAGCAATCAGAACGCGGCCTGGCGTGGTCACGATGGTTTCGTAAACTTTCTGACCGTCCTTGTTCACGCTTTCAAGGCGTGCGCGGATTTTGTCATGCAGCTTCAGAACACCAGCGCTCAGCGCATATTCCACTTCCCCAATGGAGGAGAAAGAAGGCGCGCCCGCCTTAACCAGTTCACCCGTCGTGTTGTCATATTCACTGCGGTCAGGCGTTGCAGCAAATTCCGGCACTTCGAGGCTGAGATAGTAAAGACCCAGAACAATATCCTGAGACGGCACGATAATGGGCTTACCGTTAGCCGGGCTGAGAATGTTGTTGGTGGACATCATCAGCACACGCGCTTCAAGCTGAGCTTCAAGGCTTAACGGCACGTGCACCGCCATCTGGTCACCATCGAAGTCCGCGTTGAACGCGGTGCAAACCAGCGGATGAAGCTGGATGGCCTTACCTTCAACCAGTACGGGTTCAAACGCCTGAATACCAAGACGGTGAAGCGTGGGCGCGCGGTTCAGCATCACAGGATGCTCGCGGATCACTTCTTCAAGAATATCCCAGACTTCCGGACGTTCTTTTTCAACCATCCGCTTTGCAGCTTTAATGGTTGTTGCGTGACCGTACTTCTCCAGCTTCGAGTAGATGAACGGCTTGAACAGTTCCAGCGCCATCTTCTTCGGCAGGCCGCACTGATGCAGCTTGAGTTCCGGCCCGACCACGATCACGGAACGACCGGAATAGTCAACGCGCTTACCAAGCAGGTTCTGACGGAAGCGGCCCTGCTTGCCTTTCAGCATATCGGACAGGGACTTCAGCGGACGCTTGTTGGCACCGGTAATGGCACGACCACGGCGACCGTTATCGAACAGGGCGTCAACGGCTTCCTGAAGCATGCGCTTTTCGTTACGCACGATGATATCAGGCGCACGCAGTTCCATCAGGCGCTTGAGACGGTTGTTACGGTTAATAACGCGACGATACAGATCGTTCAGATCAGACGTTGCGAACCGGCCACCATCCAGCGGCACCAGCGGGCGCAGTTCCGGCGGAATGACCGGAACCAGATCCAGAATCATCCATTCCGGACGAGAACCGCTTTCAGCAAAAGCCTCAATCAGCTTCAGGCGCTTGACCAGCTTCTTGCGCTTGGCTTCTGAAGTGGTTTCTTTGAGTTCCTGACGCAGATGAACCTTGTCGGCATCGCAATCGATACGCTCAAGAACCTTCTTGATGGCCTCGGCACCGATCCCGACTTCAATGCCTTCTTCGCTATATTCGTCCATGACATCGAGGTACTGGTCCTCGGTCAGCAGAGAATATTGTTTCAGCGGAGATGTGCCGGGCTCCAGAACCAGATAGTTCTCAAAATAGAGAACCTTTTCCAGATCTTTCAGAGTCATATCGACCATAAGGCCGATACGGCTGGGCAGAGATTTCAGGAACCAGATGTGCGCAACCGGGCTGGCAAGCTGGATGTGGCCCATGCGTTCACGACGCACCTTGGCCAACGTGACTTCAACGCCGCATTTTTCGCAAATAATGCCGCGGAACTTCATCCGCTTGTACTTGCCGCACAGGCATTCGTAGTCCTTGATCGGGCCAAAAATGCGCGCACAGAACAGACCATCACGCTCCGGCTTGAATGTCCGGTAATTGATGGTCTCGGGCTTCTTGATTTCACCAAATGACCAAGACCGCATCTGATCGGGTGATGCCAACTGGATCTTGATCTGATCGAAGGTCATCGCCTGGCCGGTCTGGCCAAGAATTTTCATGAGTTCATTCATGTGCGGAAGCCCCCAAAGGGAAATGGGGCGCCGGAACTGCTGTTCCGGCTACCCCTTCAAAATAAGAACGGAGAATGGTGCTGAGCCTCACCTTTATTCTGCCCCCTGCTCCAGCTCAACATTCAGACCAAGAGACTTCAGTTCCTTGATCAGAACGTTAAAGCTTTCAGGAATACCGGCTTCAAAGTCATCCTGCTCACGCACAATGGCTTCATAAACCTTGGTACGACCGGATACGTCATCCGATTTCACCGTCAGCATTTCCTGCAGCGTATAGGCAGCGCCATAAGCTTCAAGCGCCCAGACTTCCATTTCCCCAAAGCGCTGACCACCAAACTGCGCCTTACCACCCAGCGGCTGCTGCGTAACAAGCGAGTAAGGCCCGATGGAACGCGCATGGATCTTGTCATCAACAAGATGGTGCAGCTTGAGCATGTAAATATAACCAACAGTGGTCTTACGCTCAAACGGCTCGCCCGTGCGGCCATCAATCAACTGGGACTGACCGGATTTGTTGACGCCCGCTTTTTCAAGCATGGCTTCAATATCCGGAATGGAAGCACCATCAAACACCGGCGTGGCGATAGGAACGCCCTTGCGCAGATTATTCGCCAGTTCAATGAGTTCATCATTGCTCATGTTAGCAATGTCGTCCTCATAGATCTTGTCGCCATACACGTCTTTCAGACGATCAAGCAGTTCCTGACGCTTCTCACCCGTGCGCTGATAATCATCAACCAGATTACCAATATCACGGCCAAGATTTGCGCAGGCCCAACCCAGATGCGTTTCCAGAATCTGCCCCACGTTCATACGGGACGGCACACCCAGCGGGTTCAGCACGATATCAACAGACGTCCCATCTTCCAGGAACGGCATGTCTTCAACCGGCACCACGCGGGACACCACACCCTTATTTCCGTGACGACCGGCCATTTTGTCACCCGGCTGAAGCTTACGCTTCACGGCAACAAACACCTTGACCATCTTCATCACGCCGGGCGGCAGTTCATCACCGCGCTGCAGCTTCTCGACCTTGCTATCAAAGCGAGCCTGAATTTTCTGCACAGAGGCATCAAATTCACGACGCAGCGTTTCCAGCTCAGCCATGACCGCATCAGAGGCCACAACAATGTTGCGCCATGCACCACGGGGCTGCTCATCCAGAACCGCGTCCGTGATTTCCGTGCCAGAACGGATACCCTTGAACCCGGCACCGGCAATCTGACCCAGCAGTTTTTCACGCAGACGGCTGTAGAAGGAGCGTTCCTGAATACCGCGTTCATCGTCACGGTCTTTGGACAGGCGTTCGATTTCTGCCCGTTCAATCGCCATGGCGCGTTCATCTTTATCCACGCCACGACGGGAGAAGACGCGCACGTCAACAATGGTGCCGGTGGTGCCAGGCGGCAGACGCAGGGAGGTATCACGCACGTCAGACGCTTTTTCACCAAAGATGGCACGCAGAAGCTTTTCTTCCGGCGTCATCGGGCTTTCACCCTTTGGCGTGACCTTACCGATGAGGATATCACCGGGGTTCACTTCAGCCCCAACGTAAACAATGCCAGCTTCGTCCAGGTTACGCAGCGCTTCTTCACCCACGTTGGGGATATCACGCGTGATTTCTTCCTGACCCAGCTTGGTATCACGCGCCATGACTTCAAATTCCTCGATATGGATCGAGGTAAAGACGTCATCTTTCGCAATACGTTCGGAGATCAGGATGGAATCTTCGAAGTTGTAACCATTCCAAGGCATGAACGCGACCAGCACGTTACGGCCCAGAGCCAGTTCACCCAGTTCGGTGGACGGACCATCCGCAATAATGTCCCCGGCCTTCACCTGATTGCCCACATGCACCAGCGGACGCTGGTTGATACAGGTGGACTGGTTGGAACGGGAATATTTACGCAGACGATAGATATCGACGCCCTGCGTGGACCCATTGGCATCCGTTGCACGCACAACGATACGTGCCCCGTCAATCTGGTCCACAATCCCATCACGCTTGGCAACGATGGTTGCACCAGAGTCATGAGCCACAGCAGCTTCCATGCCAGTGCCAACGAGCGGCGCATCGGAACGCACCAGCGGCACAGCCTGACGCTGCATGTTGGAACCCATCAGTGCGCGGTTCGCGTCATCGTTCTCAAGGAACGGAATGAGCGCGGCGGCAACGGAAACAAGCTGCTTGGGTGACACGTCACAGGCCGTCACTTCAGTGGGGGGCACCAGACGGAAGTCCCCACCACGACGAACGGAGACCAGCTCGTCCGTCAGTGCGCCATCAGCACTCTGCTTGGCGTCAGCCTGAGCAACGATCAGCTTTTCTTCTTCCATGGCGGAAAGATATTTCCAGCCATCCTGAAGAACGCCGTCCTTCACCAGACGATACGGTGTCTCAATAAAGCCGTACTTGTTCACCTTGGCATAGGTTGCCAGGGAGTTGATCAGACCAATGTTCGGGCCTTCCGGCGTTTCAATCGGGCAGATACGACCATAGTGAGTCGGGTGAACGTCACGCACTTCAAAGCCTGCACGCTCACGGGTCAGACCGCCCGGACCCAGTGCTGAAAGACGACGCTTGTGCGTGACTTCAGACAGCGGGTTGGTCTGATCCATAAACTGGCTGAGCTGGGAAGACCCGAAGAACTCGCGCACAGCAGCAGCAGCAGGTTTGGCATTGATCAGATCATGCGGCATGACCGTGTCGATATCGACAGAGCCCATACGTTCACGGATAGCGCGCTCCATACGCAGCAGACCGACACGATACTGGTTTTCCATCAGTTCGCCCACAGAGCGGACACGACGATTCCCCAGGTTATCAATATCGTCAATCTGGCCGCGGCCATCCTTGAGTTCACACATCACCTTGATGGTGCGCAGGATGTCTTCCTTACGCAGCACGCGCACGGTATCCGGCACATCCAGATCAAGACGCATGTTCATCTTCACGCGACCAACGGAAGACAGATCATAACGGTCAGGATCAAAGAACAGGCCGTGGAACATGGCTTCGGCTGTTTCAGCCGTCGGCGGCTCACCCGGACGCATGACACGATAGATATCAATCAGCGCTTCATCACGAGAGCTGTTTTTATCAACGGTCAGCGTATTACGGATCCACGGGCCATTGGCAGCATCAATCGCCAGCAACGGCAGTTCCGTCACACCTGCTTCTTCAAGAGCAGCCAGACGCGCTTCCGTGATTTCCTCACCGGCTTCGCCGTAGATTTCGCCCGTGTCGTAATTGACAATGTCGTGCGCGATGAAACGACCGATCAGGTCAATGTCACCCACCAGCACTTCACGGGTTTTTTCCGCAATCTTACGCACCATGCGCGCGGTCAGCTTAGCTTCCGCTTCAGCAACCACTTCACCGGTTTCAGCATCCACCAGCGGTGCCAGCAGCTTCAGGCCACGGAAAGCATCAGCATCGAACGGACGCGCCCAACCCTTGGGGGTTTTGACGAACTTCACTTCACCGTAGAAGTAGGACAGGATTTCGTTGTCATCCATACCCTTGATATCAAGGGCATCAACATCGCCGCCCTCGGCAGCCTTCGCCTTGCGGGCGGCTTCAGAAGCGGCACCTTCAAGGGCGTAAAGCAGCGTGGTGACCGGCAGCTTACGCTTACGGTCAATACGGACGTAAATCAGATCCTTAGCGTCAAATTCAAAGTCAAGCCAGGAACCACGATAGGGGATCACACGCGCGGCAAACAGATACTTGCCGGAAGAATGCGTCTTGCCTTTGTCGTGATCGAAAAACACACCGGGAGAACGGTGCATCTGGCTGACAATAACACGCTCGGTGCCATTGATAATGAAGGTTCCGTTATCGGTCATCAGGGGCATGTCGCCCATGTACACCGGCTGCTCCTTGATATCGCGAATGGAGCGTGAACCTGTATCTTCATCCACGTCCCACACAATGAGACGCAGGATAACCTTCAGCGGGGCGGAAAACGTCAGACCGCGCTGAATGCACTCTTCAACATCATATTTGGGTTCTTCGAATTCGTAACTGACGAATTCAAGCCGCCCCCGACCAGCAAAATCGTTAATCGGGAAAACAGACCGGAAGACCTCCTGCAAACCTGTTGGCGTGCGCGCATCAGGCGATACATTTGCCTGAAGAAACGTCTCGTAAGACGCGCGCTGCACATCAATCAGGTTCGGCATCGGAGCGATTTCGGGAATCCGCCCGAAACTCTTGCGAATCCGCTTCCGTCCTGTGAACGATTTGGTGATTGCGTTCATCGTCGCTCCTGCCCCGCCCTTAGTACTCGGACCATCAGGCCTGCCGCCTTACCGCAGGCCTGATGGTCCGACCTTTTGTTTCAGGCCGCTTAGCCCTACCGGAAAACCCGGCGTAACACCCTGCTTCGAAACAGAACCCGAAACAGGCAAACGGGCAGAGGCGTTATACCTCCACCCGAAAACCTTTTCCATCACCTCACCGCAAAGCGGCGAAGCTATGGCGAACTTATTTAATTTCGACGCTTGCGCCGTTGTCTTCAAGAGTCTTCTTGATTTTTTCGGCTTCGTCCTTGCTGGCACCTTCTTTGATGGTCTTCGGTGCACCTTCAACCAGATCCTTGGCTTCTTTCAGGCCCAGACCGGTGATGGCACGGATTTCCTTAATGACGTTGATCTTCTTGTCACCAGCCTTGGCCAGAATCACGTCAAATTCGGTCTTTTCTTCTGCCGGAGCAGCAGCAGCGCCCGGAGCAGCAGCGGCAGCAACAGCAACCGGAGCAGCAGCGGAAACGCCCCACTTTTCTTCGAGCAGCTTGGAAAGTTCAGCAGCTTCAAGAACCGTCAGAGCAGACAGTTCGTCAACGAGCTTGTTCAGATCAGCCATGATTAGACTTCCTAATATAAACACTGGTTAGCAAAGCGCAACCCCCTCAGCAGGAAGGCCACGCTCAATTGAAAACACACCCTTTTGCAAGGATATGGCTTTAGGCGGCTTCCGCCTCACCCGTTTTGGCATAGGCCCCAAAAACCCGAGCAAGCTGGCCAGCCGGTGCCTGGGTAACGCCTGCAATGCGTGTAGCCGGCGTGGAGATAAGACCCACGAGCTGCGCACGAAGCGTATCCAGAGACGGCAGTTCGGCCAGAGCCTTGATTCCGTCGGCATTCAATACCTGAGAACCAAGAGCGCCGCCGAGCAGCACAAGCTTGTCATTGGTTTTGGCGAACTCGACGATCACCTTTGCCACAGCCACAGGGTCTGCTGACCACGCAAGCGCGGTCGGCCCCTTCAGCAGCGGCGCGATGCCATCGAACTGGGTCCCATCCAGGGCGAGAGTTGCCAGCCGGTTTTTCGCGACTTTGTACGTCGCACCCGCTGCACGCACCTTGCGTCGCAGATCCGTCACATCAGCTACGGTCAGCCCGTCATTCCGGGTAACCACAACCATGGACGTTTCGGCAAACACGGCGGCAAGGGAAGCAACGAAGTCCCGCTTTTCCGTACGGTTCAAATCCCGTCTCCGTCTTGTTCTGCCCAGCACGAAGCCGATCAGAACGGGTTGCCCTCAGGATTTCATGACCACCATGAAATCCAGCTCGCCTGTCCTTGAACGGAATACCCGGAGCCTGCCGAACATACAGCCTGCAACCAGCATCCCCATCTTACCACCCGCAAGCCCCTAGGGGCTAATTACGGCCAAGCCGCGTGTGGTCTCGGACAGGTTCCGGAAGAATAGCCAGATGACCATCCTTCCCATGGTGCTGCGCCAGACAGAGCCTGACACAGCAGCATTTCATACTCAGCCAGCGAAAGCTGAGATATCCAACTGAACACCCGGCCCCATGGTGGAGGACAGCGCAGCCTTTTTCAGGTACGTGCCTTTTGCACCAGACGGACGAGCCTTCTGCACGGCATCAATGAATGCGCGGGCATTTTCTTCCAGCTTGGCGGCGTCAAAAGAAGCCTTGCCAATGCCAGCATGCACGATACCTGCCTTTTCAGCGCGGTATTCAACCTGACCGGACTTGGCTGCTTCAATCGCACCCTTAACGTCCATGGTCACGGTGCCCAGCTTGGGGTTCGGCATCAGACCACGCGGACCGAGGATCTTACCCAGACGACCAACCAGAGCCATCATGTCCGGGGTGGCAATGCAGCGGTCGAAATTGATTTCGCCAGCCTGCACCTTTTCCATCAGATCTTCTGCGCCAACAACGTCTGCACCGGCAGCCTGAGCTTCTTCGGCCTTGGCACCACGTGCGAACACGCCAACGCGCAGGGTCTTGCCCGTGCCGTTCGGCAGGGACACGAAACCACGGACCATCTGGTCAGCATGACGGGGGTCAATGCCGAGGTTCAGGGAGATTTCAACCGTTTCGTCAAACTTGGCGGTTGCGTTGCTCTTTACCAGAGCAATTGCCTGATCCAGCCCATAAGCCTGACCGTGCGTTACTTTTGCCTGCGCAGCGGCAAAACGCTTATTCTTGGCCATGCTCTCAGCCCTCCACCGTCAGACCCATGGAGCGAGCGGAACCAACCAGCATCCGCACTGCACCATCGATATCGTTGGCGTTCATGTCTTTGAACTTCTGCTCAGCAATGTCACGCAGCTGATCCATGGTCACCTTACCCACGGCGGCGCTCTTGCCTACAGTCTGGCTGCCCTTGGAAACCTTGGCGGCCTTCAGCAGGAAGTACGTGTTCGGCGGGGTCTTGGTGATGAAGCTGAACGTACGGTCTGCATAAGCGGTGATGACGACCGGAATCGGCATACCAGGCTCAAGACCCTGGGTCTTGGCGTTGAATTCTTTACAGAACTGCATGATGTTCAGACCACGCTGACCGAGCGCGGGACCAACCGGCGGCGAAGGATTCGCCTTGCCAGCGGGAATCTGAAGCTTGATGTAGCCAACAACTTTTTTGGCCATATCCGGGACTCCTCTTGTTGAACCCGGACCGCGGTTCATTCGACTCTTTTGCACCATGGATATGGCGCAGGAAGAACCTCCCGCGTTCCGATAGGAAAGGCGCGCTTACCGGGGTGTATCCGTTCTGTCAAGGGGCTGAGAGGTTTTTGATACCCCCTGCCCTGTCAGATCAGAGGATGCGGGATCGGCATTTGTATCAATACCGGCCAGCGGTTTGGCGTGGCGCAGATTGCCATATTGCAGCGGATGGAACGGCATAATCTTGTCCGGCTTGGGCAGTTCAGCACGAGACCAGCCGCCCCCCAATGCACGGATAAGCTGCACACGGGCATCCACCGCACGGGTTTCCACCTGCACCAGCGCAATGCGTGCCTGTAGCGCCGCCACCTGCGCAACCACCACATCCAGATAGTTGGTCAGGCCGCCAGTATAGAGCGCCATGGTCATGCTCTGCGTGCGAAGCGCCGCATCAACCGCACCACTCTGTTGCTGTGCTTCCGTTTTCAGGCGCGAGGTACGGGTCAGGTTGTCTTCCACTTCCTGAAACGCATCCAGCACGGTGCTCCGATACAGATCCTCTTCCTGCCTGTATTGCGACCAGTTCCGTTGCAGTTCCGCACGCCGCAGACCGCCCTGGAAAAGGGGTAGAAGCGCCTGCACACCAAACTGGTACATGGAGTTGGAGAGCGACGCGAGATCGAACCCGTTATCCATGAACCCTGTCATGGCGTTGAACGTGATGTGCGGATAGAACGCCGCGCGGGACACACCAATCGCACGATTGGCCTGCGCCATCCGCCGCTCAGCCGCTGCAATATCCGGCCTGCGCTCCAGCAGGGTGGCCGGCAGCGCCACAGGAGGCTGCATTTCCGTAAAGTTGAGCCGGGTTGTCGGCGCGATATGGAAGGATGCCGGAGCCTCATTCACCAGCACGGCAATAGCATGTTCCATCACGTCCCGCTGGGCCTTGATGTCCGTCTCCTGCGCCTGCGTGGCGTAAAGCTGCGCCTCCGCACGCGAGACATCCATGCCGGGCGCAATGGCACCGGCAAGCCTCATTTTAGTGACCTGCACAGCGGTCTGATAATAGCGGATGGAGTCTTTATAAACCGCGTCCTGCGCATCCAGCCCACGCAACAGAACGTAGTCACTCGCCAGTTCAGCCTGTAGGCTCAGCCGGGCCAGAGCATATTGTGCCGCAGCCTCCTGCGTGCGCTGTTTGCTCATCCGCACCTTGTTGCGGATGGCAGACCAGAAATCAGGCTCCCACGTTGCCGTTGCCGAATATTGCTCGGACGACATATAGACCGGCCCCTGAGACCCGGCCCCACGCCAGAGCCTGTGCCGAGAGCCTTTGTATTTCTCTCCACCCGCCATGCCGTTGAGTTGCGGATAGAGGTGGGATTTTGCCTCCATCGCCACATCACGCGCCTGCATGAAGGCCTCAGCCTGGGCCTGAAGGTCTGGGTTCAGGCGCATGGCCTGATCTTCCAACTGGTTGAGTTCCGGGTCCCCCAGCATGGTCCACCAGTCAGACCGGATGGCATCATCAGAAGGATGGGCCGCGCGCAGCACGCCTTGCTCGCCCCAGTTTTCCGGCAGCTTGAGGGGGGTAGGCTTGTAGCGGGGCGCCATATCGCAACCGGACAACATGGTTGCAAGAGACAGCCCTAGCAGAAACCCCGAACGCACCGTTTTACGAGACGCCATCCGCACCGTCATTGACGCCCTCCAGCCTCAGGGCCGGGGCGTTCATCTTCGGGCATGGCCCGCGTATCATCCTTGTTGGTGTCTTCCGCAGCGGGCTTAGGCTTGGTGGCTGGCTTTTTGGACGGAAGATTGTAACCCGGCGTGCCTTTGACAATTCTGACTTCCTGCCCATCCAGCAGTCCGGCGGATGGGCTGTTCACCACGCGATCTGTTTTCTTCACCCCACTCAGAATTTGCACGGTCGTTCCCAGATTGGTGCCGACCGTTACATTGACCAGATGCACATGGTTGGAATCATCCACCAGCGCCACCTGCGTTCCTTCTGCCCGGAATATGATGGCCCCTTCAGGCAGGATCAGCATGTCTTCATCACCCGGTGCGCTGAAATGCGCCGTGGCGTAGGAATTGGGCCATAGCTCGCCCGATTTGTTATCCAGCGTCAGTTCCGTTGTCACCGTGCGGGTTGAGGCATTGAAAGCCGACGCCGTGGCGAGGAACTTGGCCTTGAACGTGCGATCCGGATATTGCGGAATGCTCAGATCCGCCTCCAGCCGGGGGGAAATGATATCCGCGTAATCCTGTGGCACCGCCACAAACACGCGCATGGCATGCACATCCGCCACGCTGAACAGTTCGGTCGCGTTACCGTGGGCATCCACATCGCCGCGGCCGGCATTCACGTAGTCACCCACATCTGCAAAACGCGACGTGACGACGCCATCAAACGGCGCGACGATTTTCTTGAACCCTTCAAGGGCCGCAAACCGCTCGACCTCATGCTCGGCCGCTTCAACCTGCGCTTTCTGTGCCTCCGCATTGGCGGCCTGCACATCCACCTCCTGCTGAGAAACAGCCTGCGTGCCCTGCAACGCCTTCCAACGTTTGGCGGTAATCTGGGCCAGCTTGTAGCGGGCCTGCGCCACGTTCAGGTTGGCTTTGGCGGCAGCGTACTGAGCATCCAGACCCGGGGTGTCAATTTCTGCCAGCACATCGCCGGCCTTCACCACGGCGCCGAAGTCCTTGTACCACATTTTCACGTAGCCAGAGACCTGCGCGTAGATGGGTGCCTGATACCATGCTGCAATGTTGGCGGGCAGAGACAGCTTGCGCACGGATGGCCCCGGCTGCGGGTAGATCACCTGCACCGCTGGCGTGGCATCCCGCGCGGTTTCCTGCGCCAGATTCATGTAATTGGAATGACGCTCAACAATCCCGACCACGGCCAGAATGACCGCAGCGCCCCCTACCAGAGCAATCCCTAACTTACGGCGGGATGAGGAAGGCGCTGGCTGGGTATCATGACGCTCCGTGTGATCATGACCGCCCTCGTTCTGCGCGCTCATGCGCTTTCTCCCTCTTCCGTCGTCACCGGCTTTTTTCGATTATGCAGCATTGCGAACACGCAGGGCACAAACAGCAGGGTGGCCACCGTGGCCACCATCAGGCCACCCATGACCGCCTTACCCAGCGGCGCGTTCTGTGAATTACTCAGAGACATCGGCAACATACCGATAATCATGGCAGACGCCGTCATCAGCACAGGGCGGATACGTTCAAAACCGGCCTCAATGGCTGCCGCAATGGCGTCCCCATGCTCTTCCAGCCGTTCCCGCGCAAAGGATACCACAAGAATGGCGTTTGCCGTGGCAGTGCCCATGCACATGATAGCCCCCGTCAGTGCGGGCACGGACAGGGTGGTGTGGGTCAGGAACAGGCTCCAGGAAATACCCGCCAGCGCACCGGGCAGCGCGGTGATGATGATGAACGGGTCCAGCCAAGACTGGAAGTTGACCACAATAAGCAGGTACACCAGCAGCACGGACATGGCCAAGCCACCCAGAAGCTGCGCGTAGGCACTGTTCATGGTCACAGCCTGACCGCGCACTTCCAGCGTGGAGCCACGCGGCAGATCAGGCCGCACTTCATCCACAATCCGCTCTACTTCACGCGAGACTGTGCCGAGATCTATCCCCTCATTGGAAGCATAGATATCAAACACCGGCATGATGTTGTAATGCGCCACTTCGCCCGGTGTGCCGATCTGCTCAATATGACTCAGACCACCCAGAATTTGCGGAGGCTGGCCCGTTGGGTTGCCGTCCCCCTTATCAATGGGCGTAATTTCCAGATCGTTCATGGTTTGCAGGAACGTGGCTGGGGTCTGGATATCAATCAGATGCGAAACGCCCGTTTTTGTATCCAGCCAGTACACCTGCCCGACCTGCGAGCTACCCGAGAGGGACACAAGCGCGTTGTTAGCAACGTCTGATTCCGTAATACCCGTACCCAGTGCGTATGTCCGGCGCGCGTTCACCCGCAGGGTGGGCGTGGTCATGGGCTGCTGGACGGACACATCTGTCAGACCCGTCACATGCCGCAGCCGGTCAGCCAGACGGTTGGCAAAGCGGAAGTTGTCCGCAAGGTTACGCCCCACCACCTGCACATCAATCGGTGACGGCAGGCCGAAGTTCAGAATTTTGGCGGTCAGATCCCCCGGCAGGAAGGAAATCTGCGTGCCGGGAAATTTCTCCTTCAGGTTACGCCGCAGCATCTTCCGATACTCAGCCACCGGGGAATCCGGGTCCTTGAGGGAGATGGTGAGATCGCAATCCTGCGTGCCAACTGTTGGTGTTGGAATGTACGCCTGATTCAGCGGGCTAAACGGTAAACCGCAGTTATCGACAATGCTTTCCACCTGACCATTGAGCGTGCGTTCGATCTCATCATTGACCAACTGTGAAATCTTGCCTGCTTCTGAAAGCTTGGTGCCGAGTGGCGCACGCATATGAATGGCCATGGTGTCGGAATTGATTTCAGGGAAGAAATCCTGCCCGACAAAAAACAGCAGACCAAGCGAGCCGATGGAGCACAAAACAAATACCGGCACAAAGGTGCCACGCGTTGCCACCAGATGGGTCAGCAGATCCTGATACCCATGGCGGAACTGCTCGAACTTGCGTTCAAACCCTTTCTGGAACCGGCCGAAAATGGTTTTGGGCTGCTGCGGGCCATGGGCGTGTGCCGCCACCTGCGCTGCCAGCATGTATTTCGCCATGGTCGGCACAAGGGTTCGGGACAGGATGAACGAAGCGATCATGGCGAAGATGATGGCTTCTGCCATGGGCATGAACAGCCAGCCCGCAACGCCCGTCAACTGGAACAGCGGCATCCACACAATACAGATGCACAGCGTGGACACGAAGGTCGGGATAACAATCTGGTTGGCCGCATCAATAATGGCGGTCTCCAGATCCTTGTCCATTTCAAGGTGAGCATCGATGTTTTCGATCATCACCGTGGCGTCATCCACAAGAATACCAACGGCCAGCGCAAGACCACCCAGTGTCATGACGTTGATGGTCTGCCCAGCCCAGCCCAGCCCGATAATGGAGCACAGCATGGCCAGCGGAATGGAGGTGGCAATAATGACCGTGGAACGCCAGGACCCCAGAAACAGCAGCACCACAAGACCCGTCAGACAGGCAGCGGTGAGCATTTCACGCAGCACGTCCTGCACGGATTCCTTCACGAAGGTGGAGGCGTCATTCAGAACCTTGATGTCCACACCCGGCGGCAGGGTTTTGGTAATGCCCGGCAGCAGTTTCTTCACACCGGACACAACATCCAGCGTGGAGGCATCACCGCTTTTCATCACCACAATCAGCACGCCCTGCTGGCCTTTGACCAGCACGAGGTTTGTCTGCGGCGGGCCGCCCTGATGCACCCACGCCACATCCTGCAGGCGAACAACAGCATTCCCCACCTGCTTGATGGGCAGCATGTTCAATTCATCCAGCGCACGGGGCGAGGCGTTGGTCTGCACCATCCAGTCAAACGCGCCGATGCGCTGATCCCCGGCGGGCAGCACAATGTTCTGACTGTTCAACGCACGGGAGACATCAACAGGAGACAACTGGTGCGCCAGCAGCTTGATGGGGTCCAGATCCACCATCACGTTGCCGGGCTGCCCCCCATACGGGTTGGGAATGGCCGCCCCCGCTACGGAGACCAGCGCAGGCCGGATCAGGTTGGAGGACATGTCATAAATCTGTGAGGCCGTCATGGAGGTGGAAGACACCTGCAACGTGATGACCGGCACGGATGATGCATTATAGGCCAGAACCAGCGGCGGCGTGGAGCCGGTTGGCATCTGCTTGATGACTGTCTGGGAAACGGATGTGATCTGTGTCTGGGCAACAGCCGTATCGGTTCCGGGTTGGAAATAGATCTTAACAATTCCGCGCCCGTAATAAGACTGACTTTCTATGTGCTCGATATTATTGACCGTCGCTGTCAGGGCGCGTTCATAATAATACACAACACGGCCGGACATATCTTCTGGCATAAGGCCAGTATAAGTCCACACAACGGCCACAACGGGAATTTTGATACTCGGGAAGACGTCCGTTGGTGTCGTGAATACTCCCCTGATGCCGAACACCAGAATGAGGATCGACAGAACGACAAATGTGTATGGCTTTTTAAGCGCCGTAACCACAATCTCATTCATGTGTCCCACCTCCGGTAAAGACACACAAATGGCTGCATCCAGATGAATCAGTCATACCTACGTGAGATACAGATATCCTTCTCAAGCGCCAATAAAAATGCTTTTAATCAGGCCGTATAAATGCATTTGTCATTGAAATATAATCCTGAAGCAGGTGCCTCGCCCGCCTGCCCCTTCCTCCACCACCACAGTGGCGTCATGCATATGCGCAATGGCTGAGACCAGACTGAGTCCAAGCCCGCTTCCGGGCACGTGTCGGCTTTTGTCAGAGCGATAAAAACGGGTCAGCACGGCTTCGCGCTCGCCTTGGGCTATCCCGATCCCGGTATCCGTAACCGCCAAAACGGCTTTGTCCGCCTGCCGCATGACGGCCACCGTCACCTGCCCGCCCTCCGGCGTGAACTTGATGGCGTTGTCCACCAGATTAGCCAGAAGCTCGATCAGCAGATGCCTGTCCCCATCTATCTGAACCGGTGTAGTGCCTACCTGCGTGACAAGGTGGATTCCTTCCGTTTCCGCAATGGGCTCATACAGATCCACAACATCCGCCACCAGATCGGCCAGATTGAGGGAAGCAAAGCCAGCCCGACGACGGCTGCTTTCAATTTCAGCAATCCGCAGCAAAGCCGTGATAATTGCCAGACACTGGTCCAGATCATCCACTGCGCGGGAGACAGCCCCCTCCAGCGTATCGCGCGGGCCGCCGGTGGAAAGCGCCCGCTCCAGCTTGGCCCGCACGCGGGAGAGCGGTGTGCGCAGATCATGGGCGATATCGTTCCCCACCTCGCGCATGCCATTCATCAGGCTTTCCAGCCGGTCCAGCATGCGGTTCACACTTCCCGCAAGCCGTTCCAGATCATCACGCTCCTTGCCCGCCGGCAGGCGTTCATGAATATCGCCTGCCATAATCAGGTCTATCGCCTCATGCATGTCTTTCACACGGGAGAGGGCGCGGTGGCTGAGCACCATCCCCAGCAACAGCGCGAACAGCAAGGTCGGCACGGCCGCCAGCACCGTGGCATGCCGGAGCATAAGTTTCTGTTCTGCCAGAAGATGAAAGCTGCGCCCCAGCACCAGAATATTGCCATCCGCCAGCGTGACAGCCAGCAGGCGCAGCGGATAGGCGGCCCCTTCTTCCGGGTAGATTTCAATATTATGAGGTTTGCCGTCTGCTTTCAGGCCCCGAGGCCAGGACCGCAGATCACCCGTAATCAGGGCATGGCCGGGGTCAAACAGCCCCGCGCTGCTGATAACCAGCCGCATATCATCCGTCGCACGCTTCCGGATAACGTATTCCAGATGCTCCGGCGTCATTTCGGCAAGCAGTTTGGCTTCACCACGCAGCAGTTCAGTAGAACGATGAGATTCCACCGCCTCCATCTGCGTATATACCAGCGCGAACTGCATCACCATCACGCCCGCCATGGCGGCCAACGCCATAAGAGTGAGGCGGAATGCGGCGGTGCGGAAAAGCTCAGTCAGGAACACGCAGCAGGAATCCGGTGCCGCGAATGCTCCTGATCAATGGTTCCTCACCTGGAGCATCAACCTTGCGACGCAGTTTACCGATATGCACATCCACCAGATTGGTGCGCGGAATAAAACGATACTGCCACACATCTTCCAGCAACATGGACCGGGTGAGCACCTGATCCGGCCTGCGCATCAGATATTCCAGAAGCCGGAACTCACGCGGCAGCAGTTCAATCTCTCGCCCATCCCGCCAGACGCGGCGCTCGATCAGATCCATCTCCAACGGCCCCACGCGCAGGCGCGTGCTGCGGGTATCATCCGGACGGCGCAGCAACGCCTCAACCCGTGCCAGCAGTTCTTCCATGGCAAAGGGCTTGGTCAGGTAATCATCACCGCCCGCCTTCAGGCCGGTGACGCGGTCATCCACGGCGGAGAGAGCAGACAGTACAAGAACAGGCGTGCGGATGCCGCGCTGACGCAGGGTTTCGATAACCGTCAGGCCATCCATGCCGGGCAGCAGACGGTCCACCACCATCACATCCACACCACCCGCCAGCGCCGCCGCAAGGCCAGCATCGCCTGTGGCGCGATGTTGCACATCCAGACCGTGGGCTGTCAGTTCCCCAACAATTTCTTCAGCAATGGTGCTATCGTCTTCTATCAGAAGAACCGCGCCACGGGGCTGATTTTCCTGCCCTATGCCGTTATCACCCTGTGCTGTTTCCAATGCCGTTTCGTCATTCATATCTGTTCTGATGCTGTCTTCTGTGGGGTTACGCCAGTAAATTCCATTTCAGAGTGAGAGACACCTGCTGGGGGAAGTCCCCCTTCTCCCTCTGGTTTCCGGGCCGTGCTTTCAGGCACCATACTCCCTTCCGTGTCTTCCGGGCCATCAAGTTCTCGCAAACGGCGGCTGACAACCCGCGTGCGTCGCCGCGCTTCCTCAATGGAGGAAGACATGGCCTGTGCATTTCGGGCCAGTTTTTCCAGCACGCCGTCCATCTTGATCATTTCCTGACGGGTGGCCCCCAACAGCCGGGCTATTGTTTCCGTCCGGTCTTCCAGCGCGAGGGTCACATACCCCAGATGCACCGTGCGCAACATGGCGGGCATCAGGGCTGGCCCCATGATCATGACACGGCAGGTCCGGCTGATTTCATCAAACAGGCCCGGAATACGCGCGGCCTCCGCATACAATCCATCGGTTGGCAGATAGAGCACGGCAAATTCAACCGTTCTGGGCGGTTGAATGTATTTGGCGGCAATTTTACGCGCTTCCAGCCGCATCGTGTTTTCAAGCGCCTTGCGTGCAGCCTTTTCCCCCACCGCATCCCCTTCTTCTGCCGCGTTCAGGAGGCGCTCGTACGCCTCGGTAGGGAATTTGCTGTCAATGGCCATAACGGGCGGCGTGCTGGCGCGCACCGGCATGCGGATGGCAAATTCAACCACATCATTCCCGGGCCCCAGCCGCACGTTTGACTCATACGCGCCTTCGGGCAGCACATCATCCAGAATGGCTTTGAGCTGCGCCTCCCCCCAGCCACCACGGGTCTTCACATTACTGAACAGACGTTTGAGATCACCAATCTGCGCTGTCATGGCGCGGACCTCCCCCATAGCCTTCTGCATGGCGGAAAACTGCTCCAGCACGCGCTGGAAAGAGGTCTGCATCTGGCGTTCAACAGCCTCATGCAACTGCTCTGTCACCGCTGTGCGAATGGCCCCCAACTGACGGGCAGAAGCCTCGGCCATTTCACGTAGAGCTTCCGACTGCGCTGCGCGGGCTTCGGCCTGCTCTCGCCCCATGCTGCCCGCTATGCCGCCCAGCCGTTCGGCCATTTCCGCGCGCATCTGTTCGATCCGCGCCATCATGCCCCGCTCCATTTCAGAGAGGGTGCCGCGTTGCTGCGCTACCTCCGATCGGCTGACTGCTGCCTCGCGCTCTATCAACACATACAGCTTGGCCAGCAGATCAGCATCCGCCCCGCCTTCCTGCGGGCGGGGACGCAAAAACAGGACCATCACCGCACCCAGCACGAGCGCCCCTACAGCAACGCCCACAAGCAGCACACTATTCTCCATAAGCCCTTCTGATCACCCCGCCGGAAAAAAGGGGCATGCATGCAACATGTGATGATCCAATTCACTCTTATCACGACAATGCAATGACATCCCTTTGATAACAATGGTATGAGGTTTGCCGCGCAAATAGCTGCTTTACAAGAATAACGAACAAACAGGAAACTTACGCGTGTCCCTGCCTAGCCATTCTTCTGCTTCCGGTCGCAGCCATTCTTTGTATCTTCAGGTTATTATTGCTGTTGTTACAGGCATTCTGGTTGGATATTTTTTCCCCAATATCGGCGCATCGCTCCGCCCTCTGGGGGATGGTTTTGTCAAACTGATCAAGATGGTGATCGCGCCAGTTATTTTTCTGACTGTGTGCACCGGCATTGCCGGTATGGCAGACCTGAAGCAGACAGGCCGCGTGGCAGGCAAGGCCATGGCCTACTTCCTGTTTTTCTCCACTTTCGCGCTTGTTGTGGGCATGATTGTCGCCAACGTGGCGCGCCCCGGCGCCGGGCTGCATATCAAGCCGGAATCTCTGGATGCTGGGTCCGTGGCCTCCTTTGTGAGTGAAGCCCACTCGCACTCGTTTACAGAATTCCTGATGCGCATCATCCCCGCCACAACGGCAGGGGCCTTCACATCTGGCGAAATTCTTCAGGTTCTGCTGGTGGCCATCCTGTTTGGTATCAGTCTGGCCAAGATGGGGCCTGCGGGGGAAAAAGTGCTGACCCTGTTCCGCAGCCTGACGGAACTGGTGTTCGGCGTGGTGCGACTGGTGATGTATGTGGCGCCTATCGGGGCATTTGGCGCCATGGCGTTTACGGTCGGCAAGTTTGGTGTGGCGTCTATTGGCCACCTGATCGAACTGGTGCTGGCCTTTTACCTTACGGCCATTCTTTTTGTGTGCGGCATTCTTGGCATTGTCACCCGCCTGATGGGGTTCAGCATCCTGCGTCTGCTAAGCTACCTGAAGGAAGAACTGTTGATTGTGCTTGGCACCAGTTCTTCTGAATCTGCCCTGCCCGGCCTTATTTCCAAACTGGAAAACGCTGGCTGCCCGCAAGGAATTGTGGGGCTGGTAGTGCCCATGGGCTATTCTTTCAATCTGGATGGCACCAACATCTACATGACACTCGCCGCCCTGTTCATTGCTCAGGCCACAGATGTGCACCTCAGCCTTGGCGAGCAGACGGCGCTGCTGCTGGTGGCCATGGTCAGTTCCAAAGGGGCTGCGGGGGTAACTGGTGCAGGCTTTATCACGCTGGCAGCCACCCTATCCGTTGTGCCAACCGTGCCTGTGGCGGGCATGGCGCTTATTCTGGGTATTGACCGCTTCATGTCAGAATGTCGGTCTCTCACCAATCTGGTGGGGAACGCGGTGGCCGCCATTGTCATTTCCCGGTGGGAAAATGCGCTGGATACAACCCAACTTCGTGCCGCGCTTGAAAACCGGAAAACCGAATAAGGGCAGACTGCTCCGTCCAGTCTGCCACGCAACTTCTGCATCAGAACCGGCTTAGAGACTGTTTGAAATGTCTGTCAGGGCGCGTGGCTGCGCTTTTCAAACAGTTCTCAGGCTTTTTAAAAACAACGGAGATCCGGAATGACCACGGCGCAGCGTCTGCGTGGTATTCTGGCAGGGTCCGCCGGGAACCTGCTGGAATATTATGACTGGTATGTTTACTCCTCTTTCACCATTTACTTCGCACACGCCTTTTTCCCCCGTGGCAATGAAACCGCAGAACTTCTGAACGCTGCCGCCATTTTTGCCGTTGGCTTTTTCATGCGCCCCATCGGCGGCTGGCTGCTGGGCGTAGCGGCTGACCGCTATGGTCGTCGCTGGGCTTTGACACTTTCTGTTACCGCCATGTGCCTGGGCTCTCTCGCCATTGCCGTCTGCCCCACCTATACGCAGATCGGCCTGCTGGCGCCCGCCGTGCTGCTTGTGGCGCGCTTGGTGCAGGGCCTCAGCCTGGGGGGAGAATATGGAGCCTCCGCCACCTATCTGGCGGAGATGTCCAGCCCACAGAACCGCGGTTTCTGGTCCGGTTTTCTCTACGTCACGCTTGTCATGGGCCAGTTGCTCGCGCTCATTATCCTGCTGCTGATGCAGTATGTGTTTCTGACGCCCCATCAGATTGAAGTATGGGGCTGGCGTATTCCCTTCCTGCTGGGTGCTGCTGGTGCAGTGCTGATCTTCTGGCTTCGGCGGCAGATGCAGGAAAGTGAACGCTTTGAGCGCAGCCATGAAAAACATGAACAAGGCGGCCTGCGCGTTCTGCTCCAGCATAAGCGCTCCGTCCTGACCGTATGCGGCATGACGCTGGGTGGCACGGTGGTGTTCTATACGTACACCATCTACATGCAGAAATACCTCGCCAACACGCTTGGTTTCCCCAAGGACACCGCCACGCTGGTGTCCTCCGCGTCACTGCTTGCCTTCGCATTGATGCAGCCTGCGTTCGGGGCCTTGTCTGACCGGATCGGGCGTAAACCGCTTCTGCTTTATTTTGGCATTTGCGCAACGTTGGGCACTGTTCCGCTGCTGACACTCCTCTCCGGCGTCCATTCTCCATGGGCAGCCTTCGGGCTGATTACGGGAGCCCTGGGCATTGCCTCCGGCTATACATCCATCAACGCCATCGTGAAGGCTGAACTGTTCCCTACGCAGGTCCGTGCATTGGGGGTGGCTCTGCCTTATGCCGTTACCGTTTCCCTGTTCGGGGGTACCACGGAGTATATTGCGCTCTGGTGCCGTCAGGCCGGGCATGACATCTGGTTTGCCTATTATGTTTCCATCTGCGCGGCTGTCACATTGCTGACGGTGCTGACCCTGCGCAAAACCGATCGGCTCAGCGAAGAAAACGGCTCTTCCACGCCTCATACATTACAAAAAAATTAGGAAGCGGCCAAAATCGCCCGCAATGGGCCTTTAAATTGCCATGAGCGAGCGCATTATTTGAAAGCAGAGAAGAGGAGTGGTTCGCCTCTCCCTTCCCGTTTTCAGGAGGCATACATCATGCGCCGTATGACAAAACTTCTTCTTGCTCTGCCCATTATTGCTGGCACTGCGCTGGCAAGCGTTCCGGCAGCCGAGGCGCATCCTGGCCCCAATTGGGGCGGTGGCCCGCGCTGGCATTCTCCGCCGCCGCCGCGTGGCTACTGGGGCGGTGGCCCCCGCGGCTGGCACCGGGGTGGAAATGGCGGAGCCATTGCCGGAGCCGTTATTGGTGGGCTGGCTGTTGGGGCTCTGGCCGGAGCCGCCCTTGGCAATGCAGCACCACCCCCGCCCGTGGCCTATGCGCCGCCGCCACCTCCGCCGCCGCCGGTTTATGCTGTCCCGGCTGTGCCAGTGGCACCTGCACCCGGCTATTATGCTGCTCCGGGTGGCTATTACTCCGGCTGGTAAGACCCAGCCGGTTTCCGACTTTTTCTTCCCCAGCCGCACGGTTTGGCTGGGTTCATCCTGCTGAGCCACATCATCAGGAAATCTTACAGCGTCGGCTGGAAGCTGCATCTCGCCTCGCAGCTCAGGATCAATCAGCGGGGGCTGACTATGGGCCTGAATGCAGCCCCATAGTCTTTGTGCCCCGCAGATATATGACTTACAGAGCTTGCGCCGCTTCCAGCACAGCCTCAACATGCCCCGGCACTTTGACCTTACGCCAGATGCGGGCAATTTTACCATCTGCGCCAATCAGAAACGTTGTACGATCAATACCCATATAGGTTTTTCCGTACAGAGACTTCTCTCCCCACACGCCATAGGCTTCCGTCACGTCTCCTTTTTCATCAGATGCAAGCGGAAAGGTGAGATCAAATTTATCGGCAAAAGCATCCAGCTTTTTCACGGGATCACGAGAGACGCCAATAACGCTCAAACCGGCAGACTCAAACTGCTTTAGCGCCTCATTAAACCCGCATGCTTCCTTCGTGCAGCCGGGCGTGTCTGCCTTGGGGTAGAAATAGAGCACAAAGGGTTTGCCTTTAAAGTCAGCAAAGCTGACATGGCGGTCACGGCTGGCTGGCATGGAAAAATCAGGGGCGATATCCCCTTCCTGTAAAATCTGTTCATCGGCCATGCTGGTTCTCCTTGTTCCGCGCGTTAGGGCACACGCTGTCTCTCAACCGTAGCGGCCACAGGCGCAAACCGGAAGACACGCTTGCGGCAGCCTTCCGGCTTTCGCTCTCCCTAGAATGCAGTCAATGCCACACTGGCAGCCGCATCAAGCCGAGCATCTGAAAACATCGTCAGATTGGACTGGCTGCGCTTTCCGCGACCCAATGAAAATCAAGAATGTCCGTCCAGTCCTTCGTCTTGAGCTTGGAGGAGGACCCGCGTTCACTCCCCATCTTCCTCAACCCTTGACGTTAGTCTGCCCCTGATGGCTGCCGGAAGCCCCAACGCACACCGTCCTACGTATGGGAATGCGGAAGGTTCGCTTCCACCATCACTTCGGCGAAGGCGTCTCCCTCCGCCACAGGGCCAACCACTCGGGCAAAACAGGCCCGCACATTGCGCGCCAGAGCTGTTGTGCGCGTGAGAAGTGTGACCACGCTTTCCATCTCCATGGCGTGAAGCAGAACAGCCAAGGTTGGCGGTGCAAGCTCCCGCTCCAGATCAAGCGGAGGAACCGGTCCGCACAGCAGACGCAGCAGACACTGGAGTCGCCGCCAGACGGCATCTGCCTCCAGCAGAAGGGCTGTGTCGTCAGGTGTTAGTAATCCAGCCTTACCCAGCCGGGTCAACGCCCGACGGGTGCAGGGATCACGCACACTTCTATCAGCCGCCACCAGTTGCAGGCTCTGGGCTACAAATTCCACTTCTATCAGGCCGCCTGCGCGCCGTTTGATATCCCATGGGCTGGAAGCAGGCAGATCGCGCGCCAGACGGGCCCGCATGGCCCGCGCATCTTCAAGCACGCCTGCGGGCACCGGAGCCTTGCTTTGTATCTCACCATCCAGAATACGCCGCAGATCGTCCTGCACCTCCCGCTTCAGGCCAACCGGCGCGCTGATGATACGGGCGCGCGTCAACGCCATGCGCTCCCACGTCCAGGCGGCCTCCGTATGATATTTCAGAAAGGCACGGCGTGACACAGCCACTGGCCCCGCTGCGCCGGAGGGCCGCAACCGCATATCTACGGCATAAAGCGGCCCCTCCGGCCCCGGGGCGGTTAGCGCTGCAATAAACGCATGCGCCAGACGCGTATAATATTGGGCCACGGCAACGGAGCGCGGGGCGGCCAATACAAGCCCTTCCGGCGTTTTCTGCGGCGGAGTTCTAGGCACAATACTGGCCTGAACCTCTTCCGGGTGGTCAAATATCAAAAGCAGATCAAGGTCTGAACCGGGCATCATTTCTCTGGAACCCGCCTTGCCCAGAGCAATAACCGTTATGCCACCACCGGGCACGCGCCCGTAACGGCGCACGTGATCTTTCTCTACCGCATGTTTTAGCACGATCATGATGGTATCAGCCAAGGCGGTGCGCGCACGCTCGGCCTCATTTTCGCTCATGCGCCCTTCCAGCACGGCTACGGAAAGGCGAAACTCTTCTCCGCGCAGCAAGGGGCGCAGAGCAGTCACCAGCAGGTCTGTATGCTCCACTTCCGCCGCCAACTGGCGCAGGCGGGCCTGCACGTTCCGCCCCTCTTCCGGTTCAGGCTCCAACAAGCCTTCAAGTGCTGAAGGCGTATCTGCCAGATGGTTGGCCAGAAAGGCAGAGGCATCAAAAAGGGCGGCAATACGGTCTATCAGCGCCGGATTGCGTTCAAACAGGGAGAGAAGCTGCACCCCGGCATGTTGACGGGCCAGCAAGGTATCAAACCGCCGTAAGCAGGCCAGCGGGTTACTGCGCGCGGCAAAGCTGGCCAGCAAGGCAGGTAACAGAGCCCGCAGCAGCGCATGGGCCCGCTCAGACCGCAGCGCCCGCAGACTGTTGCCTTGCCAGCGGGCCAGAACCTGCGCGGCTTCTGCCGCCTGATCGGCCGGAAAACCGACATTCTGAAGCAGCGTGGGGGAGTTTTCATCGTCCGGCGCAATGGCCAGCAGGGCCGTTTCCGCGTCTTCCGCCGCCTGTGGCTGGCTGACAAAATGGCGCTCAAAAATACGCCTTGCTTCACGCATACGCGGCAGCAGGTCCAGTGCCAGAGCTTCACCGTCTGCATAGTTCATGAACACGGCAAACGCGTGAAAGGCCTCCGGCTGTTCGGGCAGGGAGTGTGTCTGGTGGTCGGCCCGCATTTGCAGCCGGTGCTCGGCATCCCGCAGCAGGCGATAGGTGCGGGCCAGAACCTCGGCTTCCTCCCGCGGGATGTAAGCTGAGCCCACCAGTTTTTTCAGCGCGCCGAAGGTTGTTTTCTCACGCAAAGCAGGCACGCGACCACCCCACACAAGCTGCATGGCCTGCGCAATAAACTCAATTTCCCGAATACCGCCCTGCCCCAGCTTCAGGTTATGGCCTAGTAGCCATTGCATGCTGGCGGCTGGATCAGCCAGCACACTGTCTGGCATCTCGGCAAGGCCGGTGCGCCCGACATTGCGGTAACGGTCAATCCGCGCCTTCATGGTGTGGATATCGTCAATCAGCGCGAAATCAAGATGCCGGCGCCAGACAAAAGGGCGGATGGCCGCCAGAAAATCCCGCCCCAGCTTGAGGTCTCCCGCCACCGGGCGCGCCTTGATCATGGCGGCGCGTTCCCACGTCTGGCCAAGGCTTTCATAATACAGGATGGCAGCCTGCACCGAGACTGCGGCTGGCGTGGAAGATGGGTCCGGCCTCAGACGAAGATCGGTACGGAAAACGTAGCCATTCGCATCCCGCGCTTCCATGAGGCTGACAAGATCGCTAGTCATACGGATGAACACGCGCCGCACGGCATCCGGCTGCTTGTGACCTGAGGGGTCATACAGCACCATCAGGTCTATATCGGAGGAGAAATTCAGTTCCCGTGCCCCGAGCTTTCCCATCGCCAGAACAAAAAAACCACAACCGTATGTCGGGCGTTTGGGGTCACGTAACTGAAGCTGACCGGATTGATGGGCGACCCATAACAAATGCCTGACCGAGACCTCCAACGCGGCCTCAGCCAGACGGCTGAGCGTTTGCGTTACGTCTTCCAGCGGCCAGAACCCGCCCAGATCAGCCACGGCACACAGCAGGGCCACCTGTTTTTTGGCACGCCGGAGTGTGGCGGCAACATACTCTCGCCCAGATGTAATGTCACACGCAGCCAATGCCGCAAACGCGTCTTTCGCGCAGGCCTCCGGGCCGTCCTGCAACAAGGCGGCAAAGGAGAGCGGATCTTGCCGGGCCAGATCAGACAGATACGGGCTGTTGCCCCCAAGGCAGGCCACCAGTTCCATGGCCCCCGGCAGTTCAAGAACCTCCCCCCGGCCCACATCCCGCAGAAGGGTGATCATGTCGTCCTCAAGATGCTGGGCGGCCTGCGCATCCGCCGCAGCGGGCCAACTGGCATCCGGCCAGACGCGATGCTCACCACGACGGGCGCGTACATCCTTGAACTGGGGCACATGTTTAAACTGGGACTGAATAACAGGCGTCATGGTCTGACCATTCTGGTGAAGGACGAAGGGTTGCTGCGTTGACTTCCACAGGTCAAGACCTGCGCCGCCCGCTGCATAAGCGGGTTTTGCGTGTTTTAACTGTTCTGGCGCTGGCCGTCCTGCTTCTTCCGTTTCTGGTGGTGGCGGGACTTATGCTCCGCATGGTATTCGGGCCGGTCAACATCACACCTCTGGCGCGCCCGTTCCTGCCGGTAACCGTCATGCCGGGTGCCCCCCACCAGCCGCCTGCCGCACGTCTTACACTCGGCCGGGCGGAACTGCGTTGGAATGGTCTGCATGATGGCTGGAGCACGCCTGTTATGCTTGATCTGCATAACCTGCGTATTCTCAAAACAGACAGCACCCCGCCCGACACAATTGAAGATGCCCGTATCACACTGGCACCGCTGGCCATGTTGCATGGCTCTCTTGCCTTGCGGACAGTGGATATTGAGGGCGTGCGTCTTGCGCTGCGCCGGGGCAAGGATGGCAGCGTAGGGCTGGACGTGAATGCTCCCTCCGTTCCACCCGATCAGTCACAGAACAATGCACTTGATCCGCTAGGCATTGAGCGGCTGAGCGTTCACAACGCCCGGGTAACGGTCAATGATCAGCTTACCGGCACCCGCTGGCTTGCCACGCCGTTTGACACTACCCTGCATCTTCTTCCCGTAGCGGGCAAAAATGGCGTGACGGGCACTGTCACGTTCAGCATCACCGGCGAGGAAACGCATGCCCGGCTGGATCTGACTGCATCGGGCACCCGCACACCTGAAAATACGGTTACGTGGCATCTATCTGTTGCCCCCACGCAACCGGCTGGTTTTGCCAAGCTGAGCCCCGCCCTGAAAGATGTGGGGAATACGGTCAGCCTGAACGGCGATGCCATTTTTGCACCCGCGCCACATAGTTTCTGGCTGCTGCCACATGCGCTGGATCTGCTGGCAGATATTGGCAAAGGACCGCTGACTGTCGCCCATTCGCACTACCTGCTGAACCACGGCACAGCAGCCGTGCATCTGGACCTCAACCACGCCTCGCAGTCTCATATTCCGGCAACGCTCTCCCTCACCGCCCTGCGGCTTGATCTGCTTGACCCCAATCAGCCCGACGCCACAACAGAAGGTATTACCGTCAACGGTCATGCCACGCTCAGCGCCTCTGACCTGTTCAGTCCTCAGGCGCTTTCCGGCCAGGCAAGCCTTGAAATACCGCAGATTGATTTTGCCAATATTGCCCAGTTCTGGCCGGAAAAAGCCGCGAAGGGTGGCCGACTGTGGGTGAAGAAGAACATCACGCAGGGGCTGGCGCATGATCTGCATGTGGCTGCCAGCCTGCATAGTGATACAGGCTGGAATGGTCTGAATGTCACGGGCATTACCGGCGGCGTGGACGCTACGGGCCTGACTGTCCACTGGTTGCGGCCCATCTCCCCCCTACAGGGGATGAATGCCCATCTGGAAGTGGATGGGATGGATAAGCTCCACATCACATTTGACCACGCCTACCAACTGGTGAACCGTGCGGATAAAAATGTGGGCGCGACCGGCATTGGCCGGGTGGAGGCCGGGCCGGGCTCCATGGATATCACCGGGCTCACCAAAAAAGATCAGGACGGCACGATCAAAACCGCTTTGCGCGGCAATCTGCGCGATATTCTGGCTCTACTGGCCGAACCGCGGCTGCATCTTCTCTCACGCCACCCGATCAGCTTTACAAAACCATCGGGCAATGCGTCTGTCATGCTCTCTCTCACCTTACCGCTTGAGAGCGATGTCACGACCGATCAGATGACCATCAATGCCCACGCCGATCTGACCCGCACCTATCTGGGTAATGTTGTCATGGGCCGGGCCATCACCAATGGCCGCATCCAGATTGATGCCACCGCCCAGAACCTGAACCTGACCGGTCATGCCGCATTAAGCAGTCTTCCGTCTGATGTCAGCTATTTCATGGATTTCCGCGCCCTCGCCCCGACCGAGGTTGCGGAGAAAGCCCATGTCATCACCCACATTACGCCCGCCACGGCCATTGCCAGTGGTTTTGCCGTAGGGGACCATTTTTACGGGAACGCTGAACTTCAGACAGATTATACGCGCCTCGCCAATAACACGGGAAAGGTTGAGCTTGCCCTGAACCTGACACCCGCAAAAATTCTCATCCCGCTATGGCACAAGGCCGCAGGGCGCAAGGCGCAGGTTTCGGCTGAACTGGCGCTGGTGGATGGGCATATCACGGCCGTCAACAAACTGCTGGCGACAGGCCCCAATCTGGATGTACGCGGACAGGCCCGCCTGCGCCCCAACCGCCCGCCTGAACTGCTGATTTCCTCTTTCCGGATTGATCGATCCACCGGGCACGCCCGGCTGGTGCTCCCATACGCCGCGCAAGACAAGACCATCCGCGTTGGCGTCTATGCCTCCACGCTGGACCTCTCTCCCCTGATGGAAGGAGACCCCACAGCCCCCAAACCCGCCAGCACCGGATACCATGTGCCAGAAGCGGCAACCGGCACCATCCACGGGCCGCCGGGAAATGCGTGGGTTATTGATCTGCAGGCGGATTCCCTGTTCTACAACCAGACCCGGCAGCCCCTGAAAGGTGTGAAGGCCCATTTTGAAGACAACGGCATGCGGCTGGAAAGCATGCATTTCACCATGCGCGGCCCCTCGCCGGTTGCCATGCATCTCACACCCAACGGCAGCAAACGCAGCCTGCATGTCGCTATTCCCGACATGGGCGCTTTTCTGGCAGCGTTCAACATTCTGCCCAACGTGGAAGGCGGGCAGGCTACCCTTCAAGGCAACTTTGACGATACCTTGCCCTCAGCCCCCTTCAAGGGCGTGCTGAACATCACACCTTTTGTTCTGACAAAAACACCCAGCACGGTGCTGATCGCCCGCAACCTCTCCCTTTACGGATGGATCAACGCCCGCAAAGCGCCGGAATTTGAAATCTCTCACCTGACCATGCCCGTCACCTTCAAGGATGGCGTTCTGGGCATTCAGGATGGACGCGCAGGAAATGATGCCTTGGGCGCTACGCTGGAAGGCAAGATTGATCTGGACCGCAACGTGCTTGATCTGAACGGCACGGTGGTACCTGCCTTTGCCATCAACAAGCTGCCGGGCAAGCTACCTGCCATTGGCCGGTTGTTCAGCCCCGAAAAGGATGGAGGGCTTGTCGCCATGAAATTTGGCATTTCCGGCAAGCTGGACAACCCGGATCTTCACGTGAACCCGTATTCCATCTTCCTGCCCGGGATGTTGCGCAAGCTGTTCTAGAAGCCCCACTTCCCGAAAAAATCAGGGGGTTTCCGGCCCTGTCCCTGCGGAAGGGGCATCCGGGTCTTCAATGTCAGCGGGGCTTTCGCTCAGATAAACGGTGTCATGCAGCGGGCCTTCCACATGCGCGGTGATAATGCCTGCCTTCACCGCAGCCTGAAAGCCTGATGGTTCATCCTCAAAAGTCGTATCAACCCCGTTTCCACTCACTTCCCCCACGGGCTGGAATGTGACGTCCACCTGTGGACGGACAGGATTGATCAACCAGTGCCGCGTTTTGGACACCAGCGTGGAGGCATCCGCCATGCCGCATGGCTGCATTTCTGTAAGGGTTACGGTTTCTGTGGTCACCAGCCCTTCCATTTGAGCAGGGTCTTTGCGGCCATTCGCTGGCCTGCGCGCCACAAATACCGTGCCGGAGGGGATAACCATCAACGTATCAGGATGATCGCTTTTCTGATGCGCAAAACAGATATCCACGCCGCCCTGCCCGTTGAGGGACGGCGCTACGCCACCCAGCCCACCAACACCAGAAGATGCCACCCCAGAGGACTGCTTACCAGTCTGTGCCCACCCGGTGCCTGACGGCGTGCTACCCAGCACGCCTATTGCCAGACCGGCCAATGCATAGGCCAGAACTCTGGTGTTTTGTGGCGTCATGCCCATTCCCTTTCCTTCTCAACAGGGCGGGCAAGGTTATGGCGTAGCGGGCGCTTCCTTCTTCAGCCCCGCAGGGATGGCAAACACCGTATCGGGTTGCGATACCCTGTTTACACTCAGGGCCCTGACCGTAATCTGGCCGCCTTGCGCAACCTGCAACAGCAGCCCGTCCGCCGTGTAACACACATCACTGGCATGCCCGTCTGTATCTTTCGTGCGCCATAATGTGCATTGTTCTCCTGCCACTACGGAACCACCCAAACGCGCATAGGTGCCCGTCATGGCTATATGACCAGGCGGTGTCAGCACCTGGCTGGGGGCTGGCATCACACTTTGTCGGCGGCGGGCCTCATCCACTACAGTCAAGGTGTGGTCCGGCCAGGATGTGATCATGTAAACAGCAGAGTTCTGAGGGTCCAGCCGCTGGCGCAGAGAGGCCACCTGCCACCGCATGCGCTGCTTCATCACAGCATCCCCCATGGGAGACGTGACTTCATACAACACATCAACATCCGTTGAGGGGGTGATGAAGGGTGCGTCCTGTGAGACACCTTGCTGGGCAGAATCCCCAATGCTCCCTCCTCCGGCCTGAGCCTGAGCCTGAGCCTGAGCCTGAGCCTGAGCCTGAGCGGGAAGCACAGACACAAGGCCTACGCAACCCAGTAGAAGGGTCACGCCCGCGCCGTGGAGAACCCGTGCTTTGCGTTCGCTCATACTCTTCCTGTCAGGCAATGCTCTTCCTTCTCCCTGCCGAGAGTGCCGAACACAACTCATTGGGCGCTGCTCCCTTCAGGTGCCGTTGAGGCCCCGTCTCCTGCCGGAACCTGCGTTGTGGGGCCAACACCCGGGATGGGGCTACCCGAAGGCCCGCTGGGGGCCAATGAGCCTGCATTTCCCTCAACTCCTGAACCGGGACGTGGAGAATGTGGCGTAATTTCCTGATATCCGGCGGGCGGCATGAAAGCGCTAGCTGGTACATCATCATAGGAAATATGCGTGGCTTTCAGGTGGCCATTCAGACCATCCACATCCACACCATCCTGCTCCAGAATAAAACCGTCATCCGTTACGCAGGCAGAGCCTGTTCCCTCCGTGGACTGCACACTCCAGATGGTGCAGGGCTGGCCTGTAACCTGAGACGTCCCCTTGCGCGCAAACTGCATGGACATATCCAGAAGGAACGGGCTGCGTGCCACCTCCTGCTGCACCAGCCGGGTGTAGATTTTTCTGTCATCCAGAATAATCAGAACTTCCTGCGCGGCACGGTTGATGACCACGGAACCCCGGCTGTCATCCCCTTCCATGCTTTTCATGTAACGGATGCGCATCAGGCCGCCATCGCCTGAAAACAGAACCTGCACATGGCGTTCTGGCAACGGACCTGGAGGCACCTTGCCCGCCTGAACCAGATCAGCTGGGGGTTTGGGCTGAAACACATAATCAATCACGGCATCCCGGCCCGGCGTAAGCCGCGGATGATCCGGCTGAACAGCAGCACCCTGATCAGCCCCATGGGCAGAAGAAGCCAGAGACAAACTCCATGCCAGAGGCGTTGCAGCCAGCAGGCCACACAAGGTTAGCTGGCGGAGTATGCGGCCCGGCTGGCGAGTCATCATGCGTTCGCTTCTTTCTTTCCGTCTCTGTCTCATAACTGTCTTACTACCGTGTTCATGAGTCTCTGCCAGCCCCACCAGCCGGAGAAACATGCCCATTGGGAGAGAGCCTGTGCACCGTTGGGGGTGTTGCCCATTAAGAGTGAGAATTGCGGCCAAGAGGTGATCGCCACGATAAAAATTTGGAAGATCAGCTTTTTACTGGAGGGTAGCTGCACAGCGACAAGGCGTGTTCGCTGATAACGTTTCTGAAGAAGAGAACGGACCTTTCCTACCAACAGTCAAGAACATGGACTTGCACGCTCAGGGCACCCGACACCTGCCCAAAAGCCTATCCGGTGTCAGGCAACACACTGTGGGCTGATACCTGATATTTACTGAAAGCCTAGCTACCTTGCCGCATGGTTCTGATCTCGGCTTCCAGTTGCTGGGGTGTGAAGTTAGCCTGCCAACATGGCGGCATGTGGACAGCGCGCTCCAATGTGGTTTTGTACTCTGCAGCCGGTATTTCCACACCGCCAAAACGGGTGAGATGATCCGTGCCAAACTGGGTATCCAGCACCATGAAACCGGATAATCTGAGCCGCGCCACCAGATGCACCAGCGCCACCTTGGATGCATCAGTCACCCGGCTGAACATGCTTTCTCCAAAAAATGCACCGCCAAGGGCCACGCCATACAGACCACCAACCAGTTCACCATTCTGGCGACACTCCACACTGTGGGCGTATCCCATCTCATGCAGGGCACAGAACAGACGGTAGATCTCGCTATTGATCCATGTCTGCTCCCGCCCCGGCGCAGGGGCAGCACAGCCTTTCATGACAGCGGGAAAATCCTGATCGACCGTAACGTCAAACCGGCCAGAGAGCACCGTGCGGCGTAATCTGCGGGGAAGGTGGAACGCCTGTAGCGGCAAAACACCTCTTGGGTCGGGATCATACCATTGCAGGTCTTCATCCTCGGCATCCGCTGCCATGGGAAACAAGCCCACGGCATAGGCCCCCAACATAAGTTCCGGCGTTAAACCCTGATCAGACATTCCTGAACGCTCTCCTTACGGCTTGCGGCGGGATGAGTTAGGCCTGAGCCCGAACACCCGGACAGAAGCAGACACCCCCGGCAGATAGTCACTCAAATGTTTACAGGCATGCACAACTCAGCGCTTTGCATTCCGTTTTGAGCACCTCATGGTTTTCCGCCGGGTTCATGCTAGTCTGCCTGCACGGAAACTCAAATCTGTCTCATCAGCAAGGTCTGTCCATATGTCTGATACCAAACCTCGTATTCTTCGCTCCGTCCGTCTGCTGAACGCTGCTGAAAAACGTATCGAGACAGATTTCATTGCCCCACCGCCGCCCACTACGCCGCTTGATACCGCTGCCATTCTCAAACTGGCACATGAATTTCAACCCGTTGCCATTCTGGTCACTCATCATTCTCCACTGAAAGGCGCTGATGTTGCGGCCCTGCCGGAAAGCGTAAAGCTGATCGCCACCGTAAGCGTAGGGCTGGACCATCTGGATGTTCCCGCCCTGCTGGCCCGTGGCATTGCCGTCTCCAACACGCCGGATGTGTTGACAGACTGCAACGCAGACCTTGCCATGATGTTGATTATCGCCGCCTGCCGCCGGGCTGCGGAATATTATACGCTCATGAAGAAAGGCTGGGGGCACACCCTCGGCATGGATGAAATGCTGGGCCACCGCGTAACGGGTAAAACGCTTGGCATTATTGGCATGGGCCGCATTGGGCAGGCCGTGGCACGCCGCGCACGCGGGTTTGAGATGAACGTGCTCTACCACAACCGCCGCAGGCTGGACCCGGCACACGAGCAAGGGGCCACCTACTATGAAAGCCTTGAGGACATGCTGCCCAAATGCAACATCCTCAGCCTGCATCTGCCTGCTGCCCCGTCTGGCGGCCCCATTATGACCGCCCGCACGCTTGCTCTCCTGCCCCGTGGCAGTGTGCTGGTGAACGCGGCCCGTGGTGCGCTGGTTGATGAAACCGCTCTGATTGATGCCCTCCGTTCTGGTCACCTGTTCAGCGCAGGGCTGGATGTTTATCAGAACGAACCCAACCCGGACCCACGTATTCTGGCTCTGCCGAACGTGTTCATGACACCCCATGCGGGCAGCGCCACGGTTGAAACCCGCACAGCCATGTGCATGCTCGCGCTGGATAACGTGACGGCCCTTGTTGCGGGCAAGCCTCTCCCCACCCCTGTTACCGCCTGAGAACCGCCACTATGCCCCTTACCCTGCGTCTGGCCTGCCTGATTGGTATTGGCGTTTGTACCCTGCTGGCTTTTTTTGCCCCGCACTACCATTTGACTGCGGAAATTATAGGCGGCGGCATGTTGCTGACCGCCCTGATTGCCACCGTTATTCTGGATGAAACTCCACCTACACCCAAGAAAGCCAAGCAGAAGTAAAGCTCCCGCCAGGAAGTCACGCAGCAGGAGCGAAAATCGCCTATCCCATCCACTCAGGCGGGGCCGCTGCAATCACGGTATTCCGCGCCTAAATGTTTAGCTCCGCGAAAACAATGCCCCGTCAAATCTCAGGACTAAATATCAAAAGAAAAGGCCACCCGACTGAACGGGTGGCCTTTTCTTATCGAATGGAATTGGATTAGCGGCTCTCTGGTTAAGAACGTGTAGTGCGCTGTAAGTGCTGAGGCTTTCTGTTACCTCAGCCAAGCCCCCTCGCCCACGATCTGCCCACCAAACGGCCCTGCCGCTGCATCAAACACTTCGAGCCGCTTGGTGATAGACACAAAGGTCAGCGTTCCCCTCCTGCTGGATAAAAGCTTAGGGGACGAGATTTAGCAGACCCCGCTGTTATTCCGCTTTTGCGCGGGCGTAGACTGTTTCCCGCATGGCCAAAGCGGTATCCCGCACCACTGGCCCGTGCTCCCGCTCAAGCCGTCGAATGGTGAAGTGCGCACGCGCCAAAGCCCGATAATGATTCAGGAACGCGGTGTTCAGAGAGGCCCCGCAGAGCGCACCCGCAACGGGCATAAGCTGAAGGGAAACTTTCTGCCCCAGCGCAAGCCCGTAATGAGAAGCCACTTCCGCAATCAGCATCACAACAGGCCGGCCCCGCAACAGGGCGCGGGCGGAGAAATAGCCAAGTTCGCTCTCATCACCCTGCCGCACATTGGGGAACGCCCGCAGCGCGAACACTTCCAGACACGCACGGCGCGCATCCGGGTCAGACAGATCTTCCCCTTCTTCACGGGCAATACGGCCAATTTCACGCATGATGGTCAAGGTGGTGAAACCGATATCCGGAGCCAGCCCGGCCAGCCCGGCAAAGCCGCCGACAGCACCGGACACAGCAACCGCTGCCTGAAGGGCCGGTGTACGCCATGCCTTGGTTTCCACGGCGGCATCTTCTGTCGGGCGCAGGCCGAGGATGGCGACATCAAACGCCCGCGCAATGGAGGCCTCAGCCAGCCCGCGCAGCTTGTCTTCCATAGTGGGGGCCATACCGAGCCCACGCAGTCCAAGCCGCGCGGCATGCCCAACCGCGCCCCCCATCAGGTCCGCCAGCCTGACGAGCACGCCCTTGCCGGATTCAACCTGTGCCAGCGCCTGCTCAAGTTCGCCCAGATCCTGTCCGGTCAGCTTGAGGGAGACAATATCGCTGCCCGGCCTATCTACTGTGCTCATCTGTGACCTTTCCGCTTTGTGTCCACCCTGCCAGACATACCGCACAGGGCCTTGGCGCCATCAGGCACCCTTCCGTAACTCATCTTGAGAAGCATAATTATCATACCGGCCATGAAAAGCGACATGACAGCCCCCCAGCCGTGCTTGCATCACGCATCTGCTCTTCAAAATGCCTGACACGTGCATAAGTTGCCCGCGGCACGGTAAACACAGCGTTGTAACGCTTGCCTGAAAGACTTAGACAGCAGGCACCAGTTCCCGCCTGCGCAGAGGCTGCGCCATCAAGGAGTCGAGCAATGTCAGTCACGGTGCGTTCTTCCGCTTCCTCCCCCACCCGGAAGCCATTCAAGTGGGGAGCAGCCTTGCGTGTGGTTACTGTTCTGTCCGCTTTTGGCATTGCTGGCTGTGCGGAATCACCTGAACAGAAGGCCTATCAGCAGACTCTGCAAACCGCGCAGACTGACCCCAATTTCTGCTATTCCAACCGTTATGACGGCGTTCTGGCAGAAGCATGGCAGCGCGCGCACTCCACACAGGGCAATGGCCAGAAGGATAAAACCCCGGCAGAGGCAGCGCCGTTGCCCGCAGTTTCCGTAACAGGCGCTACCGCCATGCCGGAACTCAGCGTGCCGCCCTACAGCCAGCGCTCCTGCCGCCTGAGCGTGAAAGTAGGAGACGCTGCACCGGAAACGGGCTTCCTGACCTTCACCTATCTGGTACGCGATAACGTGACCAAATCCGCACTGGCAGAATGGCACCCGGATACGGAAATCACGGAAAAATATGATGCCCTGATGGAAAAGATCAAAGCCGGGGTAAACATGAATGATCCGGACCTGAAAGCCTGCATCACCCGCTACCCTGCCTTCAATGCGCCCTCTTCTGATCCGATGGTGCAGAAAGCGGCAGTTGATCTTCGCGCCCATCTGGTGCGCCGTTGCCTCGCAAACCGGGCCGCGCTGAAAAATCTGTATTCAGACCTGTATTTCATTCATCGCTGAGGGCGCGAGTCTGATTGTCATCCCCTCCCCACAGCGGGAGGGCCATTCATTGCAAAGGAGTCGTATTCATGACCCATTACCGTAGCCTCACCGCCGATTTTGCTGTTGCCCCCCAGATTTCCACCTCTGACATTCCTGCCATCAAGGATGCTGGTTTCAAAACCGTTATCTGCACCCGTCCTGATGGTGAAGAACCCGGCCAGCCATCTGCTGAAACCATTGGCGAAGCCGCACGCGCTGCCGGGCTGGCCTTCATTTCCATTCCGGTTGCCGCTGGCCATGCGCCGTCTTCCGATGCCGTGATTGAAATGCAGGAAGCCCTGAACACCCTGCCCGGGCCTGTCTTCAGCTATTGTCGCTCTGGCAACCGTGCTGGCCAGTTGTGGACTCTCGCCACACAGGGCTGAGCCATACTTCCGGACGAATAACCCGGCGTTAAAAAAGGCGGCCTCGCACGGGCCGCCTTTTTTATGGCTTTAACGGATAATGAGCACAGCCTGTCAGGCTGACTCCTGCCAGCCGCCCATCTGGCACAATACCTGCCAGTGCGCCTCGGACACCGGACAGACAGAGAGCCGGGACTGCCTGACTAGGGCCAGTTCTTCCAGTTCCGGGCTCTGCTTGATCTCCGCCAGAGTAACAGGCCGAGGCATGGGGCCAATGGCCTTGACATCCACGCAGACCCAGGCCCCGCTTTCCGCCGTGGGGTCTGGATAGGCTTCACGCACAATTTCAACCACACCCACAATGGCCCGCTGCACGTTGGAGTGATAGAAAAACGCGCGGTCTCCCACCTTCATGGCAGCAAGGTTTTTCTTGGCCTGATGGTTCCGAACCCCGGTCCAGGGTTCGACATCGTTTGCAACCTGCTCATCCCAGCTAAAGGCGTCAGGCTCGCTTTTCACCAACCAGAATGCCATGGCTATTCCGCCAGCGCGCCGTCACGGAACACTGTCCGCAGCGGGCGCACAATCACGCTCTCAAACAGATTGATTTTTGCATACGGGTCTGCCGCCGCAAAACCTTCAGCTTCGGCACGGTCTTTCACATCAATCAGAATCAGGCTGCCGCAGGGTTTGCCATTGATATCCAGTTGAGGCCCGGCAAACTGGATAGACGCTTTATACTGCTCCAGAAATGCCAGATGGTGCTCCCGCGTGGCCATGCGCGTTTCAAGCGCGCCGGGGCGGTCTGTACAGATGATGGCAAACAGCATGTCTTCCTCCGTTGTGTTGTGTGGGCAGGACGCCCATGAACAACGGCCTCGTGTCAAGAGGCTTATAATGATATAGGAGAGAGCCCGAGCACACTTATCCGCGCCCCCCATACAGCCGGATGATGTTGCGGCTCATCTGGTTGTGACACACGAAACGGACTGACATTTGAGCGCCTCACCGACCCTTGTCGCGCGTACTGGTAGTTTCTTTCACCGGTATGCCAATCCCGGCCGGTTTCTGAAGCTGGGCGCACGCATCCAGCCCTGGCTGACATGGACCGCGCTGCTCTTCACCCTCGCAGGGCTTGGGTGGGGACTGTTCTATTCCCCGGCTGACTGGCAGCAGGGCGATTCCGTGCGCATCATGTATGTGCATGTGCCCGCCGCCATTCTGGCATCCAGCGGCTATGCGGCGCTGGCAGTGTGCGGCCTGCTCTCCCTTGTCTGGCGGCATCCACTGGCAGACCTTGCAGCCGTGGAGATCGGGCCGGTAGGCGCGTGCATTACCGCACTCTGTCTGGCCACGGGCTCACTATGGGGTAAACCCATGTGGGGCACCTGGTGGGTGTGGGATGCCCGGCTGACCTCCGTGCTGGTGCTGTTTTTCCTGTATCTGGGCCATATTGCCCTGATCCGCGCATTTGATGATCCGCAGCGTGGCTACCGGGCCGCCGCCATTCTGGCTTTGGCTGGCGCGGTTGATCTGCCCATCATCAAGTTCAGTGTGCAGTGGTGGAACACTCTGCACCAGCCAGACAGCATCACGCTGACAGGTGCCCCCACCATGTCCAGCAGCATGCTGTGGCCGCTGGCTCTTTCCATGATCGGCATTTCTCTTGGGTTTGCTGCCATCGTGGTGGCGCGCCTGCGGGCAGCTGTCATGGAAAACCGGATCCGCAGCCTGCTCTCCAGCCCCCGCCGCCGTGGAGGCGCTGCATGACACACCTTCCTTATATTCTTGCCAGCTACGGGCTGTTTGCTGGCATGGCGCTTGTGCTGTCCGTTGGTGCGGCCCTGCGCCTCAAAAAAGCCCGTGCCCGGCTTGCCACGCTTGAACGCACTTCCTCCCGGCCTTCAGGAGCCCCCCTTACTCCATGACCCGCAAGACCCGCCGCCTCTGGCTTATCATTGCCTGCGTTGCCTGCCTTGGAGCCGCCGCGGCCCTGATGCTCCGGGCGTTTTCCTCCGATATCGTGTTTTTTGTCACGCCCTCCCAGGTTGCAACCAAACCGCCACCGGCTGACCGCACTGTGCGGCTGGGCGGCATGGTGGTGGCTGGCTCTGTCAAACGTGAAAAGCACGGTGAAACACCCGTTGCCCGTTTTGACGTAACCGATGGGCAGGCCGCCGTAACCGTGCGGTATGAAGGTATTCTGCCTGATCTGTTCCGGGAGGGGCAGAGTGTTGTGGCCGTGGGTACCATGCAGAAGGACGGCTTTGTGGCCAGCGAGGTTCTTGCCAAGCATGATGAGACCTACATGCCCAAGGAAGTAGCCGAAGCCCTCAAGAAGTCAGGTAAATGGGACCCCCGCTTCGGGCCGCCGCCCAGTGCCGCAAGCTGGAACAGCATGACCGTGCAGGACGCGAAAAAAGATCTTTCTCCCAAAGAACCCGCAGCGCCCTCCACCAACTAAGCCCTTCTTTTCATACCGTTACCCAGAACACCGGGAGTCACCCCCCTGATATGCTGAGCCCCGAACTCGGACATTATGCCCTGGCACTTGCCTGTATTTTTGCTGCTGCACAGGGCATCCTGCCTCTGATTGGCGCACATCGGCGGGATAGGCGTGTGATGATGCTGGCACCGGGGCTTGCCCTTGGTCAGCTTTTTGCCCTTGTGGTGTCCTTCCTGTGTCTTGTGAACGCTGCTGTTACGGATGATTTTTCCGTGCAGAACGTGGCGGCAAACAGCGCTGTCACCAAACCGCTTCTGTATAAAATCACCGGTGTATGGGGCAACCATGAAGGCTCAGTGCTCCTCTGGGCGCTTATTCTGGGCATCTGCGGTGCGGCGGTTGCGGCCTTCGGGCGGAACCTTCCCTCTGCCCTGCGGGCGCGCGTCATTGCTGTCCTGGGTGCCGTCGCTGCCGGGTTTGAACTGTTCTGCCTGACTACGTCAGACCCATTTGCCCGCGTGTGGCCTGCCCCCATGGATGGGCAGGGCATGAACCCCCTGTTGCAGGACCCCGGCCTCGCCTTCCACCCGCCCATTCTCTACACGGGTTACGTGGGGTTTGCGGTGCCTTTCGCCTTCGCCATCGCCGCGCTGATGGAAGGCCGGGTGGATGCCGCATGGGGCCGTTGGGTGCGCCCATGGGCCGTGGCAGCATGGTGCTTCCTGACATGCGGGATCGCCCTTGGTTCCTGGTGGTCCTATTACGTGCTCGGCTGGGGTGGCTACTGGTTCTGGGACCCGGTGGAAAACGCATCCCTCATTCCGTGGCTGACCGGCACCGCGCTGATTCACTCCGCCATTGTGGTGGAAAAGCGTGAAGGGCTGAAAATCTGGACCGTTCTGCTGGCCATCGCCACGTTCTCATTCTCCCTGTCCGGCACCTTCCTTGTGCGCTCGGGCATTCTGAATTCCGTGCATGCCTTCGCTAACGATCCGGCCCGCGGTATCTTCATTCTGGGGCTTCTGGCGCTGGTCATCGGCGGCTCTCTGGCGCTGTTCGCCTATCGGGCACCATCGCTCACGGCGGGTGGCCTGTTCGCCCCGGTCTCGCGTGAAGGTGCACTGGTGCTGAACAACATCCTGCTGTGCTCCATCTGCGCAGTGGTTGTCACCGGCACCATGTATCCGCCCTTCATGTCCCTGCTGTTTGACCGCACCATTTCTGTTGGCAAACCGTTCTTTGATGCCACCACCATTCCGTTGGCGCTGCCCCTGTTCATCTTCATGGGCTTTGGCCCCATGCTGCCATGGAAGCGCGCGCAGTTATGGCCGGTGCTTCAGCGGCTCTGGCTGGCCGCCATTGTCACCGCCATTGCGTTTCTGGTAGCTGCGTTTGGTGTGTCCGGTCTGCTGCCTATGCTCTCCTGTGGTGTCGCGGTATGGATCATTGCCGCCAGCGTTACGGATATTACAGAGCGCGTGCGCCTGTTCCGTATGCCGCTGGCTGGCAGCCTGCAACGCGCCCGCATGCTGCCCCGCTCCATTTTTGGCACAGCCCTTGCTCATGCCGGTGTGGGCATTACCGTGCTAGGGCTGGCAGCTATGTCTCAGGCCCAGCATAAAATTGTGGAAGTGCCAGTGGGCACCACCGAGCATCTTGCGGGCTATGACTGGACCCTGACCAACGTAACGCAGGAGCCCGGCCCCAACTATTCCGCCCTTGTTGCCACCATTGAAATCCGCCACCACGGCAAACTTGTGACCGTGATGCATCCGTCAAAACGCAGCTTCAACAGCCAGAACCAGACCACCACGGAAGTGTCCATCCACACCAATCTGCTGGCCGATCTGTATGGTGTGTTAGGTGATAAGCACGGCACGGATGCCGCCCCCACATACGTGTTGCGGCTGCATTACAATCCGCTAGCCCCATGGATGTGGCTGGGGGCATTGGTCATGGCCATTGGCGGTGCGCTTTCCCTGTCTGACCGCCGCATGCGCGTGGGCGCTCCCCGCCGTGCCAAACTTTCCGCAGAAACGGTAACAGCAGCATGAGCACCTCCCCTCAAAACGAGAACCTCACCCGCCGACGGCTGATGATGGGCCTGCCTCTGGCCGGGGCTGCCGTGCTGGGTGTGGGGTTCTGGAAAATGCTGGCGGGCATGCAGCATGGCTCCTTCAATCCGCATGACATCAATGCGCCGGTGCTCAACCGCCCGGTGCCAGACTTCACCCTGACCGCCCAGCCGCCCGGCCAGGGCTTTGGCGCACAGGATCTGCGCAGCCTGACCAAGCCGGTTCTGGTGAACTTCTTTGCCTCCTGGTGCATTCCGTGTCTGGCTGAAATGCCCACACTGATGAGCCTGAAAGACGATGTGACCCTCTGGGGCATTGCTTACAAGGACCGCCCTGAAAACGCCGCCAACTTCCTGAAACATTCCGGTAACCCCTTCACCCGCCTGGGTAGCGATCATGAAGGCCGCGTGGGGATCGAATGGGGTATTTCGGGTGTGCCTGAAACCTTCCTGATTGGCCCCGGCGGCATTATCCGCTGGCATACGGCCTCTCCACTGGATGTTGATACCATCCGCAACACACTCGCCCCTCTGCTTGAAAAGCTGAAAACAGCATGAGCCGCCTGCGCCTGACCTCCCTGCGCCGCCTTGTTCCGGCGTTTCTGATCGGCCTGAGTGTGCTGCTGGCCCCGGCTCTGGTGATGGCTGTGGATGATCCATCCGAAATGCTGCCGGACCCCAAACAGGAATCCCGCGCGGAAGCCATTGGCTCCCAGTTGCGGTGCCTTGTCTGTCAGAATGAATCGATTGAAGACAGCAGTGCAGGACTGGCGCGGGACCTCCGCCGCGTGGTGCGTGAACATGTGGCCAAGGGCGAAACCAACAAGCAGATTATGGATTGGATGGTGGACCGCTACGGCAACTTCATCCGCCTCAGCCCGCCGCTTTCTGTTGGCACCCTGCTGTTATGGAGCATGCCGGTTCTGGCCCTGCTGCTTGGCCTGACACTGGCATTCTTTGCCTATCGCCGCCGTGCCGCTGCCCCTGCGGCTCCGCCCCCGCTTTCAGACGAAGAAAAGGCCCGTCTGGCCAAGCTGACAAAGGACTGAGCACATGATCTGGCTCTCCATTGCCCTGTTAAGCCTGCTGGCTCTGGCCCCGGCGGCCATACCGCTGTGGCGGCGCACCCGCCAGGTGCGGGATGAACGCAGCGCGGCCCTCGCCCTGCACGAAGCCCAGCTTTCTGAAATTGACCGTGATCTTGCCATCGGCCTGATTGCCCCAGCCGAGCATGATATTGCGCGGCTGGAAATCCAGCGCCGCATTCTGGTGGCGGATACCGCACCGGCAGAGGCAGCGGACGCCATTTCTCCCGCTTTGGTCTGGGTCGCGCTCGGGCTTATCCCTCTGGTGGCCGTAGGGCTTTATCTGACCAACGGTGTGCCATCCCTACCAGCCCAGCCTCTTGGCCCGCGTCTGGTGGCACAGCATGAGCAGAACACCAAGAATGACACCATTCTGAACAAACTGAAGCAGACACTGGCACAGTTGCCAGCAGACGACCCTAATCTGCGGCAGGGTTACCTGCTTCTGGGGCAGGCTGAAGCCTCCCGCGAACATTATGCAGAAGCCGCAGCTGCGTGGCAGCATGCGCTTGATCTGAGCTTTGACCCCGAAATTGCCGCCCGCACCGGGGAAGCTCTTACCCGCGCAAACGGCCACGTAACGCCAGAGGCTCTCGCCCTGTTCCGCAAAGCACTGGACGCCGCCCCCAAGGATGCCCCGTGGCGTGGGGCCGCACAGGCCCGCATTGCCCAAGGCGAGCACGATCAGGATAACCCCTGAGCCGCCCACCACAGCGGAACAGCCCTAGCAGCAGACCAAAAAGCCGGGACCATTATGGTATCCCGGCTTTTTCTTTGCCTAATTCTCATCCCGGAAAAGCAGCCCAAGACGCTGTACCCGAACACGGGTGAGGAAGTCTCTATGCAGGGCATAGCAGCGTCAGAGCAGTTTTCTTTCCCACCGTTGCCAACGCGCGCTTTCTGCCAGCAGATTGGGCCGCCCCACCTCTCCGCCACGCACTTTGCCTCTTACGATCCTGCATTAGAGATCTTCCCAAACGTTAGAAGACATTGAGAGGTGGCAAAAAATTTTGAGACTAAGAAGGCAAATGTGAAAGCTTGGCACGGTGGCCATCGGGACGAAAAACCCAAAGGTTCCCGCCACAAAAAGCCCTCCCAACATGGGAAACCATTCAAACAGCCTTTTTTCATGAAAACCGCAGAGGCATTGGACGCACCTGATCAAGTGCCTATCAGTAGGCACAAAAAAAGCCGCACCTCTGTGCGGCCTTCTTTGAATGAAAACGGTGTTTTGCGCCCTAACCCGTGCCAACCTCACGCAGGTGCGCTCGGGCCCAGATATCTTCCCGCGCGCGGGCCTTCGGCGGTCGCGGCTGACAGGAAATGAAATACAGCCCCACAACGAACACAAGATTAGAGAGCGCATTGAACCACATGGCGATGCGAAAAGGTGGCGGTGTCGTGGATGCCTGATACAGCACATACAGGGTGAACGGAATGGAAACCAGCCGCACCCCCTGCAACATGTAACGGAAAGGATTAGGCCGCCCCGGCTTGACCAGCACGCGCATGCGGCTCAGCCCGATGAAAAACGTTACACACAGGCACCACACCAGCACATTGAAGGCCATGTTGGTAAAGTCCATCATGCCGCCAAGAACAAAAACCGCGATGATGGAAACAGCCGAAAACAGGAGGGAGCCGAACTGAAAGCTCATGCCCACTTCAAGAGCAGGAAGCCGCTCGGGCAGACGGTCAGCCAGAGGCTGGCACACATCATCCAGCAGCCAGCTATCCACTCGGGTAATACGCTCGCCTAGGTTCATCTCATCATCATAACGGAATATGAAGACAAACGCACCTGCTGAATTCCCCCGTATGCCAAGGCACTCTGCGGATGTTCTCTTTACCGCTGCTTATGGCTGACTGACACGGCATACTGCACTGCCTCAACCCGCCACATAAAAGGGCATATCATCAGTAAGGATGATGACAGTGCGGCCCTCGTCTCGAGAGCCGCCGTCCTACGGAAAAGCGACGCAGCAAGAGACGCATCCCCCACTTTGCCGCTTAAGATCAATCGACCCTTGGCTCAGGCCAGCGCGGAGCGCAATCAGGCTTCCTTGGGCGCAGGTGCCACGGCAGGCACTTCCCCGGCGGGCGTGGTTTTATCAACGGCTTCCGGCAGGTAGTGCGAGAGCGTGGTCAGCACGGTATCCGCAGGCAGGCCGGTACGCGCCACCAGATCATGCACAACGGAACTGCCAAGAATTTCGCGGATTTCATCCGTGGTGGCAGGCAGATTTTCTCCATGCCCAACCCAGGAGCGCACCTTGTCTCCCAGTCCGGCCTGATCAGCCTGTGCCAGAATAGCCTGCAGGTTTTCCGGCTGGAGCAACTTCTGAAGCTGCTGCTGTAATGCGCCCTGCAAATCTACACCCAGTGCGCTTTCCACCTTACCAACCAGGTTAGAAAGGAAATCGGACATCTAGACTTTCTCCGCTCGTCTGTTTTGCTGCACCCGTAAGCCCAGTATTGCACACACGCACTACCAGCGCATTTCATCATGGACCAAATAGCTGACATATGCGAGAGCTATAAACGCGATAAATATGCCCTTCTGGACAGACCGTAGGAAGCCGGTTGGCTGATATGCATCTGACACTACAAGGAAATTTTCGGGAATCGCGCTACTTTCCTTATCAGACACGCACCTTCCAGCCGTAGCCAGTAAAGTATCCGCTTTGCCAAGCCTTCCGCTCTTCCTTTTTGATCGCATTGGCCCCCTGCGCCATTTCCGCCCCCTCCGGCGGCCCGGGCAGCAGAGCGCGGCGCGCCTGCAATGGCTGTTTGCGCCATCTCTTTCCGCCGTTGGTTTTGCCGTTCGCACCACAGCCGCCGCACTGATCGCGCTGGTGATCGCCTTGTGGATGGAGCTGGATGATCCGCAATGGGCGGCCATGACCGTCTGGATTGTGGCGCAGGGTTCACGCGGGGAAAGTCTTTCCAAGGCGCGTTGGCGTCTGGTTGGCACTGCCATTGGGGTGGTGATGTCCATCACCCTGATTTCCGCCTTCATTCAGCAGGCGTGGCTGTTCTTCCCTGCCTTGGCCATATGGGTGGGCGTCTGCTGTACACTGGCCACCATTGTGCGCAATTTCCGATCCTACGCGCTGGTTCTGGCCGGTTATACCTGCGCCATTATTGCCATTGGGGCCATTCCCAACCCTGCCAATGTGTTCATGACGGCCATGTCCCGCGCCACATACATTGTGCTGGGTATTGTCTGTGAAAGTGCCGTCGCGGGGTTGTTCGCCCACAATCTGGCCGCCACCGCGCGGAAAAACATCCGCGATAAGCTACGCACCGCGCTGGGGAACGTCTCGAACTCTGTCGCAAGTCTGTTGTCTGGTGATGATGAAGCGTTGGTGCAGTCTCGCGCCATGTTTGGCCCGCTGCTGTCCATCAATGACCAGATCGAATTTTCAGAAGTGGAAATGGGCCCCCACGGCCACGAGGGCGATCACGCCCGCGCAGCGCTGGCCGCTGTTTCCGTCCTGCTTTCACGCGGTCTTGGGATGGCAGTGCGCCTGCAATGGCTGGACACGGATCAGGCTGCTTTTCGCGAAACGGCGACCCGCGTCAGCACATTTCTGAACGGTCTGGCGCCACGGCTTGAAACGGATGAAAGCACCCAGGCTCTGCTGCGTGATCTGCAATTATTACGGGCCGGGTGCCGCCAGCAGATTGTGGATGCCCTGACGGCTGAAATCAGCACGCCCTATGAGGACCGCACGGCTGAAAAAATTCAGGTTCTGCTGGATGGCCGCATTCTGCACAACGCGCTGGATGAACTTCTGGGCGAACTGGAACAGGCCATTCGGGAATATGATGCCAGCCAGCATGTAATCCGCGGCGACCATTTCCATTTCCGGCTTCAGTCCCACGTTGATAAGCGGGAAGCCATCTATAATGGTATTCGCGCCACTGTGGCCATTACCGCGGCAGGGCTGGTGTGGGAAATTACCGCCTGGCCTGCTGGCCTGGGCTTCATCACGTTTGTCGCCATTGTCTGCGGCCTGTTCGCCACACGTGAAAACCCGGTTGTTGCCACCACCCAGTTCATGGTTGGTGGCCTGTGGGCGGCATTTGTCTCCTTCTTTCTGGTGTTCTGGATCCTGCCCACACAGGCGGATTATGAAATGCTGGTGGCAACCCTCGCCCTGCCCATGATTGCAGGTGGGCTGGCAGCCCGAAATGCCGCTACGGCGCTGCATTCTGCCGCTTATACTCTTCTGCTTCCCAACTTTGTTCACCCTCTCAATCAGGGCCGCCAGAACGAGGTCGCGTGGTTCAACTCCACGGCAGCCGTGCTGCTGGGGGTTGCATTTGCGGTTATCGTGTTCCGCGCCATTCTGCCCTTTAACAGCGCGGCGGAACGGTGGCGTATGCGCCGCACGCTGCTTAGAGATCTTCGCACACTGGCCTCCGCCGAGCCCATGCCGCAGACACGGGACTGGATTGGTCGCAATATTGACCGTTTCGCCCGTTTGATCCGTCATGCTGGCCCCACGCCCAGCCCGACCATTGAAGGCTGCCTGCAAGGCACCCTTGCCGCCATGACCATAGGGCTGAACATCATCCGGCTACGCGTTCTGCTTGAACGCAACCAGATTCCGCCCTCAGCCCGCAGGCCCATTGAAGTCGTGATGCAACGCATGAGCCGCTTTACCGGCAAATATGGCCGCACCTCACGCTCGGCACGCATTGCCACCCAGACATTGCGACGCATTGAAGCGGTGGAACCCAACATCACAACCCGCATCGAACTGACACGCGCCATTGCCTACTTGATTGTGGTCTCCCACGAACTGGAAGCCAACGCCGTCTTCCTGGACGCCACCAAGCCATACCGCGCCGTATAAGGGTAACCCCATAACGTCTGGCACCCGTATTTGAGAGACATTCCTGCTTATGGCGGCGTTAAGCCGTATGGTCCGGCCCAACGCCTGAGCATCCAGCTTGGAAATTCGCCTTTTCAGGCTTTGAAGTTGTTTGAACAGTCTCTCAACTCACTTTAGCGGGTCTTTTTGTGGCTTATTGCTTGGCAGCTTTTGGAGCCAGAAGGCTTCGCGCCGCACATTCATCTCTACCTATTAAATCACAAAACTCTCTCGCCATCGCTCAACTACTGAGGCTTCAAGCAGCCTTATAGGAACTCCTCATTCATCCATCGGCGGAAAGTCCTTTTTCAAACGATCTTCCAGCAGGCTGATCATCCAAAGATGGCATTGCACCCAGAGTGTTTTCGGGCTGCATCAATCCATACCACTCCATCCTCTAAGGGCGGATCGGCCCTAGGGAACAGGAGCATGCACCACGCATCTTGCAGCTCCGGATTCAGAAAATCTCTCGTTTTTGAAAAACTATTTTAATATGCGCCCAGCCCTCACTTTTCTGTTATAACAACAAAAGGGAGGACTGATTGGTTCGTGCACGCATTTTCTTTCTCTGAGCACCTGCCCCTGCGTTTGCGGACATGGATCATCAGAGCAACCGAGGGCTTGAAAGGCCTGCCAGAAACAGCGCCATTGGCGTGGCTTGTTGCGCCTTCTCCCAGTAATCTGGGGTTTGCCATCAGAACAACATGTGCGGCGCTACTGGCGCTGACCATTGCCCTGTGGATGGAAATGGACAGCCCCCAATGGGCCCCCATGACAGCCTGGATCGTGGCGCAGAACTCCCGCGGGCAAAGTCTTTCAAAAGCAAAGTGGCGTCTTACCGGCACATGCATTGGGGCTGTTGCGGGTGTGGCTTTTCTGGCCGCCTTTCCGCAAAGTCCGTGGCTGCTGTTTCCCTCTCTGGCACTTGGGGCCGGGCTGTGCTGCGCTTACGCCACGTTTTTACGCAACTTCCGCTCTTACGCTCTGGTTCTGATAGCCTTTACCTGCACCATTATTGTGCTGAGTGCTGCCAACCAGCCAGACAACGTGTTCATGATCGCCCTTTCCCGCACCACCTACATCACGCTGGGTATTCTGTGCGAGAGCGCGCTTGCCATGCTGTTCGCCCCCCGGCTTGATCGTGTTGCAAAACAGGAAATATGCTCGCGGCTTCAGGATGCATTAAGCGGCGCCTGCCGCAGCATGACCGACCTTCTGCTTGGCCAGCAGGACGGACTCTTCCGCTCACAGGCCCTGATGGGAAGCATTCCCTCACTGGCTGACCAGATTGAGTTCAGCGATATTGAAATGGGCCCACACTCCCATGCCGGAGATCATGCGCGTGCCGCGTTGGGTGCCATTTCCACTTTCCTCTCACGCGGGCTCACCTTGCATATTCACATGCAGGCAGCAGCCCCGCTGCCTGAGTCTTTTCAAAGCATCCTTCGCAAACTGTCACTACTGCTCAGTCAGGTTCCCAACGAGATCAAGAGCGACAACCCGGTTGCCGCCGCCATCGCCATCCGGCGGGAGTTCACCCGTTACCGCACAGATTGCCTGCAACGCTCCGTAGATGATCTGATCGCGTTTGAGCAGCTAAGGCTTCAGTCAGAGCAGCCAACGCAGGCCATGCGCGACCTGCTTGAAAGCCGCATTCTGGAAGCCGCACTAGCTAAACTGCTTCTGGAACTGGATATTGCGCTTGCTCATTTCATTGCAACGCAAGACCCCATTCCCAAAGATCATTTCCGGTTTGATCGCCATCCCGAAAAAGATTTCACACTTGCCTTAAACAACGGTCTGCGCTCGGCAGCAGCCATCTGCATGGGCGGCTTGCTATGGGAAGTTACGGCCTGGCCGGAGGGCTCAACCGTCGCCATGTTTGTGGCCGTTACCAGCACCCGTTTTTCTTCTTTTGAAAATCCGGTTCAGGCGTCGGGTGGTTTTCTGAGGGGGGCTATATGGGCTGCTATTGTCTCCTTCTTTCTGGTCTTTCTGGTTTTGCCGGAACAGGCGAGCAATGAAACCTTACTCGCCTCCCTGTTTTTCCCCATGCTGGTTGGTGGTTTAGCGCTTCGTGCACCAAACGCCACGGGCACCGCCGCGGCCTATAACAACTTTCTGCCTTTTATGGTCGGCCCAGCAAACCACACACGCATGGATGAGATGATGTGGTTCAACACAACACCCGCCGTTGTGTTTGGCATTGGGCTGGGTGTCTGGGCGTTCAGGCTGGTTCTTCCTTTTGATGCCGCGGCCGAACGGTGGCGTATTCGGCGCAAGCTGGTCAGAGACCTTCGTGCTCTTGCGGCATCTGACACCGCTTTTTCCACATCTGACTGGATAGCCCGCTCTGGGGGAAGACTGGCGCAGATTATCCGCCATGCAGGTTCAAAACCAGATGCCGTAACGGAAGCCTATCTGGCGGGCGCAATGGGCCTGATGTCCGTGGGGTTACTGATCCTGCGGCTGCACCATGTTCTGGCTTACAGGGATCTGCCACCAGAACTGGCCCAAACATTGCGTACTGTTCTGCACGCCATTGCACATCTGCGTGGGTATTCGCTAACGCCTGCGCAAACAGCCTCAGATGCTTTAGCAAAACTTCTGGCGGCCACACTGAAAGAGAAAAATCTTTCCACTCACCTTGAACTCACCCGCGCTGTCAGCAGTCTGGAAGTCATGCGTAAGGAGCTGGCTCAAAATGCTGTTTTCCTGGATACCACAAGGCGCTTTCATGTGCCGTCCAGCAAGAAGGCACCTTAGGCATCAGGCATTATGAAGATCAACGCAAGAAAATGATCTATGAGAAGCCCTATTTGGGGGCAGCGACAGTCACGTGCAGGCGAACAATCTTCGTTTTTCCATTAAAGATAACGTCCACTCGCCCCGGTTTTTGGGCAATGATTTCTGCAACACGGGGAGACGTAATATTGATTAAGACAACTCCCGGCAAAGCGGACGCAGACTTCACGTTCTCAGGCAATTCAACGATCTGAGAGCCTCCAGGAACAAGCGTAAGCGTGCTATCCTCGACTGTCATATCGCCCACTTTTGAAACCGTTGGCTTTGAGATATCAGCGAGCGCTATAGACGGAAGCATTGCCCCCACAAAAACGATCATGCCGAGGAGCCGGATTGAAGGTGCAAATCGATAGATCAAATCACTTCATCCCTTTTACTAAAATAACGTAATAAATAGATAAATTTCGAAGAGAGACGATGTCAAACAGAAAAAAATACTGCCCTTCATATTAAAGTGTGAGACCGACAAACATCTTCAAACTAAGAACGTGTATTCCTTGCGGTAACGAATGCCACAAACAGGATAACAACACTCAGCACGAGCGTTGCAGACACAATCCGTTGCCGTGCTTGTGTTGTTAACCCCGTCTTTAAGTCTTTCAAGTGTAGCCGTTCGTCATGCCTGCAATAGCGGAGTGGTAACGATCAAAAAACCGCTTCCACAAAAACCGAACTCACGTTCAACGTGTACAGCCAGAGACAACACTGTTCCAAGACCATCCTGCCGCACTGACGCAAAGCCGCAGATCAGTGTTCTTCAATATCGTGAAAACGGGTGTAATCCACGGCAATTCTTCCATCGGGCCGGGATGCCACAATATCCACAAACCGATGATTATGGCGCACCCGATCAAACCGGTAAGCGGTCCGGGCAAAAACAGTCTGCCCCAACGCTTCATCTGTCCCGGTGACTGTCACCATGATTTCGGCTTCTTCATGCTCAAGCTCGGCAACTGTTTTGCCATGCAAGGGGCTATCCGGCCCAATGACATGCGCCATCACAAAGGCAAAACGTAAAACGGGCACATGGGACTGCACCAGCAGAAGCTGATCAAACCGGCGCACCAGATGGCCATTTTCACTCACAACAAGGCGCGAGAGCGCAACCTCGACATCAACAGATAAAATCACGCTGATCCGCAGGTTGGCAATCCGGATGCACAGGGCCGGAACGCCGTTCTCGTTACTGATAACCGCCGTGTTGCTGAACATGATCCGTGCGCGCGGCCGAGCAAAACGGGCAAACACAACCCCCGTTGCCAGCGCGTTGATCATCATACCCACCAGCACTTCAAACGAAACAACCGTATTGGCATACAGACCAATCGGGGCCATGCCCCCATACCCCACGGTGGACAACGTCTGCACGCTAAAGAAAAACAAAGAAAGCAGGGTATGCTGTCCGTCCCCTGTCACCTGATCTGGCGCAAACCAGTATAGAACGGCAAAAAACAGATTGATCAGGAAATAGGAAATAACGGCCGTATAAGCAAAAGCAGGCCAGCTTGCGGTAAGCGCGTGATGGTAAAGGTCTGTCCAGACACTATCGCGCAGCCCCACCCGCACCACATCGCGGTGACTTTTTTCTTCAACCAAAGCATGAGCACGGAAGCGGCGTACTGCCTCGTTGGTTGTGAAATGAATTTTCTTCTCACCATTCCGCGCACCTGCCCCGGTGGGGGGAAGTTCATCCAGTTTGGTGTAACGATCTCGCTGCTTTGCCTCACGTTTTTCTTTCAACCGCTGCCATAAGCTTTTCATGTCCGCTCTTCCTGTGCCAGAGCCGCCATGTTCTCGCCATGGCTACGCGCTCGCACGGTGATACACCCGCAGCTTTTGCGGCGCTCCGGCCATTTACGCATGGAACCGTTGCGAAAACCCGCGTAACAAGGGCGAGATCACACCTTGCCATTCTTGATATCTCAGGAGCCTGTATGCCTGCCTCTTCCCGTCATGCCGCGTTGCGCGGGTGCGTTGTCACGTTTCGCGCCAACCCTTTCCTGACAGCGCCGGAAGACGCGCTTCATGTGGAAGAAGACGGCCTGATCCTGATCACGGATGGCAAGATCACGCATTCTGGGCCTTATACGCAGACACGCGCTTTCCTGCCGGAAGGCGTTTCCGTTACGCATTACCCCAACAAATTGATCAGTGCCGGGTTTATTGACAGCCACGTTCATTATCCCCAACTGCCCGTTATCGCATCCTGGGGGGAAGAACTGCTGGCCTGGCTGCAACAGTATGTTTTCCCGGCAGAGGCCAAGTTTTCAGACAAGGATGTGGCACAGGCTGTTGCCAAATCCTTCCTGACAGAACTGCTGCGCAACGGCACAACCACCGCCGCTGTGTATTGCACGGTGCATCCAGAATCTGTTGACGCATTCTTTGAAGAATCTGCGCGGATTGGCACGCGTATGATTGCAGGCAAAGTGCTGATGGACCGCAATGCGCCCGATACCCTGCGTGATACAGCCCGCACCGGGTATGAGCAGTCCCGTAGCCTGATTGAGCGCTGGCATGGCAAAGGGCGGCAGCTTTACGCCGTAACACCCCGTTTTGCCATTACCAGCACGCCTGAACAGCTTGAACTGGCCGGAGACCTCTACCGCAGTCAGGATGATCTGTTCATGCAGACCCATCTTTCCGAAAACAGGGAAGAGATCGCCACCGTTGCGCGCCTCTTCCCCAACAGCGCCTCCTATCTGGATGTTTATGACAAAGCCGGACTGGTTGGCCCGCGCGCCATCTTCGGCCACGGCATTCATCTGCATGAGCATGATTTCCAGCACTGCCATGATACAGGATGCGCACTGGCCCATTGCCCGACATCCAACTTCTTTCTGGGGAGTGGCCTGTTCCGACTGTTCGACGCAAAAGCCACCAACCGCCCTGTGCATGTCGGGTTGGGAACAGACGTAGGCGCAGGCACCAGCCTCTCCCTTCTGGCCACCATGGGGGAAGCCTACAAGGTCTCTCTCATGGCCTCGCCTCAACGGCTCCACGCCATTCAGGCCTTCTGGCTGGCCACCAGAGGAGGAGCAGAAGCCCTGCATCTTGAAGACCGGATTGGCACCATTGCCCCCGGTATGGAGGCTGACCTATGTGTGCTTGACCCACAGGCCACACCGCTGCTGGCTCTCCGCACGCGTGAAAGCAAGACTGTCGCGGATATGCTGTTTGTCTTGATGACACTGGGAGACGACCGCTGTGTGGATGCCACATGGGTGAATGGCCAGTGCGTGCATCAACGTCCTTCATCAGAGGCATAAAGGGTTACACCTGGCCTCAGGCCAAGGCTTTCAGCGCCCCGCAGAAAGAAAGGTATGAAACAGTGAATGATTTCAAGCCTGTTTCAAAAAAGAGCTTTCCTGCATGGAAAGTGCTGATAGCCGTCCTGTCCCTGTCGTTCCCGGCCAGGGGCTGCCGGAAGCTTCACGGTACTCCGGCACGCTCCTGCCTGTGAGCATGGCTTCTTAACACATCAACAGAGTGCTGCTTTGAAAGCGCAGGCCATTTCCTGCCTGAACACATCTATCAAAAGGCACATCTGGGCCATCTGATGCGCCTTTTGAAATACCTCTCCAACATTTTGCTGGCGCACACAGCATGAGTTGTTGAGTCGAATAGTCTTTCCAGCAATTCCGCACAGGCACATGTCCCACGGGATGGCGCGTTTTCCCGCGCCCCTCCGAAGCTGAAGTCAGAGCGTCTTTTCCTACTTGGTGTCAGTCTCAAACGGATGCAAGGAAATACCACCAGCCAGACGCGCCCATTGTTCCGCATCAGTTTCTGCCGTGCGGGTGCCGCCTTTGGCCAGAGCACCATGCGCCACCGTGGTGGCATCCACTTTTCCAGCCGCGTTTGCCTGAATGGCCGCACTCTGTGCCGCACGAGCCCAGAGCGTCGCCGCTTTCTGATGATCTCCGGCGCGATCTGTTGCCGTTGCGGCCAGTGCCAACGCGCGCGACATATCCCGATAAGAGGCATCGTCCCGCCGCAAGTCAGCAGCATTCTGCGCAAGTTGTGCTGCCTGTGTGGGGTCAGACGCCAGAAGAACCCGCGCCGCAATCTCGGCCTTGTCCGCCTGCATGGAGCGCGAAAGCGGTGGCTTCATGCCTTGCAGATACACGTTCGCCTTCTGAAGGGCTGCACTATCTCCCCCTTCCGAAGCCGAGAGGCCAGCCACAAAGGCCGCCCGACTGGCGAGCGCTGTCTCTGACGCGCCCATAGCCTGCTCCGCCAGCGCAACAGATTGCGGATACTGCTTCAGCCGATAATCAGCCGCAGCCTCCACCAGATCAAACGCGGCGTGCATCCCCTCACCGCGAACACGTGCAGCCTGCCGCGCGGCCTGTACCGTGCGCACCGCATCCGCTGGCAGGTCAGCCGCAAGCTGGGCAACTGCCAGATTGTAGCCTGCCTCGGCCGCTGCTTTTCCATCATCGCGCATCAGGGCCAGATCAGCCGCTTTCCGATACTGGGTAATGGCAACGCTATAGCGGCCCAGATCAAAGGAATCCTGCCCCGCTGTCATGGCCTGATCCCACTGGGCATCGTCTCGAGCAGAGGGCGCTTCCTTGGTGCCGCCGCAACCCGAAAGAAGCAGCGGGCCAAGCAGCATCACGGCATGCAGGCGCTTCATGGCCGCACCTGCCGCGGTGCGAGGCGCGTCTTTTTCTGAACCTTCGAGCCACCCAGCAGCCACATGCCGCGTAACTGGTCAGTCAGCTTTTCAAGCCCATACAGAGTGGTTTGCGCCTGCGCCAGCAGAACGGGCAGATCTGCCGTGCTGGCCTCCACATTGCCCGCAATGGCCGGCAGATGCGGCGTGGCGCCTTTCAGATCCTGCGATGCCGAGCGCAGATTGCCCATAGTGGCATCCGTCTTGTTCATCACACCCGAAATCTGTTTTTCAATGGGTTTCAGCCGGTCAATAACCGTGTTGAGCGAAACCGCAGCCGCCTGCGCCTGACGGATCAGTTCATCATTGGTCATCAACTGCCCGACGGTGCCTTTGCCCGCATGCATGTCTGTAATGGTGGCATCAAGCTGCGCCATCATGTGGCGGGCGCTGGCAATGGCAGGCATGATCTGGGCCTGAATATCGTTCAGGGTGGCGGTAATCATATCTGCCGGGTTGGGGGCTGGAGTGGCGCTGATCACAGCGTAACTCCAGTCCATGGGGTCCCCATGCCCTTTGTTCAGTTCCAGATAGGCGGCCCCTGTCACAATAAACTGCTTGCGGATCACCGCCGTGCTATCGCGCCGAATGAACGGTTTGGCCTGAGGGTCCAGATCAACAATGGCATACATGTCGCCCGAAGGGTTCAGCTTGACGGAACGGATCGTGCCCGCATGTGCGCCCAGAAGCTGCACATCGCCCCCCACTGTCAGGCCCCCCACCCCGCCTGCTGGCAATGTCACCCGCAAGGTGGCGGGCGGCGTCAGCCAGTCTCGCAACACGCCTGCCTCCACCACGGCACCGGCAAACAGCACCACGCTGAGAAGCACAAGGAAGCCCACCCACTCATCCGCATAGCGGAGAGAGATCAGCGGTTTTACTTTCTGTCGTAAGCGGATCTGGAACATTACCCCGTCCGTACTGCTACAAGCCCGTCATCGGCAAGACGCCACATACTGGTTACACCCTGCCGGTAGCCCTGCCATATGGCATTATTGCGTACCAGCCAGATCACACCTGCCCCCTTATCCCGCGCATCTGTCAACGCGCTGAGAAACGCATTTTCCAGTTCCACGGGACTTGCTTCCAGCGGGTCTTCCAGAAGCAGTAAACGGGGGCGTCCCATAAAAGCCCTAACACATTCCGCCCGCACCAGATCCGCCGGAGACAGCAGGGCTGGCCGGAGCACCGGCAGGCCCGGCAGGCCAAACTGTTCGCTCAGGCGGGTTGCCTCGGCCACTACATCATCCATCGGGCGGTTGGTATGATGCAACTGCTGCAACGTGATGGCCAGATGCGTGCCCAGAAACGTGGGCCAGCTTGGCCTGCGCGTAATGCGGCCAATACGCCCACGCAGGGCATTGACCTCCCTGTCATGCAGTTCTGCCCAATCCAGCCCCATGAATTTCACGCTGCCATCATCAAGCGGCACAAGCCCGGAACACATATCTGCAAACTGGATTGCATTTTCCGGGTCTCGTGCTTCAACCACCACGCATTCCCCCGGCATCAGCCGCATGCTGAACGGCACGGGCGGAAGGCCGCTTTCATCAAAGGAAGGAACTGCCTTGTTCAGTTCCAGCAGGGGGCCAACGGTGCGTGTCTCCATCTTTACAGATCCAGACTGAACAGAACGCTGACAGCCATCACAATCAGCATCCCGCGGGAGAAACCACGCGGCAGAAGCGTGCGCAGATTGTCCTCATTGGTAGCGGTCAGGCCTGTCAGACAGCCCCCCAGCCCCACCACAAACCCGACCGTGATGAATTTGAGCGGAATGACCAGATAATCCGTGGAGGACATAGCCACCACCACATCATAAAAGAACGTCCAGACCGGATTGGTGATCACCCCGGAAATACGGCTGATGATGTAACCGGTCAGCAGCGCTGCGAACGAGAACAGAATGCCCAGCGTAAAGCCACCAACCGTAAATGCCAGTGTGCGCGGCATGACCAGCAGCAGGAACGGGTCCAGCCCCTGCGCCTGCATGGACCGGATCTGGCCGCCGGTTGTCAGCAGCCCCAACTCCGTCACGGACAACATGCCGTTACGGCCCAACAGAAGAATACCCACCAGAATGGGGGCAATTTCGCGAATGACCACGTTGACAAGAATGGAGCCTGTCATTTTGGCAAGGCCCGCAAGCCCCAGCCAGTATATGGTCTGGGAAACAGCCGCCACACCCGTAAGTGTGCCCGCAAACAGGGTGGCAATCAGACCGCCGCCGATTACGCTGTTCAGCGTTACACCAAACTCGTAGCAGACGGTTCTGCGCCATGAGTGAGAGCGGAAGCTTTCATAAATAACGCCCCATGATGCCCCGAGCATGATGAGGAAAAAGCGTGCCTGATGCCGGGTGATGTGCCCAAGCCACGCCAGTTTTTCCCTGATCCATTCGTGCAGCACAAAAGGTCTGCGCTGACGGTGCGGGGTGGCATCCCCTTCCAGAATGGGGTCCCGGTCTCCTCCGCCTTCGCGTGGGGCAATGTTATCCTCGCTCATCGGCGGGCTGCCAGAACATAGGCCTGCCCCAGACCAAGATGAGGGGCGAAGAATGTTCCGCGGCTTCGGAACAGGTAACGGTCACGCAAAGCCGCATAAACACGCTCGGTTACCTGAATAGTGCCCGCATCCGACGCACCCTGCGCCATGAGTTCGGCCAGAGAAACCGTCTGCCCCCACAGGTTGAACACTTGCGGGTCTGCACCAACCGGCCCACCAAAGGCGGCCCCGTAGTCCAGCCCCATGGTGAACACGGGCTCCAGATCTGCTGCAGCAAGGGCTGCCATCAGCGTTTCACGCATGGTCAGCGCGGCATCAGCCATCCGGATAATAGCCGTAGCGTCTTCCTCGGTTGAGCAGCCCGCCATGCAAATCAGGCGGTGCCCGGCCACTTCCACCGCGAACAGTTTTCTGTCCTGCGCAATGCGCTGCACATCGGAAGCAAGCTGATTGATGAGCGCCAGCAGAGCCTGCGTTTCTGATTCTCCGTCCACCACGGGATCAGAGAACGTGATGACCAGAACAGCCACGGCAGGATAGATGCCGGATGTTGTAACCGCAGCCACTTCCGGCGCACGCATCAGCATGTTGTCAAACTGCGTGGTCGGCAGAGAGGATGCCTGTTGCACGGCCTGAGTGCTGTGGTCCGCTCCGGCCTCGTTCGGATGATCAATTTCCGGCGTATTCTGCGCTGCCGCAGCCAACCGCATGCCGGCAATAGCCGCAATGAGATCGACAAAATACACCAGATGCGGGGCCATGTTCGCATCTTCCAGCACCACGGCCCCCGCTACGCCCCCGGCTTCATGAATGGGGTAGACGGAGAGCATGCGGGTTCCGGCCTCACGCATGACCAGCCGTTCAAATTGCGTGGTGCGTTCGTCAACCGCTGCATCTGCAACCGTAAAGGGCTCGCCTTCTTCCACCGCCTTGAAAAACGCATCCAGTTCAGTCCGCGACATTTCAAACCCGCCAGAATGGGCATCCTGCTTTTCATCATACGAATCATTGCAGACCATGGCGGACCCATCATGCAGGAAGCGCCAGATACTCGCGCGACGGGCGTGGGTAACGTAGGCCAACTGCTCTGTCAGCACGAGGGAATCATTGGTCGGGTCAAACAGGCGCGGCGTGGACGCCACCTGCTGCACGGCACCTGTCTCATGCGTCACCTGAGCTTTCTGGCGAGCAAGAAGACGTGCGTTCCGTTCAGACCGCCTGACCTGACGGATCAGCAACCCGGCCAAGATCAGGGAAAACGTAATAATCACGCCCGCAAACTGGAGACTTTGCTGGCTGCTCTGTTTGGCAAAGCTGGCAAAATCACTTTCCGGCGCGGACAGCAATAGAATCCAGCCTTCAGAAGACCCCGGCAGCGGCGAGGCAATGGTCACATAGCGTTTCTTGTTCAGGGTAAAGGTCCGGGGGCCAAATCCACGCACCCGGTAATGATCATACCCACGGGCAAACACGGGGTGCGTTTTGGGGTCCAGCACCATCTTGTTGGGGTCCCACCCGGCCGCTTCGGCAAGCTGCATCAGGTTTCGGCCGGCCATGACACGGCCCTTGCTATCAAGCACAATGGCGTTGCCGCTTTTCCCCACCTTGATGTTGTCAAGAAACGCGCTGAGTTCGTTCAACGAGATATTGGTCGCAAAAACCAGTGTGTGCCCATCCTGCCCCTTGAACCGCAGGGAACTGGTCATGACAAACTGCTTATCTGTGGGGAACAGATAAGGCTGCGTCCATTTTATCTGGTTGGTGCCATTTGTGTTCTGGTACCAGGCCCGTTTGCGCGGATCATAATCCTTGGCATCATCATCAGCTTCACCCGTCTTGGTGCCATCAATGGTGTAATAGTCATGATGGAAAACCTGATGCCCATCCTTCACCTGCAAGGTGGTGCGTTCCTGCTCCTTCCCATCCTTGCCGTGGCGGGTAATCAGGGTGAAGCGCCCGCTATCATCTGCCAGGTAAAAGGACTGAAGCTGCGGCACGCTGCGCAACATGGCCCCACCATAGGAATAGAACACCTTGTCCTGCACTGCGGGCGGCACGTGTTCGATCATGCCGCTGGCAATCACATTCCCAGCCGAGGCCGGCATGATGTAATCGGATACTTCCTGCGCAATATAATGCTGCACTGCTCCCAGCAGGTCATGCGTGAGAGATTCCACGCCCGCCCGCGTGGTACGATAGGAATGCAGGCCGATTACGATAACGGCCACAATACCCAGAACAAGCGCCAGCAAAGGCAGGACCAGATGCAGCAGCACACGCCGCACGGACACATCGTGCTGGAGAGTTGGATCGACTATCTCATCAGAAGACACGTGATATTTTCCACTGACTTAACTGGCCACTGATCCCCTTTTCCCGCAGGGTGTTGACCCAATTCCTGCCTGAAAATCAGACAGATGCCGGAGCAGGCGTAAGAATTACAGGGTGCCCAGAAGTCACTGGCTTGTCCACCCTAAAGCGGGTGGCCCTCCCGTTCCACGCATTGCTTACCTGCGTGCGCTGTTATTGCGCAGGCGGCCTTTCCATTGAGAGGCCTGCTGCTTAAGGGGCTTCACCCCATCCTCAGTTTTTCATGGAAAAAACAGGAAGACGGAACAAAACGGCGTTTGTCCGCCCGCCTGCCCACTCAGTACGTGCCCGTTTTTCCGGCAGGCACTGAGGGAGAAATCGTCAGGTCCGTTACATCTATCTCTGGCCGATAACGCCAGAGATCACTTTTTGTCGGGTTCTGCATCCAGCCGGACAGAGACATCCAGCGCCTGCCCGAGGCGATTCAGCCCCCGGCCCACGCTTTCCCCCCGCACAGCAACACATGCAGCGCCAAGGCTCAGCATCAGATCCTTGCGGTCCCATGTCAGAGCAGTTCCTTCAAGCAGCGCTGCCGTCCCGCCGGAAACAGAGTAGGCCAACCGTAGCGCCAGCCCCAGAACCACGGCTTTCTTCCACTGTTTTTCATCCAGCAATGTGCGGGAGGTAGAGAGAAACTCCGCATCCAGATCAGCCGCATACCGAACAGCCAGCGCCAGGGAGAGCCAGGCGCGGGCTTCATGGTCAAACCCCACCCCTTGCAGGCGAAGAATACGCCAATACGTCTGCTCGGCCCGATATTCCGGGTGGTCATGACTTCCTACATCAGAAAGCCAGCAGGCAATCCGGCGTAAATGGGTCTGGCGTTGTGTCTCGTCAGCAAAAAGGGCGTTGGTCCACCGCATCAACACATCAGGCAGTTTGATGCTGCGGCCCAGCCGGGCACACATATCCTGTGCCACTACGGTCATGGGGTCCTGCGTCAGGCAATCAGGGGCTACATTCAGCATGTACCACCCTTCACGCAGGCCATCCACGCAGAACACAACCCGGTCAGGCTGAACCTTGCGCAAAAGCCGACGCAGAACGGTTGCGGCAAAGGGAATATCATCCAGCCGCTTTTTGGGTGCCCCCGGCAGGCGTTCCAGACTGCGGCGTGGCGCATGCAGCAGCCAGCCGGTCATTTCCCGCGCTTCTTCCAAGCCCAGCGTATAGTAATGAACAATGTTGAGGGGGTAGTTCATGCGGGCGATGTGCAGCCGTGCGAGCGCACGGAAAGCGCCCCCCACCAGATACAGCGTTCCGCCCTTGACGGTAGGGAGCCAGCTTACCGCCCCGATATCCGCATCCGCCAACGCCTTGGCGGTATTGAGATCACCCTTGGCCCGATCGCTCAGACGGATCACGCCAAGCGGCAGGGTATTGGCATCATGACGGCCATCACTGGTGATGCGGATAAGTTCAAGAGAACCGCCCCCAACATCAGCCACCAGACCACTTGCACCGGGAATACCGCACATCACGCCAATGGCGGAATGATCGGCCTCTTCCTCGCCGGACAGAATACGAATAGGCACGTCGGGCATGTTGGCGCGGAGTGCAGCCACAAAATCCGGACCATTTGCGGCGTCCCGCACGGCGGCTGTCGCCAGAATTTCAAACGGTTCCGCATTCATGGCGCGGGCAATGGCATGGAAGCGGTCCAGCACCTCCATGGCCATGCTCACCCCTTCCTCATTCAGGCGGCCAGTGGCTGTCAGGCCGCGCCCAAGGCGCAGCACCGCTTTTTCATTGAAAATAGGAACAGGGTTACGGGAAACGCCCTCGAACACAACGAGGCGCACCGAATTGGACCCAAGATCGACAACGGCCGAACGGCGCGGCGTATCAGTTTGCATGCTGGCGTTATTACTCTGGAACGCGCGCCGGGAAAACCCCGGTCACGCTGGCTGAGGCGGCCTGTTCACTCATCAAACATCAGATCCTTTGAAGACGGAAGAGACGCCGGTGTACGGATGGGTGCTTCATGCGCAGCAGACCCCCTGCCGGAAAGGGACGGATGCGTCATGAACCACTCATGCGCGGAGAACGGGCGCGCACCAGGTGTCAGCCTGCGCCACGCGCCATTCTGTTCCAGAATCCAGGACTGAAGATTGTCCTTGAGGTTGGACACCATGATCTGCCCCACCATCTGTGCATGCACGGTTGGATTGGTGACCGGCACCATGCTTTCCACACGCCAGTCCATGTTGCGTGTCATCCAGTCGGCTGAGGACAGGTAAACCTTGGCGTAACGAGATGGCAGACGATGGCCATTACCAAAAGCAAAAATACGGGAATGTTCCAGAAAACGCCCGACAATGGATTTGATCCGGATGTTTTCTGAAAGACCCGGCACGCCCGGCCGCAGACAACAGATCCCGCGAATGACCCCTATGATTTTCACCCCGGCGCAGGACGCCCGATACAGATGATCAATCAACGCCGGGTCCACCAGCGAGTTCATTTTCAGCCAGATGGTGCCGGGTCTGCCCGCTTTGACATGGGCAATCTCTTCCTCAATCAGTTCCACCAACGTACGGCGGATGGTGATGGGGGAAAAGGAAATTGCTTCCATTTCCGCAGGCAGGGCATAGCCGGTGACATAGTTGAACAGGCGGGCGGAATCCCGCGCCAGTTCCGGCTTGCAGGTAAAGAACGACAGATCAGTATAAATTTTGGCGGTAATGGGGTGATAGTTGCCGGTGCCAAAATGCGCGTAAGACCGAACCTGTCCGCCTTCCCTGCGCACAACAAGGCTGAGCTTGGCGTGGGTTTTCAGGTCAGCAAACCCGAACACAACCTGCACTCCGGCAGCTTCCAGCGCACGGGCCAGCCGGATATTGGCTTCCTCATCAAAGCGCGCCCGCAGTTCCACCATGGCCGTAACAGATTTCCCGGCCTCGGCGGCCTCGATCAGCGCTTTGACAATGGGAGAGTCGCGCGATGTCCGATACAAGGTCTGCTTGATGGCAATCACGTTCGGATCAAGCGCTGCCTGACGCAGGAACTGCACCACCACGTCAAAGCTCTCGAACGGATGATGCACCAGCAGATCCTTGGCGCGGATGGCGGCAAAGCAATCGCCATTAAAGTCGAGTATCCGTTCAGGAAAGCGCGGTGTGTAGGGGGTAAACAGCAGATCGGGGCGGTCATCCACAATCATCTGCTTCAGATCCACCACGCCGATCATGCCGGAATGGACGGCTATTTCCTCGGATGGCAGATCAAGGCCGGAGGCTATGGCGTCCGCCAGTTCTGCTGGCACCCGTTTTTCCATGTCCAGATGAATGACCACGCCGCGACGGCGCCGCTTAAGCGCACTTTCATATGAGCGGACAAGGTCTTCGGCCTCATCTTCAAACTCAACGTCCGTGTCGCGCACCACGCGCAGCATGCCGCTTTCCCCCACCGTCAGACCGGGGAAAAGTTTGTCCATGCACAAGGTGATCAGATCTTCCAGACGGATAAACCGCACAACACGGGTGCCGGTAGCCTCACCTGGCTCAGTGGGGAGGCGGATAAAGCGTTCAACCTGTGCGGGCAACAGAATAAGAGCGTTCATGGCGAACGCGCCGTTCTCGGCCGAAAGCAGGCGCAGACCAAGCGCCAGCCCCATGTTGGGAATAAAGGGCAATGGATGCGCCGGGTCCACTGCCAGAGGGGTCAGAACCGGGAAAACACGGTCCATGAAGCAGGTTTCAAGCCATGAACGGTCTGCGGCGGACAAATCATCCGGCTCACACAGCACAACGCCAGCCTCATTCAGCAGGCCACGCAGTTCTGTCCAGATACGCTGTTGTTCCCGCAGCAGGGCGGCGCAGCGTTCCCGCACAGCTTCAAGCTGCTCAACGGGTGTCAGGCCGTCCGGGGAAAGTGCAACAAGCCCTTCACGCACCTGACCGACCAGACCGGCCACGCGCACGGAATAGAATTCATCCAGATTGCTGGCGCTGATGGACAGAAACCGCAGGCGCTCCAGCAGGGGATTGCGGGCATTATCAGCTTCTTCCACCACGCGCTGATTGAAATCCAGCCAGGAAAGCTCACGGTTGATGAACCGTTGCGGGGTTTCCAGAGTAATTGGTGGGGGAACATTTTTTTTGCGGGGTGCGCGCGGGGCGCGGGGTGTGGTTTGTGTGGCGCGCCGCCTGCGGGCAGGCCGCGTGGCACCGGTGGATTTTGGTCGCTGCTTCCCCTGTGCCGTCACAAATATTTCTCCCTCGCCACTGTCACATTCCGGTGGCCGAATGACGCTCATTCAGCCCGTTTCTTTTGCCCAAGCAAAGCATACTGCAAAGCATTTGCACAGGAAAAGCGCCCGATATGTTACGGTTTTGTGTCAGCAGCACCCATCACAAAACGGAACAGGCCCGCCGGATTTCCCCGGCGGGCCTGCTGTTGAGGGGCAGATAAAAGCTGGAAGAAAGAACAGCTTACAGGTGTCCTTTAACCAGTTCATCCGCCAGCGCCTGATTTTTATAAACAGACTTCAGCGATTCCAGAATGGCAGCACTGTCCACGGCCACGGCGCGGTTGGTGCTTTCATCATAATAGAAATCCCCGCCCAGCGAGTGAATATTGCCATCAAAGATCAGGCCAACGGCATGACCCTGCGCATCAATCACCGGAGAGCCTGAGTTGCCACCAATAATATCGTTCGTGGAGACAAAATCGAACGGTGTTTTGAGGTTCACCCGTCCCTTGGCGTCCAGCCACGGCTTGCTCAGCTTGAACGGATCAGACCCAGTGGCGCGGTCATACAACCCCGCGAAGGTCGTGAACGGCGCAACCTGTTTGCCGTTTTCATCCCAGCCCTTGACCTGCCCGAAGGACAGACGCTGCGTAAAAGTGGCATCCGGATAAGAAGAAACACCATCACGTGCAAAACGGGCTTTGGCCATGGCTTCCGTTGCCTGACGGGATGGCGCTGCCACCTCATCATCCATGCGCTTACGCAGCGCACGCGCCTGCGGCTCGATCTTGCGGGCCAGCACGATCATGGGGTCTTGAGAGGCCTCAATGGCTTTTGCGCCCCCTTTCCAAAGCGCCAGACGCACTTTGGGGTCTGCCAGCTTGCTGCCATTGACCAGAGAGACCGCCAGATCATCCGGAGCCGCCTTGCCCAGCACCTGTTTGACGCTTTCATCATCCGCGCCCAGCACCTGCCGCAGCTTGGTGAGCGAGAATGCCAGCTCCGTTTTTTCAAGGTCAGGATAGACCGGAGCAATGGACCCCAGTTCCGCTTCCAGCGCAGGCAGACGGCCATCATGGAACGCGGTCAGGCGCTCGGCATCGGGCTTCTGGCGTTCATATGCGCCACGCACCAGCAGCTTGGCGTAGGAGAACAGATCTCCCTGAAGGCCGAAAGAGCCTTCCAGCATGATGTACGGCTTGAAAATCTGCTGTTTGACGGCCAGAGCTTGTGCGTTTTTAGCCCATGGGTCCCCATAGGTTTTCTTGCGCCCCTCATCCGCGTTGATCCAGTCACGCAAACTGGCTTCGCTTTTGGCTTTGGCGTCCAGCAGTTTGGGGTCGGCCAGCACCGGCACGCGCCCACGATACACTTTCAGGCTGTTTTCAATCCCAAAAATACGTTCCTGCGCTTCCTGATGGTGCGCAATACTTTCGCGGCTGTACTGCCACAAAGCGCCATCCAGTGCAGAGTAATTGTCAATAACAAAAGGCACTGTCACGTTTCTGGAAAATTCCAGATCAGCCAGTGGCACTTCGCGCTCGGTGGAACCGGGGTTGCCGGATGTGAACACAAGTTCTCCATCCTTGGGGCCTTCCGCATCAAACGGCAGATAGGCCGCAACCTTGCCGGGCTTGCCGTTTTCATAAACCCGCAGGAACGCCATATCGAGGTCATAGCGCGGGAAGTTGAAGTTATCCGGGTCCCCACCAAAGAAGGCCGTGTTCTGATCTGGCGCCATGACCATACGCACATCCTGATACCGCCGATAGCGATACAGCGCTGTGCGCCCACCATGATACAGGCTGATCACATCGCATCGCCACGTCTTGGCGTCCGCACCGGCGCACTCTTTCTCAATGGCGCTTTCTTCTGCCTGACGCGCCTTGGTATAGGCTTCGCCTTCCTTGCCCTTGAGGGCTGCCTGCATGCGGTCCGTCACATCCGTGATGGAATCAAGCTGGTTGAGCTCCATCGCCGGGCAGCGCTGTTCAGCCGCCGGATTTTTGGCGCTGTAGCCGTCCTGAAAATAGTTGTGAGTCTTGTCAGATAGTTGCTGCAAACATTCATTCGCGCAGTGATGGTTGGTCATCACCAGCCCATCTGCTGAGACAAAAGAAGCGGAACACCCAAGCGCCAGCCGGGCAGACGCCTTGGTGACACGATCAATCCACTCTTTGGATGGCGTGAAGTGATACCGGTCCTGCATCTGCTTTACGGGCAGGTTATCCATGGTCCACATGCCTTCATCAGCATGGGCGTAGGGCACTATGGCGGGCGCACAGGCCAGCAGTGCCATGGGCACAAGTGCGTGCCTCAAAATTTTTGCCATGTTTCAATTACTCTTTCTGCAATAATGTTACACCATAACATTCGGTGAGCCGACTTTGGCTCAGTCGCTCCCTCAGAGCAAGCCTGTCATGCAGTTTGCAGGCGCATGTTTTGTGGCGCATCAAATGCAGCCCATGCTGCCAGACCAGACGTTCAGTCCCGGTCTGTTTCCTGTTGCAGCAGGGTTTCCAGCACGGAACCAGCCAGTGCACGGGTCACTTTACCACCCGAGGCCAACGCTGCCTGATCCAGAAGCGCGGCCATATCCCTGATAGCCCGGGCGTTACGGGGCAAGCGCCGCAGCAGCCACTCCGTAACGGGCTGCGCCACAACAATCTGCCGCTCCGCCAACAGGCGCAGAAACAGGCGGTGCAGCAATTCTTCTTCCGCCTGCCCGATCGGGACGGAAGCCGTTGCCCGCACACGGCTGGCAAGGTCAGGCAACCTGATTGCCCAGCGGGCGGGGGGCAAACGTGCGGCCAACAGCAACGCCATGCGTTGCTCCCGCACAAGATTGATCAGATGCAGCAGATCATGCTCATCCCGCACGTGGTCCGCATTATCCAGCGCCAGCGCCCGAAATCCGCCCTCGCTGAACAGATCAGCTACATCCCGCTCGTTCAGGCGGCTGCCTTCAATAACAGGCGCACCATGCCGTGCCGCCCAAACGGATAACAGGTGTGTCTTGCCGGTGCCGCTTGCTCCCCACAGCGCCATCCGTCCCTCCGGCCAGCGCCACAGGGCTTCAGCATCCAGCACCCACGCCCGCGCAGCCGCATTGGAACGGGCCGCGACAAAATCGGACCTACCGAATCGGGGGCGATAAGCAAACGGCAGGGCAATCTGCTCGGCGCGCGCACGCTCCCGCCTGCTTTCCGCACCCGGTGCGGAAGACTGCGCTGGTGGCACGCCTGCCATATCTTCGGCCCCCACACCGGGCTGCACGGGGGCATCCGCCTCCCTTTCCGGGCCATTAGGGGCGTCTGACGCCGCTTTTGTTCCTACAATCCGTTTCATGCCGCTTTGCGTGTCGCTTCACCTGCCGTAAAGACTGTCCGCAGGGAAGCTACCCTACCCTGCCTGTTGCATCGACCCCTTATTCAGACCAAGAGCGCCCGCATGACGTCCAATTCTGCCAACACCCCGCCTTCTCCCCTGACATACCGTGACTCTGGCGTGGATATTGAAGCAGGCGAAGCTTTGATTGACGCCATCCGCCCGGCTGCCAAGGCAACAGACCGCCCCGGCACCATGGGAGGACTAGGCGGTTTTGGCGCGCTGTTTGATCTGAAAGCCGCCGGGTTCAAGGACCCCGTTCTTGTTTCCTGCACTGATGGCGTAGGCACCAAACTGACCTTGGCCATTGATACCGGCCTGCACGAAACCGTGGGCATTGATCTGGTGGCCATGTGCGTGAATGACCTGATTGTGCAGGGCGCGGAGCCACTTTTCTTTCTGGACTACTTCGCCACGGGGCGTCTGTCTGTAGAAAACGCAGCCAAGGTTGTACGTGGCATTGCGCAGGGATGTGAGCAGTCAGGCTGCGCGCTGGTGGGTGGTGAAACCGCCGAAATGCCCGGCATGTATGCAGACGGGCATTATGATCTGGCCGGGTTCTCGGTTGGGGCGGCTGAACGGAACGCCCTGCTGCCGGGCGCCATTGCCGAAGGGGATGCGCTGATCGCCCTGCCATCCTCCGGCGTGCATTCCAACGGTTTTTCTCTGGTGCGCCGCATTGTGGCCGATGCCCATCTGGCATGGACAGACCCCGCCGCCTTTGCACCGGGCCATAATTTGGGTGAAGCCCTGCTGGTGCCCACACGCCTTTATGTACAGCCGGTTCTGGCCCTGCATCGTGCGGGCCTGCTGCATGCAGCCGCCCACATTACTGGTGGCGGGCTGCCCGGCAACCTGCCCCGCATCCTGCCAGACGGGCTTGATGCCGTGATTGATGCCACATGGCCGGTTCCCCCCGTGTTCAACTGGCTGGCCCGCACCGGCAATGTCGCCAATGATGAAATGCTGCGCGTCTTCAACTGCGGCGTTGGCATGGTGCTGGCAACCCCCAAGCCTGATGAGGTTCTGGCCAGCCTGAAAGACATGGGTGAAACCGCAACGCTGATCGGCCATATTGCCAAAGCAGCAGAGAGCACAGCCAAAGCTGGCCTGCGCATGAAGGCCTGTCCGGATTTTCACGCAGCATGAGTGTTGAAAAAACACCGGTCGCCCTGCTTTTAAGCGGCCGGGGCAGCAATGCCACCGCCCTGATCCACGCCTGTGAAGCGCCGGATTTTCCAGCCCGTATCTGTCTTGTTCTCAGCAACAACCCGCAGGCTCCGGGTCTGGACATGGCGCGCAAGGCTGGCCTTCCTGCCAAAGCCATAGATCACCGTCCCTTCGGGAAAGACCGCGCAGCCCATGAGCAGGCCATTCATGCCTGCCTTGAAGAATCTGGCGCGCAAGCCGTGTGCCTTGCCGGTTACATGCGCCTGCTAACATCGTTTCTGACCACCGCATGGGCGGGAAGGATGCTGAACATTCACCCCAGCCTGCTCCCCTCCTTCCCCGGCCTGCACACGCATGAACGGGCTTTGGAAGCCGGAGTGCGCATTCATGGGTGCACCGTGCATCTGGTAACGGAAGGCATGGATGAAGGGCCCATTCTGGGGCAGGCCGCCGTTCCTGTGCTCCCCGGCGATACGCCGGATGATCTGGCGGCACGTGTTCTGCACGAAGAACACCGGCTTTATCCGCTTGCCCTGCGCCGCTTTCTGGACAAAGGCGCGCCTTCCTGCCAAGCCCAGAGCGTGCTGCTGGTGGCCTGAGCCTCAGCGCGCTTCCTTTTACGTTTTAGCCAGACCCGATAGCCAGACCTGATAGTGAGTTGATGACAGCAGAATCCCGCCCCCGCAAACCCAGACAGCGCGGCGCTTCCCGCCCGGGAAACGCCCCTCAGCCTGCTGATCCGACGCGGGATGTGGCCTTTGATATCCTGTGCGGCGTGGTGGAACACCGCCGCATGCTGGAAAACAGCCTCTCACGCTCGGCTTCGGAGCATGACGCCCCACCACGTGACCGGGCCGCGGCACATCGTCTGGCTGCCGCCACGCTGCGCCATATGGGCACATTGCGTATGGTGCTGGAGCCATTTCTGCGTAAGGAACCGCCGGAACCTGTACGCGTGGCGCTGATGATGGGCTGCGCCCAACTGCTGTTTCTTGAAACACCACCCCATGCCGCAGTAGGCACCACCGTCTCTCTGTTGCGCCGCCGCAAGCTGGCTCCCTTTGCAGGCTTGGCTAACGCCGTATTGCGTAAGGTGGCTGATCAGGGGCCGGCCCTGCTTGAAGGGCTTGATCAGGCACGGCTGGATATTCCCGCATGGCTGTGGAGTTCATGGAGCACCCTCGGCAAAGGTGTGCCGCGCGCCATTGCCCGTGGCATCAGTCAGGAAGCGCCGCTGGATATCACGCTACGCCCCGGCGCGCCTGTGCCTGAAGGCGGAGAAGTTCTGCCCAACGGATCTGTGCGGTTCCCCGCCGGGACGCGCGTGACGGAACTGCCGGGGTATGAGGAAGGGGCATTCTGGGTGCAGGATGCCGCTGCAACGCTCCCTGCCCGCCTACTGAACGCCCAGCCGGGTGAAAGCGTGGCCGATCTATGCGCCGCACCGGGCGGCAAAACCGCCCAGCTTGCTGCAACAGGCGCCAGCGTGACTGCGGTTGAACAGAACGCCAACCGCATGACCCGCCTGCGTGAAAATCTGACGCGCCTGTCCTACCCCGTAGAGATTGTGCAGGCCGATGCCGCCACATGGAAACCGGACGCCCTGTTTGACGCCATTCTGCTGGATGCCCCCTGCTCCGCCACAGGCACGGCGCGCCGCCACCCGGATGTGCTGTGGGTCAAACGCCCGCGCGACCTTACAGCCCTGACCGCCGGGCAGGACCGTCTTCTGGCAGCAGCAAAAGCCATGCTCAAACCGGGTGGGCGGCTGATCTACGCCGTATGCTCGCTGCAAGAGGAAGAAGGGCCCGCCCGCGCCCGTACGGCAGCGGCCATGGGGCTGGAACCTTCACCCTTCACGCCAGAAGAACTGCCTTTTCTGACCGAAGCGCTGACACCGGAAGGCTGGCTGCGCACGCATCCCGGCCTGTGGGCTGACAAAGGCGGAATGGACGGCTTTTTTGCGGCCCGGTTTACGTTGCCCAAAGCGTGATACCATCACAACGCAGAAAAGACGTTAAAACCCCACTCAACGGAGTTGCGCGGCACGGCGGGATTGCGGATAACCAGTCTTATGACTTCCTTAACGCGCCCGCTCATTGCCCCCAGTATCCTTGCCGCTGACTTCGCCCGTCTGGGTGAAGAAGTTGACGCCGTTATCAAAGCCGGAGCGGACTGGATCCATCTGGATGTGATGGACGGGCATTTTGTGCCCAACATTTCCTTCGGCCCGCAAATTGTCAAAGCGCTGCGCCCCCGCACCACTTTGCCCTTTGACGTGCACCTGATGATTGAACCGGCAGACCCGTATCTGGAAGCCTTTGCCAAGGCCGGGGCCGATCATATTCTCATCCATATTGAAGCCGGGCCGCACGCACACCGCTCCCTCCAGCAGATCCGTGCGTTGGGTGCCAAGCCGGGCATTGTGCTCTGCCCTGCCACGCCGCCGGAAGCGATAAGCGAAATTCTGGATATGGTGGACGTTATTCTGGTCATGACCGTGAACCCCGGCTTTGGCGGCCAGAAATTCCTGTCCAGCCAGTTGCCCAAAATCCGCCGCCTCCGCCAGATGATTGCGGAAAGTGGACGGGATATCCGGCTGGCAGTGGATGGCGGGATCGATTCTCACACAGCGCCTCAGGCCATTGCGGCAGGGGCAGACGTGCTGATTGCAGGCAGCGCCATTTACGCCCAACCGGATTACAGCGCCGCTATTGCCGCATTACGGCAAGAAATTACCGTATCCTGAACCTTCTTTTTCGTCTTGTGGGGCGTTTATTCTGAACCCCCGCAGTCAGATCACCTCTAGCCCCGGAGCACCCACCATCTGATGCCCCTGCGCCGCTGGACCCGAACCGCCCGCCTTGCCTACGCCATGCGTAATCCCTTGGGCGGCTTTGGCCGTGTGCCGGAAGGCCCGGCCCAGACCTTGCGGGACCCATGGCCCGGTGATGCAATTGTGGGCGAAAAACTGGTGCGCAACCAGACGCTTTTTCAAGGCGAGCTCCGCAACCTGCAACATCGGCAGTGGGATAATCCTGCATGGCCGGATGCCTACCGCAGATGGCTGCAAAGCTTTGTCTGGCTGCGGGATCTGCGGGAACTGGGGGCAGAATCCGCCCGCATCAAAGCACGCAGTCTGGTGGCAACATGGATTGCCATGCCTGCGGCCGACCGCCCCATTTCCGACCCGTCCATCACCGGCGCACGTCTGGCCGCATGGCTGTCCTATTACGAATTTTTTGCCGCCGCCGCTGATGACGGATTTCGGAAATCCCTGATGGCAGCTCTCATGATGGAAGCCCGCTCCATCATGGCTCTCATGCCCGAAGAGGTACAAGGCTGGCATGCTCTGACCGCCCTGAAAGGCCTGCTTGCGGTTGCTGTCGCCATTCCAGATCAGCCGGAATTTCTCTCCCGCTATCTCCGGTTGATTGATAACGCTATCAGCGAGCAGTTTCTGCCGGATGGTGGCCCTGTAACCCGCTGCCCGGAAGACCAGTTTCAGGCTGTGCGTGAACTGGCTGAAATGCTCAGCATCCTTCAACTGGCGCGCCTGCCGCTCCCCACCACTCTAATGGAAGCGGCAAACCGCGCTGCTCCCGCCCTGCGCGCCATGCGCCATGGAGACGGCGGGCTGATGCTGTTTAACGGCAGTGCGGAACAAAACCCCCTGCTGGTAGAACATGTGCTCAACCGGGCCTCTCGCAGCCGCGTTCTGGCCGCAAGCCTGCCGGAGACTGGCTTCCTGCGGTTGGCCAGTGGGCGTGCTCTGCTGCTTGTGGATGCAGGTGCCCCTGCCGCGCCGGGGCATGACAAAACCGCCCACGCGGGCATGTTATCCTTTGAATTCTCGTCTGGCAGGCAACGCCTGATTGTTAATTGTGGTGCCAGCACCCAACGCGGATGGGCTCAGGCGTTGCGGCAGGCGGCAGCGCATTCCGTGCTGGAATTTGCAGATATCTCCCCCATGGTGGTTGACGCCACGGGGGCCGTTATCAAACGGCCAAAAATCACCCGCACCCATGTTACGCAGGATGGCGCACACTGGCTGCAAATGACGCATGATGGCTATCAGCCACAAGGCGGTGGCCTCTATTCCCGCCAGCTTTATCTGGGCAAGGATGGCCAGACCCTCCGGGGTGAGGAAACACTGCATGGCGGCACGCGGGCGGATTTCTGTGTCAGGTTCCATCTGCACCCCGAAGTTATGGTTGAGCAGGTAGAAAATGGTTTTCTGCTTTATACGCAGGAAGAAAGCTGGCTCTTCCAGTCAGATGCTCACGCAAGCGTAGAAGAGAGCGTGTATCTGGGTGGCCCGGAACGGGTGGCAACGCTCCAGATTGTTCTGTTCCCCACGCTGCCCCCTGAGCCGGAACCGCCGCCCGTGGAAGAAGAAAGCGCCGCTTCCGTGGAAAATGGTGAGGGAGCGCCAGCAGAACACGCGGTTGACTCCTTGCCAGTGGCCGAAGACACGGGCGTTCTGGAGCCACAGGACACGGCCAACGACGCTCCCCCTTTCATACCAGAAGAGCCGAGCGCCCCCCCACAGGATGACGCCTCTCTCTCCCCTTTGCCGGAAGAAGAAGAACCCCTTCCGCCCTTGCAGGAAGAGCCTGCGGCCGAGCAGTCTCCCCTGCAGGAAGAAGAGGATGAATACGCACCGATCATGCGCGATCCTCCTCCAGCCGATAGCGTGCCCTCTCTGCTCGCCGGGGTTGCGCATCTGCATTACACACCACGGCAGAACACCGCGAGCATGGCGGAATCCCTGTTTGCCGAACAGAACCGCACCCCGGCGGCAGAAGCCGCTGCGGCACGGCAGGCCAGAAAGGCAGAAGCCGCTCGCGCCTCTAGTGCGGAGCCGGTTTCTGCTCCTTCCAGCTTGACGCCGCAGGCCGCGTTGCAACCACCGCTCTGCCCGCCTATCCGCTGGGCATTGTCTCTGGTGAGTGAATAAGTCGCGGTGTCGTGAAAATTCTGGAAATCACGAACGTCGATTTTTCACTCACCCATTTCCTGCTGCCGCTGATGCGCGCCTTGCGGGAAGACGGCCATGATGTGGTGGGGGTCTGCGCGGAAGGCCCTCTTCTTGCCCAGCCGCGCGCGGAAGGTTTCCGGGTGGAGGCCCAGCCATTTGCGCGGTCCTTTTCCCCGTTGGCGCAGGCCCGCGCCTTTCTGGCGCTTGTCCGCCTCATACGGCGCGAAAAGCCTGATCTGGTCCACGCACACATGCCCATAAGCGGCGTGCTGGCGCGGCTGGCAGCAAAGCTGTGCGGCGTGCCGCGTATTGCCTACACATGCCATGGGTTTCTGTTCAATCAACCCGGCTCGCACACACGCCGTATTCTGGCATTGGTGCTGGAAAAACTCTGCGGGCATGTCACGGATATTTTCCTGACGGTGTCACAGGAAGAAGCTGAGGACGCACGCCGTCTCCACATTCATCCGCACCCCATCGCCATTGGTAACGGGCGGGACAGTACACGCTTCCGCCCTGATGATGCCGCGCGCGCGCGTATCCGGCGGGAAGTGGGCACATCAGAGCATACACCCGTTATCATTGTTGTCTCCCGCCTGGTGCGCCACAAAGGCTATCCGGAATTGCTGGAAGCCATGCGCGCCGTGCCGCAGGCAGAACTCTGGGTGGTAGGGGAACGCCTGCCGTCCGACCATGGCAGCATGCTGGATACCTGTTTTGAACAGGCCCGCATTGCCCTCGGCCCGCGCTTGAAATGCCTTGGCTACCGCACGGATATTCCCGCCCTTCTGGCGGCGGCTGATATCTTTACGCTGCCCAGCCACTTTGAGGGACTGCCCATGTCCATCATTGAGGCCATGCTGACAGAACTGCCCGTGGTCAGCACCGATATCCGCGGCCCGCGCGAACAGGTGGTGCAGAACGTAACGGGCCTGCTGGTTCCTCCCGCCAACGCGCCCCGACTAGCTGAGGCTTTGCGTATCCTCACACAGAACGCCGCGCTTCGGGCTCAGATGGGCACCGCCGCCCGCGCGCGTGCCCTCGCCCTGTTTGACGAACGCGTCGTGCTGACCAGAACGGTGCGCCTTCTGACAGAAACGGCCTGACAAGAGACCGTTTAAAAAGCACGCCAGAATGGTCTGGCGCATCTTTTGCAGCGAAATACACTGTGTTTTGCCAGAGAACACGCGACTACGCTTTTAGAGCCGCGTTCTCTCCCTCACCTATTTCAGAAGAAAGACCCGGCGCTCTCAACGGTCAGCGGCTCAATCAGCCTCTTACTGACCAGCCACAATAGTCCTTGCCCCCATAGCAACGATACAGCGAAGTGAGCCCGCCATCGCCGCTTGTGCGACCATTTTCATCTGGCCATTTCGTCAAACATGTCATGAAAATGTCGTACCCATCGCGCAATAATATCTGTAGCGCCACGGGTGGCACTGTTACACTTGGCTCCATGAAAAAATTCCTTCCAAGCCTGTTAGGCGCGGCTCTTCTGGCGCTCACCAGTGGCTGCGCTTCCTCCCCCACATCCACCACTGCCTGGCAGGGACCACCTGCCGTTATTCTGGTGTCTCTGGATGGGTTCCGTGCGGACTATTTATCCCGCGGGCTGACACCCCATATTCAGGCTCTGGCGCAGGATGGCGTAACCACGGAGGGCATGCACCCGTCTTTTCCCTCCATCACATTCCCCAATCATTATACGCTGGTCACGGGCCTGCGGCCCGATCACCACGGGATTGTTGGCAACACCTTTTATGATCCGGACCATCCCGGCCAGAAATTCACCATGCGGAGCACGGATTCCTTCTGGTGGAGTGAAGCCGACCCGATCTGGGTCACAGCCAAGCAGCATGGCCTGAATGTGGGAACATTGTTCTGGCCCGGCTCTGAAAGTGCCGTGCATGATACACGGCCCGATGAATGGTTGCCCTTTGACTACAAGATGTCTGACACGGACCGCGTGGACAAACTGCTCTCCTGGTATGATGCCCCGGCAGAAAAGCGTCCGCATTTTTCAACCCTGTATTTTAACGTGGTTGATACGGCGGGCCATCATTTCGGGCCGGAGTCTCCTGAGGTCAACGCAGCGCTTCAGGATGTGGATGCGGGAATTGGCCGTCTGGTGGACGGTCTGAAGAAGCGTCACATTCCAGCCGATATCATTGTTGTGGCTGACCACGGCATGGCCAGTGTGGGCAACGGCCAAATTATTGAAATGGACAAGGTTGCGCCCTCTTCCAGCTACAGGTGGGTGACTGGCGGGGCCTATGCCGGGGTTGATCCCCTTCCCGGTAAGCAGGCAAAGCTGGAAAAAGCATTGCTGCGCCCGCATGACCATATGGAATGCTGGAAAAAGGAGGCTCTCCCCGCCCGCTTCCACTACGGTACAAACCCGCGTGTTCCCGCCTATATCTGCCTTGCCCAGCAAGGGTGGGTTATTCTGGAAACCACGCCCGATGCGTCAAAAGCCCCCATTCGTGGCGAACATGGGTATGATCCTGCCCTGCCGGATATGAGCGCTCTTTTTGTTGCGCACGGCCCTGACTTCAAGCAGCATCAGGTTCTGCCTCCGTTTGACAACGTGGATGTCTATTCCCTTGTCATGGCGCTTCTGCATATTCCCGCCAACCCGAGTGACGGCAACCTGAAGCCCTTTGAATCTGTGCTCACCTCCTCAACGCAAGCGCAGTGAACCAGTCCAGACAACGCTCCGGCTCCTGAAACAGAAAAAGCCCGACCACCATCCGATGTTCGGGCTTTTTTATTGGGCTGCCTGAAATATCAGCCGAAAACTGTAAAACCGATCAGGAATGCGCAGCCGGTGCCGGGTGTGCGCTGTCCGTAGCGGGTTTGGACGGCTTGAGCAGACGGACGGTCAAACGGGAAGGAGACGCAGCAAAGCGGGCTCCGCTGCGGGTATAATCCAGCCGGATGCGCACGCCGTTATCATTTTCCATCAGCACACCGCTTACACCGCGACCCACCGTGGCCTCTCCTGAAAGCGCCCAGAAGGTGCCCTGAAAATCTTCAATCCGCTGAAGGTTGTACACCTTGCCGACACTATCACCCGAGGAATAGCCAACCGCTGCGGCAGAAGCACCCTTGACGGAAAAAGGATATGTGCGGCCACCGTAGGTCAGCACCCCGGTTCCCCATGTGTAGCCCAGACCCAGATCAGCAGAACGTGTGTGGAAAGAAACCTCGCCGGTTACAGGTCCCAGCGGAGACTGGGCACACGCGGTAAGGGACCACGAGCCGCACAGGGCCAAGGCAGCAACAACGCGAACAGATGCAGAGCGCATCAAGAGGCTCCTTACTTCAAACAGACGGGCCGCAAAATTTCCGGGGGTCCAGAGGCAGCGTCTGTTTGTTGTGCCATGTTTTCCAGAAAGAAGAAACATGGCAGACTCAACAAATGACCACAGTTTTTTAAAAACTGAAGCAGGAAACCGTTACGCGTTCCACACGGGTTCTTTGATCTTGGCAACAAACGCGGCGTGTGCCGCCAGTTCCTCCGCCGTGGGCACAACGCGCACCACGCGGCGCTGAGCCGGGCCTTCATATGTGACGGAGGGGGCCTGCTCACCATCCGCCACCAGCCCCAACCCGTGCTGACGGCCGCCCATCAGCTCCAGATACACATCGGCCAGCAGCTTGCAGTCCAGCAGCGCATTATGTGTGGTTCGGGCAGACAGATCCACGCCAAAGCGGCGGCAGAGCGCATCCAGGCTGTTGGGCATGCCGGGAAAACGTTCCCGCGCCATGTCCAGCGTATCCACCATCCGCGCCATATCCAGCGGCTTGTAGCCCGCGCGCTTCAGTTCCGCATTCAGAAAGCCAAAGTCAAAACGTGCGTTGTGGGCAATCAGCGGGTCATCGCCAATAAAGGCCAGAAACTCATCTGCAATTTCGGCAAATTTGGGCTGCCCTTCCAGATCCGCCGCCGTGAACCCATGCACGCGGGAGGCTTCTTCCGGCACGTCACGCTCAGGGTCTATCAGGACACGAAAATTTTTGCCGGTGGGCAGGTCCCCCACCAGTTCCACCGCTGCAATTTCAATCACCCTGTCCCCGGTGGCCGGATCAAGGCCGGTGGTTTCCGTATCAAACAGGATGGAACGTTTCATTGCTTCAATGCCTTGAGTAAGCAGCGCACCTGCCGTCTGGTTTCGGGCAGCGCCACGCCTGTTTCTATCACTGTGTCAGCCAGCCGCCGTTTTCTGGCGTCCGGCATCTGGCGTGCAATCAGCTTTCGGGCTTCGGCCATAGGCACCCCGCGCCGCCGCGCCACGCGCGCCGCCTGTACCCGGGCAGGAGCGGAGACCACCAGAACATGATCACACATTTTCTGGCCCCCGGTCTCAAACAGCAGGGGCACATCCAGCACCACCCACGGCGTGCCGACACGCCGATAGTGGGCCAGAAAACGGTTACGGGCTGCCCATACCATGGGGTGAATCACCCGTTCAAGCTGCTTCAACAAGCCCGGATTGCCTGTAACAGCGCGCCGCAACACGGCACGATCCAACCGCCCATTCTGCACGGCATCCGGCACCAGTCTGGCTATGGCAGGCAATGCAGGACCATGATCGGCCTGCAGGCGGCGCACGGTCTCATCCGAATCAAAAACAGGCATCCCCGCTTTTTTCAACATGGTGGCCACGGTGCTTTTGCCCATGCCCATGCCGCCTGTAAGCCCCAGAATATGCATGCCCCGATGCGTACGCACGTCTTGCCCTGCCTTTGTTCCGCTCAGACGCTGGCGCGCACGTAGGCTTCCAGATCAGCATCCACTTCCGGGTCGTGCCCGAACCATTCCCGAAAGCCCAGACGCGCCTGATGCAACAGCATTCCCAGCCCACCCAGCGTTTTGAGGCGGTGCTGTTCTGCCTCGGCCAGCAAAGGTGTCAGGCGCGGTACATAAACAATATCCGCCACCACCAGATGGCGGGCGGCATGGCGCAGGCTGGGCCGGAACATCGGGTCCGGTCCGCCTTCCATACCAAGGGATGTGGTGTTGACGAGCAGGGTATACGCGCCAAGCTGCTCCTCCCACACGGACCACGGCACCACGCCCAGTCCGGGCAGAGCCTCGGCCAGTTGTTCCGCGCGCTCCGCCGTGCGGTTGGTCACAGCCACCTCCATGCCATGATCCTGCAACGCTGCGGCGACCGAGCGGGCCGCGCCCCCCGCCCCGAGCAGAAGGGCACGCCCTTTGGGGGCCAGTCCTTCCGCTTCCATGCTGGCTACAAAACCATCCCCATCCGTGGAGACCCCGCGAATACGCCCATCCGGCTGAAACACCAGCGTATTCACAGCCCCGGCACGCAGCGCGGAATGATCCAGATCATCCGCTATGGCATATGCTGCTTCCTTGTGAGGAAGGGTCACGTTAGCCCCTCTAAACCCCACGGCCTGCAACCCCCGCACCGCCTGCACAAAATGGGCGGGCTCCACAGGCAAGGGCACATACGCGCCATCAATCTGATAACGGGAAAGCCAGTAATTATGCAGCGCGGGTGAGCGTGAGTGCGAAACGGGCCAGCCCAGCACGCCAGCCAGCCGGGCTTTGCCTGTCAGAATTTGGCGAGGCAAAGGAGGCATTTTCGGGTGTGCGGTCATGCCATAGCCCCTTCCGCATCAGCTTGCGCACCAGGTGTTACCCCATAGGTCTGGCAGAAGAGCGCCCATGCCTGCGGCAGCAACCGCGCCAGCCGTGCAGCCCACTCCTCCTGCCCGGCGGGGTGATCAATCAGATCCTGTCGGATTTCAATTTCCACATGTGGTAACTGCCGTTTTTCTCCATGTGTGGGAACCGTGTAATCAGAGGTATCTGTCAGGGCGTAAGGCTCATTATCGCCTACGGTCAGCCCTTCCTTGCGCAGCAGTTCCATCAGAAGAACGGCCAGCCGTTTATCATGATTATGGAGCAACCCTACTTGCCACGGGCGCTTCAGGCCGCCCATTTCCGGTGTAAAACTATGCAGCGCCACCACCACGGTCGGTCGCCCTGCCTTTAGCCGCGCATCCAGCTCCTGCGTAATGCGCGCATGGTAAGGATGGAGAATGGTATCTTCCCGATACGCAATCTGCTCCGCCGTAAGCGCATGGTTGGCTGGAACTGGTGTGCCATCACTGATTTTGACAATGGAGGTGGGGTGGCCGGGCGCGCGGTTACAATCAATCACCAACCGCGAATAAACCTGTTCTATCAGCACGGCCTGAAGCTTCTGCGCCAGAGCACGCCCCACACCGTCTATGCCAATATCCCAGCCAATATGGCGGGCACGGTCTTCGGCGCTCACGCCCAGATCAGCCAGATAAGAAGGCACAGCCCGCCCAGCGTGATCGCTGACCAACACAAACGGGCCGCCGCCATCCGTTCCGTAAACTGCCACGCAGGGCGCTTCCTTCTCGTCCGTCATTGCCTCGCCCGTCATGCCCTCTCTCAATCCTGCTCTTTCACTATCATTCTGCCGCAACCCGCATACTGATGGCGGCGTTAGCAGACACCACCAGCAAGGAAAATCCATTCTTCTTGAAAGGGGCAGCCCGGAACAAACCAGCTCTGAACAGCCAACCCTTTCAGAATGATCGTCCCGAAAGGTCTTCCTTGCCGGTGTTCTCCTCGCGGGTGCCGATCACAAAGCGCCTTTCGAACGTGGCCCTACTCAACCTTGCTCCTAAAGTTGGATCAAAACTCGCCCCTATTGAACGAGTGATCGCCTCACCTGAGAAGGCCATCCACCCCGCCGCCGTACGCGAGAGCAGGACAACCATAGCTGAGCAGCCGCTTTCCGCTACGCTCTTGCGGTGAAAGGCGTAAAGCCACGCCCTCCGTCATTCTCATTCTGAACCGGACGCCTCACAAGATTCGTCCGAAAAATGCTCCTTATTGTGCGCCTGCCGTCCGATTGAGGAGGCAGACGCAAAATCCCCATCCGCCCGATAGGGCAGACGCGCTACGCGCAGCCTCTTAGCTGGTAGCTTTGGGGGAAGAGACAAATACGCCGACTTCATCGGCGCTTTCACGCACCAGACCGGCATCATCACGGGTCAGGCCTTCGGCGTCCAAGCCGGAGTCGTCAAGCGTATAGACCCAATAAACGGGGTCCGTGCCGTTGAGCGATTCTTCCCCGCCCTGCGCATAGGTGCGAGATGCCACATACTCCGCGCCCCGCATTTTTTCTTCCAGCCGTTTTACGGCTTCAATAGCGCTGGGGGAGCGAATCACTTCAAGCAGGATGTTGGTGCCTGGATCAATCACACCAAAGGTTTCAAGGTTTTTTGTGGCAGTCATTATAAGAAGCTCCTGAAATTCAAGTCCTTGTTCCTGCGGAGGATACGGCCACTCCTGTCGGGCAGAAACCATTCCGCGCAACAGGGCAGCCCCGCCCCCACAACAGGCTTGGAATGCATCATGCCCTGCGTCTAGCGTTTGCGCCACAGGGCACGCATCAGTAGGGTGCGTGCTTTCGTATCAGGTTTAAGGACACGGGTTGGGGCATGACATGTCTCTGAGCAGCGCAAGCAAGACAGAAACCGCATCACAGAAAGATGCCAACATGCAATGGGGCGGCCGCTTTGCCGGTGGCCCTTCAGAGATCATGCAGGCCATCAACGCCTCCATCAGCTTTGATAAAGCCCTGTGGAAACAGGATATTGCGGGATCACTCGCCCATGCGGCCATGCTGGCGCATGTGGGCATCATCTCCAAGGATGATGAAACTGCCATCCGCAATGGTCTGACCGCCATCGGGCAGGATATTGAAGCGGGCCGGTTTGAATTTTCAGAAGCGCTGGAAGATATTCACATGAATATCGAAGCGCGCCTGTCCGATCGGATTGGCGAGGCGGGCAAACGCCTGCATACCGCCCGCTCCCGTAACGATCAGGTAGCGACAGATTTCCGCCTGTGGGTGCGTGACGCCATTGACGGGGTGGACCAGCAGGTGGCCTCCCTGATGCGGGCCCTTGCCCGCCGTGCAGAAGAACACGCCGCAGACCCCATGCCCGGCTTCACGCATCTGCAAACCGCGCAGCCTGTCACGTTTGGCCATCACCTTATGGCGTATGTGGAAATGCTGGCGCGTGACCGGGGCCGTCTGGCTGACACCCGCAAACGCCTGAACGAATGCCCACTGGGGTCCGCCGCGCTGGCGGGAACGTCCTTCCCCATTGACCGCAGCATGACCGCTGGCCTGCTGGGCTTTGACCGCCCGACCGCCAATTCGCTCGATTCTGTGTCTGATCGAGATTTTGCGCTGGAATATCTGTCCGCGCTGTCCATCATGGCCATGCATCTCTCCCGGCTGGCGGAAGAGATTGTTATCTGGTGTTCTTCCCCCTTCTCCTTCATCCGTCTGTCTGATGCGTTCACCACCGGCTCTTCCATCATGCCGCAGAAGCGCAACCCGGATGCTGCCGAACTGGTACGCGCCAAAACGGGCCGCATTACCGGCAGCCTTGTCAGCCTGCTGACGGTAATGAAAGGCCTGCCGCTGGCCTACGCGAAGGACATGCAGGAAGACAAAGAACCCGTTTTTGCTGCGACCGATGCCGCCACCCTGTCCCTTGCCGCCTGTGACGGCATGATCAGGGACATGACGGCCAACACAAAGCAGATGCGGGCTCTGGCAGGCTCGGGTTACTCCACGGCCACAGACATTGCGGACTGGCTGGTACGAGTGCTCAAGGTGCCCTTCCGCACTGCACACCATGTAACAGGTCGTCTGGTTGCCAAGGCTGAAGAAAAGGGCGTTGATCTGGCGGATCTTTCTCTGGCTGAAATGCAGGCGGAAGAACCGGGCATTACGGATGACATCTATTCCGTTCTGACTGTTGAAGCCTCCATTGCCTCCCGCACCAGCGAGGGCGGCACCGCCTCCACCAATGTTCTGCGGGAAGCCCGGAAATGGCAGAAAGCCCTTGCGGCGGATGCACCTTCCACCTCAGCAAATAGCGCAGCCAAATAGCCCCGAAAGGACGCCACAGGCATGACACGCTTCACCTTGGGCTTTCTGGCGCTTGTTCTTCTTGCCCTGCCTTTGAGCGGATGCGGCAAGAAGGGCTCGCCCCATGCGCCCGGCCCATCGGACAGGATTACCTACCCACGGACTTATCCGCCGAACGATTAAGCCTGAAAAAACACTGCCTGCCATTGCCTTCCACCCACTGCACCATGGGCAAAGGCAGGTGAGTCTGGCATGATCCGGGGTGATACTTCCGGCATACATATCAAAAACGGTATGTGTGGCGGGAATATCGCTGTGCTGTTCCGTTCTCCCACGCTGCGGCATTCTGACAGAAGCCGCAGTTTCTTATTCGACTTCAAGGCTTCCCTCATCCAATGGCCGACGTTCTTCCCTATACTGATGCAGACCCTTCCGTTGCAGAGCTTCTGGCCACGCATCCGCACCTGAAAATGGATGTTCATAGCGGCCTGATGCTGGAAGGCGTGCCCCTGAACGCCATAGCCGATGCCGTGGGCACGCCCTGTTGGGTAATTGGCGGGAACACGCTCCGCAGCCGTATGCACCGTATGCAGTCTGCCATGCAGCAGGCCGGGCTGGATGTCGCCATCCATTACGCCGTGAAGGCCAATGATCATCTGGCCATTCTGTCCCTTCTCCGCGCCGAGAGGTTTGGTGCGGATATTGTCAGCGGCGGAGAGCTGGCCCGCGCCATAAAGGCCGGCATGCCAGCCGAGCGGATTGTGTTCTCCGGCGTGGGAAAAACAGACGCGGAACTGGAACAAGCCATTGGGCTGGGCGTGGGCCAGATCAATGTGGAAAGCGCGGAAGAACTGGATGTTATTTCCGCCATTGCCCAAAAGCTGGGCCGCACCGCCACCATAACCCTGCGCGTCAACCCGGACGTGGATGCCAAAACCCATGCCAAGATCACCACGGGGCTGGCGGCGAACAAATTTGGCATTCCGTTTCATGATGCGGCCTCTCTCTACGCGCACGCAGCCAGCCTGCCCGGCATCCGGGCCGTGGGATTTTCCACCCATATTGGCAGTCAGATTCTCTCCACCGCCCCTTATCGCGCCGCCTATGCACGCATAGCGGAGTTGGTGCAGACCGTCCGCGCTGCGGGCCAGACGGTGGAAGTCATTGATTGCGGCGGCGGCCTTGGCATTTCCTACCGCAATGAGCCTGAGGGCCAGCCGGAAGCATTGGCCGGAGCCATAAAGGCGGAGCTTGGGCATCTGAACGTGCGTCTGGCCATTGAGCCGGGCCGCTGGCCCATCGGCCCGGCGGGTGTGCTGTTGGGAAGCGTCATCCTGCACAAGGCACGCGGAAACGAAGCGCCATTTCTGGTGTTGGATACCGCCATGAATGATCTGTTGCGCCCCAGCATGTATGATGCATGGCATGGCATCGTGCCGCTCAGCGCGCATGAGGCCGCTTTGCCAGCGGCCCACGCGCATGTTGTTGGCCCGGTGTGTGAAAGTGGTGATACCTTTGCACGGGACCGTCTATTGCCCCCCATGCAGCGCGGTTCCCGCATAGCTATTCTGGACACGGGCGCTTATGGTGCGGTTATGAGCTCCACCTACAACAGCCGCCCACTGGCGGCGGAAGTGCTGGTGGACAATGGAACATGGCAGGTTATCCGCAGCAGGCAGACCGTTGAAGAACTATGGCAGGATGAAATTGTGCCCTCCCATCTCGCCGGGACCGTATGAAGACAGGTGATCTGAAACACGATCTGGCCTCCACCACGGCGCAGGACGGCGCGCTGGCCGCGCGGCTTGCCTCTGCCCGCAAACACGCGGCCCTTGTGCTGCGGGTGGAACGTCTATGGCCTGCTCTTCAGCCCACAGCCGGGCTTTTGGGCCTTTATTGTCTGGCTGGCCTGCTTCGGTTGCCCCAACACCTGCCCGATGGCCTGCGGCTTGTGGTGGTTGCGGGCTGGCTCAGCCTGTGCGGCTGGCGGTTGCAGCGTGACCTTTCTGCTCTCCGCCCCCCTTCCCGCTACGCGGTGGACCGGCGCATTGAACGTGCCTCCGGCCTGCACAACCAGCCCCTTGCCACCCTGACAGACAAACCCGCCGGGGCTGTGGATGATGGCACGCTGTCACTGTGGCAGGCGCATCAGCAGCGCATTCTGGCCTCTCTTGGCACCCTGCGGGCAGGCTGGCCCAATCTGCTTCCCGCAACAGCTTACCGCCGCGCTGCCACTGGTGCCCTCCTTCTGGCACTGGTTTCTGCGGGCATTGCCGCTGGCCCTACCGCACCGGGCCGTATTCTGGCCGCCTTCATTCCCGGTCGGGATGACCCGAACGTTCCCATGCCACACGTGGAAGCGTGGATTACCCCTCCCGCCTATGCACCAGATGCCCCTGTCTTTCTGGGCAACGGGCGCACGGCACCCAACGTGCCGGAAGGAGCTCGGCTGACAGCCATTGTCACCGGGCTTTCCACCCATCCGGTTGTGCATGGCGCAAATGGCATGGTGCTCACGGATGAAGCCCGCCAAAGGCTTGATGCCGGAAACTGGAAACTGGAAGTTACCCTTGACCACACCGGCGTCATCCGGCTCGCGGGTCGGGGTCGCACTCTGGCCCAGTGGCCAGTAACCGTATTGCCTGATGCCGCGCCCACGGCCAAATGGGGACCCAACCCCGGCGCAGGCAAAGGAGACTGGCGCACCCGCCTGCCCTATGAGGCCGCACATGCCTATGGGCTGGCTTCTCTCTCCGTACAGTTGCATCTGGTTCATCCGGGGCGCGGCCCTGCGCGTACCCTCACCGTTCCGCTTCCGCTTTCCGGTCATCCCAAATCCGTAAAAGGCGTTGTCTCACCTGATCTGTCAGAAGATCCCTGGGCGGGAGAGGACGTCACGGGCCGGGTGGTTGCCCAGTCCATCAGCGGACATGAAGGGAAAAGCCAGAGCGTCACATTCCGGCTTGGGGCGCGCGTCTTCCATTCGCCGGTGGCGCGCGCGGTGCTGGATCTGCGCAAACGCTATGCGCTGGAGCGTGAAAGCCGCAGCGGCACGGCAACGGATCTCGCCGCCCTAGGTGAAACACCCGGCCCGATCAATGATCATACGGGCATGTTCCTGAACCTCACCAGCATTGTCGCCATGCTGGACAATGCTGATATCAGCGATGAAACCGCCCGGACCGGTGCCGTTGGCCTGATGTGGGATCTGGCGCTGGATATTGAGGATCGGCGCAACGGGGATGATGCGTCCGCACAGGCCTCGATTGATGCCCGAGCCGCTCAAGCTGCTGTCGCACAGCAGCTCCGCCACATGCGTGAGGACGGAAAACAGGATCAACAGGCGCGTGAGGAACTGGAAGAGCGGCTGAAAGCCCTGAAAAACGCTATTGCCCGCAAGATGCAGGCGCTTGCCACCCAAGCCTTACGGGACCACACCGCCATTCCTGATCTGCCCGGCCTCTACCGCGCGGGGGACAAGGCGTTTTCCAAGCTGATGAAGCAGTTGCAGAATGATGCCGCCAATGGCCGTTCGGGCGATGCGCTGGAGCGCCTGCAACAGATGGAAGACGCCACGGAGCGGATGCGCAACGCCACCCCGCAGGACATGGCCGCCCTTGCCCGCCAGATGGTGGCGCAGCAGAAGGCGCGTGAACAGGCCGCCGCGCTCAGAGACCTGACCAGCAAGCAAACCTCCCTGCTGGACCACGCGCAATCCCGACTGGATGAGGTACTGCGCGCGCAGGCCCGGCAGCAGAACGCGCTGGAAGATGATGGCGGTGATGGAGATCAGGATTACGGCAGCATGTCTACCTCCGAGCTTCTCCGGAAGCTCGGCCTGCCTGTCCCTCCCGGCACGGACCAGCAGGAAGGGCCTCCGGGTGGCGCCCCCCCTCACCCCGGCCAGCCTTCGCCGACACAACAGGAACCTTCCGCGCAGACGATGATCGACCCGGCAAAAGCGGAAGAGCAGGCTGCCGCCCGCCGGACGGACCGCGCCACCCAGCACGCGCTGGAACGGGCACTGGACGAACTGAAAGATGAATTCAAGGAACTGACAGGCAAAACGCCACCCGCCTTTGATGATGCCCGAAAGAGCATGAAGGACGCCCGCACGGCATTGAGCGATGGAGAAGATTCAGCAGCCGCCACGGCGCAGGAAAAAGCGCTGGAGGCCCTGCGCAAAGGCCGCCAGCAGATGCAGGACGCCATGAAAGGCGATGGCAAAAGCAGCGCCCCGAGCTTTATTCCCGGCTTTGGCAGTAGCGGCGACGGTGATGGCCAGCAGGGGCAGGGCAGCGCCAGCAGCGGTGATGATGGCTCTACTCCTTCAGACGATACGGACGAGAGTGACGAGCAGGACCAGCAGAAAGGCAAGCGTGACCCGCTAGGCCGTCGTCTGGGTGAAGGCGGAGATCAGACCCCGGATGATGGTACGCACGTGCCCGACAACGTCGCCCGCCAGCGCGCGCGCGAAATTGAGCAGGAACTGCGCCGCCGCGATTCAGACCGCACCCGCCCCCAGCAGGAACTGGACTATCTGGACAGACTTCTAAAACCATTCTGACGGATGAAGGCTGCTTGCGCCCTGGCTGTGAAATACCTTAAGGTTCCGTCATCTTTTTTAGATGTGAGTATCGTCTTTCATGGCCCGTTTTCTTGTGACCGGTGGCGCCGGATATGTTGGCAGCCACGTTGTTCTCGCCTTGCTGGATGACGGGCATGACGTTGTGGTGTTTGACAGCCTGCGCACCGGCCACCGGGCGGCTGTGCCAGAACAGGCCAGCTTTGTTCACGGAGATCTGGCTGATCTGGACTGCCTGAACAAGGTTCTGGCGGAAGGCCCGTGGGACGGCGTGCTCCATTTTGCCGCCCTCTCTCTGGTTGGCGAAAGCATGCAGGACCCCATGCTGTATATGTCCGCCAATGCGGGCATCGGGTTCGGCCTGATTGATGCCTGCGTGCGTCACGGTATCAAACGGTTTGTGTTTTCCTCCACTGCCGCCCTGTTCGGTTCTGCGGGGGATGCCCCCATCAGTGAAGACACCCCCGTAGACCCCGGCTCGCCTTATGGTGAGAGCAAATACATGGTGGAACGCGCTCTTTACTGGGCAGACCGCATCCATGGGCTGAAAAGTGCATGCCTGCGTTACTTCAACGCGGCAGGGGCAGACCCGGCTGGCCGCGCTGGGGAAGATCACCGGCCGGAAACGCACCTGATCCCGCTGGTGATTGACGCTGCCCTGCAACGCCGCCCTGCCCTTACGTTGTTCGGACAGGACTACCCTACCCCGGATGGTACCTGCATTCGGGATTATGTGCATGTCACCGACCTTGCCCGCGCTCATCTGGCGGTTCTGCCACTCCTGAACGGAAAAAGCGTGACCTTCAACGTGGGAACAGGGCGCGGCAACTCCAACCGTGAGATCATTGAAAGTGTGGCACGCGTCACCGGGTTGGACGTGCCATGGAAGGCGGGCGATCGCCGCCCGGGTGACCCTCCATGCCTGGTGGCCAGCCCCGCGCGCCTGATGGAAGCCACGGGCTGGGCTCCTGAATTCACCGATATCGACCGGATTGTGGAAACCGCCTACGCTTGGCGCAAGGTCCACCCGCAGGGCTATGGCGCGTAAAACCCGCCTTTTCCTCTCAGCTTTTTTTACTGGCAGGCCGAATTTATCTGCTGCCTGCCAACCAGCTGAAAACCGGCCCCTCCGGTTTTCAGCGTCTTCCGGCGCCTCCCTCCTCCGGCTTACCTTCTCTGCTGCGCGGGCCGCCGTTGCCGGAATGATACTGCTAGGACCCTTACTTTCTGCGGCCCATGCTGAAGGGCCTGCCTATCGCACCCATCTGGCCGGTGTCGGGCCGGAAGACCCTCGCCAACGAGTAGATACAACCCAGATGCCATGGTCCGCCATCGGCCGGGTGCAAACCGAACTGGGAAGCCGATGCACAGGTTTTCTGATCAGCCCTGTGCTGGTGGAAACCGCTGCCCATTGCCTGTGGCTTTCTCCCACTGCACGATTTATCCGCCCGACCAGCGTGCACTTCCTGCGCGCTTATAGTGGAGATCATTACATTGCCCATGCCCGCGTGGTGCGGGTTATGATCCCACCCGGTTACACCACAGCCGAGGAGGCCCGCACCGCCGGATTGGATCACGCCACACTGGTGCTCGATCATCCCGTCGCCAAACCGGATGACGTGTTTCACGTCACCGCCGAACCGGTCGATATCGCGCCCGGCACGCCGATCATGCTGGGCGGCTACGAGCAGAATCAGCCCGACATCATCACCGCTGATCTGGCCTGCCATATCACTGGTCTTTCACAGGATCTGGGCGGGCATACATTGTTTACACATGATTGCGCAGGCACCCACGGCAGCAGTGGCGCACCCGTGCTGACACAAACGCAGGGTGGCTGGCAGGTTCTTGGCGTTCAGGTGCAGGCCAGTACCCAACAGGCCGGGGGCCGCGCCGTCCCGCTGCTAAACAGCCCATCAGCACAGCAATGAGCAGGATCAAGGACACAACTTGCTTTTCATGAGACGAATTAGACCATTATTCGCGTAAGGGAGGTTCTCTGTCCCATGTTTGCCATGCGCCTGCACAAACCCGGCACCCCTTTGCAATGGGAGAAATTGCCGGATCTTACGCCTGGACCAGGCGAAATCAGGGTCAAGGTTCTGGCCTGTGGTGTCTGCCGCACAGACCTGCATGTGGTGGATGGAGACCTCACACACCCCAAACTGCCCGTAACACCGGGGCACGAAATTGTCGGGCGCGTTGATGCACTTGGCATCGGCGTATCCTCTCTGGCCATTGGCCAGCGTGTGGGCATTCCGTGGCTGGGCCATACGTGCGGGCATTGCCCGTATTGTGACAGCCACCATGAAAACCTGTGTGACCATCCCGTTTTTACCGGTTACACGCGTGATGGCGGTTACGCTACGCAAGCCGTAGCAGATGCCCGCTTCGCCTTTCCGTTAGGGGAAGAGGGATCAGACGTGGAAGTAGCCCCGCTATTGTGCGCTGGGCTGATCGGGTGGCGGTCTCTGATCAAAACCGGTGATGCGCAGAAGGTCGGGCTATACGGTTTTGGTGCGGCGGCTCACATTATTGCGCAGGTTCTGGTGTGGCAGAAAAAGAAGGTTTTCGCCTTCACACGCCCCGGCGATACCAAAACGCAGGATTTTGCCCGCGAGCTTGGCGCAAGCTGGGCCGGAGGCTCGGATGAACTCCCCCCGGAACAGTTGGATGCCACCATTATTTTCGCACCCGTTGGCAGTCGGGTGCCCGCCGCACTGAAAACCCTGCGCAAAGGCGGCAAGGTGGTGTGCGCAAGTATTCATATGAGCGAAATTCCTGCGTTCTCCTATGATAGTTTGTGGGAGGAACGGGAGATTGTGTCCGTGGCCAACCTCACGCGTCAGGACGGGCTGGATTTTCTCTCGCTTGCACCCAAAATCGGGATTCACACAACCACCACGCCCTATGCCCTGAAAGACGCCAACAAAGCACTGGATGATCTGCGACATGGTCGGTTTGATGGTGCTGCCGTTCTGGTGCCCTAACACGGCTCACGGCTCACGGCTCACGGCTCACGGCTCACGGC